>NZ_JBALCO010000016.1:0-100479 GCF_036919595.1 Nostoc sp. | reverse complement strand
TTCATTGGGAGACCTCAAGCTTTGGTTTCGTTACCTTTATCTTGTGGTTTCCCTTTCTTTTTTGCTACCCCTTCTCACTCACATAAGGCGTACAGTACTTTCTACTAAAGTAAATGCTGGGAAATTAGCAGATTATGCTAGGAATCAGGGCTATAAAAAAGTAGTTATTTTCTACAATCCTGATGATACTTATAGTAAGAACGTAAAAGGACAGTTTGAAAGCTTATTTAAAGCTCAGAATGAGGAAGTTATACGTAGTATAAATTTGGCTGATCCTTTATTGGATACATCTGCCGAAATTTTAAAAATTAATGAACAAGATAAAGCAGATGCAATTGTCCTTTTTCCGAATACAGAGTTAACTTCTGTGGCACTTGCAATTGCTCGCGCTCAAAGAAGTAAAAAATTGCCTCTGGTAGGAGGAAATGCTTTGTACAGCCAAGACACTTTAAGATCGGGTGGAAAAGCTTTTGAAGGTTTAGTTATATCTGTAGATTGGTTCGCAGGAGAACAGAACTCAAAAGAATTTGCGGATACAGCTAAAGAAAGATGGGGAGGACAGATTAGCTGGCGCACAGTTACAGCTTATAATGCAACTCAGGCTTTTATTGATGCTATATCTAGGTCTGACAATCCTACTCGTCAAACCATTTTAGAAAACCTCAAATCTGTTAATCTTTCATCGAACGAAACACCTGTTCTTGTCAAAGTAGTTAAAGGTAGTGACGGTCTGTTTAAATTTGAACAAGTTAAGTAACAAAGAAATTTATCGTACTCCAAAATAAGCGATCGCTCATTCTCCAGACGTGAGATTATCTAATAGTTGCTGGAATTCTACTGAGAAAGGAATTGCGATCGCACCCATTACACAATTTGCACTGACTGAGTATTAATTTCTGTTAAATTAACCAATCTTACATCATTTGTAAACAATGTTGCATTTAGAGATTTTGCCGTTGCTGCAATTATTGCGTCAGGAAGCCTGAGTTTGTATTGTTTGCAAAATGCAATTGTTAAATTTTTAATATTACTATCAATACCAATAATTGTAATTTTATTTAAAAAATCAATAATTTGTGTTTCTTCTTCTAAACTGAGACTCGGATAAGAGAGCAATTCAATCTCAGTAATCACTGAAATAAAATATTGTCCTGATGGTAGTGGATTTACCAAGCGACCACCCAAAAAATACAAGACTACATTTGTATCTAAAAAAATAAAAGGTTGTATCAACACTACTCATCCCTAATTTGCTGCTGATATTCCAAAGGGTCTTGAGTTAGTTGAATTACACCAGCATACTGGTTTAAATTAAACTCTTGTTTTTGTTGTGATTGATGAGCTTCTAATATCTTCTCAATTTGCTGCCAGTCCTGATAATCAATCAACACCGCTACCGGACACATCGCTTCATCAGTCACAATTTTTTTCTTAAAAGGTAGCATGATTTTCTACATCAGATGCAACGTTTAACTATTTGATCGTAACTCTAAAACAAAAAACTTATCAGGCCAATATTAGTCTCATCCTTAAAAGGGATAAATTGCTCGGTCATGAATTAAAACAAAAAGTACCTCTGTGCCATTGGTAAAACTGTCGCAGGTTCACAAATCAGCAACTCACCATCTGCCCTTACTTCATAGGTTTCTGGATCTACTTGAATGTGGGGTAGTGCATCATTCAGCTTCATATCCCGCTTACTCAATTGGCGTGTCCCAGAAACTGCAACTGCTGCCTTTTGTAAACCTAGCTGGCTGGGAATTTCTTTCTCTAAAGCTGCTTGGGAAACAAAAGTTAATGATGTAGCATGACGCGCACCAGCAAAACTACCAAACATCGGTCGCATATGCACTGGTTGCGGTGTGGGAATACTGGCGTTGGCATCGCCCATTTGCGACCATGCAATCATTCCGCCTTTAATCACTATCTCTGGTTTCACCCCAAAAAACGCCGATCGCCACAAACATAAATCTGCTAATTTTCCCTCTTCCACTGAACCGACATATTGAGCAATTCCGTGAGCGATCGCCGGATTAATTGTATACTTGGCAACATATCTTTTAGCCCGACAGTTATCTGCTTTTTGCTCTGTTCCTTGTGGGTTAAGAGTTCCCCGTTGCACCTTCATTTTGTGAGATGTCTGCCATGTGCGAATTATCACTTCGCCTACTCTTCCCATCGCCTGGGAATCAGAAGAAATCATGCTAAATGCACCTAAGTCGTGCAAAATGTCCTCAGCAGCAATGGTTTCTCGGCGAATGCGAGACTCGGCAAAGGCAACATCTTCGGCGATCGCAGGATCAAGATGATGGCATACCATCAACATATCCAGATGTTCGTCTAAGGTGTTGAGGGTGTAAGGGCGTGTGGGATTGGTAGAAGATGGCAGAACATTGGCTTGGCCGCAAACTTTGATGATATCTGGTGCGTGTCCGCCGCCTGCGCCTTCAGTGTGGTAGGTGTGGATGACACGATTCTTGAAAGCTGCGATCGTATCTTCCACAAATCCGGCTTCGTTCAGGGTATCAGTATGAATCGCTACTTGCACATCATATTCATCGGCAACGCTGAGACAAGTATCAATTGCTGCGGGTGTAGTTCCCCAGTCTTCATGCAGCTTTAACCCCATTGCACCGGCGGCTACTTGTTCTACAAGTCCTTGGGGTTGACTAGCATTACCTTTACCCAAAAATCCTAAGTTGACAGGAAAAGCATCAGCAGCTTGCAGCATTCGGTAAATGTTCCAAGGGCCGGGGGTGCAGGTAGTGGCGTTTGTACCCGTAGCTGGGCCAGTACCGCCGCCGATCATAGTGGTAATACCAGAAGCGATCGCAACTTCAATCTGTTGGGGGCAAATAAAATGAATATGGGCATCGATACCGCCAGCAGTGAGAATCATTCCTTCACCAGCTAAGGCTTCAGTTCCAGGGCCAATAATAATATCTACATTATTTTGAATATAAGGATTTCCGGCTTTACCAATTTTGAAAATTTTGCCATCTTTAATGCCGATATCCGCTTTGACAATACCCCACCAATCGAGGATTAAAGCATTAGTAATTACTAAATCTACAGCACCATCGGCGTTAGAAATGGGGGATTGTCCCATTCCATCTCGGATAACTTTACCGCCGCCAAATTTCCCTTCATCGCCGTAGGTAGTGAAATCTTGTTCAACTTCAATAAATAATTCTGTATCTGCAAGTCGGATGCGATCGCCTACTGTCGGCCCATAAGTTTCAGCGTAGGCACGGCGATCCATTCTGTAAGGCATAATGCTACTCCTGACGATGGTGTTGATTTGAATATTTTTGAGCAACCTTAGGAAACTAAGATATAAATTTTGTATAACTTGATATTTTTACGCTCATAGTAAATTTAGGTAAATAAATATTAATGAAATAAAACTGAAGTTAACAGTAATTAAAAATATTTGGTACATTTCCTGAAAAATCCCGTATTTTTTATCGCATGTCCTCACACTGGATGCCACCAAATTGTTAAGTTAAAATCACCTGCTAAATTAGCCGCCTACTTGAAACGGAGAGAGGGGCGTGGAATTCTTTAGAATGTAATTCAAATAATTAATCAATTAAGCTAAATATTGGGTTTGTGAAATTATGCAATTTTCAAACACAGAGGCACGCTAAGGGAAGCGCAGAGGTAGGCGGAGGTTTTTAGAGGTTTCCGTTAATTTTGGCGTTGAAGCCGTAGACTTGGCGAGTACCAACGAGGGGAACTAGAGTTATTTCTTTTTCGTCGCCGGGTTCAAAACGAACTGCGGTTCCAGCAGGGATATCGAGGCGCATTCCTCGCGCTTGTTCTCGGTCAAAATTTAAAGCGGTGTTGACTTCATAAAAGTGATAGTGGGAACCGATTTGTATGGGACGATCGCCTGTATTTGATACTTGTAATTTTACAGTTGGGCGACCAGAATTTAGTTCAATTTCACCTCGTGGTGTAATAATTTCTCCAGGAATCATAATAAATTAAAAGTTCTAAACTTAACGAATTGGATTATGTACAGTTACTAACTTTGTGCCATCAGGAAAAGTAGCTTCTACCTGTACTTCATGTACCATTTCAGGTATCCCTTCCATGACATCATCCTGCGTCAATAGAGTTGTACCATAACTCATTAATTCAGCTACAGTTTGCCCATCCCTTGCACCTTCTAAAATGGCAGCAGAAATATAAGCAACTGCTTCGGGATAATTCAGTTTCAAACCCCTTCCTTTACGTCTTTCTGCTAATAAAGCAGCAGTAAAAATTAATAGCTTATCTTTTTCCTGCGGCGTCAATTGCATTCCTATCTCCTCTGTGTTTTCTGCGCCTCTGTGGTAGCCTGCGGCTTGCCGCTACGCGTCTACGTTTTAAACCTGCCAGACTCTTGGTATACAATTACCACGATTCAAAAAAGAAACTCGCAGCAGCTGCCAAACATTAATAAACCAGTTTCTAACCTCAGATGTGGAAGAACCGCGATATCGACACAATAATCCATGTTGTAACCTGGTAACACCCGCTTTTCCTTCCCCATACCATAAATTTCGCGTTTTTTCGACGATTTCTACTGAAACTGCACCACCAACCCAAACGAGACTACCTACTATTGGTTTTCCAGCCAAGCCGTGGGGACTGTGAAAAATATCTTCGCTACCCGGTAAGTATTGCCGATCAATCCATAAAGGAATACCCTCTTGCCAAATTTCGGTGTGCGATCGCCATTCTCCAAGGTAAAATTTTTCTCCTCTAGCACTGCGACCAAATCGGGTAATTTCCCAGCCTAACCAACTGGCCCCGGTTGCTAATTCTACCCGTAAATCTTGCCGATAAATCGCGTCGTTAAATAAAATTGTCTCTTGCGGCAACCACTCCAAACAAGCACCAGCATCAACTTGCATCTGGATGGTTTGTCTAGCTTGTAAGCCATTGCTGCGATATATCTTGCTTGCAGCAGCTGTGGTGATTAAAGCTTGGGCTTGGGGTTGGAGGTGGATGTTAGAGGATAAGCGATCGCCTCCCACCATTCCCCCAGCTGTATGTAAAATTACGCTATGACAAACTTTTTCCCCTTCTGGGTAAAATGGGCGTTGTACCTTCAAAGGTGCTTGTTGGTGACTGTAAATTAATTTGGTTGTGTTGTGGCGATCGGCATAGACTAAATTAAGTTTGCCATGCCAACCTTCTGTAATTTGTGAGTTACAAGTCATTTAATTAATTGATTCGCCAAGGTGTACGTTAGTGCAATAGACCAAGTACACAAAACCACTTTCATTACAAAAACGCTGATATAATTCTTGAAAATTATTAATAAATTTGTTGTCTGCTAAAACTTCATTCGGTAAATAAGAAACACTTTTTGCCCGTCCAATAAGTCCAGTTAAATCTAACTGTTGGCTATAAGTAAAAGTGGATTCGCGGATGTTGATAAAATGAGGAGTTTTTAACAGTAGCTCTACTGACTGCATCCTTGATTCTCCTGGGTGATTGTTAAATGCTTCGTGGACTATTCGGCTATATTCTGCTGTAAAAGTATCTTCTTTATCCCGATTATTCCAAACTACAGCTAAACATCCTGACGATTTTAAAGTACGATGAAATTCTGATAACGTTGGTTCAGGATTGAACCAGTGGAAAGCTTGAAAACAAGTAACTAAATCAACTGAATTATCAGGTAGTTGGGTAAATTCTGCTGTTC
Source organism: Nostoc sp. (assembly GCF_036919595.1). GTDB lineage: Bacteria > Cyanobacteriota > Cyanobacteriia > Cyanobacteriales > Nostocaceae > Nostoc. Next base: position 94,778 of record NZ_JBALCO010000016.1, on the reverse strand, counting down.
CAGGGTTTTTATGTAAAAGTAGAAGTGCGTAGGCGTAGCCCGTCGTAGACATCGCTGTAGTTCAAAATAGTGATACGATAAAATTTGTTTTTATACCGCGCCTCTACGATCCATTTCAAAACCATACACATAGATATCAGCAACCTTATAGCGTTTCTCTTTTTCGCGCCATTCAATAATGCCAATTTCACTTAAAAAAGAAGCAAATTCTTCAAAGTCTGCTATATCATGTGCTGACTCTTGCCATACTGTTTGTAACTGTTCTTTAGATAAGAAAGCCAATTTACCCTTAAGATAATCAAAAAATTTAGTCAAATCAGGGTATTCCTCTTTAATTTCTTCACACCGCTTTTCTGATGCTTTTTTCAAACCAAATTCTAAGGATTTTCCTTGAAGTAGGCGATCTGTACGGAATTTGCTTGATGATTGTCCCTTATAGGTTAGTTCTTGTTCTTTTGCTCCTTTAAGTAATATACTTAAACTCCGAGGAAAAGTAGTGTTACTTGAGTCTGTTAATCGCTCATAAACCCATCGAGATACATTTTTAGCTCTATTTCCACCTCGGCGACGACTTCCCCACAGTAATTCTAAGGCTTTATCAATTGCCTCTTCTGTAGCTTGATCAATACTTTCAAAAGCGACAGGAGAAATACGGTCAACCAAATTCTTGAAATCTTCAGATTGTATTGCTTGACGAAGTGCTAATCGTAAAAAATCAATCCTAGTCCACTGTAAGATAATATCCCGTCCAGTAAAATGACTTTTATTGTCAAAACTTAAACGATTCCATATATCTTCTCTTAAGAAGATTTTGAATCTAATTTCTGTTAATCTGTTAGCATCACAAGATTGTACTAATTGAAATAATCCAGTAAGTGCTTGCTGTCTTATTCCTCCTACTTCAGGAAAATCTTCATCTAAATCATCGTAAAGAAACCACAGTTTTTGAGAATTATTTTTGGTTTCTTCATTAAGCAGAATATCTATGGCATCTTTGACTATGAGGCGAAGTTCAGAGTTAGTAGATAATTCTAACAAAACTTGAGTAGATTCAGACTGCCATCTTTCTTTAGGTAAATTGTTAATAATTTTCCTCAATTCACTATACTTTGCGCTTTTCTTTCCTTTAGGAAAGTTAAACAAATTTTCCTGATGACATCTAAATAGTAAATAAGCTCTCCAGAAAGCTTCCCATGTGCCTCTATTTTGTTGTAAAGTTTGATGGATAATTTGAAATTCATCACGAGATGGGCGACTTTCCTGAAATCTCCCATGTGCTGACAAAAATACAGTATTATCTAACCGTCCATGAGCTAATTTTTGAGCAACACTTTTGTGTTTTAGAAAAAGCCAATAAAGTGCAGTTTTTCCTGTGCCTTTTCGCCCTCTAATTAGACAGGTTGTATCGTCTAAAAATCTTTCAAAATCAGTAGTACGCTGAAATAATAAATTCAAATCTTGTTTTGGATCGGCAGCATTTACTTCAGGAAATCGCAAACTTTCAATAATATCCCACCGATGATCTATTGTATTTAAAACATTGCTACGTTTCAATTCATCAGTTTTTTCATCAATTAAGTTAGCAATTTTTGTGTAGTAATCTTGCATACCTTGTACAGGATAGCTATCAGCCAAAGCGATTGGCAAAAGATAAGGGACTACTAAAAGTTTTTCTATTGGAGTTTGAGAATTATCTAAATCTGGCTCATCTTCATCTGTTTCATAGTTTTCATTTGTTACCGTATTTAATCTGTTCAGCAATGAGTACCAAATTTGTTTTACTTTTGAAAGACCAATCTCAGTAACATCAGGAACAGGAGAAAAAACAAAATTAATAGATAAGTTTTTTAACCATTGTAGTGATTGTATTAAAAGTTCTATTCCTTGTTTATTTTGCTCGTTAGGAAAAAGAAATACAATTGCTTCGTCAGCTGCTTGAATTAGTGATAAAGCTCCCCATTGATTGATTCCAGTTCTCGAATCAATTAAGATAATATCAGGTTTTAATTGTTCGTAAATCTCACGTTTAAAAACAGACCAAAGACTTTGATCTCTATCAATAATAGTAGTTGCATGAAGATCATCAACTTTAGAGACATAATCAAGATTAAGACAACCAGCAGGAACAACAAATAATCTTCCTGTGGCGTTAGAGATTTTCACTTCACCAAATATTTCAGCAATTGAAATACTTGGTTCTACGTCTTCTGGTAAGTAGGAACGCTCATAAAAATAGTCAACTATTCCATACTTTGGTTGAGGTTTGAGATTGAATGCTGTACTCAAGCCAGGTGCTTCTAAATCTAAATCCACAGCTACGACTTTAAGACCACGCATTGCCAAAATTGAAGCAACATGGGTTAATGCAGTAGTTCTACCTACTCCTCCTTTAAAGGAATAAAAGGTTACGGTTCTGGGTAAACTGGGTTCACGCTGCGGAAGTTGAGGTTGATTTTGCGGATTTGCTGCTTGAATTGCTAAATCTTGCCAAGTTTGTACTGAAGCTGTATTAAAAGCCTGCGGTGCTGAAAGATTTAGTGAATCTGCTTCTTGAAGCGTATATAAAGAAATAAACCCAGGAGATAAATGAGGAACTTGTGATTTAAGTAAATTTAAACTTTCTTCTTTCCTCTGAGGAATAGATAAATTAATAAAGCGATCGCTTACAATAGTCAAATTCAATAAACCTGATGTAGAAATATTTAAATCAACCCATTCTTGTGAATTATGCACATATTGGTTTGCAATTTCTTTCTTTAGCAAAACTTGCCAATTTTCTTGCATTTGACCACCTCTTTAAAGTTGAGTAGCTTGCTTTTGTAACCACCCCTTGATATTCTGATAAGCTTTTAACCAGCGTTTGTAACTTTCATCATCAGGCTCAAGGCCACAATAACGCATATCTATAAAATTTTGGCTATTTGGATTTTCCACTTCATTAAGCCATTTTCGCACTTCAGGAAAATTAGCAATTCTAGATTTAAGTCGATTGTGCCGATTTAATGCTTCTATATAACTATGTCCCGGATTAGTAATAGTATGCCCAGGATTAGTAGAATCTGTCTTCCATTCCTGAGTTGCACCCTTTGCTAAGGTAGCAAAAATCATTGCTTTTAATAAACACTCAATGGTTACACCTCCAAAGTGCATAGCGGCTACTCTTCTTTCCGATTCTTTTCTACATAATATTTCAGTATCAAGGTGACGCTGCATAAAAGCGGCTTGGTAATCTTCCATTTCGTTATTTTCTCGTTAGAAACACCTGAATCTTGACAAAAAAAAACAGCCGCCTCTACAAGGAAAGCGGCTGTTTTACAACTTATGTAACTACAAAGTATTAGTAATCGAAGTCACCGCCACCAGCGCCAGCGCCAGCAGGAGCACTATCTTTAGGCTCAGGCTTGTCAACTATGATACATTCGGTTGTCAACACCATACCAGCAATAGAAGCAGCGTTTTGCAGAGCAGAACGAGTCACCTTAGCAGGGTCAACAATACCAGCGGCTAACAAATCGACAAATTCGTTTGTTGCAGCGTTGTAGCCAACACTAAATTCTTTCTCTTTCACGCGTTCAGCGATTACAGCACCATTCTGACCGGCGTTTTCAGCAATCCGCTTCAGAGGTGCGGGTAAGGCGCGAACCACAATCAAAGCACCAATCAACTCTTCATCCTTAAGATTTTCCTTCGCCCAAGTTTCCAAATCAGGAGCGAGGTGAGCCAGAGTTGTACCACCGCCAGGAACGATACCTTCTTCCACAGCAGCTTTGGTGGCGTTGATAGCGTCTTCTAGGCGCAGTTTTTTGTCTTTCATTTCGGTTTCGGTGGCTGCACCCACTTTCACTACAGCGACACCACCAGAGAGTTTAGCAAGACGCTCTTGTAGTTTCTCTTTGTCGTAGGAAGATTCGGTTTCGTCGATTTGACGACGAATCTGTTCGACACGAGCCTTAACAGCAGCTTCGTTACCTTCGGCAACAATTGTGGTGCTGTCCTTGGTAATGGTGATCCGGCGAGCTTTACCCAGGCTATCCAGCTTGGTGTTATCTAGCTTCAAACCAGCATCTTCAGTAACTAATTGACCACCAGTTAAAACGGCGATATCTTCTAGTAGTGCTTTGCGGCGATCGCCAAAGCCAGGAGCCTTAACAGCAGCGACGTTGAGTACACCGCGCAAACGGTTTACTACCAAGGTTGCTAAAGCTTCTTTTTCAATATCTTCGGCGATAATCACCAAAGGACGACCAGCACGAGCTACTTGCTCTAACACTGGTACAAGGTCTTGTACCAAAGCGATTTTCTTATCGGTCAGTAGTAGGAAAGGTTCATCAAAAACCGCTTCCATCCGTTCAGCGTCGGTGGCGAAATAGGGAGAGATGTACCCTTTGTCAAAGCGCATCCCTTCAGTGATTTCCAACTCGGTGAACATAGATTTCCCTTCTTCTAGGGAAATTACGCCTTCCTTACCCACTTTGTCCATTGCTTGAGCAATCATCTGACCGACTTCTTCGTCATTACCAGCCGAGATCGCACCAACTTGGGCAATGGCTTTGGAATCTTCCACTGGACGGGCGTGTTCAGCAATTTTTTCTACGAGGAAGCTGGTAGCTTTGTCTATACCACGCTTCAGCGAAATCGCATTAGCACCAGCTGCAACGTTCCGCAAGCCTTCTTTGACGATCGCATGAGCTAAAACGGTGGCAGTTGTGGTGCCATCGCCCGCAGCATCGTTGGTCTTAGAAGCAGCTTGACGAATCAAAGCTACGCCAGTGTTTTCAATGTGGTCTTCTAATTCGATTTCTTTGGCGATCGTTACACCGTCATTGACAATTTGCGGTGCGCCAAATTTCTTTTCTAGGACTACGTTACGACCTTTGGGGCCAAGGGTAACAGCTACAGCCTCAGCCAGAATGTCAATGCCTCGCTCTAGGGCGCGACGGGCGTTTTCGTTATAGATAATGCGCTTTGCCATAGGTGTCTAAATCCAGGGATTAGGTCAATTTTTTCTTGAATTGGGTATTAGGGATTGGGGATTGGGGAACTTGGGGTTCCCTCTAGGGATAAGGGGTAATGGGGATTGGGGATTGTTCCCATACGCCATAACCCATACCTGATAACCCATAGCCCTCATAACCCATTAGATAACAACTGCTAAAATATCTTTTTCAGAAAGCAGTACATATTCTTCGGTGCCGAGCTTGATGTCGGTGCCAGCGTACTTCGAGTACAGCACCTTATCACCAACTTTAATTTCCAATTCCTGACGGCTACCGTCATCGTTACGCTTGCCAGGACCAAGGGCGACTACTTCCCCTACCTGGGGCTTTTCCTTGGCGGTATCGGGCAAATACAAACCACCTGCGGTCTTTTCCTCAGAGGCGTTCACTTTTACGAAAACGCGATCGCTCAAAGGTTTAACTGTAGAAACGCTTAAAGATAAAGCAGCCATATTATTTCCTCCATAGTTTAGCACTCTCAACTCCTGAGTGCTAATCTACCGAAAAGTGGCGTCCAATGGCAAGAATTCCTTGAGTACGGGTTCCCGAACTAGAAGAGAATCAGGGTATTTAAGTATAAATGCTTAATTATTTCTAGTTTTTAGGTTCCGTTTCGTAAGTTACGAATATTTTTATCTGGTCAACTTTATTTGCAAAGCTTGGAAATTGTTATAGAACTGTAATCAGGGAGCTACTCAATGAGTAACAATACAGTGATCCAGTCTAGCCATCAAATCCCCAAAACCACTAAGTCTGTCGAACATCAAGCCCTGAGTAATTGTGTAGAAACTTTAGGACTTGCAAAAATTCAGCGACACATTTTTATTTGCGCTGACCAGACAATTGCTAACTGCTGCTCAAAACGAGCTAGTCTGGAATCTTGGGAATACTTCAAAAAGCGACTTAAAGAGTTAAAACTTGATGAGCCGCAACAAAGTTATCCCATTTGCGTCTGTCTCTAGAACTAAAGCCAACTGCTTGCGCGTTTGTTGTTCTGAACTCATAATGGTGGTTTACCCTGATGGGGCCTGGTATCGCCAAGCAAACCCGGAAGTTACCCTGCGGCTCATCCGAGAACACTTAATAGGCAATAAGGTGGTAGAAGAATATGCATTTTCAACCCATCCTTTGCCAGAAACTTCCCTAGTTTCTTGTGAACACGTTATAGAGGCTTAACAACCGAAGGATATGTTATAGCAGTAAGCTTTAAGAAAGTGCGGGTTGGTTTTGAGGTAGGGTCATCTTTAAGCCAATACTTACTTGTGAATCAGAAAGATTATTATTTAATCAGTGTTTTTTACCCCGCCCCTTTCAAAGCGATATATAATAGCGCATTATAGATACTACTGCTATACGTATCCTTGCTGGACTTTTGCTATCGAGCTACTAGTCTATTGAAAGTGCTCGGCATTTTTGAGACTTCGAGACAGCAAAGGCAAGTTAAGTAGGAAAAAGGACAACATCTCGAATAACCCACCATAGAGGATAAATATTCAAGACTTTGATGGACCGAAGCGCGACAAGTGCCACTGCTATGAAAGAGCCCAGCATGAAAGATCACAAACGACTTCTATTGATTGATGATGACCCTAACCTCATCTTGCTGGTGAAGGATTACTTGGAATTCCGGGGATACGAAGTCATCACCGCCGAAAATGGACGTGAAGCTCTGGAAATTTTAGAGCAAGATGTTCCAGACATGATTATCTGCGACGTGATGATGCCGGAAATGGACGGATATACTTTTGTGGAACAAGTCCGGCAAAACGAACGCACCAGCTGGATTCCGGTTCTTTTCCTTTCAGCTAAGGGACAAAGTGCAGACCGAGTTAAGGGTTTAAATAAAGGTGCTGATGTTTATATGGTCAAACCCTTTGAACCAGAAGAACTCGTAGCACAAGTTGAATCCTCGCTGAAACAAACTATCCGTTGGAAAGAACACCAAGCAAAAGGAGGCGAAAACAGTTCCCGCATCCAGGTTCCCTTCGATGTGCAGTTAACCCCAACCGAACTGAAAGTAGTCCAGTTTGTCGCTAGGGGTTTAGCTAACCGGGAAATAGCTGAAGAACTTAATGTTAGTCAGCGTACAGTTGAAAGCCATGTGTCCAATATGTTGGGCAAAACCAATTTACACAACCGCACTGAACTAGCGCGGTGGGCGATTGAAAATCAAATGGCATAGCCAATTTTAGATTTTAGATTTTGGATTTTGGATTATCAATCTAAAATCCAAAATCCGAAATCAAAAATTTATTACCACCCATCTTCTTCAGGGCTGGATTGGTGCAAAACTTATAAACCCAACTCATCCAGGTAAGTTAAGGCGCTTTCAATCTGGGAAACAGTACTTCGCAGTTGTAGATGGAAGCAACTATGTTGTGGCACGTTTGTGCTTACCTAAGCATCAGCAATGATTATTATGACCCTATAGTGAGAAACCAGTCGTGAAATGGCTGGTTTCTCATGCAAGTCTTTAGGAATACGAATCTGGATACAAGTTTGGGTGCGTCTATTATCTAAAATATCTATATTAGATTTTACTTGTTTATTTGGAATTGCCATTCTAGTTTCCTACTCGACCTCTGGGATGACGAGTTTTACTTTGCACAATTCTTTTAACACTAGCGTCACTTATCCTGCACAGGCAAGCAAGAAAGTATTTGCTTTTGCAAACCATTAATCTAGATATAGTAAATCTAAAAAATTGCTCATAATTCGGTAATTATGAAGTTAATTGTTATTCTATAGTGCTTTTCGAGCAGATTTAATATAGCCAATCTGTAGGGTTACAACAATTGTTGTAACCCTAATTTATGTGTATAAAATTCAATACTTAACTGACAAATGCTAAGTACAGCAGATTGCAGGTTTATGAGGTACAGTAACAACAGTTTGTAAACCAGCTTTTCAAATGCTTGGGATTGACTAAATTGAGTGCGATCGCAATTAAAATATCAAGCATTTTTGCATTGGGACGGACTTTTATTTTTCTGCTCACAGGTAAGGAACCCCAGGATAAAGAAATTTATGACCCTTTGACTAACGAGTTGCACTGGTGAAAATATGCGCTCAGTATTTCTCCCCTTTTGGGAGATTTAATCGACCATTTGATAGCTCCTATTGCAAATCATCGTCCTCAAAATACGCAAGTAATTTTGCAGAAATTGAACGAAATTGAAAAAGCGTTACAAATGCCTAAAATACTATGCCAACAAACGACAATTCAATCAAACAATGGGTCTAAATCTGCTGCGTCATCTAGTTCTGTAGTTACTGTATCAGTCGGTGGAATTAAATCAGTCAATGCACCTTTTAGCCAGACTCGGAAAAGACAAAAACTTTGGCAAGTTTTCATCGGCTTAGGAGTCGGATGTTTTGCCGTTTTTATTGCTGATCTTAACCTACCAAACAATAAAAACCTAGTTTCTGTTTCTCCTGAAGAAAATGTCCCAGTACCTATTCATAGACCAGTTACCAAAGTTTATGAAACTCCACCAAATGCTCAACCTCAACCCACAATAAGTTCTCTAAATTTGCCTACATCTGACAAATTAGGAACCGAACAAGCTCAAATAGAAGAGATAGAAAAAGAAAAACTTCAGGCTGCTTTAAAAGCAGAGCAAGAGAAACAAGCGGCTATTAAAAAAGAAGCTGCTGCTACAGCAGAAAGGGAACAGCTAGAGGCTGTGATCAGAGAAAACGAACATCAAGATGCTTTAGTTGCACAAAAAAGGCAACAAGCCGATAAAGACCGACAGACAAAAATTAAACTTGAAAAGGCTAAACAGGTTTATTTGCAAATTAAGCAGCAACCAAAAACAACTGTAGTAACCTCAATTACACGGAAATTAACACCTAAACAAGAAGTTCCAAAAAAACAACTCACAAATGCAATAGATATAAAAGATGATACGGCTAATATCCCTAATCCTTGGGAATCTACATATCCCATCCCTAAAACTTATGATGAATTAAAACAAGTAATAAGAGAGGAAAATCAATGAGAAATTTTACAGTGAAAAGCTTAATAACTTTGCTCGTTACTAGCTCGGCTTTGTTGTTAACATCAATGAGAAGTGATGCACAGGTTAATATGAAGATACTTAGCCAAGTTGCTGAAAGCTGGCAGAAAGATACATTTTCACCTGATTATTACAAAAAATAAATTTTTCAGGCATCGAATCAAATGGATATAAAGTTTCATTTTGCATTGATTATAGATATCACTACTTATTAATTTTATCTAAGTTTCCTTGGTTAGCCTCTTCAGGAGAATTAGTTGATGGATATCCTGCTTCTGTAGCTGCTGCAAGCCTAGCATTTTATAATGGATATAATAGTGTGGATGAGAGTAATATTCCTGATATAAAGTTATTAGATTGTCTTGCTAGTCAAGATGCATCTAGTAAAGAATGTGATGAAACAATGTTAAAATCTATCGCTAGAGATAGCGCAATATCTTCTTGTCAAGATGTAGATTCTAGGCATTTTAATGGGGATTGCTATTTGGTGTACGTGTGTCATTTATGTGTTATTTTTTACAATAAAATTATCTCAAGGAAAATGATATTAAATGCTTTGATAAAATGGTTTTTAGCCCTGGACAATAAACAAAGAAGGGAGATAATCTCTGTGTTAAGAGATGAAAATGAAAGTAAAAACTTAAGTGGACAAATTTTTGAAGAAGCATTTGCAGCCGCAGTAAAGTATGAAGAAGTAAAGCAACGTGTTGATGAGCAGCAACAAGAGCGGCGTAGACAAGAGTTACTTGGACAGTAGGTAAAATTTACAATAGTTAGATCAACAGCTACAAAGAAATATAGCTGCTGCCAGTGGAATTCTAGCAGGTCTGGTGTTAAATAAAAATGTAATTAGCAAGATTTTAAGAAGTGAGATTATGCGCGAATCAGTCATTTATCAACAAATCCTAGAAGAAGGCGAAGCCAAAGGCAAAGCAGAAACAACAAGAAAGTTGGCTTTAAATTTGTTGCGAATTGGAATGAGTTTAGAGCAAATTGCTCAAGTTACTGAATTATCTATTGACCAAATTCAAGTTTTACAAGAGGAGATTCAAAAATCTTAATTTTAATTAATCGTTTAAGAAAATACACGGCTATACAAGCAAAACCCGTGAATGCGGGTTTTAAAGTTTTTATTAGTCCGCGCAGACGGACTTGATTTGGGTAAACACGATTTATAATCAATCGCCTGGGTTTAAAACTAAAACTCAGCACTTTGTGGTGTACGCGGAAAAGGAATCACATCACGAATATTTCCCATACCAGTCATAAATTGCACAAGTCGTTCAAAACCTAGTCCAAAACCCGCATGGGGAACAGTACCATAACGACGCAAATCAAGATACCACCACAAATCTTCTGGCTTTAACCCTTGCGCTAAGACACGACGCTCTAATACTTCTAGGCGTTCTTCGCGCTGGGAACCGCCGACAATTTCGCCAATTTTGGGTGCGAGAATATCCATTGCGCGGACGGTTTTTTCATCGTCATTTAAACGCATATAAAAAGCTTTGATTTGCGCTGGATAATCTGTAACGATCGCAGGCTTTTTAAATAATTGTTCAGCTAGGTAACGTTCGTGTTCTGATTGTAAATCTAAACCCCAACTTACAGGATATTCAAATTTTACATCAGCTTTTTCTAAAAGTTTGATGGCTTCTGTATAAGTTAAGCGTTCAAACTGATTATTAATAATATTTTCGGCTGTTGATAACACAGATTTATCAATGCGTTCATTAAAAAATTCCATGTCTTCTGGGCAAGTTTCCAACACATATTTAAAAATGTGTTTGAGAAACGCCTCGGCTAAATCCATATCGCCTTCTAGGTCACAAAAAGCCATTTCTGGCTCAACCATCCAAAATTCTGCTAGGTGGCGGGAGGTGTTGGAATTTTCTGCACGGAAGGTAGGGCCAAATGTGTAAACGTTGGAAAACGCCATCGCCATCACTTCCGCTTCCAACTGACCGCTAACTGTTAAATATGTGGGTTTAGCAAAAAAGTCTTGACTGTAATCTACTGCTTGATTTTCTGTGCGCGGAATATTCTTTAAATCTAAACTGGTAACGTTAAATAGTTCACCCGCACCTTCGCAATCGCTAACAGTGATAATGGGTGTATGTATCCACAAAAAGCCTCTCTCGTGGAAGAATTGGTGAATTGCTGTCGAACAAGCATTTCTGACGCGAAAAACAGCACCAAAAGAATTGGTACGCGATCGCAAATGTCCAATGGTTCGCAGAAACTCAAAGGAATGGCGTTTCTTTTGCAGGGGATATGTATCGGGATCAGCTTCGCCGTAAACTTTCACGGACTCGGCTTTCAACTCAATCCGCTGTCCTTTACCAAGAGAAGCCACTAGTGCCCCTGTCACCTCAACAGCAGCACCTGTATTCAATTTTTTCAAGATAGCTTCGTAATCTGGCAAATCCTGATTAATGACGACTTGCAAATTAGCTAGTGATGAGCCGTCATTGACTTCAATAAAAGCAAACCCTTTGGACTCGCGTTTCGTCCGCACCCAGCCTTGAATTTGGAGAGACTCATCAGGTTCACCACTTCGCAATATTTCTGCAATCCGTCGATTTACCATATTTATCCAGCATAAGACTTTAATATCCAGCCTATGATAACGCCCATTCCACCAAAGCGGACGACTTGCCAGAAAGGTTTTTTGAGGCTACGCCAAGAAAATAACTGGCTTTCTAAGTTTAGTTCTAACATTTCCAACTGCTGTTGAATTTGCTTTAACTCTGCTTTGATTTTTGGTGTCTGAGATTTATTGTGCTTCAGTTGATCGCGGTACTGTTGCCATTGTGCCTGTTGTTGGCGATCGCTTTGCACTTGATCATAACGCTCTTTTAAGGATAGGAGCGATCGCTCTACTTCCTCCAATTCTTGTTCAAAATCTGGTTCTGGAGTTTCCCCTGATGGCTGTGATTGTTTAGACGGCTTCATTTACAAGTAGTACAGTAGAAGTAAATGCAAATGTGCCAATAGATTATGTCCCAATCTACCCAGCTGCCTCAAACTAGTCAACTGAATGAACTTAGTACTCTGGAACTAGCTCAAGCCTTGATGGAAAGACTGAGCATCTCCCCTAACGATTGGCATCGCCTCAAGTCTAACCGTAATTCCCGCGCTAATGAACAAGTGGCAGCAGCTGTTGTGTTTCTTTTAAAAAATCAGCCACAAGAAGCTCAAGCCAGATTAGAACAAGCAGTTGGTTGGTTAGATCGCTCTATTTCTGCGCCTCCCTGTCCAACTCACGGAAAAACTTAAAAATTAGGAGTCAGGAGTTAAAAGTTTCAAATTTTTAACTCTTAACTCCTAACTCTTAAATAAGCTACCGTCGCAGAGATAAACGGGGACGATTTTCCATTTGTTTACAAAGCCTCAATTCTGTGCCTTTGCGGTTCCACTCTACCTGATCAAAAATTTGATGCAGAAGACATAAACCACGACCACTTTCTGATTCATCTGGTGGTAAATAGTCTGTTGGCTCCTCATCACTAGTAGATGAAGGAGTAAAGCCGCTACCCTGGTCTGATATTATCCACCAATATTGATTATCTATTAAGGAAAAACGGACTACAACTGTTTTACTTGGATCAAGATTATTGCCATGTTTAGCTGCGTTCACTAAGGCTTCTTGAAGTCCTAGCCGCAGTTCTGCTTGTAATTTTGCTGGGATTTCTGCCAATAGTAAGTCTAATATTGGACAAAGGTAGAGGGTTGAGGCAAAACTAATAGTGCCCCAATAACGTCCAACTGGACGGAGTGAAATAGTAATCACAAGAGAAACCCCATAGCTTTCAGTTAGCTAGACATCAGTTTGCTATTACAGGCACCCTGATAAAACTTGAGGTGGTCATGCTGCCTTCAAACTTGCGTCTTTAAAACTAAATTTTGAAAATGCTAGGGAGCATTAGCTCTATAGTATGAGTTTGGATTGCTTAGATATAAAACGGCTGGAATAGTTTTGATAATGAATTCAGCAACTTCAAAAGATGCTAGTAATTTGACAGAGTATTGGCATACTCTAATTAATTGGCGATTTCTGATTTACACAATCCAATTCATATTTTTAAGAGGCTATGCAACTTGAATTTATTTAAACAAAATGAATTTCTATTTTTAGCTTAATTCAATTTTAGCATCTTTAGTATGCGCTAGACTAAAAATTTCAAATTTCAGTTTTTGTAAAGGAATTACTATCCTTGTACAAATTTGATAGCGCAAGAAAGGCAGCAGCTTCAACATGAGCCGTTTGAGGAAAAAAATCAGCAGGTTGTACCCGTGTGATAATATATTGCCCATCTTGACAAAGTAATTTCAGGTCGCGGGCGAGGGTGGCTACTTTACAGCTGACGTAAACGATCCGAGATGGTTTCAGTTGCCGTAAAGTGTCGATGACAGCCCGATCGCACCCCTTACGTGGCGGATCGAGTATTATTACTTCTGGTATTGTGCCCATTTTTGGCAGCAATTTCTCTACCGCCCCGACTTGGAATGTCACATTATCAATTCTGTTACGCTGGGCATTCAAAATAGCTTGTTCCACTGCTGCTGGTTGCATTTCTAATCCTGTAGCAATCCGGACTTTTTTGGCGAGGGGTAAAGTTAAAGTCCCAATACCACAGTAGGCATCAACTAGCAACTCATGCCCTTGAAGATTGAGTTCTGATTGAATTACCTGCAATAGTGCCTCTGCTGTTTCTGTATAAACTTGGAAAAATGTATCTGGGCGCACTTTAAATTCCAATCCAGCAAAATTTTCACGCAGGTGTGGGACTCCAGCGATGCAACGGGTTTCTGATCCAAAGATAGCATTTGTGCGATCAGAGTTGCGATTGAGCGACACTCCCACTAACTGGGGATAGCGCTTTAACCATTCCTGGGCTTGGGTTTCAATTCCTGATAAATTCCAGTTCTTCACTACCAAAGTCAGCAACATTTCTCCTGTGTGTCGGCCAATGCGTAAACCGAGATGGCGAATTTGTCCAAGGTGGCGCTGTTCGTCATAAATTTGCCAACCCCGTTGTTGGATATCCTGCTTAACTTCGGCAAGTAAGGGATTTAAGCGCGAGTCTTGGACTGGACATTGATTTAAATTAATTAATTGGTGACTACCTTTTTGGTAGTAACCAGCTTGTACCTGTCCTGTTGCCGATGTGCTCAGAGGATATGTAGATTTATTACGGTAGTTTAAAGCAGAAGGGGCGGCAAGTACCGGATCTACCGGTGGTTGAACAAAACCGCCAATGCGTTCCAAAGCTTGAATAACTTGATTTTGCTTGGCTACTAACTGGTAATCATAATTAATATGCTGCCACTGGCAACCACCGCACTTATCCGCCACAATACAACTAGGTCGAATCCGGTGGGGAGATGGCTCTAATAGCTGCTGAAACTTCCCGTGGGCGAATTTGGGTTTAACATGAACCAAGCGGACAATGGCGCGATCGCCTGGTACAGTATCTGGGACAAAGACAACACGCTCATCAGCGCGTCCTACACCATCGCCTGTATCACTCAGGTTAGCGATCGTCACTTCAATTAATTCACCCTGTTGCCAAATCATTTTAGTTATTAGTTATTAGTTATTGAGCATGGGGGAGCCACTTACTTCAAGCAAGTGGCGTCATGGGGCATTGGTAAGAAGCATAGGGGCAGGGTGCTGCTCTTCCAAGGGGGAATGATATAAAATACCTCTTTCCCCCCTGTGCTCCCTCTTCCCTGTTCCCCTGCTTCGTCACCTCCCTCATCTCCCCAAACAGATAAATTCAATATATAAGTAGCTCCTATCCCTTCACTTGTGTACCTCCGACTCGTTAAACTAACAGATAATATTTCAGGTGATTTCAACAATCATGACTGTAATTAGCCAAGTTATTCTCAAAGCCGACGACGAACTGCGCTATCCCAGCAGTGGCGAACTTAAAAATATCAAAGACTTTTTGCAAACCGGCGTACAACGGACGCGGATTGCGGCTACCTTAGCCGAAAACGAAAAAAAGATAGTTCAGGAAGCAACCAAACAACTTTGGCAGAAGCGTCCTGATTTTATCTCCCCCGGAGGTAATGCTTACGGAGAACGCCAGCGCTCTCTATGTATCCGTGATTTTGGTTGGTACTTACGTCTAATTACTTATGGTGTGCTTGCAGGCGACAAAGAGCCAATTGAAAAAATCGGTTTGATTGGCGTGCGGGAAATGTACAATTCATTGGGCGTTCCCGTGCCTGGAATGGTAGAAGCGATCAATTCTCTCAAAACAGCCTCTCTTAGCTTGCTGAGTGCGGAAGACACTGCCCAAGCAGCACCCTACTTTGATTACATCATTCAAGCGATGTCTTAATACAAAGTGTGTGCTGGTTCTAGGAGTATACTTCTGGTCTACTAAAGTGAGTGCAAAATATTAGCACTCGATAGGCATAAGATCCCCAATTTGATCATACCCTCCCCACATTTGGTAGTGGCTCTGGCAAAATATTTGTCAAGTTACCAACCAGTTGTGGGGAAATTTTATTAAGAAAGAATTAGGAGTCAGAATAAAGCCATGAATTCTGACCGAAAAAGCGGGTACCGCTGCGGTAGCAAGTCCCTTGGCGGATGAATAAATGGGGTTTGAGACCCCCACTAAATCATAGATCTGGTGGTCAACTTTCTTAGTGGTGGGTCTGAATCTCCCACTGATAGTGACACGAAAAAGCGAGTCCCTTAGCATTTTGATTACTGACCACAGCTTTCGGAGTCTCCAGCTTTGCTCTTGTATTCAGAATAGGTGAATTCTTGTTCAATAGGTATATTTATGGGGCATTTCTCAAAGGATGAAGGATATACGGACATAAAAAACCGACAGTCTTTGATTAAGGCTGTCGGCAATTAAGTGTGTTCCCTATTAATGACTCGGCTAGAGTTCAGTTGTCATTAATTATGCCTACTTCACAAGTGCAGGGAGACGATCCTAATCATAGATCCGTGTGATTTTCGTCACTTCATTGTTACAGCTAAACTGCATATAGGCGAGTAATCGCTGAGTTACAGTAAATCTATGCAAGTTTGGAGCTAAGAATATATACGCTGGTAGATGCTTTTTCAGACTAAGAGCATACTACACCTATTAGACACTCAGGGGTTAAAACACGAGATAGAGGAAGTGACATCCTCCATACAGGGATATAAGGCGAGATAGTTAACAAACCTATGCCCCGTTTACCAAAGTACTGTAGCAGAAAGAGCTATCTGCAAAGATAAATTTCTCATCGCCGCCGTTACCGCCCTTCCCTGTGCCAGCGATCGCGTCTTCACCGTTCTCTATATTCAGACTGCCACTGTTAGCGATGCCAGTCCCATTTCCACCCTGATTCAAGTCGCCGATGCTGGCAGCACCCGTGCCCTTAATGGTGTCCTTTCCTGAAAGCGTATAAATCATTAGAACTTATCCCATTAATAATATTTGTGCTACAAAGCTTAAGCTTATTGACAACTAAAAACTAAAAATCAAGTTTTTAAGCGCATTTTACGAAAAGGACTAGGGATTTTTAGAATAGTAGGATAGGTTCTAGGGACTTCCAATCAAAAAAAGACCCAAATTGTAGGGGTATGGCATCCACAGACTTTCGGTAAAACAGATATTTGATCGGTGCTGTACTCTTACTTGTTCGATAAATTATTCTTTGGAAGTCCCTAAATAGATTTACCTATTCAACCGATCTGTAGCATCTAGCGATGAACAATCCTATATCTGCATTTAGAGGTCAAGTAAATCGATAGAATAATGCTCTGTACAATTGGTGCATTATTTCCATGACTGCCACATCTCCTGCTCCCTTTTCCCCCCAAGAAATCGCTGCTGAAGGTATAAAACCAGAAGAATACGCAGAAATTGTCCGTCGCTTAGGGCGTCATCCCAACAAAGCTGAACTGGGAATGTTTGGCGTAATGTGGTCAGAGCATTGCTGTTACAAAAATTCTCGACCTTTACTCAAACAGTTTCCTACCGAAGGGTCCCGCATCCTTGTAGGGCCTGGTGAAAATGCTGGGGTTGTAGATTTGGGTGACGGACTACAACTAGCCTTTAAGATTGAATCCCACAATCACCCTTCAGCTGTCGAACCCTTTCAGGGAGCGGCAACGGGAGTGGGAGGCATTCTCCGAGATATTTTTACAATGGGTGCGCGTCCCATTGCGATATTGAACTCGCTGCGCTTTGGTTCCCTCGAAGATGCCAAAACCCAAAGGTTATTTACTGGTGTAGTTGCAGGAATTGCCCATTATGGCAACTGTGTGGGAGTGCCCACCGTTGGTGGCGAAGTTTACTTTGATTCTGCTTATTCTGGTAATCCTCTGGTGAACGTTATGGCGCTGGGGTTGATGGAAACGCTAGAAATTGTCAAATCTGGGGCATCTGGCTTAGGTAACCCTGTGTTGTATGTCGGTTCCACCACAGGACGCGATGGTATAGGAGGCGCAAGTTTTGCCAGTGCAGAATTGAGCGAACAGTCAATGGATGACCGTCCTGCTGTGCAAGTGGGCGACCCCTTTTTGGAAAAGTCGTTAATTGAAGCTTGTCTGGAGGCGTTTAAGACAGGTGCAGTTGTCGCCGCCCAGGATATGGGAGCAGCCGGGATCACCTGTTCTACCTCAGAGATGGCGGCGAAAGGCGGTGTGGGAATTGAACTAGATTTAGATAAGATTCCCGCAAGAGAAACGGGGATGGTTCCCTATGAATATTTGCTTTCGGAATCTCAAGAACGAATGCTGTTCGTTGCCCATAAAGGGCATGAGCAAGAATTAATCGACATTTTCCACCGTTGGGGACTTCATGCTGTTGTTGCCGGTACAGTAATTGCTGAACCCATCGTGCGGATTCTCTTCCAGGGTGAAGTAGCAGCAGAAATTCCCGCTGAAGCTTTGGCGGAAAATACCCCACTTTATCACCGGGATTTGTTGACAGAACCTCCAGAATATGCACGTCAAGCTTGGGAATGGACTCCTGATTCCTTACCTCCCTGCACAACTGCTGGAATAGAACTCCAAGGACGCCTGCAAACTTGGAATGATATTCTCTTAACTTTGCTCGATACACCCACGATCGCCTCTAAAAACTGGGTATATCGTCAGTATGATCATCAAGTACAAAATAATACAGTGATACTACCAGGTGGTGCAGATGCAGCTGTAGTGCGCTTACGCCCACTTGAACAAGTCCCTAATCTAAAATCCCAAATCCCAAATCTAAAATTAGGAGTGGCAGCAACAGTAGATTGCAATCCTCGTTATGTTTATCTTGATCCTTACGAGGGAGCTAAGGCAGTGGTGGCAGAAGCCGCACGCAATCTTAGCTGTGTGGGTGCAGAACCTCTGGCGGTAACGGATAACCTGAATTTTGGTTCTCCAGAAAAACCGATTGGTTACTGGCAATTGGCAGAAGCTTGTCGCGGTTTGGCAGAAGCTTGTCGAGAATTGGCAACACCCGTCACAGGCGGAAATGTCTCTTTGTACAATGAAACCCTCGATTCCCAAGGTATTCCACAACCCATTTATCCCACTCCGGTTGTGGGTATGGTAGGCTTGATTCCCGATATAACCAAAATTTGTGGTCAAGGTTGGCAAGCATCTGGCGATGTAATTTATCTTCTCGGATTACCTCTGGCATCCCAAATCAGTTTGGGAGCATCTGAGTATTTAGCCACTATCCACAGTACTGTTGCCGGAAAGCCGCCACGGGTAGATTTTGACTTGGAACGCCGCGTCCAGAAAGTTTGTCGTGAAGGAATTCGTAATGGTTGGGTTCGTTCAGCCCATGATTGTTCTGAGGGAGGGGTGGTGATCGCAATAGCCGAATGTTGTATTGCTGGTAACCTTGGTGCCGAAATCAATTTAGAAATAGCACCAGCGCCCTTAAACCGTCTGGATGAGGTGTTGTTTGCCGAAGGTGGTACCAGGATTTTAGTTTCTGTAGCATCAGAACAACAAGAAATTTGGAAATCATACTTACAGGAACATCTGGGTCAAGAATGGCAAAAACTGGGTACGGTTCGTAATTATGAGACGGGTTTGGGGGTTTTCACTACTGATAACCAAGCCTTAATCAAAGTTAGGATCGAAGATATGAGTGATCGCTATTCCCATGCGCTCGCCAGACGTCTCGCCATCCACACTACTACCCACAGTTAAAGATGTTAGGAGTTGAAAGTAAGCAGTTAGGAATAAAAAGCATAACTCCTCATTCCTCACTTTTAACTCTTTTATTAGCATCCCTGAGCATAATTACGGTACTGTTTTAATGGATGGTTAAAGATTTGTTAAGACTTCGCTACCATCTATATAATCCCAGTGACTTGACTACCGATTTTAGATTTTGAATTTTAGATTTTGGATTGAGGGTGTTTCTTATGGTTTATGTCTTACTCCTAGTGAGCGAAACAAATTTAAAAGTAGCCACTCTCAAATCTCAAGCCGCATTCCTACTAGGGTGCGGTCAATCCAAAATTGTAAATCTCAAATCCAAAATTGATTGACCCCCCCACCAGGAGCAAAGCTAGCATGATTTCTATTCATTCTGTCACTTCGGATGAATACCCCGAGCAGACCAACAACCCAATCAATAGTCATGAAAATCAGCCTGACAAGCCAGAAGAAGCTTGTGGTGTTTTTGGCATCTACGCACCAGCAGAAGACGTTGCTAAACTGACATACTTTGGATTGTATGCCCTTCAGCATCGGGGTCAAGAATCAGCCGGTATTGCCACCTTTGAGGGTACACAAGTACACCTCCACAAAGATATGGGCTTGGTGTCTCAAGTTTTCAATGAATCCATCTTGGATCAATTGCCTGGTAGCCTTGCTGTTGGTCACACACGTTATTCCACCACAGGTTCTAGCCGCAAAGTTAATGCCCAACCCGCAGTGCTGGAAACTCGTTTAGGGTCATTAGCACTAGCACATAACGGCAATTTAGTCAATACGGTGCAATTACGTCAAGAGTTGCTTGAGAAAAAATACAACTTAGTCACAACAACAGACTCAGAAATGATCGCTTTTGCGATCGCCGAAGCGATCAATACTGGTGCAGATTGGTTAGAAGGTGCAATTCAGGCATTTCATCGTTGCCAAGGAGCTTTTAGTTTAGTTATTGGCACTCCTAACGGCGTTATGGGTGTCCGGGATACCAATGGCATTCGCCCCTTAGTAATTGGCACTTTGGCTGGTAATCCAGTCCGTTACGTTTTGGCTTCGGAGACTTGTGGTTTAGACATCATTGGAGCCGAATACCTGCGAGACGTAGAACCAGGTGAATTAGTTTGGATTACTGAAGAAGGTTTGGCTTCGTATCATTGGAGTCAACAGCCCCAGCGGAAATTGTGTATCTTTGAGATGATTTACTTTGCCCGCCCTGATAGCGTCATGCACAATGAGAGTTTGTACAGCTATCGGATGCGGTTAGGACATCAATTAGCTAAAGAATCTTTTGTAGATGCCGATATTGTCTTTGGTGTTCCTGATTCTGGTATCCCTGCTGCCATCGGATTTTCCCAAGCTTCTGGTGTAGCTTACGCCGAAGGACTGATTAAAAATCGCTATGTTGGACGAACCTTTATTCAACCAACCCAAACCATGCGTGAGTCAGGTATCCGCATGAAACTCAACCCTCTCAAAGATGTGCTAGCGGGTAAACGAGTGATCATCGTAGACGACTCGATTGTCCGGGGTACTACCAGCCGTAAACTAGTCAAAACCTTACGTGAGGTAGGTGCAGTAGAAGTACATATGCGAATTTCTTCTCCGCCTGTAACTCATCCCTGCTTCTATGGCATTGATACCGATTCTCAGGATCAGCTGATTGCTGCTACCAAGTCAGTAGCAGAAATTGCCAATCAACTGGAAGTAGATAGCCTCGCCTATCTCAGTTGGGAGGGAATGCTAGAAGCGACACGAGAAGACACTAATAGTTTCTGTTCTGCCTGCTTCACCGGAGATTATCCCGTAGCGATTCCTGAGCAAGTGAAACGTTCTAAGTTGAGTTTAGAAAAGGTAGTAGTGTAAAGGCTTCGACAGACTGAAGTCTGCGGCTAAACAAACCAAGCCCGCCTGCGCGGGCTAAATAAATGCTGTCAATCTCAGGGTTGTTCAATGGTGATGAATTGAATTTACCCATATTGTCTGATTTTACTTGTGCGATCGCACAATTATTTGCTTAAACAATATTAGCAAGCGATGTCTGACGACAAGCCGAGGAAGCGTCTACGCTAATCCATAAATTTAACTGTGCTGCAAAAACTCAACCTTGGGCAATAACGGGTCAGTTACAATACCCACACCGCTAAAACCCCAGCGTTTGAGCAAGTTTCCCAACTGTGTACGCGCAATAGATTCTACAGTAAAGCGATTTGCCACTTCTGCCGCATGGGTGTTGAGATAGCTAAGGGCATCAAAGTTTTCCTGAAACAGCAATAAATAACCTGATGTTTCGGTGTCAGGACGAGCTATGAGATAATTACCGTCAGTTTTTGAGCGCACCAAGTAATAAACTTCGGACAACATGGAGATGAGATGAAGAGAAATGGGGGATGACTAATTGAGATTTTCTAAGCGAATGCGAGGATCGGCGGCTTTTAACATTAAATCGGCGGTTAAATTACCAGCAATCAGCAACACTGCGCCCATTACCAAGCTTGCCATTAACAAATATAAATCTTGAGCTTGTAAAGCCTGTAGAGACAATCTCCCTAAACCGGGCCAGTTGAAGAAATATTCCGCAATGAAGGCACCGCTTAATAAATTAGCTAATTCAAAACCCAATAAGGTAATCAAGGGATTTATCGCATTGCGGAGTGCATGAACGTAGATCACGCGGTTTTCTGGCAGTCCTTTGGCACGAGCCGTTTGGATATAATCTTGACGCAGAACATCCAATAATTCGCCGCGAGTGATGCGTTGTAAACCAGCAAAACTAGTAATTGAGAGGGCGATCGTGGGTAAAATCATGTGCCAACCGATATCTAAAATTCTGCCAAACCACGTCAGTTCTGAGTGATTAATGCTAGTCATACTACCCACTGGGAATAAAGGCGAGGTGAGTTGGGCTAAAACCAGCAGCGCTAAGACAGTGATGAAACTGGGAAAGCCTTGTCCGGCGTAGCTAATCACCTGTAAAATTCGGTCTGATAGCTTATTTTGATTAACAGCAGCAAAAATCCCTAGAGGGATGGCGATCGCCCATGTGACAATTAAAGATGAGATCGCTAATAGCAAAGTCGCTGGTACCCGTTCCCACAACAGCGATGCCACTGAACGTTGATAAATAAAACTCGTGCCAAAATCCCCTTTTGTCAAGATTCGCCATACCCATAGCCAAAATTGCTCTGGCCAAGACTTATCCAGACCAAACTGCCGCTTTATTTCCTCAATTCTTTCTGGAGATATCTTCGGGTTTTGCCGCAGCGTATCTACATAATCCCCTGGAGCGAGTTGAATAATGAAAAACGACAACGCTGACGCCAAAAACAAAGTCAGTAGTGCCTGCAATACCCGCTTTACCACATAAATAAAAGTTTCGCTCGTGACTAGCCTGATTAGCCAATCCCGACCTGTCTCCAAGGAAATTCTTGTAGATGTCATTTGTCCTTTGTGCTTTATCTAATGACCAATGACTAATATTCAATTAGAGAGATAATTGGTACGTCTGGCAAATATTTACGCCCTTCTAAATCCCGTAGCTCGATAATAAACCCAAACCCTACTAGTTCGCAGCCAATTTTCTGTACTAACTTTGCTGTTGCACTCGCAGTTCCACCCGTGGCAATCAAATCGTCCACAATCAAAACTCGGCTACCTTGGTGTAAAGCGTCTTGATGCACTTCCAGGCAGTCTGTACCATACTCTAGTTGATATTCAATTGAATGAACTGCTGCTGGTAACTTACCTTTTTTGCGGACAGGAATAAAACCAGCTCCTAATTTATAAGCCAGAGGTGAGCCAAAAATGAATCCTCTCGACTCCATGCCAATGACATAATCCGTCTTGATACCAGCCTCATAGCATTTTTGTGTTAAAAAGTCAATAGTAAAGCGCAGCCCCTCTGGATCGCGCAGTAGCGTAGTAATATCCCGAAATAAAATTCCGGGCTTGGGGAAATCTGGGATGTCACGAACGAGAGACTTCAAATCCATAAAATAGGGATTGGGGAATGGGACATGGGGCATGGAGCATGGAGAGTGGAGAATGGAGGAGTGAAGGAGCTGGCTTTGCAGAGGAAGAAAGAACTATTGATTATTGACAAATGCCCAATGAGGCCACTTGCTTTAACCGGAGGAACTTCGGCAACGCAGTGACTTTCCAATGCCCAATTTCAGATACCTGAAAAATCGTACACTATAATGTCATACGCTGGGGGTCGAGGCTGAAGCTTCGCCTTTGATTGACGATAATTAGAATCTAAACCAAGCTAGAAAAGGTATAGCACTGATAAATGAGGTGAATTAACTTATGTTTTAAAACTTTGATTTCAATATAGGGAAAACTTTGAGTAGAAAGAGTTAAGTAATGTATATATCAGCTAGTCATACTACTACAAGTCTAATGCTCAAGTCTTGGCTACCGATTTTAAATTTGTTTTACCTAGTCTGTTGGAACCGCACAAGGTATTTATAGAATGAATGTCTCAGCAAGTTTAACGCCGTTCAACAGTTCAACCCAAGAATCACTGCCGATGATTCTGGACACTTTACCAGATCCTGCGATCGCTTCCAAGACGTGTCCTCGGAGAACGCGGTTGCAAATTGACCTAATTTTATTGGCAATTGAAGCTTTAGAGCTTGGTGGTTCTGAAGCAATCCTAACTTTTGCTCAAGAGTTGGATCTTAAAGGAATTGTTAAAGACAGGGTGAATTTATGGCGGATGCGTAGCTCTAACCCGCTACGTAGAGCGCATATGCGCCGTCCTTTAACTATCATGGAAGCAAAAGCTCTAGTGGTCATTGCTTGTTACATAGCGCGGCGTTTAACTGTTGTCATCCGCCAGTTATTAATGATATGTCAACAAATGGAAGAAAAGCAGATTCCATTAGAACAGAATTTGCGCCTATCTAATTACTTAGAACGGTTTAGAGCGCATTTTAAGAGCCGGATGAATGCTCGACGTTCTGGTGTACTGGCATTAAGTTCTGATGAAAAATTAGATCAGCTAGCAATAAATTTGTTAGGACAATTACTATTTTGTACTGGTACAGCTGGAATGCAGCGGTTCTGGATTAGTCTTTTTGACGGTGAAGTGGAATGAATATTCAACGTAAGTACAGTCTACCTAATTGTACACTGCTTTTAGAAGGGTTAAGTGATCTCAGTAGGGCTGCCCACTTCCAGGAAATGCGCCCAGAATTATCAATATTGGTAAATGCAGAATGCTATTTATCTGGTTATAATCAACCCCTAACGGGAGGGCGGGAATTTTTTGAAAGTTTGGTGAGGGCTGTTAGTGGCTATGCCCAAGAATTTTTAAGTAGTGTACCCAATCCCCAAGCACATAACCAGGAATCGGAGCTAGTTGAGTTTCAGAAAGTTGACAGCAACCGACACAGGTTAATTATACATTCAGAAGGTGCTCCAGAGGGGTTCGATCACTCTAACAATTCCAAACGTCCGCCTATTGAAATAGATTTGAATACAGTGCAGTTGTTTGATTTAGTGGAAGCAGTGGATCAGTTTTTTGCTGATACCCAAACTTTACCTGAACTTTCCCTAGAACTACAACCAGTTACCAGACGTTATGGCGGTGCTAGTCAAGCTTTGACCAGGCAGGCTGTTCCTGCTGCTGTGGGTGTGTCAAGTTTAGCAGTAGCAGCGATCGCCTTTAACTTGATTCCACCTCCCCAAATGCGTCCACCGCAGCCTAAACCAGATGAGCAAACTAGCTCTAGAATAAATAATATCACTCCTCCAGCATCAGCTGCTGTAACTCCCATAGCTGCTGCAACGCCCACATCAAAGCCTACAGCTAATGCAAAGCCGGCAGTTAAAGATTTAGAAGCACTTTTAAATACAGTTCCAGAAATTACTGATCCATCCCAACTGCGTGCATTGAATCGTCAAGTGTACAACCAAATTCATCCAGCTTGGACTAATCGCTCAGGATTGCAACAGGATTTGATCTATCGTCTGGGTGTAGCAGCAGATGGAGCGATCGTCGGTTATAAAGCAGTGAATAAAGAGGCGAATCTAGGAGTAGGTCAAACTCCTCTGCCTAATGTACTTTACAATCCAGCTAACCGCGCTCCCATTTCCAATGAACCAATCGCCCAATTTCGAGTAGTCTTTAATACACAAGGGGTACTAGAAGTTAGCCCTTGGCGAGGATATGCGAGGACGCCAGAGGTAGTGGGTGCAAGAATTACTGACTCTAATATAGTCAAAGGTTTAAACCAAAAGCTTTATAGTACAGTTCGGCAAACCTGGAGTGGTACCCCCACCTTTACGCGAGATTTGAAATACCGGGTAGCAGTCAACAAAGATGGTGTAATTGCTGACTATGAACCACTCAACCAAGTTGCCTTTGACTATTTTCGAGAAACACCCCTTCCGAAAATGTTCAACGCTATTTACGGTTCCAATGTAGCAGCTCCCAACAATAAAGAACCTCTCGCCCACTTCCAAGTGATATTTAAGCCTAGCGGCAAACTTGAAGTTATACCTTGGCAGGGATATCAGTAATAGGGCATAGGGCATAGGGCATGGGGCATACATAGGCATTGGGAAGAGAATTAAGTTGCTATTCCCTATTCCCTATGAATTTTAGATAAGCATTGAGCTTGGATAATAGTTCATCAAGAATTGGTTTGAATCTACTTACCTGTTCATTTATCAATAACTGTCTGGCGTAGGCTAACCTCAACCAGCTGATAGTTTCATCCAAAGACCTTCTCGCAATCTTGAAAAAACGTCGATTGTCTTGGTCATTGTACCTACCTCTACCTTCTGCAAGGTTCGCACAAATACTATCAGCAGACCGAACAATTTGCTTGCCCAGTGTATCTTTAGTGAAATTGTCCCATCCTTTAACAACATGCCAAATTTCATTAGCTAGCTTTTAGGCGAGTTGATAAACTTTTAAGTCCTCAAAATCAGGTCTTATCACAAAAACCCATTGATCATTTATTGATCAATAGTTCCTAATTGCCAATGCCTAATGCCCCATACCCGTTTACCGAGTAATTCTTTGCATATAATTTCCCCATAACTGAGCTGCTTGAGCACTGCTACCAGATGTAGGGGAATTATTGTCGTTTCCCAGCCAAACACCAGTTACAAGCCGCCGACTGGGGATAAAACCGATGAACCATAAATCAACGTTTTTATCTGTTGTGCCTGTTTTCCCAGCTTCCCCCAGTCCAATGGCAGCACTACGACCAGTACCTCTTGTGATGACGCCGCGCATCAAACTAGTCATTTCATCGGCTACACCATTTGGCAGTACTCGTTTGTTGGCATCCGTATTTTGGTCGAAGGAATAGATGACACGGCAGGTTTTGATATCATTGCGATCGCGGCAATCACCACTATCTAAAATTCGGTTAATCGCATGGGGAGGATTCGACACACCACGATTGCCAATAGCGCCAAAAGCACCAGTCATTTCCAAAACATTGACCACACTTTGACCTAGTACCAAGCCAGGAACCGGATTAAGGGTTGACTTTATTCCCAAATTCTGTGCCATTCCCACCACTTTATTCAGCCCAATTTCTCTGGCAACTCGTAGGGCGATCGGATTTTCTGAAAGAGCAAGCCCCGTGGCAATATCTAAACTAGTGTCAGCACCAGCACGACAGGGTTTGTAAGTAAAGCCTTGCCAAGTTAAAGGGGCGCAAGAATAACTCTTGGATGCTGGAATCCCCTGTTGAATAGCGGCCGTATAAGTAAAGATTTTAAAGGTAGAACCTGGTTGTCTTTTGGCTTGAACAGCGCGATTGAACTGACTTTTTTTGTAATCAGTCCCCCCCACCATTGCCAAAATGCTGCCAGTACTGGAGTCAAGAGTGACTAGCGCTCCTTGAGAAAAATTAAAACTTCTACCACCATTGTTGACTGAATTTCGCAACGCTGATTCTGCTTTGCTCTGAATCGCTGGATCAAGCTGGGTTTCAATGATATAATTCCCTTCCTTTG
Organism: Nostoc sp.; assembly: GCF_036919595.1. GTDB lineage: Bacteria > Cyanobacteriota > Cyanobacteriia > Cyanobacteriales > Nostocaceae > Nostoc. The sequence goes on along the minus strand of NZ_JBALCO010000016.1, from coordinate 67,593 downwards.
CGGCTCCCTCCCCCAAGATTGATTCAAGTTCAGAGAAGACGTAACTGTAAAAATAAGGAGCGATCGTCTTAGCTTGCTGTTCACAAACTTTAGGACTAACTTGAACAGTGGAGCGTCTGGCTCGGTTCGCATCTTCAGGTTTAATTTTGCCCATTTCCAGTAACCGCTTAATCACGCGATTCCGGTATTCAGATGCTTGTAGCTTATTTGGCCCATCCCCACAAAAATCGAAAGCATTGGGAGCTGGTAAAATTCCTACCAATGTTGCTGCTTCTGCCAAAGTTAATTGTTTAGCCGATTTCTCAAAGTAATACCGGGATGCATCTTCAAAGCCAGAGGTATCTCCCCCCAAAAAAACCCGATTTAAGTACATCAGCAAAATTTCATCTTTGCTATAAAAGGTTTCTAACTTCAGGGCGACAACTGCCTCCCGCAATTTGCGTCCAAGGGTATCCTGTCTGCCTACATACTCGCGGAACAAACTGCGGGCAACTTGCTGGGTAACAGTGCTGGCTCCTTGTTGCACATCTCCGCTACGGCTATTAATCAACACGGCTCGTAAAATCCCTAGAGGGTCAACACCAAAGTGCCAGTAATAACGACTATCCTCTGAAGCCACCACCGCAGCAGGCAAATAAGGGCCAAATTCCTCTAATCGCTTTATATCTACGTGAGAGATAGTTCGAGGCTCTCTTAGCGGGGTGGCTCCATCACGAGCGTAAACAACTACTGGGGCGCGTGTAGCTGTAGGTAGAGGTTTAACTGAAAATTTCAGCCATTCAACGCCAATCACTAACGCTAACAGGGCACTGACACCACCGACACCATAAGCTGTCCAACTTGCAGCTTTGACATACCAGGCTGGTGGATCGACGTATTGCAACCGCACAGAAGCGGCAAGTTCTGGAGGACCCAGTGTGAAAATATCGCCGTGACGTAGTTCCAAGGAATTGACACGACGCTTGCCACGATAAATGCCATTGGTGGAGTTTTCATCTTTGATAATGAAAACTGGTGTACGCTGAGTAGAATTCCGCGATAGCGATAAGTGAATTTGGCTGACAACAGGGTTACGGATGACGATATCGCTGGATTTAGAGCTACGACCTAGAATATAGCGATCGCCCAACAGTGGATATACCTCTGCCTTATCCGCCCCCGCATCCTGCACCCAAAGTTCCGGTACCTTGGCATTAGGCTTGAGCGCCAATTTGGAAAAATCGACCCTAGCTTGAATCGTATGTACTGCTTGAGTCAGTTGACCTAGTAACGTTTGTGGCTTGTGGGGGGGTTGGGGTGAACTCATCGGCTATTCACATCACACTTTTTAGTGAAGAATCGGGCGAATTACAATTTAGATGTTAGTCTTTCATCATTTTACTCATAAGCCAAAGCATAAATTAGCTATACGGAACTTTTTGCGCTATTTTATACTTTATTTTACTTTTAATTTTAAATTAATTTGTTATTTTTATCACTTATCTCCAGAGGCAGAAGTTTTTTATCTATTCTAAAAGACTTGTTTTATCTACTATTACTAGTTCAATAACTACAAAAATATTTTTTAATCTTGTATTTTTAAACACTAGTCATTAAAAAACAAGAGATTTAATTTTTACCGATTTTACATATCCACATATTCTGAAACAAACCTAAATATCTTCATTTAGGAAGATTTTCTAAATCTTATTGTCTGTTTTAATGGGCCGAGTGTTCCGTTGAGGTGAATTTTAGAATGATGGGAAAATCTCTGAGCCTGATTGGTACAGCTCTATCTTTGGCTCTCACCACTAATATTGCCGTAGCCGAATCTAGTAAATCCCCCATAGCCCAATCCAGTAGCGACTCTACTAGTGCACCAACGGAAATCAAGATGTCGCCAGAAGGGATGAAAATTCTGTGCGAGTATTTTCCGCTCAATTCCCGCTGTCCCGGCGGCACAGCAGTCGTCCCTAGTAGCGCTCCTAGTAGCACTACAGCTCCTGCAGAAACCACGCCCAGTAGCACCACTACTACTCCAGATAGTACAACTGCACCAGGAACCAGACCAGGAACCAGAACACCACGTGGATCTAGCACTCCCGAAAGCACTCCAGGATCAGGAACCGTTACCCCATCTGAACCTGGCAACTTAACTCCAGGATCAGGAACCGTTACCCCATCTGAACCTGGCTCTCCTGGTAGTCCTACCGAACCAGGAACCCTTACCCCAGCTCAACCTGGCTCTCCTGGCAACTTAACTCCAGCACCAGGAAGCATTACCCCACCTGGATCTAGCACTCCTGGTAGCAGTACCGTACCAGGAAACCCAACTTCACCTGAGTCTGGCACTACTGAAATCAATCCCGAACCAGGAAGCTCAACAACTCCACCTGAGTCTGGTACTCCTGGCAGCACTACCGAACCAGGATCTCCCAGTACTCCAAGTTCGCCAAAAACTCCTACCACAGGCAATTAAATTAAAATCTGGGGCATAATCTGAATACTAGTTTGTCATTAGCGATCGCCGCTGCATCTTGACCTCTTGCACCAGTTATGCGAACTGGTGTAAGATGACAAACCATAATTGCTGCAACCTATAGATAAAGTCTTGGCATATAGGACTGAGCAAGGATTTCTGTAATCAATAGCCTGGGATTAATCATCCCAGGCTTAATAGTTTAATGCGGCCTGCCAGTTGAAGTCGGTGTTTTTTGCAAGGAAGCAATTAACAGGCAAACAATACCAATACTAATAAATGAATCTGCCACATTAAATACAGCAAAGTTAATCAGGCGAAAATCCAGAAAATCAACGACATAGCCTAAAACAAAGCGATCAATACCGTTGCCCATAGCTCCACCTAAAATCAAGCCATAGCCTAACTGATCCCACAAATTTAACATTGGACTAAATAAGGCCAAGGCTATCAATACTAAACTCACTCCTAAAGATAGCCAGCGCAACCACTCTACTTTCCCACTTAACAGACTAAAAGCGGCACCAGTGTTAGTGACATAGGTGAAGTGAAATATCCCAGGTAAAAGTGGTAATGTCTGCCCCAAGCTAAAGGTTTGCACCACCCAGTATTTTGTTATTTGGTCTAAGAAAAAAGCTATGAAGGCAGCGATCCAGAAAAGGCGATTTTTTAAACGCATGAAACTAGGGACTAGGGACTAGGGACTAAGTAGTAAGGTATAGGGATTAGAAAAATTTTAAATTTCTAGCCCCTTTATAACTAATAAAACATTAAGTGACGCAATACATATGCTATTACGGTAACGGCACAGACTACACTTAATTGCCCTGGTAGTGCAAACCAGGAGTATCTGAGGATTGCTTGCATTAATGGTAGATTTTCTGTACCTTTCCACTGAAAAATATAGCTAATAATTAAATAAGTAATACCCCATAGGTGGAGAGTTAATAAGCCACAGATGCAACTAAAGGCGAGAGTTTCTAGTCGAGGTCTAGCTTTAAAGGCGAAGAAACCACAAATCCAAGCTCCAGGAATAAAACCTAGTAGATAACCAAACTGAGATAGCTTAACATAACCAAGACCACCTCCATCGGCAAATACAGGTAATAAGGTTAACCCCATCACTAAATAGGCAATTTGCGAGAGCGCACCGGCATTTTTGCCCCCTAAACAACCCACCAACAGTACTGCGCCAATTTGAAAAGTGACACCTAAAGAAAAAGTCTGAATTCCGTGCTTACTCCAATTCCAAGGTAAGGTAATGCCATAAGCTTCTAGGAAGGTGCTACCCATTGTCAGGAGTAAGCCAATCATGGACCATAGTAATTGATTGGAAGCAGCAAACATTTATCAGACAACCGGGGAAAGGCAAAAGAGAAAACCAACAGCAACTAATATGTTCATTAGTATTGAAATGAAATTTGTACTGACACTTCTAAGAGGATGTTTTAAAAGTATTATTGCTAACATCAAATTTTCAGAAACCTAGCCCTGTGAGCAGTCCTTCCCTACAAGGTAATGAGGGTTTAAAAGCCTCTCTCCACTTCTGTTAGAGGAATGGAAGTGGGGTTTTTGGTATACTCTACGACTTTTAAAACATCCTCTAAGAATTAGCATATTTTTTTTTGCCTTTTTGGTATGTAACTTTTCAGTTCTGCGAATTATGGCTTAGGTGTCTATAGCTGTAATTTTATTGACTGAAGCGTAGTCTGATTATAGTATTTGACTTAATAGGTGTTAAGATTAGCAAAATTTAGGATTTAAACTAAGTTTTTAGATTCAGCGCCAAATTCTGCTACAAAGTGTTAAAGATAATTCCTTAATTCACTATTTTTTAGCGATCGCCCCGCCTCCTCTCTATAAAAATAGGCAATTTATTATTTTATGCTTTCTCTAAACAGTAAGTTCACTGGCTAAACTTAGATTGTTTAGTTATGACTTTAAGTTTGTTTAGGCTGATAAACACAAACAAATTTCATAAATTCCCAAATTGAAGTTTTTAATGATACCACACTTACATATTTTTTTATGAATTGACCAATAAATTTACATTATTTATAGAGTTTTGTAAATATCTGTAACAAAATTACTGTGGTACTCTTTGTAACGGATAACTAAAGCAGCAGTATTAATTTTATCAAGCAAAAGTAGAAACGAGTGCTTGTTCTTCATCAAAAAAAACAAGCACTTTTTTGCTTTATTAACCTAACCTTTACCTTAACCATTATCCTTTAGGGGTATCCTTAGAAGCGCTTACCTGCAAAGTTACTCAAATTGATAGCGATGCCCTCACGTCTTAGTGTAATGAAAATTCATCGCCTCACAGGTTCAATTTCAGTGTTAGCACTGACAATCAGCCTAGCTGCATGTGGCGGACAGCAAAACTCAGATAATACAGCCACCAAGGACACACCTTCTGGTACTGCTACAGATACTACTGCCTCCAGCCCAACCAAATTAGATTTGGGTGGAAATATAAAATTAAGCGGGGCTGGTGCGTCTTTTCCAGCACCACTGTATGATACATGGTTTACGGATCTAAATAAAAAATATCCAAATCTGCAAGTTGACTATGCCTCAGTTGGTAGCGGTGCTGGAGTTGAGCAATTTATCAAAGGGACTGTAGACTTTGGTGCCAGCGATGTTGCCATGAAGGATGAAGAAATCCAGAAGGTGCCAGCAGATAGAGGCGTTATTTTACTACCTGTAACTGCTGGTAGCATCGTGCTAGCTTACAACTTGCCAGATGTTGCAGAACTAAAACTACCACGAGCCGTTTACGCCGATATTTTACTAGGCAAAATCAAGTCTTGGGATGATCCCCAAATTGCCAAGGCTAACCCAGGTGCAAAGCTTCCTAAACTGCCAATCACAGTTGTTTATCGTTCAGATGGTAGCGGAACAACAGGTGTGTTTACAAAACACCTCAGCGCTGTTAGCCCGGAGTGGAAGACTAAAGTTGGTGAAGGCAAAACTGTCAACTGGCCTACGGGAGTTGGTGCTAAGGGGAATGAGGGTGTCACTGCCCAAATTCAACAAACACAAGGTTCTATCGGTTATGTCGAGTATGGCTATGCCAAACAAAATAGTCTCAAGTTTGCTGCTTTGGAAAACAAAGGCGGTAAGTTTATTGTAGCTAGTGAGGAGTCAGCCTCTAAAACTCTGGCATCAGTAACTCTACCCCCTGATCTCCGCGTCTTCATTACCGATCCAGAAGGGGCTGATTCCTATCCTATCGTCACTTACACCTGGATTTTGGCTTACAAGAAATATCCCAATGCGGCAAAAGCTAAGGCAGTTGAAGCTGCGATCGAATACGCCTTAACCGATGGTCAAAAGCAGGCTACTACACTAGGATATATTCCTCTACCCGATAACGTGATTACAAAGGTGGCTGCTGCTGCCGATCAAATTAGTCCAGATTATAAAATTGCTGTCGGTAGTGGCACTAGGGCTAGCAAGTAGCCACAGTCAAGACATGAGGTATTCCTAGACAATAATTTTTAGGCTGCTTACTAGACTATAAGCATTCGTAAATTGAAACTCTGTGTTACCAGTGTCTCAGTTTCAAAAAACGATGAAGCAACAATTTTATTGATCTGGTTGCCTCCTACATTTTCTTCTGATTTAATTGTGAAAGTCGGTAGTCATGACTACAAATTCTCAAAACATTTCATCAGCGACAAAAAATCGCTCTGATGTAGAAAAATCTCTAGATCAGGGTTTTATTTGGCTTACTAAAATTTTCGCCTTTGGGGTTGCTGCCACTTTATTATGGATTGGCTTGCAGGTTGCAATTGCTTCTTGGCCTGCCATCCAAAAGTTTGGGGCTAGCTTTTTAGCTAACACGACTTGGAACCCAGTTAATGATAGCTATGGGGTGCTACCTCAAATTTATGGAACTCTCTTGAGTTCTTTTATTGGTCTGTTGATAGCTGTACCGATAGGGGTTGGTACGGCTATTGTACTAAGTGAGGATTTTTTACCTGCAAAAGTCAAGTTGGTACTGGTTTTTGCGGTAGAACTGCTCGCAGCTATTCCCAGCGTCGTTTACGGCGTCTGGGGTATTTTTGTTTTAGTGCCTATCTTAACTAACTTGGGAAAATGGCTCAATAGTTACTTTGGCTGGATACCATTTTTTAGTACCTCCCCTACAGGGCCAGGAATGTTGCCGGCGGGAGTCATATTAGCAATTATGACTTTGCCCATCATCACAGCCCTATCACGCGATGCCTTGATTTCTATACCCCCCAGTTTGCGTCAAGCCGCCGTAGGACTAGGAGCAACCAGATGGGAAACGATTTTGCAAATTCTGGTTCCAGCAGCCTTTTCAGGGATAGTTAGTGCTGTGATGTTGGCACTCGGTCGGGCAATGGGAGAAACAATGGCTGTAACAATGTTGATTGGTAATTCCAACAACATTAGTATCTCACTGTTAGCACCAGGCAATACGATTTCTTCTCTACTAGCAAATCAATTTTCAGAAGCTAGTGGTTTGCAAGTTTCGGCTTTAATGTACGCTGCTTTAGTTCTATTCTTCTTGACCCTGGTAGTAAATATCATGGCCGAGTTTATCGTTCTAAGAGTCAAGCGACTGTAGCTTAGTTTTGGGTTGAATTATGACTTCTAGTTTTCCAGAGCGCAGTCTAACTCGCGCTCCCATGTCTCAAAGAACACTGTTTAATACAGTAATGACCGTAATCGCATTTATCTGTGGGGTATTGGCACTTGTGCCTTTGATAGCAGTGCTTTCTTACGTCATTATTCAAGGCTTTAGCAGTTTAAGTCCCAGCGTCTTTTTTGAACTGCCACCCAAAGCTCTACAGCAGGGAGGAGGGTTTGGTAATGCAATCTTGGGCACACTATTAATGGTAGGAATTGCTGCGGTGATTAGTATCCCGTTTGGTATTTTAGCGGCGATTTACATCACAGAATTTAGCTCCGCCCAAGTAGCGAGAGGGGTACGTTTTGCGGCTAACGTGCTGAGTGGAGTTCCGTCAATTATTGCTGGGGTATTTGCCTATGGCATTGTAGTTTTGACACTGGTAAAGTTAAACTTAGGATCATATTCTGCTCTAGGTGGAGGGTTTGCACTGGCAATTTTGATGTTGCCAATTATTGTCCGAACCACTGATGAAGCCTTGCAGTTAGTATCGCAAGATTTGCGACAAGCATCTGTAGGGTTAGGAGCAACTAACTTTCAAACAGTAACACAAGTAGTGTTGCCAGCAGCCTTACCTGCAATTGTAACAGGGGCAACACTAGCGATCGCCAGAGCATCTGGAGAAACCGCACCTTTACTATTTACCGCTCTTTTTTCCAATTTTTGGCCTGGTAGCTTATTTGAACCCACAGCTTCCCTTGCTGTTTTGGTTTACAAATACGCTATTTCTCCGTTTAAAAATTGGCAATCACTAGCTTGGGCAGCATCTTTGATTTTGGTATTGATGGTTCTAATCACAAGTATCATCGCCCGCTGGGCAACTCGTAAGAAAGCTTAGTGAAATAGCAATTTACATGGCGGATTTGTATCGTTAAAACTAATACTGCACTTAATTTATGGCTACCAATGTTAGCACAGTGAATGATACTCAAACCGTTTTACGCACCGAAAACCTCAACGTTTACTACGGCAAATTTTTAGCCTTGCAGAATATTTGGCTAGATATACCGAAAAATCAGGTGACAGCCTTTATTGGCCCTTCTGGTTGTGGTAAAAGTACATTGTTGCGATGCTATAACCGCCTTAATGACCTGATTGAGTCATTTCGGGCAGAAGGTAAAATACTTTTTTACGATAAAAACTTGTATGCATCCGATATTGATCCTGTAGAAGTGCGTCGCAGAATTGGGATGGTCTTTCAAAGACCAAACCCGTTTCCAAAATCAATTTATGACAATATTGCTTTTGGAGCCAAAATCAACGGCTACAAAGGTAATATGGATGAATTGGTAGAACGGAGTTTGCGGCAAGCGGCTTTGTGGGACGAAGTAAAAGATAAACTGCGACAAAGTGGCTCGTCTTTATCAGGTGGACAACAACAGAGGTTATGTATTGCAAGAGCGATCGCAGTCCAACCTGAAGTTATATTAATGGATGAACCTTGCTCTGCCCTCGACCCCATTTCCACGTTACGGGTTGAAGAACTTATTCACCAACTTAAAGAGCAATATACAATCGTTATCGTCACCCATAATATGCAGCAAGCAGCGCGAGTTTCTGATAAAACAGCCTTTTTTAATGTTAAAACTACAGAAACTGGAGGTCGTAACGGGTACATGGTAGAGTACGACGCAACAGAACTAATTTTCAACAATCCTCAGCAGCAAGATACTAAAGATTACGTTAGCGGCAGATTTGGATAAATAGATAAATATTTCTATTGTTGATGTGAGAGCAATGAGGGATACTCGGAAATTAAAGCTGTGCGATATTCCTCTATTTTTTATTTGTTTACCAATTATGGCTATTTCTTGGTAAAGAAAAGCAATAATTAAGCTATTTAACATCAGACTTGCATTGACTGGGCAGATTAGACACCCGATCAAAAATAGCCCGACACACAATGCAGTATTAGGTTGGCTTGCCTTGCTATTTATTATCTACCTGTAGGTATTGTGATAACTACATAAGTAGTTAGGCGAAATTAAATATAAAATTTTTGCCCCTTGTCTAATTAAAATTTCAGGTGGATTAATGCACTTAAGAGCTTTTTATAAGCGGGCGGCGGGAATCGAACCCGCATTAATAGCTTGGAAGGCTATAGTTTTACCACTAAACTACGCCCGCAAAATTCCAACCCTATAAATATAACACAGTTTTTGCAAAAATTGAAGCATTTAGTTGGAATTTGCAGGTTGGATTTTGATCCATACATACAGATTGCTCAAATCTGGTTTTGTGCCATCGTTGTTGTGAGCGGCAAGAAAGTTTTCTGTTTTGAAAACTTCGTTGAGAATTCGCTCATATGTGCTTTTTTCACTTTGTGATGTTGCTGGTTCTATTTCTATGACTAAAGCCTGTTGAAAGTTGCCCTTGTTATCAATTACTAAGCTAGCAAGGAGCTGTGCAGGCTTAACTTTGGAATCGCTGGGGAGAAAACTTGAGTCCAATTGTTTTGTGTTGCTTCCTCTGTATAAAGCGATAACGTCTGGTAAAGCATCTTGTCGTAATCTTCCTGATTGTATTAAGTTACTGACTTTATCTCTAAGCAAAGGAGCTACTATTGCTACCGATGCTCCCCCAGTCGGAGTTGCTGGAGTTTCTCTAGTTCGAGTTGGTAGAGTTTCTCTAGTCGGAGTTGCTGGAGTTTCCCTAGTTCGAGTTGATGGAGTTTCTTTAGTCGGAGTTGCTGGAGTTTCTCTAGTTCGAGTTGATGGAGTTTCTTTAATCGGAGTTGCGGGAGTTTCCCTAGTTCGAGTTGATGGAGTTTCTTTAGTCGGAGTTGCTGGAGTTTCCTGAGTGGGGGTGCGTGGCGGAGTTTCTCTGTTTTCAGCTTCCGAAACTGGTGAATTTGATGGAATACCTGTTGATAGTGGTGTTCCCTTTCCCAGTTTGATTTCTTGACGGCGGTTCCAAGGTAGACTACCGACTAGAACTGTAGGTTTCGGTGTGGCTATAGGTGTAGGTTTCGGTGCAGATGTAGGTTTTGGTGTGGCTGTAAGAACTCTCTGCTGCCTAAAGGGTCGGCTATTAGATTGAAAGGTGTAAGTTCGGCTCTTTTGCTGGAGATTCTCAGCAGAATTTATTGCGCCAAAATCTTGATTTCTGGGCGTAGTTCGTGCTGTTTGTAGTGAACGTGCTGGTACAGACTTTTGAGTTGAGGATAGTAGCTTTGGCGAAACAGTTTTTGCTGTTGATTTTGATTTGGTTATTGATTTTGTTTTGGGAGCAATGTCTATCAATTCAATAGGAACAACAGATTGACTTTGCTGGGGAAACCACAAACTAAATGCATTAGATGAGCGCATTAGCCAGAACGCCAGCAAGTGCAGAGAGACTGAACCTATAACGACAGAAATCCATAAACCTGGTGGGTCAGTGTGTCGCCTCCAGACCTTGGCTGAAATTGGAGTTGTGTCTGCAACCGATGGTATCATATTATATAAACTGGATATGATTAGGCACTCTTACTCATTGGTAATGCTTTAAAATACCAGTCTAAATTTTAGCGATTAACCATTATCTCTGGTGTAACAGCGAAAGTCAAAACTGTTTCATCTACTCCTTTAAGTTCTAGCGGACTACCTTTAGTAATTTCTTCTTCCTGCAAATAATCTGCCACGGCAGCAGAAACCAGGATCGTACCGGGAAGGGCAGCAGCTTGTAACCTTGCAGCAATATTCACACTTGGACCAATGGCTGTATAATCAGCACGTTCAGCACTACCAAACATTCCCACAACAGCTGTACCTTGATGGATACCGCACCGGAACTGGACGTTAGTAAGTTTATCGCCATCAAATACACCTTGGTCTCGCCAGCGCTGGTTCAAGTCAGCCAGTGAGCGGTGCATTGCTCTTGCTGTATTGATGGCACGACGCACCTGTTCATTAGGAGTTAGTTCTTCCGGCGCTCCGTATAAAGCTAAGATAGCATCTCCCATAAATTTATCTACAGTACCGCCATTGCCAAACACAACCTTAGTCATGGCTTCTAAATATTCATTTAGCAACTCTGCTACTCGCCGGGATCTGAGGGTATTTGCTAGCTGTGTAAAACCCACAATGTCACTAAACAAAACTGTAATTAAGCGTGGTTCTGGGCGCAAATCTAACGTTAAATCTCCGGTTGCGGCTTTTTGCACCAATACAGTCGGCAAAAAGCGCTTTAGCACCGATTCTGTTAGATAAGTATTTAACTCCACGATTCGTCGTTCATTTTCTTTCAATGCTAAAAGATTCCGAACTTCCGCTAAAAGTTCCCGATCATTGAATGGTTTTGCTAAATAAGCATCCGCCCCATGTTCTGTACCTTCGATGCGGGTTTCCTCGTCAACTTTCGCTGTCAGCAGAATGATTGGTGTTCCTTTCAACTTCTCCTCATGGCGGATCATCTGAATCATCTCAAGTCCGCTCACCAAGGGCATCATTAAGTCAGTCACAATCAAGCTGGGTATAATTTCCCTAGCTATCCCATACCCTTCATAACCATTACGAGCTGTCTGTACATGATAGCCATTGCGGCGGAAAATTTCAGATACATAGGTTCGCAAATCCGGGTTATCATCTACAACTAGAATTGAGGACCCAGCCGTATGCAGGGGTTCCCCCTGTTGAGCGGTCTGGCGTTGCTGAGTCTTAAGTGCTGAGTCTTGAGTATCAATACTGGGCGAGAAGTTTCTTGTAATATCTTCAATATTGTCTGTTGTTGAGTCTACCAGTTCTAAATCAGCCAATTCTACGCTAGCGCGGCTCGTGTTCAGTTCGGTAGGCGTTTCTAGTACTTGCGGTGCGGGTAAATGAGCATTTCCAGTAACAAGCCATAAACTAAAGGTAGTGCCTTCGCCATAAACTGATTCTACAGTGACTTCACCACCATGTAATTCTACCAATTCTTTAACTAAAGCTAAACCCAAACCACTGCCTTCATAGGATCGGTTTGCTGAACCTTCAGCTTGGCGGAAGCGCTCAAATAGGTGAGGAATTTGTTCTTTAACAATGCCAATACCAGTGTCTTGTACTTGCAGTATGCAACGGTCATTTTCAGATTTTAGTCTAATGCTGATCGTGCCACCTTCAGGAGTGAACTTCATGGCATTTGACAGGAGGTTGTAAACCACCTTGTCAAATTTTTCCATATCTAAGTACACCGTAGAACATTCATCTAACTGAGTGACTAAATGCAGTCCCTTTTTCTCACAGTAGGGACGAAAAGATTCAACAATTTGACTGACAAATTCGACTATATCGCAAGGGCGGAAACTAGGCTGCATTCTCCCCGCATCCAGGCGTTGTAAATCTAGCAATTGATTTACCAGTCGCAGCAGGCGACGGGAGTTACGCAGGGCGATCGCACTTTGGGAGTGAGATAATCCTTCACCAGCCGCCACCGCCGACTCTAAAGGCCCTTGAATCAAGGTAATAGGAGTGCGAAACTCGTGGGAAATATTTTGGAAAAATTCGGTTTTTTGTTTATCTAGTTCCAGTAAGCGTTCAGCTTGTTGACGAGTTTTTTGATATAAGTGTGACTGCTGCACAGCGATCGCTGCTTGAGCTGCTACTGCTTTCGCCAAATTGATATCAGATGACAGCCATCTACGGACTTTGTTACCTTCATGCAAAGTAATACTACCGATACATTTACCATCAGCCAATAATGGCACAAACATTAGCGATCGCGCTGGCATTTTTAAAGGTAAATCAAAACCGTTCACTTGTGAGGGAGAATGACCCACATTACCAATTACCACTGGTTCATGTGTCTGTAGCATTTGTTGGAGGATTGGATTCTCCTGTATAGATGCATGAGAGTAGGGTAATCTCTGAGTTAATAGGTTATTATTATTTAAATTTTTCTCTGGGGCTAGCAATGCATGCGGCGAGCTGTGCCTACGCAAATTTTCCGGCTGTTGAAAACTGTCATACAAGCCCACACACTGGACAAATTCATCTTCCTCTGTCCACAAAGACAGGACACAGCCATCGACTTGTAAGGCTTGCCCCAATTGCTGGGTAATAGCCGCAAAAATATCTTGAGGGTCTAAGCTAGAGCGAATCGCGCTAGTAATCGTATTAATTAGGGCTTCTCGCTTGGCAAGAGCACGTACTTGTTCGTAAGCATAAGCTTGAGACAAAGCTAAAGCTGCCTGATCCGCTACCATCAACACTAGCTGCACCTCATCATCCCCCCAAAAGCGAGGCAGAGAACACTGGTGCAGTGCCAGTACTGCCATCAGTTCTTGTTGGCAGATCAATGGCACAACTAAACTAGAACAAATGTTAGCAGCAGCAAAAGCTGCCCCACGTTGGCGCAGTTCGGGAGTTTTACCGTGAATGCGCTCATCATCGATCACATCGTGAATTACCTGGACTTCGCGGGTTTCCCACACCGTTTGAGCCAGGAGGGAGGACGGAGGGATAGGAGGAGAGGGAGATGGGGGGACAAGAGGAAAATTGATTTGCTGATCTCCGTGTCCCCATATCCCCGTGTCCCCGTGTTCTTTTTCTTCCAGAGCCTTCTGATAAATAAATCCTTTATCCGCCAACTGCTCATCTTGGAAGGGACGCAACAGGCAGACATCCACCTCCAACATATGGCCTACTGTATCTACAATTGCCTGTAAAATTTGGCGATAGTCTAAAGCACTGCGAATCGTATTTGTGACGGTATTTAGCAGTGATTCTTGCCGGAGTGTGCGGGTAAGTTCGCGGGTGCGGGCTTTTAGGACATTGTGGGTATCCAAAGCTTGGCGTACCACTGCTTTGAGTTCCTCGGCTTCCCACGGTTTAGTGACATATTTAAATACCTTACCAGCGTTGATTGCTTCCACCAGGTCTTCGACATCGGTGTAGCCAGTTAAAATAATCCTGATAATATCTGGATATTGAGTTGCTGTTAGGCTCAAAAATTCTGTACCGCTCATCATCGGCATCCGCTGATCGGAGATGATCACTGCGACTTCTCCCTCTTGAGCCAGCAGATCGAGTGCCGCAGGGCCAGAGGCTGCCCTCAGCACCTTATAGTCGCGATAGAAAGTGCGGTAAAGCAAGTCAAGGTTGTCTGGTTCATCATCGACAACCAAAATTTTAGGCTTACTGTTTGCTTGGGATTTCATGCACCGCTTTCCTGCTGCAACGGCAGTCGGATAAAGAATAATCTGATCAGGTAAGGATTTTTCTGAGTCAGGTAAGAGCAGAGCATTTCGACCGATAAGGCTCTTTGGCTACATGACTGCTGAGTGTAGGAGCGTTTACTCACAGTAATTTGTCTCAATGGCTTATGCCGATTACCGTTTGCTTTGGTGCAATGTAATTGCTTTCATGGTCAGTTTTAGGGTTACAGAGTCGATGCTTGCTTGCCAAATCTTCCTTTACCTCCTGTGAGCAATCTCTGATACTACATACAGCACTCATAGCTAGCTGAAAAATCCAGATGAAGCTGCATATTAAGTTTTCCCTTCCCAGGAGTTGTACTAACACTTGCAGGTAAATTTTATTTATGGTAGTCATGGTAAAGTCAGCAAAATTAAAATAATAAGATTTAAAGCTAAAGTATACTATTAGACAAATATCTCTTTCCAATTTAGCAATCAGAACTATCATTAAGACAAGTGATAGTGGTTGAAAAGTTGGATATTAGGAATTAGGGAACCTTGCAGATTCTTACCCCAATTACTGTACAGCCTGTTCCTATGATTCAGTAGCAAAGTCGTGTTAGTGTAGCGGCAATTGTAAAAATGAGTTCGGTACTGCAACCAAGGGTGGTTTGAAACCAGAGTTTGCCGTTGGTGTACTTACCTAACAATTTTGTAGATCCTGCCTACCGACAGGTTATGCTATTTCTCTGCCCATTCACCTCAACCTCTACCACTTTACAGATGTTTTTGTGGTAAACAGGCTGATATCCTCTCTAGCTAAAGCGAGGGATGCACTTGAACCAACTGAACTTAAAATTGTAGATTTATGAAGCTGTAACTTCTAAGACTCTTTCAAAAATACAGGCTATAAAGCCTTAAACTAAAGTGTAAAACTTTGTCGGCTCCAAAAGCAAAAGCGAATTAGCAATCTTAAGTCAGTTCAATCTCCTGGGCAGATATAAAGTTTTTATTCAGTTTAAATGGTGTTTGAGGATATTTGAGAAAACTTTCGTTGAATAAAATCAATCCTAAACTAGCCTTGAAATATCGGTTTTTTCATCCATACCAGCAACAGCCAATCAATCCAGCTTGCTGCCAATTTCAAATTCGTACAGCTATACCTGCTGATTTGATCGGTGTTGCCCAAATTATTGCTGAAAGCTTTCACTCCCAACAGGG
This sequence comes from Nostoc sp., assembly GCF_036919595.1. Lineage (GTDB taxonomy): Bacteria > Cyanobacteriota > Cyanobacteriia > Cyanobacteriales > Nostocaceae > Nostoc. The sequence continues at coordinate 52,158 of NZ_JBALCO010000016.1, read as the reverse complement.
TATGTGGGGATGGGCTTTCCCATTGCTACGTCTGGGTATTTACGAAGACTTAAGGCATCGCATGGCATCACCTTTGCCGCGTCATATTTGTTTAGTTGCCTTTGAAGCTACTACTGGTGCGGCTAATAACTTAGTGGGAAGTGTGGAACTGGGTGTACGTTACAGTGATTCGTGGAGCCAGGTCGGCATGGGTTTTCCTTACTTATCTAATTTAGCGGTTCACCCAAAATTCCGTAGACATGGTGTAGCTTCGGGCTTACTGACTAGCTGTGAAAAAGTCTCTCGCGAGTGGGGATTTGAAGACTTATATCTCCACGTTTTGGAAAATAACCATCAAGCAAGGCAACTTTATTTCAAGCTGGGATATCGGGTGCATAAAGTCGAATCGAATTGGAATACATTTTTCCTAAGACGTTCAAGCCAGATGTTATTGCACAAGCATCTGAGTGATGATTCCACTATTTGAATTTTATTTTGCTATAAATTTTGATGTTGTAATTACTTGGGATAAAATATATCACCAATATAGACGCTCAAAGTACAAAATAACCTAATTTAAAACTCAGCCATATTAGCTAAATAGTTAGATGTGTATAGCTTTGGTGAATTTTTATCAGGATATTTTCTTTAGACTTTTTACAGATATTCCCATTCGTCATTTTAATAAAAGTGGAACTTTTAAAAACTCCACTTAAATGATTAAATGTTAAGTTTTGACCTTTTTAATTCGTCATTAAACAAAAAAGAAAGTATTTTCGACTATTTTATATATATAGATAAATTATAATGGAAATAGCGGTAAAATTACCCTTAGGAAATCAGCAATAACTCATAATAACTTTGTAATTCAGATATTCATCTTTATAAAAACTTTAATAAAACACTTGTAGAGTTTACAGACAAATATAGTTATATCTCATAAAATATAATCACTCAATTACTAAATAATGCCTATTTATTAGTATTTTAATTAAGTTGACCGAAAGATTCTTGATAATAAAAGAATTCAAAAATCTGATTTGACATAACAGTTAGTTCCCTTTTGAAGTGCATAGTACTACCAAATTCGTTGAAAGTCTAAAAAACATGGATAGCGAACAGCATCGACGCTATCAAACCTCTATGGTATCAACTTATTACCCTGAAACTAATTTCCTTGACTCTGTTGTCATGCCAGATGGAACTGAGCAATCGCAAGGCTCGGATATCCTCACACGTTTACACAGTGGAGAAGTTTTCATTGTCAATAGTCGTAGACAAAATGGATTAATCCTCTTTAAACGCTACCATGCAGAGTTTGCTGGGCCTGGGGCTGCTGTAGGTGGGGATTACGATTGTGATTGCCAAAGGGCACTGCCCATAGGTAATTTTTCTTTATTAACTCCTGAATCTAATGAAGAACGCCAGAATGCTTACAAGATTAGGCGACAGTGGATTCGATTAATCAAACAAATTACAGAAAACCCAGTGCCTGGGCAGCGAGTTCAGAAAATTCTCGATCAATTTGAACAATACTTCCCACCAGAAATAGTGGCTCTTTTGCCAGATGTTGCTTTTGCTCTTTTAGTAGGTGTCTTACCACAAACAGTGGGAATAGTACGCCGTTTGGGCAGTGAGATGGACAGCCAATTTAATTACTGAGTAAATTGCTAAAATTCCAAATTTGCCAAAGCAGCTTGGACTCGATTAACAGTGCGCGCGTTTTCCTCTATCGTTCCTACAGTAATTCGCAATCCTCCGCTAATGTGTCGCACAAGAGTTCCGAGTGTTCTAAGTTTCTGGTGGAAGGTTTTTAATGCAGCCTCTTGTGAATTAAAGCCATTTGCTTTAAGACGTAGGTAAATAAAGTTAGCAGCGCTTGTGGTAATTTGTAGTTCTGGTTGCTGGGATAAAATTTCGATGAGTTTGGCTCGTTCACTCAGGGTTTGGCGAATTGACTCCAACAAAAGTGTACGGTTTTGTAAAGTAACTAATGCTGCTGCTAGGGAAAAGCTGGGCAGATTGTAAGGTAAGCGAACTTTTTCTAAAATAGCGATCGCTTCCGGATGACCGACGCAATAACCAACACGGAGAGCAGCCAATCGGAAGGCTTTAGAAAAAGTACGTAATATTACCCAATTGGGATGCTGTGCTAATTCACCTACTAGGGTAGTTTGGCTGAACTCAAAGTAAGCTTCATCAATTACTACCAAAATATGCTCACTCAGACTTTTTAACCATGTCAACTCTACCGTAGTTAAACTATTGGCAGTCGGTGAATTGGGGTGTACTACAAAAAATACACGAATGGGAGGATTTTGAGTTTGTTTGATCGCAGACTGGGCGGCGCTTATGTCAATTTCAAAATTTGTTTCATTTCTACCCACCGCCACTACAGGAATGCCCAAAGTTTGTGCCAAAATTCCGTACATAGAGAAAGTGGGATTGGCAATTAGAATTGAACCTTCTCCTCCTAGACAGGTGGCGATTAATAAAGAGCGGATTAGTTCATCTGAACCATTGCCCACAGAAATATTGGCAGCAGTATTGGATAGCGACAGACCGGCTGATTCATTGACGTATTCGGCGATCGCATCCTTAAGTGTTTCATGTCCACCATCAGGATAACGATTTGTTTCAATTACTTGCTGATACGTCCAGGCCAGCTTCTCTTTTAACTCCGGTGGTAAATCATAGGGGCTTTCATTTGTATCCAGTCGATCAAACTGTATGGGGACAGAATCGGCTGTATCGCTGCTGGGGTGGGCTTTGTACGCGGTAAATTGGGCTAAATCTGACCGGATGAAGGGAAGCATATCAATTTTGGATTTTAGATTTTAGATTTTGGATTTTAAATCAATACTGTTCACAAAAGACTTATTTTCCCCTAACCATCCTTGATAGTGAGTAAATATAGCCTCCTTGGATCTACGAGTTAAGTTGTACTTACTGAAAAATATTCGGTTAGGTCTGAGTTTAATATTTTACAACTTCAAGGTAACTGGCAAAAGAGGCGAATTGCCTGCCAAATTTCTTGCATAACATCAGTCAAGGCGTGGTCACTGGCGAGTTCGACTAACTCCACCCAAAGACGCAAACGCGCAAAGTCACGACTAGCTTCGATGGGAACGACTTCATCCTTTTTTCCATGCAAAATTAGAGTGGGGATAGGACGTTGTAAAAGCTCCTCTTGGTATTGGGCAGCATCTGTAACAAAATCGTAATTTAAGGGAAGCTTTCGCTCCTCCCCATAGTGGTAGACCATGATATATTTTTCTTGCTGCCAACGCTGTACTTCTTCATCACCTAGCTTGGGCAACCAATGAGATAAAAATCCAAAAGCTGGTGCTAGCAGCACAAGACGTTCTACTTGTAAATATTGCTGTCCCAAGTGGGCAGCGGTCAAACCACCTAAACTTGAGCTAATCAGCGTTACTGGCGTAGAATCATTGCTGAATTCTGCGGCAACTTGAGTGATCTGACGAGTGATTGTCAACTGCGAAAAATGGCCAGCATTCAAATCAGGAATTTTTAGCTTCGTGTGAATTTGGGCAAAGCGATCGCTGATATCCCGCGCTTTGGCAGAATTAGGACTCGAAGCAAAGCCGTGAAGATATATGTATTGCAAGACTGTAGATAATTAGAAGTGAGAAGAAGTTAGGAATTTTAAGTTTTAAGTTATGAGTTTCTTTCTTCAACTCATAACTCATAACTCATAACTCCTAACTCTTATTACCGCATTGTGACAAATTCTTCCGCTGCGGAGGGATGGATACCAACAGTGGCGTCAAAGTCTTTTTTAGTTGCGCCCATCTTCACAGCGATCGCCACACCTTGAATGATTTCAGCGGCATTTTCACCTACCATGTGAGCGCCTAGCACTTTGTCAGTGTTGCTATCAACCACCAACTTCATCATTATCTTCTCTTGTTTACCAGTTAAACTATGGTACATAGGGCGGAAGCGAGTGCGGTAAATTGTTACAGCATCACCGAGTTTTTCCCGTGCTTCGGCTTCTGTCCAGCCGACTGTAGCGGCTTCTGGGTTAGAAAATATTGCTGTGGGTACAGTTTCATGACTGAATTCTCGCCGATTGCTGCCAAATTCGCTATCTGCAAAGGCGCGACCTTCGCCAATGGCCACTGGAGTTAAATTAATTCGATCGGTGACATCGCCAACGGCAAATATATTCGCTTGACTAGTTTGACTATATTCATTGACTGCGATCGCACTTGTGGTAGGGTATCCAGGCCCTTCGATAGAACTAGCGACAACATCAACCCCAGCGTTTTTTAAACCTAGTCCATCTACATTAGGAATCCGACCGGTCGCTACTAAAAAGACATCGGCAATTACTGGTTGTTGATCATTCCCTGATAAAGTCAGTTTTAACCCTTCTGGTACACCTTCAACTGTTTTTACCACATTATTCTTAATCAGCCGAATTCCGTGGTTTGTCATCCCCTCTTCGATTTCTATGCGGACATCCTCATCAAACCCGTTCAAAATCTTTTCACCTCTGGTAATTTGTGTCACCTCAGAACCCAAACCTCGCATAATACAGGCAAATTCCGTGCCGATATAACCAGCACCAATAATAACGATGTGTTTTGGTTGTTCTTTGAGATGAAAGATTTCGTTAGAGGTAATCCCATATTCCATCCCTGCTAAATCTGGCTTGACAGGACGCCCACCAACAGCAATTAAAATTTTGTCTGCTGTAACTTTGCGTCCGTCAACTTCTACAGTGTGAGGGTCTACCAACGTGGCGCGACTAGGAATTAGTTGCACTCCCGCTTTTTCTAAAAAGCTTATATGTAGTTGCGACAGTCGTCGAACTTCCTTATCTATAGATGTAATGAAATATTCCCAGTCCAACTCAGCATTACCGACTTTCCAGCCATAGCCTGCGGCGTCACTGAACAGTGCAGGAAAATGAGAGCCATAGACCATGAGTTTTTTGGGAACGCAACCACGAATTACACAAGTCCCACCAACTAAATCATCTTCAGCGATCGCCACTTTTGCCCCGTAGCTAGCCGCCCGTTTGGAAGCCGCCAAACCTCCAGAACCCGCACCAATTACAAACAGGTCGTAATCAAAAGTCATAAATTTATGTTCTCTTTAGCAACAAGTTAGTTCCTGGGAACTAACACACAGAATGTGATTGAACTATATAAGGATATCCGGTGAACCCTGTATAAGTCCTGTCCTTGATTTAATCTAGCGTTAGCAGATGCTCTCTAGTCGTAGGGAATATCACTTTTTGCTTTGGTTGCTGTAGAGGTAGTAGTTAACAGTTGTTATAGGTTTTTCAGTAGTTTTAGGTATAAATAAATATTAAAAACTTCAGTATTTATTTTGTCTCTTTTTTCTCTCTGTATCTTCTACGCTTGGAGCGGTAGCCTACGGCAAACCGCTATGCGTGTAGTTTCACGTAGTTTCTGGAGGTTTCACTGGCGGATTTACTGGAGGTTGGACTGGAGGATTTACTGGAGGTTGGACTGGCGGATTTACTGGAGGCTCGACTGGAGGATTTACTGGAGGCTCGACTGGAGGATTTACTGGAGGCTCGACTGGAGGATTTACTGGAGGTTGGACTGGAGGTTGGACTGGTGGATTTACTGGAGGATTTACTGGGGGCTCGACTGGAGGATTTACTGGGGGCTCGACTGGAGGATTTACTGGAGGTTGAACTGGAGGATTTACTGGAGGTTGAACTGGCGGATTTACTGGAGGTTGAACTGGCGGATTTACTGGCGGATTTACTGGAGGTTGAACTGGAGGTTGAACTGGCGGATTTACTGGAGGTTGAACTGGAGGTTGAACTGGCGGATTTACTGGAGGTTGGATTGGTGTATTTACTTGCCTGATAGTGTGATTTTTTTCAGTACGCTGCTCAGTATTTGACAGAACTTGTCTTATGTCCTCGAAGGAATTTGATGGGGAATCATCTCCAATGGACTTTATTGGGGAATCGTTGGTAGAAGCAGTTGAAGGACTAGTAGTTAGCTCTATAAAAGATGGGTTTTCAACTACTCCCTTACCTGTAATAGGCGACTGTGCTTTCAAAGCCGCAGCAGTTTCAGCTTGAACGCTAGCGATCGCCTGATCAGCCGTAGGCGTAGGATTTTGCCTAGTTAAATTAAGTCCCCGAACCAGATCGCTCGTTTGATAAAAATTTCTCAGATCAAAATCGTATAAGCCTTGAAATTCGCCTTTAACTATAACCATCATCTGTCCTGCTTGCAGCACCTGAGTTTGAGAAGCTTCCTGATTAGAAACTTCAATGCCGCTATTTGTCAGCGCACCCACAATCGTGGTATCTGTTTGTTTGTCGTAGCGTACAAATAATGCTGAACCACGAATTGCTGCTGCTGCACTTGGCGTTTGTATACGTGTTTGCCCCCTACCAGGTGGGATAAGCAGCAACGCAGTCCCGTTTGACAGTCTAAAGCTACGAGTCTTTGGTAAAAATTGAAATATAGCCTGTTCGCCAACTCGTGCCAAAGAACCGTCGTTAAAGCGCAAGTCTGCTAGGGAAGCTCGACCAGTTGACAACCCATCCCCAGGAGTCATTGCATCTAATTTGCGTGCAGGACGCTTCTTCAGTCGATCTTTGGGTATCAGTAGTACCAAGTTACGGAGGTTTTGAATCTCCGCTCGCGTTAGAGGAGTTATGGCACTTACCCGATTTGGCAAAGGCAGTACTATAACTCCCCATAAACCAATTACTAACAATAGAAACGATTTATGAAACATAATTTGATAATTTATGAACTTCAACTAATAACAAAAAAGTTAAAAGTTTAAAAGGATGTTTGAAAAGTTACAAAGTATACTATAAACCCAACTACCATTCCCCTCTCTCCTTACGGGGGAGAGGCTTTTAAACCCCCTTACCGATGAAGAAATGAGGGCTAGGGGGTTAGGTTTGGGAGGGTTTGATGTTACCAAAAATACTTTTAAAACATCCTCTAAGCTGCTGCTAATTGTTATAAATTTTCCTATTTAAATTCTTTTGCATTTTAGCCTACATTTAATACATACATCAAATCGATAGCAAGTAAATTAGGTGTTTAGTTTATTTAAGTTTTTTTTTAAAACTGACATCTTATGCAATAAAATCTGTAGCAGATTTCAAAGTTAGTATTTGATATCAACAATTAAATCAGGAATACCTTACAGATAATCCTTTTTAATCAGATCAGCCACAGGATCATCAGTTATGTGGGAAAACGAGTTGTTAGGGATATGTTGTGAAATGATTCACTGACTGTATTTCACTAAAGTTGAGCAGAAATTAAATTAAAACATCTCAGTTTTGCAAAAAAATCTGGGAGAAAATCCGAAAAGCAGCAATTTCAGTTTGTAGTTTCAGTATATACCTACGATACGAAAAGAGATGCGCTCAATAGCTGTATCTTCTAAGTCGGAACTTCAGATACAGCTTATAGGTCTACATTCGCCAAACGCGATCAACGCGATCTAACCAGATGCAACTCAATAACTGGAAGAATTTGTTTTTTTGTATTTTGTTAGCTTCCAGTGGTGGAAGCTGGTGTTGCATTAGAGTAGATGCGGCAGAATCTGCAAATACAGATATTTGGCGTTCTAAAAATTTAGCAAAGACACAGGTAACTTATCAGCTATGTCAGAAGTTAGAGCAAGAGGTAACTAACTTTTTGTGCAAGCAGTCCAGTGAGTCGCAAAGTTCAGACTCGCAGATGCCGTTAAATGTGGCACAGCAAACACCAGCTACTACTCAAGCCCCACCAACTGTAACCGAAGAACCTGGAGATACTCAAAAGCAAAATTACCCGCCACAGTTAGAATCGCAGCCAAGTAATTTGCCTACATCTCCTCCAGACTCAAAAGAGCAACTGTTAAATGCACCTCAAATAAATCAGTCCCAAAGGCTACAGAGGCTAATACAACTGCTGCGATCGCCAAAACAGCCACCTGAGTCTGAAAGCGATCGCGAATTGGGGTTGTGGGTGCGGTTACGACCCCTAGAACAACAGCCACTCCCACCGACAAAACAATCCGTACCTAAGTTTAAACCCATAGGCTATCTACAAGGCGGTGTAGGTTATTTCCAGACGAGCAATATTTTTTCCTCAAATGATAGTCCCATAGAAGATGGTTTAATTATTTCTGGACTGACGCTAGCCTCTGCATATTTCCCTTTGGGTTCTAAGACTTATTTAAACGGCTCAATTGATGGCAATCTCATTCGTTATATCAATCAGTCACAATATAATTACAACCAGGTGAGATTTAATCTCAGTATTTACCAGCAGTTCTCACGGCGAATGTACGGAGAAGTCAGTTACAGCAATCAACAGTTATTTTATGCCAATAACAGCCATAGCCTTGATAGCTTCAAAGCAGGCGATCGCTTTTTAAATGAGAATTCCCTGGAACTATCTTTGGGACGGCGAGATCCCTTAACTCCAAAATTAACGCTAGATAGCTTTTACGAGTTGAGTGTAAATTTTGCTGATCCCCTAAGTCGTGATCGGATAATCAATTCCTTTTGGATTTCTCTGAACTACTACTTGCAAAAGCCTCTCCGGGTTGGTATTGACTACCAAGCGAGCTTTTCGGACTTTACACAGCGCGATCGAGAAGACCAATTTCATCGGTTATTTGGGCACTTAAATTATCGAATATCTGATACCACTAATATGAATGTGGAAGCTGGAGTTAGTTTAGGTAGTTCAACCGCCGAAAACATTGATTTTGATGGCTGGTTCTTCAGTATTAATTACGATTTGCAATTAGGTCGATTTTGATCAGAGTTAGGAGAGACGCGGTTAATCGCGTCTGTACAGGAGGTAGGAGTTAGGAGTTTAGATTTTTTATTCAGTCTAAGAGGATGTTTGTCAAGTCTCAATTAATACTAACCCTGGCAACTTATAATCGCACGCCAGTTGCTCATGGGGAGCCAGTGCGCTGGCTTGGATATACATACAAAACCCACTTGCAAAAGTATAGAAACCCTTGATTTTTTCTTAGTCCACGGAGGTGGACAATGTAGTGTAGTAGCGACTATAAGTCGCTTTTTAAACTTCTCACTCGTAACACCTAACTATAAATAAGAAATCCAATCACTCCAGCTACCAGCATAAAGTTTACCCTTGCTAATGCCAGCTAATTCTAAAGAAAGTAAATTCACACAAGCAGTAACACCAGAACCGCAATATACCAAGATTTCTTCGGCTGTTGCCAGCTTTTCCCACCGACGGCGTTGTTCTGGTTGAGGAATTATGTAATTGGAAGAGTCTGTAACTTCGTGCCAGGGATAGTTAACTGCACCAGGGATATGTCCAGCAATTTTATCAATTGACTCTTGTTCTCCTCGGTAGCGATCGCTTTCTCTTGAATCTACCAATACTACCTCGTGGCTGTCTTTGCGGTTTCTCACCGCTGTAATATCTACCACCTTTTCTGTTTGTACTTGAGCTACAAACGTACCCATCTGGGTGTGAGGAACGACATTTGTAACAGGATATCCAGCTTTTTGCCATCCAGCAAAGCCTCCATCCAGCACCGCGACTTGCTCATGTCCGAGATAGCGCAATAGCCACCATAGACGAGCCGCAAAGGCAAAGCGCGAATCATCATAAGCTACAACTAAACTTTTTTGGTAATTTATCCCAATTGCAGCAAATTTGTTAGCTATATCATTGGGGTTAGGTAAAGGATGTCTCCCGCCATGCTTACCTACTGGACTGGAAAGATCCTGATTCAAATCTAGGTAATATGACCCTTGTATATGACTTGTCTGGTACTGTTGTTGTCCTAGTTGTGGATCAGCTAGAGAAAAGCGACAATCCACAATAACGACTTGCGGATCTTCTAGATGTTCAAACAGCCAAATAGGTGAAACAATAAATTGAGGATTGGGCATAGGGCACTTGTATTGAGCGGCGTCGTAAAGCCTGCGGCATAGCTACGCTTAGGGCGCAGCCTCTCCAAGAGTTGTATTGGTCATTATTCAATTTTTTTGTAAGATGTCAAACTTAGATAATTTTACACCTAAGTTAACAGCAGATGGTTCTTTCACCTTTGTCTCTCAAGAGTTTGGTGAATCCTTTCACAGCCATAATGGAGCTAGGCAGGAGAGTTTTTTCAAGTTTGTAGAACCGACTCAACTGGCTACAGCCGCTCAAAAACCAGTCTTGCGACTGTTGGATGTTTGTTATGGTCTAGGATATAACACAGCTGCTGCTTTGCAGACAATTTGGGCAGTGAATCCCAGTTGTTGTGTTGAAGTAATCGGCTTAGAACTCAATCCAGCAGTGCCACAAGCTGCGATCGTTCATCACTTGTTCGACAATTGGAACTGTAACTATATTGAAATTTTGAAAGAGCTAGCTTTTGAGCATCAAGTGCAAACACCTTGCCTGAAAGCGAAGCTCCTAATTGGCGATGCTAGAACTACGATAACGCTAGTACGTCAGTCGGGTTTCTGGGCAGATGCAATTTTCCTTGATCCCTTTTCACCACCACAGTGTCCTCAATTATGGACTGTTGAATTTATAAAACAGCTGTCGTTGTGTTTACATCCAGATGGTTTATTAGCCACCTATTCTTGTTCTGCTGCTGTACGCACAGCACTTTTATCTGCTGGTTTGGTGGTAGGTTCTACTCCACCCGTGGGAAGGCGATCGCCTGGTACTGTGGCAGCTCACTCTCTAAGTATTGATTCTAAAAATAATTCAATATTTAACACTCGATACGGGCTAAACTATAGCTATCCGCTAACAGCACTTACTACCCTGTCACAAGCTGAAAAAGAACACTTGCTAACCCGTGCTGCCATTGCTTATCGCGATCCTCAATTGAGTGATCCAACCGAAGTCATAGTGAAACGGCGACAACAAGAGCAACAAGCCTCTTCACTCGAACCTACCTCCCGCTGGCGAAAAAGGTGGCTATTGGGAACACAAAGCAGGGATTTTATGGGGCCTAGTTTCTAGTTAGGGAGCGATATCTACGACGGGCGTAGCTGCGGCAACTCCAGACCTCATCCTCAGTCCTTAATTCCAGACAAATTATCTATATTTTCCAATAATTCTGATTTCCTTTCCAGATACTCACGCAACGAGTTTTTCCGAGCCAAATAAATTAAAGTTGTGATAGTATCTAATTTTACATACTGATTTAAGAGTATTTGAGTGTTGTTAGAACTGAGTAACTATAAACATATATGCTTAATGTTACTATCAAGGCTTCCAACTCAAAACCCGATATCTTGATATAAAGCAAGCAATTACAATGCTTTCTGGCGTTACCATGTTGAAAAATCCCCGTAAAAAACCTGATAAGCTTATCTAAAAAAGACCTTATGCTTGAAGATAGCGAAGCGGTGTATTCTTGGATAAAAGCTGATGTTAATTGTGGTGATGATTTATCGGTCTCTAGAAGCCTACAAGCCAAAGGTTCTAAAGTGAATGGGTTTGATTTAGATCCGCCAAAGGTTTTAGTCGTTGACGATCATGCCGCCAGTCGGATGACTGCTGTTGCCCTTTTGGGGATGGAAGGATACGAAGTAATTGAGGCAGACAGTGGTTACATTGTTGTAGGATTGGTAACTCAAAAACAACCAGATTTAATTTTGCTGGATGTGATGATGCCAGGAATGGATGGATTTGAAGTGTGCCAATTGCTTAAACAGGATGAGCAGACCAGGCTAATTCCAGTGATTTTTATTACAGCGTTAAATGACAGGCGATCGCGCATTCGGGGAATTGAAGTTGGGGCAGATGATTTTCTCACCAAACCCTTTGATCGTGTGGAACTAGCGGCGCGTGTAAAGTCTTTGGTGCGGCAAAAGCGTCTGAACGAAGATTTGGACCATGCTGAACAAGTACTATTTTCCATTGCCATGTCGATTGAAAGTCGCGATCCCAATACAGGCGACCATTGTGAACGCTTGGTGAAATTGGGACAAGTTTTTGGTGAATACCTCAATCTCTCACGCTACCAAATTCGAGATTTGATGTGGGCTGGTTATCTCCACGATATCGGCAAGGTGGGTATTCCCGATGCAGTGCTGCTGAAAAAAGACAAACTCACCCTTGAAGATTGGCAGATCATGCAGCAGCACGTTTTGATTGGGGAAAAAATCTGCCAGCCACTACGCAGTATGCGGGGTGTAATTCCGATTATTCGTCATCACCACGAACGCTGGAATGGCTCAGGCTACTGTGATGGACTCAAGGGAAATGATATTCCCTACTTGGCGCAAGTATTTCAGTTAATTGATATTTACGATGCTTTGACCAGCAAACGACCTTACAAAAGAGCTTTTACTTCAGCAGAAGCACTTTCAGTGATGCAAGAAGAAGCTGATTCCGGTTGGCGTAATCCCAAACTAATGCAGCAGTTTGCCGAATTTATTAGCTCTGGTCATGAAAAAGAGTAGAGAGTAGGGAGTAAGGGATAATGATTTGTAGCTGCTGTAATGAGCGCGAATTGGTCTTATAATCTCCGCCTTCTACGAAAGTAGTTCTTTTGACTCCTTTTATATTTTACTCTTCTATGATTTGCTGGTATGATTTGAGGCTAAATCTTAAAGTACCAACAGGATTAATCATAATTTCACTGATAGCTGATAGCTAATTATGGTAGTTGTAGCAGTTCTAGCGGCGGGACGCGGCACACGGATGAAATCACGCTTACCTAAGGTTTTACATTCTTTGGGTGGGCGATCGCTAGTTGAGAGAGTTCTCGAAAGTGTAGAACCACTTTCGCCCTCACGGCGAATCGTGATTGTGGGGTATCAGTCCGAGGAAGTGCAAGCCGCCATGCATTCAATTAAGAGCTTGGAGTTTGTCGAACAGAGTGTGCAACTGGGAACAGGTCATGCCATCCAGCAATTACTTCCTCACTTGGAAGACTACACTGGGGATTTGCTGATACTTAACGGCGATTTACCGTTGATACGCAGCGAAACCCTCAAGCAGATGTTACAAACTCACACCCGAAATCAAAACGCCGCGACTATTCTCACATCGCACCTACTCGACCCCACGGGCTACGGGCGAGTTTTTTGTAACGATGAAAATATTGTCCAGCAAATGGTCGAACACAAGGATTGTACTGCTGCTCAAAGACAAAATCAGCGGATTAACGCTGGAGTTTACTGCTTCGGCTGGCAAGATTTGGCAAAGGTGCTGCCCCATCTACAGACAAACAATGCCCAAAAAGAATACTATCTCACTGATGCTGTGACTCAGGTCGGACAAGTGATGGCAGTGGACGTGGAAGATTACCAAGAAATTCTTGGCATTAATGATCGCCTGCAGCTGGCAACAGCATCTGAAATTTTGCAAAAACGAGTCAAGGAAAAATGGATGCTGGCGGGTGTCACCCTCATCGACCCCACAAGCATCACCATTGATGAAACAGTAGAATTACAGACAGATGTAATTATTGAACCACAAACTCACCTACGGGGAAATACGGTGATTAAAACAGGAAGTCACATTGGACCGGGAAGTTTAATTAAAAATAGTCAGTTGAGTGAAAATGTCACGGTGCAATATTCAGTAGTAACAGATAGCACCGTACAGGCAGGAAGCCGAATTGGCCCCTATGCTCATTTGCGCGGTCAGGTACAAGTGGGTGCTGGTTGCCGGGTGGGGAATTTTGTGGAATTGAAAAATACGCAATTAGGCGATCGCACGAATGCAGCACATTTGTCGTATATAGGTGATAGCGTTGTCGGTAATCAAGTGAATATTGGTGCTGGTACAATTACTGCCAATTATGATGGCGTAAAGAAACACCGTACCAAAATAGGCGATCGCACGAAAACGGGTTCTAATAGCGTTTTAGTGGCTCCACTCACCTTGGGAGATGATGTCTACGTCGCAGCTGGTTCTACAGTTACAGAAGATGTGCCTGATGATTCTCTAGTGATTGCCCGTAGTCGTCAGGTTGTGAAACCAGCTTGGCGAAGGAAAAGTGTTGAAAATGAAACCACAGATCAGCATAAATAATTCATCGGTGTTAATCGCAGTTTATCTGTGGTTTTAGACAATAAACCAGGATTTTTGCAAGATGTCTAATCTAGCTAGATTAGTAGTTAAGCCAAAATCTCAACACATAAGATGGAAGAACTGTTAGAACTTAGGCAATTTCTAGAACAAGGCAAAATCCATGAGGCGCTGCTGTTGGTGAATGAGTTAGAAGAAATGAGCCTGAGTGACAAAACAAAAAAATTGATAGTTATCAGGACTTACGCAAGAACTCTCTGAAACTCTTATTCCTTTGTGTCCTTTGCGTCCTTTGCGGTTCGTTTTATGATGATTTTGCGTAAGTCCTGGTTATGATGTGATTTTTCTGATCTATTTAATTAAACAAAAGGCTGAAAAACGTTCTACTTGCTCTTGGGATGTTTCGATAGAAAATACGTTGCGTGAAATCAACAAAATAAACAAACGCCGCAAATCCGGTGGTTTTTACTTGAATCAAGCAAAATTAATCGATATTCTGCAACAAGGATATCAAGTGGCACTGAAAAGAGCGGCGATAGAAGCTTTTGTTCGCGTAGCGTTCCGCAGCAAAGGGCGTTATAAAGCTCAAGAATTAGCCGCAATGGTTGACTGGCAAACTTTAGCCAAAGCGCTAAAACTGATTCAACAATAGCCGATCAGTTCGTTGTCAGTCCATTCCAAAGTATCGCCAATTTTTTCGCCGTCGTGGTAGGCGGCGAGTAAGATTTCGCAGGTTTTCCCCCAAGCGATCGCTCCACTGACATCTAAGGCGATCGCTCCCAAATCCCGCTTGTTCTGGTGGGCTTCCCCAAAGGATCGCTGCATGGCCTCCTTCAGGGACATACCATCAGTAACACGCACTACAATCCGTGGGGCTAAACACTCATCGATAATATCTTCGCCAATCCCAGTACAGCTAACACCAGCATTCTTAGTAGCATAATTTCCTGCTGGCATCGCAGAATCACTTACCCTTCCAATCCGCTCAAAACCTTTACCACCTGTAGAAGTGCCAGCAGCTAGCCTACCATAGGCATCTAAAGCTACCACGCCGATGGTACCGCGTCCAGCATTGCTGGTTTCTAAAATTTCCGGTTCTGCTACCACGTTAGCCATTGTGCTTTTAAAATTATTTTGGCGCTCTTGTATCCACTCTTGTAACCGCAAATCAGTTAAAGCGTTATAGCTGGGAAGTTGCATTTCCCGGGCCAACTCAGCCGATCCGAAATCTGATAGCACTCGGTCTGGAGAGTTTTGTAAAAATTGTGCCAACTCAATCGGATTTTTCACTCGCGAGATATTAATCACACCACTAAACCGCCCTGATGCCCCATCCATCAGCGAAGCACTCATGCGGATTTGCCCATCAGATTGCAGTACTGAACCAGTACCAGCATTAAAGCGGGGGTTGTCTTCGAGCATTTGGCAACCCTGCACCACCGCCTCAGAGGCAGTTGCTCCTGACAATAGCAGAGAATAGACGAATTCTATTACTGTATGGAGCGATCGGCGCACCGCCTCCAATCCTTCTTTACCGTGGAGAGAACTACCAGCCCCGCCATGAATAATTAATTTAGGTTGCACCTGTAACTCCATTAATCCTTTGCGCTATTTGCGTCTGTGTTGCGGTTAGTTTCATTTTGAGCTTGAGAACGGCGACGACGACAACGTTCTGAGCAGTATTTCACATCGTCCCAGCAATCTTGCCACTTTTTACGCCATGTGAAAGGACGTTGACATACCGGACAGATTTTTGTCGGTAGGTCAGATTTAGAACGAACATGTCCCATATAAATACTGTGTAGATGATAATTTAATTTCTGAGTGAGATGGAAAATAATTATAACTAGTTTGCTACGAAGGCAGGATACTTCCGGCGAACAAATGTGTTGTCAATCTATCTTTGGATTTATTTTTTAGCTAATTGTCTGGGAATACAAAACTATGGGCAGATGGTTCAACTCTTAAATAAGTCTGTAAATTTTTCCAGAGAGGGGCTTTGGTAGCATTGTCAAACAAAAAGAGAAACACTGAAGCGCTCTGTCAATGGCTCCTGCTTCAAAACATATAAGAAAATATCAAGAAGTGAGACTGGAAGTAGATAGGCACGAATAAACCTAACTATGCAACTAAATATAAATTATCTGAAATCATTGCGATCGCAACTCTTAGAGACCAAGGTGTAGCTTGCTTCTCGGTAGGAGTACGTCTCATTCGCAATCACATACTTATATGTAATAGAAAAGTACTATGCGGACTTACTAAATAGCGACTGGTGGAATAATCTAACTGAAATACCTAAATTTACGTAGTACATACATTGTATAAGTCTTAAAACTTTAAACTAGAAAAGTGAGCAACTTTTGGTCTGTTAAGTGACTAGTACCGCAAAGCAGAAGCCAAAAGTCAAAAAAAGACGGCGTAAACGTTTCGGTGATTTGAAATGGGTTGTTTATTTCCGCAACGCTGTACTATTAGGAGCCAATAAGCTGTGAGGCACTTCGGTAATAACCGCAGTCTTTTTTGAAATATGAATCAAGTTGCTATCAACTTGCTATTTTCACGTAAATATATACATACAATAGAAGATACAAAACACCTCAAGGAGGGCAATTATGAAAATAAATGCTCGGAGTATCACCTCTTTTATACCAATTAAAGGCTGGGTACGCATAGAGAAACTAGTGCAAAATATGGCATTTTTTCCGATCAAGCGATCGCTATATTGGACTAGAGCTACTCGTTTTTTTCGTGCCTTAATGGCAACTGTTGCTATTTTGCTCGTAGTTCTAATCTATGCAACCCCTAAAGCTTTGGCTTCAGACCACCAGGACACAACCTTTCTTGCCACTAAGCTCACTGCTGCGGATCTCACAGATTTGTTTGTGTTTGAAAGTCCCGCAGACCCCAACAATGTTGTCCTTGTAATGGATTTCGACCCTCTGATTGTTTCTGGTGAAATGAGACCATTCGATCCAAATGTTCTTTATCAGTTCAATATTGATAACACTGGTGACAGTATTGAAGATATCGTACTTCAATTCAAAATAAATGGCACAGGCTCAAACCAAACTGTCACAGTCAGCCGCCCAACTTCTCCAATCAATGTAGGAACAACGTCAGCTTTACTTCCAGTAAGTAGGACAGTGCCACTCAACCAAACATTCTCCTTCAACGGCATTAACCCCACAAAGTTCTTTGTTGGCACACGGAAAGACCCGTTCTTTTTTGATTTGGAACAGTTCTTCAAAATCATCCCGGATCGGAACTATAGCCTTCAGCCTAATCCCAGTCCTCCCTTCCAAGTTCTTTCCTTTAGACCATCTGGACAAGCACAAGACACCCTAGCCCCATTCAATGTCCACTCAATTATTGTCGAGCTACCCAGGCAAGAGCTTGGTAATGGCAAGATTGGTGTTTGGATAACAACTAGTGTTGAAACTCCTAGATTCAGAAATCAGAATTTTGCTCAGATTGAGCGGTTAGCAGTTCCAGCCCTGAATGAACTTTTTATGGACTTTCAAGCTCATAATAATAGTAATATTCAGACACCAACCCAAGACGCTAGCAATCAATCCCAATTCATTCGAGCCTTTGTGAATGCGATTGGTAGACCTCAAGGCATAGCTGATGCAGTGATCTCAGTGGCGATTCCTGATGTTATCCAAGCTGACCTTTCCAAACCTAACGGTAGTTATTTTGGTACTCAGTTAGGCAACAATTTTGGTGGTAGAAGACCAAAAGATGACGTAATCGATGTCACAGCATCTGTTGTCTTTGGTAATGCAGTTACAGGGATTACTACAGGCGAAATTCCGGGGCTGACTAGCGATAATGTTGGGCCTAATGATGCCAACTTTCTTCCTACCTTCCCTTATTTAGGTAATCCTTTGTAAGGTTTATGCATCTACGAATACTATGGGTGTTAGCGCTAACTAGCCTACTGGTTTTACTAAGACCCTCTGATACACAAGCGCTAAGTTTAGGCTACACCAATGGTAAGTTAGGCACATACTCCTCTCTTGTGCAACTGCTGACTGTTAATTCCAGGCAGATATTACCAGTTCAGCAGTCAGATTTAGTCTTCCCCGATTATTTACAGCGATCGCATATTATCAGCGTCTATGAGGAGAAAGTTGCTCAATCTCCCAATTCCTCAATATTTTTACGTCTATTGGCTGATCAATATTTGAGGCGCTTTCGAGAAATGGCAGATATAGACGATGTGTTACGAGCAGAACAAGCGGCACGTAGATCCCTGGCACTACAGCCGCGCCATAATCAGGTTTCCTCCATGCTCCTAGCATCAGCTTTACTATCTCAACACCAGTTTCGGTCAGCTTTAGAAGTATTAAATAATTCATCTATTGATAATCCCAATATTGTCTCACTGAGGGCATCGATTCAGATGGAGTTGGGCGACTATGAAGCAGCTCATCAATTATTGCAGAACCTTCCTGAGAAAGAATCAAACTTTGGTCAGAACGCAGTTGTCGCCCGTTACTTAGAGTTAACTGGCAATCAAGCATCGGCACGGCAACTGTTAAATGAAGCTATGCAGGAAATGGATTCTTTCTACACGATGAGCGCAGAAACTCGTGCTTGGTTTCATGTGCGGACTGGGGATCTTGCTTTTGCAGCCGGGGATTTAGCCCTGTCTGAGCAGCGATATCGGGAAGCTCTTGACCTCTTCCCACGGCATATAGCTGCGTTTACAGGATTAGCCCGCCTCTATGCGGCCCAGCATCGCTGGCAAGATGCTCTGAATGCAGCAAACCAGGGTATAGAACTGATGCCACAGGTGGAAACGCTCTCGTATAAGGCTGATGCTCAACTAGCTCTTCTCGACCAAAAAGGTGCAACTGAAACTGAAGATTTGATCGGGGTAGTGGCTTACCTGAGCAAGGTTAAAGGAATCTATGATCGCGCTCTGGCTGTCTACTACACCGAACACGGAATTCATTTAACAGAGGCACTAGAGATTGCCCGTAGTGAAGTAGCAGTGCGAGACGATGTATATGCAGAGGATACTTTGGCTTGGGCAGCTGCGGCTAATGGGCAATGGCAAGAAGCCCAACGGGCAGCCCAACGGGCAACTCGCTTGGGGACAGAGGATGCCTTGCTGCAATTCCATGCTGGCATGATTGCGCTTCACTTAAATAACCGTGAGTCAGCAATAAAGCGACTAACTCAAGCTGTTAGCCTCAATCCTCAATTTCATCACAAGTATGCTGATCAAGCTCGTCAAGTCTTGGCAAACTTAACGCGTTCTGTCTCTCAAAATAACCTCTCCCACTCCTAACGCTATAGGGAGTTCTTTATGAAAAAGCTGCTGTATTGCTTGGCTTGGAGTACTGCAATTATCGCAATATGTTTTTTTTGGATGCCGAGGGCAAATGCCCATCCTTTAGGCAATTTCACCATCAATCACTACGCAGGAGTGCAGGTAGCAACCGATGGTGTAGGGATTGATTATGTTCTAGACATGGCAGAAATTCCTACTTTTCAAGAAATTAATCAGTTAGATACCAATCACAACCGCAAAGCTGAACCTCTAGAGACGGTTCAATACCCTGACCAAAAATGCCAGGAAGTCAACTCACATCTGGAACTGTTGATCAATAAACAGGCTCTAGCACTTTCTTTGATCAAATCAACAGTCGAATTTCCTCCAGGTGTAGGAGGATTATCTACACTGCGGCTGAGTTGTAACTTTCATGGGACAACGGAGTTAGTAGGTGCGAATCAGTTAATATTTGAAGATCAGTTTTATCCACAGCGCTTGGGCTGGCGTGAGATTACTGTGGTTGCAGATGGCGTTCCTATTCAAGGTGATTTCACCTCTTTGAGTATTACCAACCGCTTGAGAGATTACCCCACGAATTTACTAAGCAGTCCTCTCGACCAGCGTCGCATTGAGTTTAAACTCGATCCGTCTGTGACATCTAGTCAACAAGCGCCTCCACCGGAAGTTAAATCATCCAGCCGCTTAGATAATGCTTTGACAGGAAGAAGCAACGATGTCTTTACTAGCCTGATTACTCAGGAAAATCATAATTTCTTGACTATTCTAATAGCTTTAGCGATCGCCTTTTTATGGGGTGGTTTACACGCTCTGTCCCCTGGTCATGGGAAAACGATAGTCGGTGCTTATTTGGTGGGTTCCCGTAGTAATGCCCAACATGCCCTATTTCTGGGGCTAATTATAACGATTACCCATACTGCTGGCATATTTGCTCTAGGACTGGTTACTCTTGGCACATCCCAGTTTATTTTGACAGAGCAATTGTACCCTTGGTTAAGCGTCTTCTCCGGGGTACTGGTAACTGTAATTGGTCTGAATTTGTTTATAAGTCGATTGCAAAGGACTCAGGTATCTCATTCACATGACCATGTACATAGTCATCAACACAGCCACGACTTGCATCATCACCAGACGCTCGATGACTCGCTACCGCTTCGCTATCACCATGTACACGATCAGCATTCGCATCTACCGCCTGACGGTGATCTAACTTCTATGAACTGGTCTAGCCTCCTAGCGCTGGGAATATCGGGCGGCTTGTTACCTTGTCCTTCAGCCTTAGTAGTGTTGCTGAGTGCGATCGCGCTGGGACGAATTGGCTTTGGATTAGCGCTGGTATCTGCCTTTAGCTTAGGTCTAGCAGCAGTATTAACTGGAATCGGGTTAATGCTGGTCTACGCCAAGGATCGGTTTGAGGATTTCCCATTCCAGATTCCAAAAATAAAAATGTTACCAGTCGCAAGCGCCTTATGTATCACCCTAATTGGCTTAGGCATTACTTCCCAGGCTTTGCTAGCTCATCCCTGGAACTAGATGAAAGTGCAGAATACATTTGCACTCAGTTTTGTCAAATAACCCTGAACAACTAGATGTCAGAAAATCTTATTTCGAGGAAAATATGAAACGATTTATCTTCATCTCTTTAATAACTGCTTTGTGCATAATCGGCTACTTTGAAATTAGCTTGTCACAGGCTGAAAAACTTTTTTGGCTCAATTTGAGTCTTTGAAATCCTGATCACGAAATCATTTTGCACTTCGCACTGCAAATTTTCGCTGATTAGTACATTTGTCGGGACGTATTGCAATACGCCCTGACGTTCGCGGAGCGTCCCGCAGGGATGGGATATTTTTTAAATTTAAGTTCTGCAAAATGGATGGTTTGCGTTTCTCGCCATACCATAAAGAGGGCAATTTGATACCTAATTCAGAGGGTTATACTCTGAGAGTAGATGATCTAAAAGCTTACCTTCGTAATGATTTAAATATGAAGCTGATGTTCCTAATTCCTGTAATTTATGGTAAACAAAATCACGTTCAAATGTTTCGATACGTTCTTCTAAGTCACCATAAAGTTCCTGAAAGGTGAACTCAGTTGCTAAAGCTAAGGTAATTTGTTCTCGGTCTTTACCAAGTGACCGACCGTTGAATTGATAATCACCTTGAGAATGCTGGGATAGTAGCCCAAGAGCGATCGCTAAAAGCAAGGTTTGATAAGCTAGTTTTAATTCCCTACCAGAACCAATTTCCTCTGGGATTAAATCAGGAATATTCTCGTCTGGCACGATTTGTTCGCTCTGAGTCCGTTCATAGCAGTCTCGATAAAATTCAATTTGACTGAGAAAATAAGCCGGAAAGCCCAACGAACGGGTCAAAATAGACAACCGCTGCTCATCTTCAGCTACCAACGCGGTTAAAGTGCGACTAAATCGACTGTAAAACGCAAACATTTGTTCTTTATCTTTTTCTCCCACCCAAAGGGTAATCTCTCGTTGAGAAGTTGGGTTTAAGTTAGTATCAATATCCTGAATTCGCAGCAACAAGTTAGCGTTATTATAAAGTTGATTCAAACGCAAATTGGCAGTGTTTACAGCAATTAAATCTGATTGTTTTAATACTTCCCCAATAGACAAATTGCTCAATTGCTCGAACTGCTGGCGAGTAAAGGGGATAAGTTGGTTTTTAAATGCTTCAGCAGGAATTTTCCACGACTGAGAGCGGCTAATTTGTTCTTGAGTAAATGTCTCAATTGTTAGTGTAGTAAGGAAACTTTGGTAATAAGCATCAATATCCGCATCGGTAAGAACTGTGAGTCTAATTTCCGAGAACTTCGTCGTAGCTTGATCGCGTTGAGTAACCAAATCATTGTATATCTCAGATAAGTCAGTAAGAGTTTGCCGTAAAGTCTCAGCCCTTTGTTTAGCTGTTTTAATCAGAGAATTCAATGCCTCGACGCGGAGATTTTGGGCGTATAAATCATACTCCAACTTTAATTGTTCATTATAGTTGCGACGTAATTCTACGATGGTTGCTTTAACAGTGCTTTCTAGTCGTTGAATTTGTTTCTGAGCCTTCTGAATGCGATCGCGAATATTAGTGCTGTATTTGAGCCAAACTATCCCTAAGTAAGTCAAAATTGTTACCGCAGTCCAAAGTAGATAAGTAACTAAGTTAGCCCAAAAATTTTGCAATAACAGCCATAGTGCTGATTGACTGAAAATTCCCGTCAGAATCAGCAAGCCTAATAAAGCAGTAGCAAGAAAAATAGGATAAATGACTAGATACTGAGAGCGAAATTTGTTTTCTTCTGCTAGCAGTTCACTTAGTTGATCTGTGGCTGTTTCAAGTTGATTTTCAGTGAGAGTTAGGTGATTTTGAGATGAAACGATCGCAGCTGCGGCTTGTTCACGAGCGTAAGCGATCGCCATAAAACGAATTTGTCGAGCTTGTTCGATTTCTGCATTTAACGCTTGACGATACTCAGCAATTGCGGTTTCTAGCTGTTTCTGAGTCGTTTGTAGCTCTTGCAGTTGTTCTTCAGACTTTCTTTCAGCTAAAATATCTTGTAATTGTTGCTGCCGCAATTTGAAGGACACAACTTGGTTGAGTAGCTTTTGAGTGGCTTCTTGATCAATTGTTACCTGCAATCTTGAGTCAAGAAATGCTTCAGCCGCACGCAATTCTGTAACCAGATTCTGGGATTGATCGCCAATGGCATCCGTTTGCAATTCCAAATACAAAAAGGTCAATATGTTTAATAGCCTAGCTGCTTCATGCAAGCCTCTAGGTGTAGCATCAGCATAGCGATTAATGGTGCGGTCTAAGAAGGCGGTTAGTGTTGCCTGTAATTGTTTACAACAATTTTCCAGTGTGCGTTTATAGGAAAGTAGCTCTTTATTTTCAAATTGCCGATAAGCACGCTGCAATTCCATCCCATATTCCAGAGCCTGTCCAGCACGCATCTCAAGGCGCGGATTAAAATCTTGCCAAACTGGTTTGCCGTTGTCTCGTTCTAATCCGAGA
Source organism: Nostoc sp. (assembly GCF_036919595.1). Classification (GTDB taxonomy): domain Bacteria; phylum Cyanobacteriota; class Cyanobacteriia; order Cyanobacteriales; family Nostocaceae; genus Nostoc. The sequence goes on along the minus strand of NZ_JBALCO010000016.1, from coordinate 28,840 downwards.
AAAGCATTACTGAAATCTTCGCTGAGGACAAATCCTTTGGCATCTAACAGGCATTTGCGAATTGCCTCTGGAGTGAATTCTGCCTTCGGTAAAAACTGCTCCATCACAATATCGGCAGCTAAAGCAGCACTCAAACGGTTGATAGTTATTTCTCCTGGAAAAATAGTTCTCCATAACCAAATGCACTATATGCAGGTATTTTCTCCCGTACTTTTTGTGCGCCAATTAATAAGCCGCTGGTTTCCGGTTCCACGGTGAGAAAACCTGCCAAAGCATCAGCATAGCTGGGCAAATTATCCCTCAGTCCCCCAATTTGCTCGTCCATCAGCCAGCAGTTATCAAAAGGCGGTACTTTTTGAGCGCCTGCAATCACAACTCCAGTGGTCATTTTGTAATCTAACTCTTTCAGGAGGGTGTAAGCAGCGCCGTAATCAGCAGTTGTGGCTTGGGTAAATAACCCTGGCAGTAGCAATAACGCTTCTAAGCTGTAAGGAATATCTGTAAAGTACTTAGAAAATAGCCAACGAATCAAGCGTACTATGTCAAAAACTACTGCCCTAGCAAATTGATTGCTGACTGACAACATGACATATATTCGATGGTTATTGCTGATTTCCACTCCTTGGCGTTTCGCAGCGATCGCTTCTTTTGATTGACTAGCCGTTTTCAATAATTCAATCAGTGCAGTTTGCAGTTCGCCAGTCGCTTCGCTGAACTGGGTACGGATTTTGGAGACATAAGCTTGCTTACTATGAGTTTGAGCCAGATCAAAACTCATGTCAGCAAACTGATCTAACTCGTTACTAAAGCTAAAAGTTTGACCGTCCCAAGTTAAGGTATAAGTTTGAATTAAACAGCTTTGGGTAGCTGGAAATTCTTGCAGTTGCCGTTTCATGGCTGCACAAAAAGCGGCACTGTGAGGATCGAGTGCAAGTAAAATAGTTGGTTTTGGCATGGGGACACTCTCTGAGTGCAAACTATGGGGCTAAATAATTACATCTAAATCTTCCAGGTAGGCTTCAATTTCCTGGATTTCCATTTCTACCTGTTCTTGAATCTGGGAATCAACCCTGCCTCCCTTTAAAACCTGATTGAGGTGATTGATGTAGTTTTGCAAAGTAAGTTTGGCTTTGTCTTGGTCTTCATGGGTAATAAGCTCAACTTTGTGAGCAATTTCCTTGACTAGAGGCAAGTTACGCTTGAAAGCTTGAAATGCTGACTTGCGATCGCTTCCCAAAGGCAAAACTCCACCCTCTAATCTTTTCGCTTGTTCTGTAGAAACGAAATATTTCCTACCCTGATTGACAATCAATTTATATCGTTCGGGTGCCAGCGCTAAAGCAAACCAACGCAACGCCCCACCGTCGTCTTCTGGAGGAATTAAATTGGCTAAGTTTGTCCAATTACGATGCAGGTGCTTGAAGACTTTATTCGGATCTAGGTAAGCTAGCTCCATATCCTTCATTCCGTTGAAGGCGAATAAGGGGACACCGACTTCCACTCGAAACAGCATCACCTTATGAGGTTCGCCTGTCGGTACGAAAGAAGGATTATTATTTCCTTTAGGCAAGCGACTGGAAAGAGGCGGATTGCTAAAAACTGTGTTGTTACTTTCTACTCCGTAGTAATAAAATTCTGTGATTAGATGCTGCTGTTGAATGGGAATTTCCGTTTATTCATACTGCCAAAGAGGAACTGCAAGTTTGCCAAGTTGTTGCAAATCTTGCCCCGCATCTTCTGGATTGCTATCTGCCAAAACCTGCTCAACAGTCATACTGGTGAGAGGATAGTAAGCTTCATCTATAAATTTAAGAATTTCGTTTTTGACATCTTCAGCTTTTTTCTCAGACCAATTCGTTAAAGTTTGAGACTGTTCTCGATACCAACGGATAAAATCTTCGCCAGTAACTTTGGGGCGTTTCGATTGCAGATTGATGCGCTGAATGGTGTGAATAAAGGGATTATCGTTATTTCCTTGACGGCTGACCTCGTGATAACTCTGTTCAAAATCTCGATAAACTTTATCTAAGTTGCTGTGTAGACGCTGGCACTTTTCCTGAATTTCTTCCAGCCTAGCCCGCAGCACACCATAGAGTTCAGCCGCTTTATCACACCGCTTCCAATGTAAATAAGTCTTCCATTTTTGGTCAGCCCGTTCTTTGTATCTTTGGCAAGCTGTTTGGATAGTATTTTTATTTGAAAACCAAGTTTCTGCGGCTTCTTTAATCTTTTCTTCTTGTGATTCTAATTTCAAAGTATTGAAACTGGTTTTCGCTTCTTGCGACTTGTGCTGCACGCTCTGCTGTAATTCATCCAGTTTTTGGGAGGGTTTGGTTAAAAATTGCAAGGCATAAGCTAGTCCATTGGGACGGTTGAGACTCCGCTCCCACCAAGTTGCGATCGCAGTAGTTGCAGTCTGTTCTAAGCGATGAAAACTCAATCCCAGTTCTTGAGCCGTCCGTTGTTCAAATTGATCCAATTGGCGTTTGTAGAGTTCTTTGATCGTCGCTAAAGCTGTGCGATCATGACGCATTTCACCAATTCGGAATTCGGGTTTGATTTGTCCACCGCGATCGCTTTCAGTCAACGCATTTAGGACAGTAGTAGCGTCTGCTAACTTGCAATCTTCTAAAAACCGGGCGATGTCGCTTTCTAAATCGATTGTTGGGGTAGATGCGATTAACTCATTCTTCAGCAAGCTTTGAGCATCCTCTAATTTCATCCGCTCGTATTGCTGTACTGGCAGAGTCATGGTAGCAAAGCCAAAACTACAGTAATTTATATTGCGTCCTCGAACTTTTTCACCAGTTGCCAGATAAGCGCGAATGTTATCAGCAACGTTAGCAGCGTCTAGACCGATTTGAGAACCAATCTGGATGTACAAGCCATCTGCAACTAAATTTTGCAAATCGTCTGGACGACCGACTACAGTACCATTTTTGTTAACCCCATCAATTAAAAATACAGCATCAAAGGGAGGGCGATCGGCTTTGATTTTTCTGATCCCATAATCAATCTCAATACTATTAGATGGTGACAATCCCCAAAAGTGTTCGATTTCCTTGAGAGCGCCATAAGCATTAGACTTTACCAAGTGAGTTTGGGGAATATTGGCAAACACTCTGGGTAAAACAAATACCCCCGTAATGTTAGAAAAATTATTCAGATGTTGCCGTGTTAAAAAAGCCGCATCTAAGAATGTGCCACTGCCTGTCCCACCAGCCAAACTGCCAACAATAAAAACTTCGACACCATCCCGACTGGAAACTTGAAAGTTGTCTGTAAATGTTTGTTTACTAGTGCGAATTTCGCGGACAGCATTGATTGCTTGAGCAATTAAAGCGTCAATATCGCCTACTTTCGCAAATAAGGCGAGCCGTCCCCGGGCCCGAATCTGTCCAGCACCACTAATCAGGCTAGCTGCTGGAATGTCCCTAGGCCACCATTCAGCGATGTGGTCGTTACGTGTTAGCGGTAGGGGATTTGCAACAGAGATTGCATAAAGTTCATTAGGTTCCAAGAAAACCTTAGTGCCATCAGGTGATTTTTCTCGTTCTTGGATGTTTTCGGTAGTATCAATCGAAATAAAACGAATAACTTCTGGTACTGAGCCGTAAACATCTATGAATCGCTTTTTAAGTTTGAGTACGACTTCATAACCCGTTCCTCCTAACCCGATAACAACGGTAGGACGAAATACAACCGTGGGACGCACAACCGTGGGACTTAACATTCACTTTCCTGTGAGATTATTCAAAAGTTTGTCTGCCCACTGCTTGACTCAGAGGGTCTTTGGTGTTCAATCCAGTTAAATTGCAGCTTAACGTTGTCAATTTCGATGATGTCCTCGTTGTAAAGTTCATCTGTATTTATCTTTTTAGTATTGACAAAAATTACACCTTTCAAACACTGCAAATCTATATTTTTTTTGCCTGCCCGCCAAACTGTGACTAATTCGGCATCAGAATTTGTCGCCGCAACAGCTGGTATCAAATCACTCAAGCATACTCTCCCCTTCTGGAGGTTAGTGAGACTAATCTCTTCGTCTTGGGATGATTGTGGCAGTGGTTCTAGCACTACCAATGCTCCTTCTAAGCGTTTGCGGGTGCGAAAATCTTCGGCTAATTCCAAGGGGGTTTTGCGTTGAATCAAACAAACTACTATCAGGGTAATTAACAACACCAGTAGCCCTAACAGCAACCAAATGACTATTTTTCGTCCCAATGGCATCAAAATATGCAGATGAGCTTCCGTAGTGACAGGACTAGCAGTTGAGTTATCTGGAGTCAGGACTAAGGTGAAAGTGCGTTGGCGTAGCCCGTCGTAGACATCGCCTGCAAAACTGCTATCAGTAACCTGCAACTGCACAGGAATTTTAGTTTCTCCTGGTTGTAAGGTTATAGCTGCTGAAGGTTCTGCTATAGAAACGTCTTTGGAATTCCCTTGCAATTGTAAGCTAGCTGTTCCAGATATATTGGTGCGAACTACCAAATTTTGGGTTTCAGTGGTTTTGCCTACCTCTGTTGAGCCAAAATCTATCCGTGTAGGTTGTATTTGTAGTTTCGACTGAATGGTTAAAGGCAGATCAATTCTAATTGGTGCGATCGCTTGGTCTGCGCTGATCAACACCAAGCGCAAGTTATTAGCGCCCCCCTTTGCCTGTGCTGGTATCTGTAAACGCACGGGAATAACTGTTGCTTGATTAGCAACTAAGTCGATGGTGCGATCGGGTGAAATTAAGCGAATACCACTTTGCTGAGGGTCTTCCAATTGCAAACTTACTTTACCATTGACATTACTGATGCTATTAATATTGATCGGTTCAGTAGTTGTTCCAGGTAATACTGGTTGCAAATTGGCAGTGGGTAAATTGACATCAAGTTTGGGTGTAATCAGCACTGGTCGGATATTTTGAGCCAGCTTGTTGAGTTGAACTCCTCCCGGATCTCGTAATACCTGTCCCTTTCCGCAAAGCGCTGGATTACTAGCAAAGTCATTTAGTTGCTTTTCGTGTTCTTTTAATCCTAAAGACACGAAAAATATATAGGGTTTGCATTGTTGCTCCCGTAAAAATTGGGTATTACTAGGAATGAGAACAGGATTAGGAATACCACGCACATCTTCTAATCCATCCGTCAGAAATACTATGCTGACAGTCCGACCAAGAGCATCAGCACGTTTGTTTAACAGGGCGGAATGTTGCAGCGCTTTTTGCACAGCCTTACCTGTATGAGTCCGCACACCCTCAGCCTGAAGTGAGCTAATTATTTGCTTGAGTTTACCTCTGTCTGGATTACTGGTAATCTTGATATCATCTGCATTTAAAGTTACATCTTTGTCAAAAGTATAGATAGTAACGGTATCACCTAATCTGGCAGTGTTAACAAATTCAGTAATAGAATTCTTTACTGGTTCAAAAATATTTTTGGTTCCACCTACACCACGCATGGAAGCAGAAGTATCTACTACTAAAATCCAGTCAATTCCCCCTTTATAAATAGTCTGAGCAGATGCACCACACAAGTTATAAATTGATATTATAGCCAAAACAATAATGCTTTGGATTGAACTAAATCTTAACCAATACTTGAAGTATCTAAAACTCATTGATAGATTTCTCCAGGCAGATAAATTTTATATTGGTCTTTCTCACAGCAATATATGAATGGTTTAGATTTAAGTTTCTAATTTTCAATATATTTTGACCTTTTTACCAAGTTTTTATCCTAAAATTTAAATCTCCCGCACAACAATCCTTAAGAGATTACTGTCCTTATTTTCCCAACGGTTCGCTGTTGGGAAAGCAACGCTAAAGATAAATTACTAATTCTTCTTGTGTAAATCCCATTAATAGCCCGATTTTGTAGACAATTTTGCTGATTTTGGGCTGGGTAATTATTTTTTTTGATTTAAAGTGTGAATTTATATTACATTCAAAAGTAATAATCCTGATCAGTGTTTTATCAAGTTATATGTTACCTATTTTCAAAAAAAATGTCACGTTTTTTGGGGATATTCAAGTTATTAAAAACTCAAAGCTGACCTCTTGCTGAAGTCAGTGAATATATACAAATTAATTGAGATAATTGCCCAGATAATTTTATATTTCCGTTTAATTAGCCTTGACAGTGACAAAGCTAAATTGTTAATGGTTGTAGTTAACAAGTTAATCCGCTTAAGTTAAGGCTTAACTCTTTGTCAAAGTCAATTTTTTTAACGTAGATGCAAAGCGGTGAAGCAGCGCAGTCTTCTCCCAAAGGGAGACGCCAAAGCGTAAAGCCTGCGGCATGGCAACTCTTAGAGACGCTCTTGCGTTCGCTTAGAGTGAGGTACGAGCGTCACTTGGAGGGCTTGCCACAGGCTACCGCCTTCTCTACGAGACACTATGTGTAGCTTGCTCCCCCGTAGGGGTACGCGCAGCGTCTCGTAGAGAAGGATGCAAAGGAAGAGAAGGAAGAAATGCTTAACTCAAGCTCATTTTCAGACACTTGTTTTGAAAAATGCTACTAAGAATCATGACCGACTAACGGCAATAGCAAGCGGCTAACTACTCGATTATCTGGTAATTGATAAAAATTCAATTGTCCTCCCAACCTCTGCATGAGGTTTTGACAGATTAGCAGATGTAAACCTGGTGGTTGGTCAAGGTTAGAGGCAGCAAGCACATCTTTGGGTGTATTATGTAGCTCTATTAGTAGCTCTGGTTCGATCGCACCGTTATATGTAATCGACAGTTCTAGAGATGTCTGATGTTCAGCCTCTGTACTTGCAGAAGAATAATTTGGATCTACGGTTTTAGATGCATCTAAACGGCGACACCAAATGTCAATTCTGCCGCCGATTTGAGAACGGTTACAGGCAGTAACCAATAATTCATGGATAACTAATTCAATTTTGACAATATCACCAGCGATCGCCATTGCAGATTGAGTATTTGAAGTAGGAACGTCTTTGGCTAATGAAGAGTTCTTTGGCGATTGTTCCTCAATCTGTTGTCCCAAACCATGTACACCAATCCACAGCTTTTGTTGTTTGACTAAATTTTCGATGCGTTCGAGCGATCGCTTCATTAAACTGGCTATGGGTATAGTTTCCCAACTTATGTTTAATTGCCAGTGTTCAAGTTTTAGCATTCCACTCATGGAGGTGGCTGTGTGGTCTAACTGCCGCAGCAATAGCTGGTAGCGCATCTGAGTAAGTTCATTAGCAGGAATGCCCAAATCATGTATTTGTCTAAGGGAGTGCGCTGTTATTCTTTGGATTTCCTCTGAACGACGATGTTTGTACCAGTTGAGTTGTCGTAATTCCTCTGTTGTGGATTCTAGAAGTTGGGTAATTTGCTTTTCACGACGCCACCAGGCTAATTGAGAAATCAGAGTTATTGTCGCACTGAGGTTTTGTTCTGACCAGCGACACTCCTGATAGTCTGCCAACAAGACTACAGCTGTGGTTTCATAATCAGCATTGGTACGTAATGCCATCACCAAAATTTGACCTTTCTCTGGAGCATTCAACCATTTTCGAGTTTCTGGGGGTAAATCATCTACCTTCAAAATCAGGTAACTCTCCGTACCAAGGGCCCACTGAATTAAGGCTTCAGCCTGGATAGGAATAGATGCTTCAGAAAAAATCCCAAATTTACTATTCTCAATCACTCCAGGGATAATTTTTGCCCAACTTTCACCAGGTGACCAGGATAGCAGTACCGCTAAGGGACAGCCCAAAATTGATGCTATTTGTTCGAGTGCTATCCGTTCTAAATGCTTTTTTTTGACCTCGATTTTGCTGTTCTGGGATTGTGTCAGGATGCGTAAGCATTCCTCAAATGCCTGGGAAGTTTTTTGCTGCTGAGTGGTGCGGTTGTGTAATTGCCACTGACGAAGAATGACACCAATCTGTTGACTGACGGCCCACAGTAATTCCTTTTCCAGAGTTGTCCAATAACGATGGGTTTCGTGAGTAATGACCAAAAGTGCTGCTGGTATATGCTCGTGAGTGCATTTACAAACAAGTAGCGATCGCACACCATTTTCTAGTAAAGGGGGACGCCAGTTAAAAAAGCGTAAATCTTCATCTAAGTTCTCAATTTCCACCGCTTGAGTTGAACGTTGCAAAAGCTGCCCATCTAATTCTTTGAGAGGATGAAGCGTAAATGTCAATGGTCGGCGATTATAGGGCTGACTTTGGTAAATAAATTGATAATTATTCTGCTCAGTGTCATACTGCAACAATAAAAAGCGGGTGGCTGCTAATCGAGCTAAAACTCTCTTAGCACAGCTGTGTAAAGTTTCCTGAAGGTCATGTTGACTATAAATACCTTGGGCAACTTGACTAGTCAGTTGAGCATCCTCTTGAATCTGTTTAACGGTGCTTTCCATGCTTTCAGCGGGTGCAACCAAGGAAATTAAACCAGCAACACCTTGGACGAAATTTTTGTCTGTCTCCGTCCAGATTCGAGGTTCATTGCTTTCCACCGCCAGAAAACCGAGCAAGTTCTTTTGCCAAATTATCGGAGCTGCCAAGAGCGATCGCACCTTCAAGCGTTGCAGCAATTTTGCCGTAAAATGGCTTTTCAAGGAACTACGGGCATCACCAATCGAGACAATTTGGTTAACTGCCAAAGCATAATAAAAATCGCTCAACTCCTGTACAGTAATTCCTGCTGCTTGCTGATTGCTGGAATTGCGATCTATTTTGACCAGCTGATTGCTCATCCGACACCAAAAGTAGCGCCCTTCCCGCTCAAACCAGTAAACATTTGTCCGACTGGGGGAGACAAATTTATGAGTTGCTTGCACCGCTGCTTCAAGTTTTTGATTAAGGTTAGTCAGGGTGCGTAAATTTTCTAGCAATTCTAATAATGGCTCGTCGGTTCTCTTGGTTTGCTTGTACTGCAAATCCATCTCATTTTGATAAAGCACTGCCCCCAATTCACCTAAAACCATCATCAAACGTGCTTTTGCTTCCCCTGTAAGTAGGTAGCCCCAGCGTTCTGAACCCAGTAACAGCAAACCCAAGCAGCGGTCTTTATGGCGAATAGGTAGAATAATGGTTCCCTGGATGTGGAATTTTTCTGCAACTTTTCGCCAATCGGCGGCGCGGATTTCAGTTTGCAAATCGGCTATGCCCAAGGGATGCTGTTCAATCACCACTTGCTCTAATAAATCCCCGGAACTGAGAACAACCCTTTGTCGTAAAAAGCTCGTGTCACGATCAGGTGTGATGCCCCCTTTGCCGAATAAAATGTGATTCAGGCGATCATAAAGAGCAATCCAAATCAGTCTGTAGTCAAACTGTTCCTTAAGATAAGAAATAGTAGTTTCAATCAGAACGTCAACATCTTCTTCTTCCCTAAGGCTCTGGAGGACGCGTCCCAAGGAGAGGATCTGCTGTTCGGCGGCTATAGGTTTTTGCGGCTGCCCCATCTGATTTATTGGTTTACATAACTTGTAATATATAAGATGCCCACAAAAGCACCCTGAGTAATATTGCCACAGGTGTTTGCTGAAAGTTCTAAGTAACAGGTTCGTTGAAGTTAGATCAGGAAGTGCTAGGGAAATGGGCGTAACTTCGTCTAATGATCGAGAGGAGCAGAGACAAATTTTAGAGGAAAAGCGAGAGTCTGCTTTCTTCAGCAGACTATCACAAGAAAAGCAGCGCGATTCTGCTGAAAATTTCAGGTTTTCATAAGAGGAGCAGCGACAGCTTGCTCAAGAAATGAGAAATTCTGCCGAACAAAGCCGGCATGCTGAACAAGTGCGGCAAGCTAAAGAAGAACTCCGACAAGCTAGAGAGGAAGCGCGGCAGTCTACCGAATTCGAGTAGTATTAAGAATTGAAATGGATATTTATCAACTTGCCATTCGTCCGCTTTTGTTCAATCTGCTAAAAACCGATTCAGAGTGGTTACACCAGCAGACGATTCGCAGTTTTAATTGGCTATCCCAAACAGGCGTTCACCAAAGAGCTAGTTGGGTAAACCAACGCTTAAAGCACTCCTTATGTCTGTACGATTCACGCCTAGAACAAAATTTGTTTGGGCTAAACTTTCCAAATCCTCTAGGGTTAGCAGCTGGCTTTGACAAGGATGGAGTAGCTGCTGGCATTTGGTCTAACCTGGGTTTTGGCTTTGCAGAACTAGGAACTGTAACTTTTCACGCACAGTTAGGAAATCCGCGTCCCCGTTTGTTTCGCTTGCCGTTGGACAAAGCTGCTCTCAATCGCATGGGCTTTAATAATCGCGGTGCAGCAGCAATGGCGGCACGTTTGGGACAAGAAAAGCGGGATAACGTCGAGTTAATACCCATAGGGATCAATTTGGGTAAATCTAAGGTAACTCCCTTGGAAGCCGCCGCACAGGATTATCTCGATAGTTTTCGCTTACTCAAGGATTTGGGAGACTATTTTGTTGTTAATGTCTCTTCCCCGAATACACCAGGGTTGCGATCGCTCCAAGATGCTTCTATGCTCAGTACCATCTTGGAATTATTACAACAAGAAAATAATTCACAAAAACCAATTTTTGTCAAGATAGCGCCAGATTTGGATTGGGTTGCGATCGCTGACATTATTTCTTTGGCTAAAACCTACCAACTGGCGGGAATTATTGCCACTAACACCACCATTCGCCGTGATGGACTGAAAACTCAGATAATTGACCAAACTGGCAAATCACCCCAGTCAGAAGCTGGCGGAATTAGCGGTGAACCATTGCGCGATCGCTCCACTGAGGTAATTCGTTTTATTTGGCAGCAAACCCAAGGACAAATCCCAATTATTGGCGTTGGTGGCATTTTTTCCCCGGAAGATGCTTGGGAAAAAATTACTGCTGGTGCTAGCTTGATCCAGGTTTATACAGGCTGGATTTACGAAGGCCCACTGATGATACGTCGGATTCTTTTAGGTTTGCTTGTCCTACTAGAACAGAGCGGATTAAATTCCATCAACGAAGCTGTGGGTTTAGAATTCAAAAATCAAAAGTAATTAATATTTTTGATTTTTGAATTGTTATCCTTCTTCCTCCACTGGGAAAAACTCCTTAGTTTTTTCCGAGTATGACCAGGCAATACCATCAGGGTCTTTGCTGCGACTCCACTCTGGAAACTCTGGATCATTTCGCCGTTTATAAACCGTGCTGGAATAGACATTTAGCCGTTTGGCGAGTTCAGATTGGATCAGAGAACCAAAAATTAACTGTTTCTCCAGCGATCGTTTAGCTGACTCAGGGTTTGGCTGAGGGAGTGATTCGGTTTCTAGTTCTTCCTCCTGTGGGGTTGGTAGTGGTGGTGCTAGGAGCGATGGCTGCGCCAACGTCTGCGACGAACGCGCAGTTTTAGTAACTGGTTGAGTAGGAAGTTCTTTGACAGGCTCACTACTATCAAGAATATTGCCGAGAATGCTGGCAGTTATAAAGTAATAAGACTGCCCCGCTTCGTCAGAGTTGAGTATACTGGCACCAAATTCCGAGGCTTTATCATCCAAGTAGCGTTTTGCCGTTGCTCCAGGAAAATTGCCCCTGATTGCCAAGTCCATTGGCGTAAGTCTGCCCTGATTTTCACGAACCAATTGATGAAAAATTGGGTTAACTCGTACAGTCCACTGTTGCCATTGATATTCCTGCCAAAGCTTGAAGCCAATTACCAGGAAAATTACCGCCAGTAAAATTCTCCAAGTAGCAACCAGGAAAACAATCAAAAACGAGATGGGCAAAAGTAGAACGAGAAAAGCCTTGCCGTTATCTTCTATGGGTTTTTCACTCATGCCGATTTTTGCCAAGTGAATTTTGGGAAATAATATTATTATCTTGGCAAAAATTGGGACACTTTTTTGTATATTTTGGCCAAGTTGTGGCAAATATGCCAGCTAAACCTTTATTTAGTGGGTGTTATAACCTTCTAATCCTACAATTTATTTAATATTGGTTTGCGATCAGGCAAAAGTTTTTTCCAGAGAAAATAAGAAAGTTTTGAGGAGAGCGATCGCAATCCAGTGTGGATAATATTCCCCCGAAATTTTGAGTAGCAGCTCGCTTGCTTGTACCACTCAAACTTTTGTTTCCACAATAATTCTAAATTAGCTTGCCAGCCCCTTGACAACAAATAACATATATACTACATTAATAATACAAGTCAACTTTCATTAGGAAGTTAGCTTTCACTAGTAGCGGATAGCTCAAATGACAGAGCGCCCACCTTGCCCGCAAAGGCCGACATATCGAGGGTTATCGTATATAACTAAAACACCCTTGATCAAACTTCTAGAGGTGCAGGAAAAAATCCTGTTCCGCTACACCAAACTAATTTTAGATAATGGAATTGAATCTAAAATCTAAAATTTAAAATCTAAAATTTTTCATGTGGTGGGTAGCTCAGTGGTTAGAGCGCCTAAACCTTATTCACCCCTTGCCTGAAAAGGCCGACGAATTGAGGGTTATCGCCTGCCAAGCGGGAGGTCGCGGGTTCGATTCCCGCTCCACTACACCAATTAATTTTAGATATTGGATTGAATTTAAATTCAAAATTTTCATGTGGCGGGTAGCTCAGAGGTAGAGCGCTAAACATCCTTGTTCACCCCTTGCCTGCAAAGGCCGACGAATTAGGGTTATCGAATCGGGTTCGAGAGGTCGCGGGTTCAAATCCCGCTCCGCTACACCAAATAATTTTGGATTAAATTTAAAATCCAAAATCCAAAATCCAAAATTTTCATGTGGCAGGTAGCTCAGTTGGTAGAGCGCCGAAAAACATCCTTGTTCACACCTTGCCTGAAAAGGCCGACGAATTAGGGTTATCGCCCCTTAAGCCGGATGTCGCGGGTTCAAATCCTGCTCTGCCACCTTTCATTTTTGCCCGCAAGGGCCGGGAGATGAAGCGATGAATTACAATTTTTTCACTAAAAAGAAGACAACTACACCCCAAAATCAACCTATCCCCGGACGAGAAGCAGAAATGGTTCAGGGACGTTCCGGGGGTTGGATGTTTGATGCTGGTATTTGGAAGATGCTGCGCCGTTGTCTGTTGGTTGGCACAGCAAAAAGCACTTACTACGCTGGTAAACAGGAATTAACTGAGGATTTTGTGACAGTTGTCAGACAAGCTGTTGCTGAAAATCCCAGCCGTGCGGCAGAAGAAATTCTGTATGCTAGCGATGGACGCGCCATCAATAACAGTGCGCCTATCTTAGCTTTGGTACTGCTGTCAATGGGTGAAGCACCACAAGCAAAACAGGCTTTTGGTGAAATCTTCCCGCAAGTTGTCCGCACTGGTAGCCACTTCTACGAATGGTTGAACTACACCAAATCTCTGCGGGGATTTGGCAAGGTGGTGCGGGAAGCTGGTAAAACTTGGCTCTCACGGGAAGATGTTAAGGGTTTGGCTTATCAACTGTTGAAATATCAACAGCGTCAAGGCTTCTCCCACCGAGATGCGTTACGGTTGTTTCATGTCAAACCGCCTACAGAAAATCACCGTCAACTATTTGAGTGGGTAGTTAGAGGCTGGGAAGAATTGCCAGCAGACATCCCCTCGGAGGCGTTGGCGCAGATTTGGTGGTATGAGTGGCTGAAGCGGAATCCTACCCAAACCCATGAAGCTATTTCCCAAGGACGCTTAACCCACGAAATGGCTGCACCTGTGGGCAAAATGGACAAGCTTGCTTGGCAGCTGCTATTTCAAGAAATGCCAATAGGTGCAATGCTGCGTAACTTGGGTTCTTTAACTGAACTGGGTGTATTGCGAGCTGATGAAAGCGCCAATTTACTGCAAGTGGAAACAGTTCTTAATCGCAGAGAACATCTGCGTAAAGGTCGCATCCATCCGATTGATGTTTTGAAAGCACTCAAAACTTATCAATCTGGTGGAACATTAGGACGCAGTAAGAAAACTTGGAACCCAGTTCCTCGGATTGTGGACATTTTAGAAAAGGCGGTTGAACTGTCTTTTGATGTTGTGCAACCCACAGGTAAAGTGTTCATGCACGCCGTAGACGTTTCTGGTTCTATGGGTAGCTTGATTGCAGATATAGGACTAAGTTGTTGTGAAATTGCCACTACAATGGCATTGGTAACAGCAAAAGCAGAGAAAAACTACATGATTCGCGGCTTTGCTACGGAATTCCGTGAATTAGGTGTCACCGCCAAAGATAGTTTTAGTTCTGCGGTTCGCAAAGCTAGCAACCAAAACTTCGGTGGAACTGATGCATCTGTAGCTTACGACTGGATGATTAAGAATAAATTCAAGGCAGATGTTGTCTGCTTTTGGACTGACTCAGAAAGCTGGGCGGGAAATAAGCATCCAAGTCAAGCGTTGAAGGAATACCGGAAAAAGGTAAATCCCAACGTCAAGGCAGTGTATGTCACCTTGACACCTTACCAGATTACCTTGGTAGATCCTGAAGATTCGCTGTCTTGGGATTTGGCAGGGTTCGATCCGGGTACGCCTCGGATCATCCAGATGCTGGCTACGGATGAGTTGTAGATATTGCTGAAGGGTAATGGATGAACACTTTATCCTTCAGACTTCATGGCGGGTTACCCTTATTCGCAACTTGCCTTTCGGGGCCGAAGAATTTAGGGTTATCGGTTACGTCTCCACCATTGTGGGGATTAGCGGGTTCAATCCCCGCACCCGCCTTTGTTTTTGATTTTTACCTGACGCAAAGAAGAAGGCGATTTAATTTTTGAATGGTCGTTTTTCTATTTCAGCGATGGGTAAAAGTAGGGTGTCTTCGATGTGCGAATTCATGTCTGGCATCAATGGCTTAATCGGCTGAATTTTTTCTTCAGTGCAGTTGCTGCCCAAAAGTGCGATCGCATACCTACCAAAATTAAGTGATCGCATTTCTACCTTTTACATAATAGACAAAATGCTTCTTTTGCAACATAATTTAATATAACTTAGCAATAATCGAGCGATCGCTGTTCCTTTTGGATGTAATTGCTATTAAGGCGGCAATCTGCTAGATATCAGCCTAGTTTCATCCCAATTTCTCCACCTAAAGACAGTAGATGAAGTTTTGTCTGAGTAACTATAAGGGATGAAATAGCTCTGCTTTCCAAAAAGTGAAAAAGGAACAGATTTTTATGACATTTGATTACGACCTGTTTGTCATTGGTGCTGGGCCTGGAGGATTGGCAGCAGCTAAAAAAGCAGCTAGTTACGGAGTCCGTGTAGCTGTTGCTGAACAAGAAGCCATCGGTGGAACCTGTGTAAATCGCGGTTGCGTTCCCAAAAAACTGATTGTTTACGCTGCTGACTTCGCCCTGCAAAATCAAATAGCGCAGAGTTATGGGTGGAGTGACTGTCAAAGATACTTTGACTGGACATTATTTATTAAGTCAGTACACCAGCATATTGACAAGATTAACCAATCCTATTTTCAGCAATTGCACAAAGCTGGAATTGAACTAATTTCTGAGTATGCCACTTTCATCGATACCCATACTATCAATATCGATGGACACAAAGTTACAGCAGACAAAATTTTAATTGCTGTGGGAGGACAACCCCTCAAGCCCCAAATCCCAGGTATAGAATACGGCATCACATCCCGCGAGATGTTTCAGTTGCCTTATCTGCCGAAACGTTTAGCAGTCATTGGCGGCGGCTACATTGGCGTAGAATTTTCCAGCATGATGCACGCTTTTGGCTGCGAGGTGACGCTAATTGAAAAACACGAAATAATTTTATCAGGGTTTGATAATGACATTCGCTCTGCGGTACAACAAGGTTTGAGCAAACGGGGAATTAAGTTGTTCACCAACAGCACCAGTCAGGAAATCAAATTCTCAGAAGAAGGTTTGTTGTTAACTATTACTGGTGAGAACCGAGAGATAATTATAGCAGATACCATCTTAGTAGCCACAGGTTACGCTCCAAATACCAAGAATCTTGGTTTGGAAAATGCCCATGTTGAACTTGGTGAAGATGGTGCAATTAAAGTAGATGAATACAGCCGCACCAGCCAAGAAAACATTTTTGCTGTAGGTGACTGCACCAGCCGCCTGCAATTGTCTCCAGTGGCCAAGGCAGAAGGTATTGCCTTTGCCGATACAGTTTTTGGGAACAAGCCACGAAAACTGAATTATGATTATATGCCCACTGCTGTTTTTTGCCGACCAGAAGCGGCTAGTGTAGGAATGACAGAAGCGAAAGCACGGGAAAAATTTGGTGAATCTGTACAATGCTACTGCACCCAGTTCCAACCACTGTTGTATCAGCTAATCGAACAGGATGAGCCAACCACTATGAAGTTAGTGTTAAATGGTGATTCTGGGCAAGTTTTGGGCGCTCACATGGTGGGTGAACACGCAGCAGATATCATTCAAAGTCTGGGTGTGGCAATTGGCAAGGGCATTACTAAGGAAGATTTAGATGAAACTATAGGCATTCATCCTACGACAGGAGAAGAATTTTTGTTATTAAATTGAAATCATGTGCAGAACTGAGTGATATCATGTCAGCTAGATTGCTTATTAAACCCGAATCACCCCACCCCGCCAAAGCTACGCTTTGTCTTCCCTCCCAAAGCGTCGGCTACGGTGTACACACAAGTCGAAAAAACTTCATCTACCAAAGATTTGCAGTGAAGCAGCGCTACGGGAGGGTTTCCCTCCGCAGGCGACTGGTGTTAGCGCAGGATTAGCGACGCAGGAGCGTTACCCGTTCGCGTAGCGTCTCCTGTCTTGAGAAGGGTGCGTTACGCTAGCGTGACAAAGCTAAATTCTTGCAATCATGGCGTACGCATTTATTATTTCGGCGTACGCATTTATAGCGCTTCTTGTTTTAATGCAGTACACCATGATAAACGGTAGGGGCACAGCAATGCTGTGCCCCTACTAACGCTTGTATTTGACGCAAGCGAGAACGGCTATATTATTTCGGCGGACTCATTTGTTATTTCGGCGTGTCTATCCCTCTTCTGTCACTCTCCGGAAACTTTTGCCATTTCTGAATTCTAGAGCTTTTGTATAGCAGGCGATGTCTACGACGGGCTACGCCTACGCGCGATTCTTTTATAATAACAAATACAAGACCAATTTTTTTCTAATAGTATAGCTTGTATTGGTTGCCTCATGAGGCTTCTAGCGATCGCCCTCCGGGAAAGTGACAGAAGAGGGCTATAGCGCACCCTACGAAACTATTAAAAGAGTTGAAACCTATGCTGGTCATAGTTGTATGTACACCGTAGCAAAGCATCGGAAAGGAGATTAAGGGGTGGGGTGCAATGACTATGGAATCATAACGAATTACCCGGACATGATATGAAGAAGACACGACGAGGGGGAGAAAGAATTATTGCCGAATAACTCTTTCTTTTTCCTCCCCTGCCTCCCCAGCTTATCCGAAACGGCCCGCGTCTTTCTCAAGTAGTTTCTGAGGATGATTCTGAGCAAGATTTTGTGGGAGCGGCTAAGTCATCTAAAGTATTCATTAATGAGTCATTCTGTACCATGGGGTATCTAGTTTGGAAGTTTACAATATCGTCAAAAGCTTCAAGATCCTCAAGAGCCTCTGATGCAGACTGATATCGCTGTTTAAAGTCATCCAGCACCATTTTACTAAGAATCTGAGCTAGGGAGTGGCTCACCTGGGTGCGATCGCTCCATTTTATCTCTCCATCAGGATCTCGAGAAAGCTCACGGGGTGCTATACCAGTCAAGGCTTTAATTCCAACCATGCCGACTGCATAGATATCACTACTGTAGTGTGGTCGCCCAAAACATTGCTCGCTTGGTGCGTAACCCTGAGTACCAATGCCAATGGTGAAGGGGATTTGCTCTTGATGATCAAGCTGTTTTGTGCTGACTTCTTTGACAGCTCCAAAGTCAATCAGTACTAGTTTACCATCTGAATGTCGCCGGATGATATTGCTGGGTTTAATATCCCGGTGAATCACGTTGTTTTTATGGACAAATATTAATGTTTGCAATAAGTCCCTGACAATTTTGATAACTGCAACTTCTTCAATTGCTCTACTTAGTGGCAATTCCTGATTTAAAGGATGACCAATTATCTGTTCTTGCACTAAATAAAATTCTTCATCTTCTTCAAAATACGCTAATAGTTGAGGGATTTGACTGTGCGTTCCCAATTTTTCTAGTGTTTGCGCCTCTGAGTTAAATAAACGTCTGGCAAGTTGCAAGGCTTCTGGTTTGGTGCTGGCTGGTTTTAGTTGCTTGACAACACATCGCGGATTACCAGGACGTTGGGTATCTACGGCAATGTAGGTTTCGCTGAATCCACCGGAACCGAGAACTTTGACAATTTTGTAGCGTTGAGCCAGGACTTTCCCTGATAAGGCTAAATCTCGTTGCTGGATTAGGTCTTGTAAGTCATTTTGTTGGCTAATAATCTCTTGGACAACGGGAGAAGTTTTATACTTCTGAAATATATCTAATAATTGGCGTTTTCTGATGCTTTCCCTGACCAATGAGGTTGTGAGATAGGAAAGTCCAGTCATCGCGATCGCGATCATTGGTAAAGTAGTAGGGAAAATTAACTCACTATAGACAAATAACCCATAACTAATTCCTACCCAAGTGCCAGAAAGGGCAAGGCTATATAGAAATCTATTAATACTACGTTTGCGTCTGCTAATCATCAAGGCTGTACTGCCAACTAGAATTAGCACAAACAAACCTCGCAATGGTGCACTGTTAATTCCTGGGGCGATCGCTTTACCTTGCATCAAAGTTGCGATCGCATTGGCATGAATTTCTACGCCCGACATGGGTTGAGTGCTGTTGCTAGCAGCGACTGGATAATAATCATTGTTTAACTTATCTGTCGCACCAATCAGCACTATTTTGTCTTTGAAGACCTTTCCCTGTTGTAAATAGGTGTTCCAGTTTTCTGGGTCGAGTACATGCCAAAAGGGTATTTGCTCAAATGTACCCGCAGGCCCCCAAAAATAAATGCGATCGCCCTTTGGTTGAGGATAATTTACTTGTGCTGCCTTAAGCGCTGCTTCATCAAAAGAAGGTAGCTTCTCGATCAAATTATCTTCAGTTAGCAACTTAGAAAACTCACTCGCCAATCGATCAACTTTACCATCTACCCCTACGGGGAAATTTACTGAGCCAATGGATACTGACCCTTTACGAAACATCTGTTGTGGGTCTATGAGTTGTATAAAAGACCCTTGGTGCGTCTGGGAATTTTCGTAGGCGGCTGCTAAGGTAACTTTGCTGCCATATTTTTGTAATACTGCCTGGAGTTGGCGATCGTCAGTAACTCCATAACTGCTTTGCGTGTCAAAAAGGACATCCACCGCTACAGAGCGGACACCAGCTTTGATTAACTTTGTGATTACCTGAGCATATGCAGCACGTTTATAAGGATAAGATTTCAGTGTTTCTAGGTAGGCATACTGTTTCGGATTTGTTTTATAGTACTGTTCGGGAACTGATATTGACTGATCGTCTATTGCTAAAATTACGATGTCTTCTGGAGGCACAATCGACCCACGCAGTTGAAAAAAGCCAGAAAGCGCCTTATTTTCCATCACTTGAACCAAGTTACCAGCAGAAGCACTCAGCACTCCTGCACTGATTGCCCAAGCACCAGCAAGGAGATGACCTAAGCGAACCATCCATCTAGATTGGCGAGCCGATGCTGTTGAGGTTACTTTTGTCGGTTTACTTAAGTGTCTATTGGCAGCAGAGACATGGTTTTTAGTTAAGGTAGATGTAGGTTCTTCTGCCATATCGTGTTACTGATTGATTTAAGTCCAACACTTTTATTTATTCAGACCACGTTTTAGTACAAGCACATTGAAATAAGACTTAAATGACAATTTTATACATTTGTAAAGTATCTTCTATTCATCAACAAACTTTTATTGGCACTGGCCCCCAAGAGATTCATACTCAGGTAGTTTAAGTTATTCTTTTCCTGTTGAGTAAGTTACAAGTGGTAATTGTCTCACAGATCAGACCCGGATATACTTCGCCTCTGCACTTGATTGCGGCAAGATTTTACCCTCGCCTAACCAACAACTACGCTCTTAACTGGGTGTTTGACCAGAAGCTGTCCCAAGTCGGTCTTCTGTCTTTGGCGCAATATTGGTACTTCCCACAAAGCGTGTCCTGATACTGACAGCAAAACTTATAGATAGGCATTAATTTATATCCTACCCTAAGCCTATGCTATCCCTCTTTAGGAGTAAACTTTAATGTTATACAGCGATAAATCCTGTTACTGGTTCAATTTTATTGGTAGATTTTGATCACAGGGTGGCTCTTGCAGTGCCGGAGGTGAATAAGGTTTAGCACCTAGGATCTCAACTCCAATGTTGCATCCGTTTTTATGCCTTGAAAGAGGTAGGATAAAACCTATAGATGAAGAGCTACTTTATAGATATTAGCAAACTTGCTATTTGAAAATTGCTATAATCTATTGTTCCATCTAAATTCATTTATATTATTAGGTGTAAATTTGTATGGGTTCTCCAATGAATCGTCTGTCTATTTTTGTAGACGGAAACAATATGTTCTATGCTCAACAAAAAAATGGCTGGTTTTTTGACCCGCGGCGAGTCTTAGAATACTTAAAACATGAGCAATCAGAAACAACCTTAATTAATGCATTCTGGTACACTGGTTTAAAAGACCCACAAGATCAGCGAGGTTTTAGAGATGCTCTAATTAGTTTGGGATATACAGTCCGAACTAAAATTCTTAAAGAATACTATGATGATACTTCTGGTCGGTACTCGCAAAAAGCGAATTTAGATATTGAAATTGTTGTAGATATGTTTAATACAGTAGACCAGTATGACCGAGTAGTATTATTCAGTGGCGATGGAGATTTTGAAAGAGCAATCGAATTATTACGCTCAAAAAATACACATATTACGGTAGTATCAACAGAAGGAATGATAGCTAGAGAGCTACGCAATGCTACTGATAGATATATAGATTTAAATGATATCAGAGATCAAATAGAAAAAACCGAAGGTTAGTAGTCTTAGCAATTATTTACAAAAGTAAGAGTAAAAGAAAAACTAAGGTTGAAGATATTTTGAGCTACAAGTAACAATTAAACAACAAACGGCAAATGACAAACAAAATTGATCGAATCATCATTTTTGATACTACACTACGAGATGGAGAGCAATGTCCCGGAGCGACTCTGAATATAGACGAAAAACTAGTTATTGCCAAGCAATTAGCGCGTCTGGGCGTGGATATAATTGAGGCAGGCTTTGCCTTTGCTAGTCCTGGAGATTTTGAAGCAGTTAAGAAAATTTCCCAAATTGTGGGGACAGAAAATGGCCCAGTAATTTGCAGTTTGGCAAGAGCGATTAAAGCAGATATTGAAGCAGCCGCAGAAGCGTTAAAACCAGCAGTTAACCCCAGAATTCACACATTTATTTCGACTTCTGATATTCATTTAGAGTATCAGTTGCGGAAGTCACGGGCAGAAGTGCTAGCGATCGCCGAGGAAATGGTAGCATACGCCAAATCCTTCATGACAGATATAGAATTTTCACCAATGGATGCGGCTCGTACCGATCCAGAATTTCTTTACCAAGTGTTAGAGCGAGCGATCGCAGCTGGTGCAACAACAGTTAACATTCCCGATACTGTGGGTTACACCACACCTAGCGAATTTGGAGCCATAATTAAGGGCATTATCGAAAATGTTCCCAACATCGATCAAGCGATTATTTCCGTTCACGGTCATAATGATTTAGGCTTGGCAGTTGCTAACTTCTTAGAAGCCGTTAAAAATGGCGCACGGCAATTAGAATGTACGATTAATGGGATTGGTGAACGCGCCGGAAATGCATCACTAGAAGAATTGGTAATGGCGCTGCATGTGCGGCGGCAATATTTTAATCCCTATCTTGGCAGAGCAGAAGATTCTCAAGAATCCCTGACAAATATCGACACTAAGCAAATTTACAAAACCTCACGCTTAGTTTCCAATTTGACGGGAATGTTAGTACAACCAAATAAAGCGATCGTTGGGGCGAATGCCTTTGCTCATGAGTCTGGAATTCACCAAGATGGTGTATTAAAAAACAAACTCACCTATGAAATTATGGATGCCCAATTGATTGGCTTAACAGACAATCAAATAGTTTTGGGCAAACATTCAGGGAGAAATGCTTTCCGCACTCGGTTGAAAGAATTAGGCTTTGAACTGTCGGATACTGAGTTAAATAAAGCATTCGTCAGATTCAAAGAGGTAGCAGATAAAAAGAAAGAAATTTCTGATTGGGATTTAGAAGCGATCGTTAACGATGAAATCCAACAAGCACCTGATTTGTTCCGGGTAGAGTTGGTGCAAGTTTCCTGTGGTAGCAATGCCAAACCCACTGCTACAGTCACCCTTCGCACCCCAGAAGGTGAAGAATTAACCGATGCTGCGATCGGAACTGGCCCAGTGGATGCAGTTTACAAAGCCATTAACCGGGTGGTGAATGTGCCCAACGAGTTGATTGAGTTTTCTGTGCAGTCAGTAACAGCTGGTATTGATGCCATTGGAGAAGTGACAATTCGTTTACGTTATGAATCTAGAGTGTTTTCTGGTCATGCAGCGAACACAGATATTATCGTGGCATCTGCACAAGCTTATGTAAATGCGCTGAACAGGCTGTATTCTGCATTGCAAACTCAAGAAAAGAAACAGGAAGTAACTGCACAGAAAGTGTAAAAACAATCGAAACACAGATAAACATTGATGTTTATCTGTGGTTCTTTTTGCTCATATTCGGATTTTTGCAAAAAGTCAAGTCTATCGAGTTCATTATAAATATTGTTTACTTTTTTAGATTTTTTGATTTACCTTATATCCATAAAACTTTATTCTGAGAAATGATGTTTGTAGTTAGTCAATTTGTAGGAGTAGCGAAAAAACTCCAGAATTACCGCTTTGGGTACAAGATAGAGATATAGTCATTGCTCATGATGAAGAAGTACAGTGGCGAGAAGGAAAACGCCCAGATTATTCTTACACCAATGAATTTCTTCACCAAGAGAGTAAATTTCTGCATCCAGAAGGTTCTTTGGAAGCGATCGCCTAAAATTTAGTCAGCACTTTTGAGATGGAAGCTTCTAATAAATCTAATCCTCAATAGTGGCTTTCGATTGTTACTGATAAGTTTAGGATGAGTAGCAATGGTGAAGAAAAATACACTGCTGAAGATGTTGCAGTTCAAGGTACTTATAACTTATTTTTGGGTGAAAGTGAGCAGTACAACTCAAAATCAGAAACCTTTGAATCTTCAGTTCAAGTTTTTCATAACACTTTTCGTAATGGCTTTCTTTGGGAATTAACAGAAGTACTTTCGGGCCCGCCTAATGTTACTTTTAAGTGGCGACATTGGGGAACATTTAATGGTTCCTATAAAGACTATGCACCTACAGGAGAAATAGTAGAAGTGGTGGGAGTTAGTATTGCTCGCGTCACTGAAGATTTAAAGATTGAATCTTTAGAGCATTACTTTGATAGGAGTGCCTTTCTTCAGAAATTAACCGCAGGTGGTTGTCCCTTCCATTCCCAAAATCAAAACAGTCACTAATGTTTTTCTGGTAGTCAAATAGTTCGCTCGATCAGCGCTTTTAGTAAACAAATAGGAGCGCTTATCGAGTAAAACTGGTTTATAGATAAGCTTTGCCTTAGACATTACTTATGCTTGATCAGCATTAGTATTTAGACGCATCATGATTTTTTCTGGCTCTGTCAAATTTTTAAAACCATAACGCCGATAAAGTCCATGAGCATCTTTTGTGCCTAACATCCACCTTTGAACGCCTTGCAGTTCTGGATATTCCAAAATATATTCTACAAACCATTTTCCTAAACCCTGTCCTCAAAAAGGCTCCAAAAAACATCTTTTAATAACGTAGAAGTTATAGAATCAGTGAAGACTCTCGCAAAGCCAACTTGTTGATCAGCTTCATAAAGTCCAAAACATAAAGAATTATTTATTGCCTTTTCCACAGTCGCTAATAGGATGTTTTCAGCCCAAGAGGAACTTTCTAAAAAATCATGAATCATTTGAACATCTAATTTAGATTTATCGGTGTTGATGTAAAATTTATGTTTTAATTCTTCGTTCATTGGCTTGAATCTTTTATTTAATATATTAATGCGTAGGAGTTAATTATAATTCATTCTTGCAGTCAGTGCGTTGCAACCTAAGATGATGAAATTACTGAACCTTTAGCTAGATAATAAAGGCTATATTCAGTGTTCAAGTATATGGGTGCATCTACTATTGATTATGAATCAGCCGACAACAAAATCTTGGCAAGAAGTTCGCGCAGCTTTTAAAAAAATTTGGGGTTATGAAGATTTTCGTCCACCACAGGGAGAAATTGTCAGCAGTTTATTAGCACAAAAAGATGCACTGATTATTATGCCTACAGGTGGAGGTAAGTCGATTTGTTTTCAACTTCCTGCACTGCTACAAACAGGATTAACCTTGGTAGTTTCGCCCTTGGTGGCGTTGATGGAAAATCAAGTACAGGAACTACGACAAAGCCGTCAGAAAGCAGCGCTTTTACATAGTGAATTATCTTTATCTCAACGCCGTGCAACTTTGCAAGCTTTAGAACGTCAACAGCTAAGATTACTTTATTTATCGCCGGAAACTTTGTTAAGTGCGCCAGTCTGGGAAAGATTATGTCAACCACAATTGCAAATTAATGGCTTAATTTTGGATGAAGCCCATTGTTTAGTGCAATGGGGTGATACTTTTCGCCCAGCTTATCGCAGATTAGGGGCTGTGCGTCCTGCATTACTAAAATCAAAACCACCAGGAACAAAAATTAGCATTGCTGCTTTTACCGCTACTGCTGACCCCTCAGCCCAAAAGATTATTCAAACAGTTTTACAATTACAGCAACCAGAGATTTTTCGCTTGAATCCCTACCGTTCTAATTTGCATCTCAGTGTCCGCATTGCTTGGACACCACGAGGTAGGAAACAACAATTATTAAAGTTTATTCAAAATAGACCGCAACAATCTGGATTAGTTTATGTTCGCACTAGGAAAGATAGCGAGGATTTAGCCCAATGGTTAGCAGACATGGGTTATGTCACAGCTAGTTATCACGCAGGATTGGGTGCAGCAGAACGCCGTGCAGTAGAAGCAAGCTGGTTAAGTGGCAAAATTCCCTTTGTTGTATGTACCTGTGCATTTGGTATGGGGATAAATAAATCTGATGTTCGTTGGGTAGCCCATTTTCACGCGCCACATCTGCTATCTGAATATGTGCAAGAAATTGGCCGGGCTGGAAGGGATGGGAAACCGGCAGAGGCGTTGACATTAGTGAGTGAACCTACAGGGTGGTTAGATCCAGAGGATAAGCAAAGACAGGAATTTTTTCAAGAACAAATGCGATCGCAACAGCAAATAGCGCAGCAACTTGTGAAAAAATTACCAAAACAGGGAGAAGTGAATGCAGTAACACGACAATTTCCTGAAGGTGCGATCGCCTTAGCTTTACTCCATAGCAATGGTCAGTTAAACTGGCTTGATCCTTTCCATTACACCATTGGGCAAAAAGCGGGAAATCAGCCACTGACGCAATTACACCCCGCCAAACAAATGCATCAATATTTGACTACAAAGCAGTGTCGTTGGCAGTTTTTGTTAAATGCCTTTGGTTTTGACAAAGAAGCTGCTAACTTGCGTTGCGGACATTGCGATAATTGCCGTCAATAAGTCACGCCAAGGATTAGTCCCCAATCCGCTTGGGTTAACGATTGTTTGTAGTTGGCGCTGTCTTCGCTAAAGCGCCAACTACGAAGCTATCAAATCAAACTTGACAAATTAGTAGAACACCTCAGAGTGTAGGAAATAGAATATTCCATACAATAACTCCGTTCACGAGTATCAAAGGCTCGTCGGCGAGTATAAAAGGCTCATCGGCGAGTATCAAAGACTCGTCCGCGAGTATCAAAGACTCGTTCACGAGTATCAAAGACTCATTCACGAGTATCAAAGACTCATCGGCGAGTATCAAAGACTCGTCGGCGAGTATTACTCCCTTCTCGCTGGTTCCCTGTCGTGCGTTCCCGCTAGAATACCTAAATTTTTTTAACGAACCGCCAAGGACGCTAAGGACGCAAAGGAAAAGATAGGTAATTTTATTGCGGGAAGTTCCTAATATAAAGCTTTTTTCTTTCCCCTGCTCCCCTATCTATTCTCCAGCTAGGTTCATCCAATAGGATGAATTGTCATTTTCATAACCAAGCAACAATAAAGAGGTTAAGTAGAGGATGAAAATATGTCATCTGCTCAAGCGCCCTCCCTACCACCGCTGATTCCACGCGAAATTCTGTTTGGGAATCCCGAAAAAACCAGCCCACAACTCTCGCCTGATGGCAAGTACTTGGCATATATTGCCCCTGACGAGAAGAATGTCTTGCAAGTTTGGTTGCGAACTGTGGGACAAGAAGACGACCAGATACTAACTGCCGACAAAAAGCGCGGTATCCGCATTTTCTTCTGGACTTATAACGCCGACCAGTTGATTTATATGCAGGACTCAAATGGTGATGAAAACTTTCACCTCCACTTGGTTAATATTCACTCCAAAATTGTGCGTGACTTAACGCCATTCCAGGGTGTAAAAGCGGAACTTGTAGAACTGGAACCGAAATTTCCAGATGAAGTGCTGGTAGCGTTGAACTTGAACAATCCTCAAAAGTTTGATGTTTACCGCATCAACCTAAAAAATGGTGCTGTGGAGTTCGACACTGACAACCCCGGTAACATTATCAGTTGGACATCTGATGCCGATTTCCAAGTCCGTGCAGCAACAGCTAGCACACCCGATGGTGGTTATGACCTCTTATTGCAGAAAACGCCAGATAAACAGTGGGAAATTCTCCGCCACTGGGGGCCAGAAGAGGAAGGGAATTCTGTTAGCTTCTCGGCTGATGGTAAAACCCTTTATATTCAAGGGAATCATGATGCTAACGCCAAACGGCTGCTATCTGTTGATTTAGACACCCGTCAAGAAACCGTCATTGCTGAAGACCAGCAGTATGATGTTGTGGGGATAATCATTCAGCCCCTGACGCGAGTTATCCAAGCAGTTTCTTTCTACAAAGATAAACAGGAATGGCAGGTAATTGATCGCAGTATCGCCGCTGATTTTGAGGAAATCGCCAAGGTGCGTCCTGGAGAATTCTCTATAATTAGCCGCGACTTGGAAGATAAAACCTGGTTAGTAGCTTATAGAACTGACAATGGGCCAGTTTATTACTATGCCTACAACCGAGAGTCCAAAACTAGCACTTTCCTCTTTAGCAACCAACCCAAACTCGAAACGTTGCAGTTAGCTTCAATGCAACCGATTTCTTATGAAGCGCGGGATGGCTTGACTATCCACAGTTACCTGACAACTCCTGTGGGAATACCTACCCAAAATCTACCAACAGTACTGCTGGTTCACGGCGGCCCTTGGGCGCGGGATGTTTGGGGTTTCTCTCCCACAGCGCAATGGCTAGCTAACCGGGGTTATGCTGTTCTGCAAGTGAACTTTCGCGGTTCCACGGGTTACGGCAAAGCGTTTTTGAATGCTGGTAATCGGGAATGGGCTGGTACAATGCACGATGACTTAATTGACAGCGTGAACTGGCTAGTGGAACAAGGCATTTCTGATCCGCAAAAGATTGCGATTATGGGCGGTTCTTATGGAGGTTACGCCACCCTAGTGGGGTTGACTTTTACACCCGAAATCTTTGCTGCTGGTGTGGATATTGTGGGGCCGAGTAACCTAATTACGCTGATAGAAACTATACCGCCCTATTGGGAACCGATTAAGGCAATGCTTTATCATCGCGTTGGCAACTTGGAGACAGAAGAGGAGTTTCTCAAATCGCGATCGCCTTTATTTTTCGCTGACCGAATTCAAAAACCTTTACTCATTGGTCAAGGTGCAAACGATCCACGCGTTAAACAATCAGAAAGCGATCAAATTGTCAACGCAATGCAACAAGCTGGTTTACCAGTGCAATATGCACTTTACACGGATGAAGGACATGGTTTTGCTAGACCAGAAAATCGCTTGCACTTTTTTGCGATCGCAGAAGAGTTTCTCGCCAAATACTTAAGTGGTAGATTTGAACCTTTGGCAGATATTCCCGGTCATTCAGGAATAGTTAAATAAAGTTTCAAAACGGTGGTTAGTGTCATTCACCGACCACCTTAATATTTATAATTTGAAACAATTCATGCATACAACAACTGATTCCTAATTTCATCAGCTGTTAGTGTGCTTACCAGAATGCCAATCCGTTGCGCGACTTCATAAGCGTTTTTCTGAGGCACAACAATAATTCCAAAATGTTCTTTATTCTCATCTATATACTGGAGATGCAACCGCTCAAGTTCGACACGATTATGTGTCAAAATACATCTGCCTACAGAAGTTGCAAATTCAAGTTGTTCACGGTCAGTTTTACCGAGTGTTGCTTGTTCCGAAACAGTTTGATATCCAGACCACGCGATCGCAACAGTCTAGCAACCAACGCTGACATATCCTCATCGCTGTAAAGTGCAGCAAAAACTGTCACGGTGTTCCCAATATAGCTTTTACAGATGGATGTATTAATTCATCGGGTACTCGGTTTTGCTCGATGTATTCATGAATCTCCGCCTGATGATCGAGATAAAAACTCAAGGCATCAAACACTTGTGCGAGCGTCAGATGTGGCAAATGGTTCATAATTTCTTCTGGCATAATCCCCAACCGCCACAAACCGACAATGGTACGAACAGATGTACCTGACTTTTCCCGTTAAGTCTTGAAAGGCTTACTAGTAAAGGATTTAAGAAACAGCACAGCAAATACGGTAAAGTAATTGCAATCGAGTGCT
>NZ_JBALCO010000015.1:0-20557 GCF_036919595.1 Nostoc sp. | reverse complement strand
GGGGTGGCTAATGACAAAGTTATCCTGCAAAACTTTCCCCTAGAAAACCTAGACAACCTATCAACGCTGGGCAATATCCTGTTTGATGGGCAAAGTAGCATTCGTGACAGCTTTGATGTCTTCGATGCCAACTCCACCCAAAGCAGCATCTTCAACAAAAACACAGTCACCTTTCTCAATGACCTAAATAACAATGTCAATGGCTTTGACAACTCAGCGGATGTGATTAATGGTCAGGGGGGTAATGACTACATCAATGGCAAAAGTGGCAACGACCTGCTACGCGGTGGTGATGGTAACGATACCCTGGTTGGTAGTGCTGGTGATGACATCCTAATTGGCGGTAAAGGTAGCAATAACCTCAGTGGTGGTGCTGGTAATGACATCCTCATTGTCGGTAATAATGATGCTTATGAGCATAATGATATCCTTTACGGCGGTAGTGGTAATGACCAGTTTATCTATCAAACCGATAGCACTGATAATACGATTATTGACTTTAATCCGAGTGATGATAAGTTAGTTCTTAGTAACGTGTTTAAGAATCGGGGCTACACTGGCAGCAATCCTATCACTGATGGCTATCTACAGTTTGTGCAATCGGGTACTGCTACAAAAGTTAATTACTTTCCATATGGTAATGGTGCTTTCGATTATACCTTGGCAACTTTGAATAATTTCACGGCTACAAATGTGGTAATCGGTACTAACGTCATCGTTTAGCGCTCAGTTCTAGCCTGTAGTGAAAAACAGCCATAGCATTGCTACGTCTCTATAAGGGTTTTGGACAACGCATAATTAATTTCTGGAGATATCTATTGCTTGATTCTGGATTTTAGAAACATCTAAAATCCAAAATCTAAAATCCAAAATTAAGAACTCTTACAATTGCCGCACTAATGGCTGACCATCTTTGACTTCACCAATCAAAACTAAATCGACACAGTTAACGAAGATACCATTTTCCAAAACGCCAGGAATGTTATTCAATGTCTTTTCTAGGCTGACTGGATCTTCAATAGAGTCAAATCTGACATCTAAGACAAAGTTTCCTTGGTCAGTGATCACTGGGCCAGCTTTTTTTACACCCATGCGGAGTTCTGGTTTACCACCGAGTTTTTTGATGGCATTGGTAACAGGAGTAATTGCCATTGGAATCACTTCCACAGGCACAGCGAAACTAGAACCCAAGCGGTCTACTAACTTGCCACTATCTATTACGACGATGAACTGTTCTGCCAGGTAGTCTACGACTTTTTCGCGGGTATGTGCTGCACCACCGCCTTTAATCAAATTCTTCTGCGGATCAACTTCATCTGCACCATCAATGGCAATATCGATGTGGTCGATAGCGTCCAAGGTGGCGAGAGGAACACCATACTGCTTCGCCAGCACTTCTGACTGAAACGAGGTAGGTATACCAATGATATCTTTAAGTTCACCAGACTTGAGGCGATCGCCCAAAAACTGAATCGTATATGCTGTAGTTGACCCCGTACCCAACCCAACGATGGAACCCGATTTTACCAGGGCGGCGGCGGCTTTGCCAACTTCTTGCTTCATCAACTTTACGGGATCTGTTGCTGTCATTCCCAAAACTCCTGAAAAACTGACTATAGTCCATAGTAGTGGGCAGATAACGTCAAAAGATGAAAGGTAAAAAACAAGTTTTCGCTAATTTCTACTTCCTTGATTAGGGATTTCCAGAAAAGAAAACATCATAGTGTCCGGGACAAAGGAGATGACCAATGTAATAATAGTGTATATTAATATACGAAAATTATGAATAAGCCACAGTACACTGCTTCTACTTTTGAGCAACTTTTCGCTGAGATTACCCCGGAAGTAGCAAATACCTTCACGGTGGAGCAATTAGAAGCCATAAAAAGGGGTTTTGTCTCTCGTAGTCGAACCCGTCATGCTTTAGACATAAGAGTTTCAGTGCCAATTCCCGGATTAAGGTTTTATCTGGTGTTGTTAGCAGGTTCAGAACGTCGCTCTAAAGCGCGTTTACGCTTTGAAAAAGGTTTATATCCTTTTTGGACTCCAGCCAATATCTTGTTCCTCATCGGGTTTCTAATCATTCTATCGGCTTGTAGCTACACTATATTTTATTTTGCATTGTCTTCACTTACTCCCATATCTACCTCATATTACCCTACTTCAATTCCTTGGATTGAGGATAGATCAGAATGTGAACACACTAGTAGAGTCTGGCATGATGGGAAGTGCTGGGATTCTGAACACAGTCCTAATTATTAAAATTTATAGCTACACCCTACGTAGCGGGAGCAACATTACCCAGTCTAAATTCGTCACTAGTTAAGTTACACGTTATTAGGAATACTAAACTTCGCCTTAACCTCAATAACGTAGTTTTTTAAATTCATTTAGCAGCTAAAAGTGGTTATTATAATGCGTCAGCTTTCAATTACTCTATCTTTAGTGGCCCTACTACAAAACTTACCAGCAATTGCTCAAGCTCAAGTGCCAGAAACTACTTCTGGAATCCCATCTGATTCCATTCAACAGGTAACTGCTGTCAAATGGATGACAAACTTTTCCGATGGCAAGTTTTATCCAGAAAGGTTAGTGAGTAGGGCCGAATTAGCGTCAATTATGGTAAAGGCATTTAGGCTAAATAAAAGACAAGCTGTTAGCAAAGAAAATTTAGCTATTCCAGATGTTCCTGCTTCTCATTGGGCATTTAATGATATACAGACAGTCTTAAAAACTGACATTATGAAAGGCTATCGGGGCAATGAATTTTTCCCTAATCAAAAGGTGACAAGGGCAGAAGCTCTTGCTATTTTCGCCCAAGCTTATGGTGTATTTCAGTTTCCTGATGACGCTGTTAATGAGATTCTGGCTTCACATCCAGATGAAAAGTCTATCCCAGCTTGGGCTAGAAAAGCGATCGCTACAGTGGCTAGTGAGGGATTTCTTAATACAGATGCTCAAGGAAATATTTCACCATTAAAACCTGTTACCCGTGGGGATATGGCTTATGTATTGAGTAAATATTTGCAACGACAACAGCGACAACCCGAAACACCAGAAATTCCGGTTATTCCAGATAGCCCACAATCTCCTTAACTGAATTTTATTCAGTTAAGCGACGTGTTTAAAATCAGTTTTGACCCGGACTTCTATACTTGTCTCGAATCTGGCGAAGATATAAGGAATTAGACTGTGTTGGTTGCTGCAACACATAATTCCCATAATTAGACTGTGGTGGTTGCGTTGGTTGCTGCAAGCCATAATTCCCATAATTAGACTGTGGTAGTTGCGTCGGCTGCTGCAAGCCATAACTCCCATAATTAGACTGTGGTAGTTGCGTCGGCTGCTGCAAGCCATAATTCCCATATCCCACAGGGTTTATTGGGGTGACAACGCCTTGACTCGGAATCTGCCTAGAGTAAGGTGAAATATTACTTGGTGCGGCAGAGCTGACTGGGGGCGTCACTGGTGCTACATTAGGCACTACCTGACCACTATTTAAATTATTATAGGGATTTTGCGGTAAGTTCGTACCCGTTGACGGATAAGCTGTACCAGTAGTTAACCCATTACTAGGCAATACCTGACCGTTATTTAAATTACTGTAGGGATTTTGTGGTAAGTTCGTACCCGTTGACGTGTAGCCGTTCCCAGCAGTTAACCCACTACTTGGAAGAGAATTCTGACTGGGTAAGCTGTTGATGGGTGGCATTAACGTTGTTCCTGAGTCAGTGACTCGACCCAAGGGATTTGTCTGAGTTGCTGTGATCCCATTGAAGCTAGACAATTTCTGGTTTGTTGATTGGTTGAGTGCTGCTTGCAGAGGGCTGAGGGAGACAGAATTTTGATTTTTTTTGGTTTGATTAGTGAATCCAATACCTACGTTAGAGGATGTTTGTTCCTCCTCTGTTGGTTCAGACGCTGTATTTAAGGTCTTTAGACCTAGAAACTGGTTATTACTATCAACCGTCCCAGTCCGGAATAAATTTTCTGTTTGGACAACAAAGGGATTTTTCACAGCTGGGGAGGTGTCGCTATTAACGCCTAAACCAGGATTTAATTTGGTATCACTACCAGACTTTTGTTTGTTAATTACATCCTCTAATAAGCCTTTGCTCTTTTTTTCCTCAGTGTTTTCAGTAGGGGTATTTGGCGTTAATGAGACAGTTGCTTGGTCAAAATCATTAAATAAAACTGGCAGGTTATCAATATCTGCGGCAATAGCTCTGTCTTCTGCTGACAGTGAAGAATCAGCAGGCTGTTGTGAAGCGACTTGGTTTTTTTGCTTATAAACGAAAATATCTGGGTTTGACCAGTATTCCCAGGTTACTAGCCCTACTACAGATAAAAAAATTGCAGTTCCCCAAAAACCAGGTCGCCCTAGATACCATAACCTGGCTTTGAGATAGCGTAAGTAGGCGGGAGGATAATGACGATTTGGCATGGGATTGGTAATTGAAATTTACTCGAAATCGGAAAAACTTGACGAAAGTTGAAAGCGTTGCTGTTTAATGCTTTTGCTTGACTCAACAGAAAATATTTCAACTTAAGTTTGAATGCTAATTTCATCCTAACTTCTCCATCAGTTATTAGTCATTACCAATAGAC
Source organism: Nostoc sp. (assembly GCF_036919595.1). GTDB lineage: Bacteria > Cyanobacteriota > Cyanobacteriia > Cyanobacteriales > Nostocaceae > Nostoc. The sequence goes on along the minus strand of NZ_JBALCO010000015.1, from coordinate 15,949 downwards.
ATGTAGTAGTCAAAAATTTACTTTTTAGCGGCTGGAGTCCTTTGGCAAGATTTTCTAGAAAGTTATGATAATTCATGCTCAGTTTTTGGCTATCGGTCACATTGGATAACATCAGGAGTTGACAACTGGTCTAATTTATTGTTGTGGCGGGACAAAAGTTTAACTTTTTTACTTTCTAGTTAGCAAACTGTGCGCTGCAATGCTTCGATACGCCTCTGAGGGCACTGTGCTGCACCGTACTATTAACCAGGAGACTACAACAATGATGAAAGCTGAAGATATCATGACCAAAGATGTAGTTACCATTCGCGGTTCGGCGACTGTTGCTGAAGCGGTAGAGGTGATGAAGGAAAAAGGATTGCGGGCGCTGGTTGTGGATCGTCGCTATGACAATGATGCTTATGGCATTGTCACAGAAACGGATATTGTCTATAAGGTAACAGCTTACGGTAAAGACCCAAAGCAAGTGCGGGTTTACGAAATTATGAGCAAGCCCTGCATTGTGGTCAATCCTGATTTGGGTGTGGAATATGTAGCGCGGTTATTTGCTAACACTGGTATTCATCGAGCACCTGTGATTCAAAGCAAGCTGTTGGGCATCATCTCGATTACCGACATTTTGACCAAAAGCGACTTTGTAGAAGCTCCAAAAGCCTTACTGCTGGAGGAGAGAATTCAAAAAGCCATTCAGCAGGCTCGGTCTATTTGCACCGGACAAGGTGCTTATTCTAAAGCCTGTGCAGCTGCCTGGGATGAGGTAGAAGAACTTCAAGCAGAAGCAGCTCATCAGAAATCTGAGGGTATGGTATCAGCCAAAGTCTCTTTTGAACAATATTGCAAGGAAAATCCAAGTGCACCAGAGTGTCGAAGTTATCATCCGTAATTGAGGTGTGGGGATGAAGAGGAAGGGGGCAAAGGGGCAGAGAGAGGCTCCCCTGTTCCCCGCTTCCTCTACCGTTTGGCAACTCGCATCAATAAAAATAAACCTATTCCCAAAAAAAGAAAGTTCGGCAACCAAGCCCCCATAAAGGGAGAGAGGACACCTGCTTGCGCGATCGCACCACCAATAAAGAAAATTAAGTAGTACGAAAATATAACTACAACGCTAATCCCAAAGCTGGTGCCTCTTCCAGTTCGCTGGGGTATGCTTCCCATAGCTGCACCTACCAAGCCAAAAACTACACATACAAAAGGTAAAGAGATTTTTTGTTGAATCCGCACTTCGAGTTTACGAATTTTTTGGCGATCGCCACCGAGAAGTTCCACTTGTAGTTGATCTAAGGCTTCAGAAATATTCATCTCACCATAATCGCGGCTTTTTTCTGCCAGACTTAATGGCGTGCGCGGTAGTTGCAGTTGTTGGTGCTCAAATCTAACGATGTTGCGATAGGAGCGATCAGCAGCAACAAAATAGATCGTGCCGTTGTAAAAATCCCAGACATTTTGAGAAGCATTCCACTGGGCAGATTCTGATACCACAATTTGATTCAGACCTTTTGTTGAGCGGTCTATAATCGTCAAACCTTTCATCCGCTTCCCATCAAACTGGTCGGCGTAAAACAAGCGTGTCAATATCCTATTCTTAGAGCCATCTGGCTCGGCAGCATCCTGGTATTCAGGATAGAAAATATTTTGCTGTTTCAAAATTGGCTTGTCTGATTTCAGGGCTTTATCCAGAGTCATTGCCGCTTGGTAATTTGCTGCTGGTGCAATTTGTTCGTTAAACACAAATGTCATTCCTGTAACCACAAGACTCAACATCACAGCAGTTAGCACTATGCGATAGACGCTGACCCCACAACCACGCAGGGCAATTAGTTCGCTCTCGCTAGAAAGACGACTGTAGGTCATCAAAGTTGCCAGCAACGTAGACATGGGAAAGGCTAAAACGATAAAGTTGGGAAATTTTAACAAAAAAACTTGAATCGCAATGTCTATAGGTAGCCCAGATTCTACGATTTTTCTGATGAGATCAAATACAGCATCAATAGTGACACCAAGTGATGAAAAAGCTCCGACACCAAAGAAAAACGGCGCTAACAATTCGCTGGCCAGATAGCGATCCATGATCGTAAAAGGCAGTAGCGAATGGAGGTTGTAGAAAGACGTAAACTTCTTTGATATCATAAGCAAAATTAAATAATTAAATATTGGCAGCCCCAGTGAAGTAAAGTATATCTACTGTATTTAGGATCAAAATTTCATTTTAAATAGCTAAAGTTAACTAATAAATTCATGCTTATACCAATTCTTTAGGAAACTGCACAAAATTAAGCTTGGTCAGACTTGGGGCAAAATTCCCAAGTTCAGGAGCAACCTCAGAATAAAAAATCAAAATAGCCTTTGAAATTACTAACTAAATAATTGTTAATTTAGACTTGAAAATTATCCCCTAAATAATATTGCCGCACAAGGGAATTGCCGTAGAGTTCGTCAGTAGCGCCAAAAGCGAGAATTTGTCCCTCGCGCATGATGTAGGCACGATCGGTGATTGCTAGGGTTTCGCGGACATTATGATCTGTAATTAAGATTCCCATACCGCGATCGCGCAGTCGTGCTACGATTTGCTGAATTTCTGAGACTGCGATCGGATCAACTCCAGCAAATGGTTCATCCAAAAGCAAAAATTTTGGACCTTCTTGTCCAGCAGCTAAAGACCTTGCTAATTCTGTCCGCCGTCGCTCACCACCAGAAAGTTGAATTCCTTTGCTATTGGCTAATTTTTCCAACCGAAACTCTCGCAGTAAAGTTGTGAGTCGTCTTGTCCACTCCCATCGTGGCACATTAGTTTGCTCTAGCACTAACAGAATATTATCCTGTACCGAAAGTTGGCGGAAAACACTTGGTTCTTGTGCTAGATAGCCAATACCCAGTCGCGCCCTTTTGTGCATTGGCATTCCCGTAACGTCCACATTACCTAGCCAGACTTTTCCTTGATTGGGTTTTTCTAAACCTGTGGCAATGTAAAAGGTCGTCGTTTTACCAGCCCCATTGGGGCCTAGTAAACCAACGATTTCGCCTTGAGCAACAGAAAGATTGACACGATTGACAATTACTCGCTTGCCATAAGATTTATGAATATTCTCTAAAACAATTTTCATTGTTCGCGCCCTTTCTTGATAGTAGATGCTAATTAGAACGCTTGAATGCTGGTGTCTGTGGAGCAGGTTTTGCAGTTTGTCCATCATTATCTGATTCCTGGATCATGTAGATGGACTCTACCTGACGATTGGATTGGGGTAAGGCAACAAATCGCCCTTGATCAATTAAATAGGTTACTTTCTCCGCCCGGATACTGTTACCGCCCTGTTGCAAAATATAGACATTGCCACTGAAATCAATTCGGCGTTCCTTACTAAAATACTGTGCTTGGGCAGATGTTGCTTGAATTTGGCGAGCCGGATATGACATTTGCACGTTACCGCGAGCAGTGATTACTTGATTTTTGGCGTCATATTCTTGTATATCAGCACGGATAGTGAGGGGGCGATTTTCTCTAGGTGTTTGTGCAGTAGCAGTTTGCAATTGGTTAGGGAAGGCGACGCCCAAGAGTGCAACTGGCAGCATTAAAGCTAATCCAAAGCGACGCATCTGGGATATGGGCAATTGATAGCAGGGCATCATAGCAATTGGGGATTCAGGATTTCAGCTTGCATTCTAATTATCTCAAGTACTTTATCCAGATATGAAATATCCAATCTGGAGTGATTTACGATAACTACTGGCTGAAATAGTGACGCTACCCCCAACCTCAAGGTTTCAGGTAATTGGTCTTTGAGTGAAAATGACGTAGGCACAATACCCTACGGGAAGCCGCTTTGCGTCTACATGAATTGTGCCTACCAAGGATTTCGGGCAACGCATAATTAATTTCAACAGATGTCTAATCAGTAGTTAGCAGAATTATAGGCAAAGATAAGACTTGATTTTCACCCAGATCACCAGCCATAATCAAGTCTGGTCCTATTTGTTGTAATGTCGTCAACAACACTGCGCTCTGACTCAATAGCTCATCGACATCAATACCGCTGTAACTAGATGGGTAACGGCGGAGGCGATTGCTGCCTTCTCCGAGTAGAATTACTGCACCTCGCCAGTTCCGATTATCCAAATGATACAGCGCTACAGCAATTTGGAGAATGCCTTGATAAAAGGTTTTTTCCGGTTCGCCAGCTTCAATCCACAAAGCTTCTAAAGTGTCATGACAGGCGTAAAACTCACCAGAATTGAACTGTTCTACGCCTTGCCAAAACTCTTGGGGGATGGTTTCGCTCATCCCATGCTGTCTCTTACTTCTTTAATTGTTTCCAGAGAGATTTCTTGTTTTTCTCCAGCAAACTCGTTGTCAGGGGTAAGGAACAACATGCAATGACACTCTTTGCGTTCTCTCATTGGTACACAGGGACAGTTCCAATATGTGCCGTGAACCTCAGCCTCTTTATCTTCGTAGTGGCGACAGGGACATAAGGGCGCACCCAGTTCATCTTTATGTTTGGCTAGTCCCTCGATCACAACTGCGGTAACAGAAGGTTCAGAACAAAAGTATGTTCCAGTCCGCTTGGCGTATTGTTCGGAAAAATGCCGCATTGCCTCTAGGCTTTTATCGCTGGATTTTGTGTTAGCTTCTGATGAGATCATGTGGATCGGCGACTCATAATTTAAATATTTCTTTGCATTGTACCTCAGCCTCATGTGGGGATTACTGGGTGTTTTTCCCCAACCTTACCTGCTCAAATTGTTTTACCTTTGCTCAAAGGCTGATATGTCCGGTGGGCTGGGATCAGACAAAATCTAGGAAATCGCAGAAGCTTAACTTGTCAGCAGTTTTTTGGAATTATAAAATTTGAATTGATTTATGAATGTAATGTTTTTTGTAGTTGGAGTTGCAGAGGGCGATCGCTTTCCAAAACTATACCAGGGTGTTCCCAATTGATTAGCTCTTGTTCTGCTGGTGAGGAAATATTTGGCCACATTACCCAGCGACTGCCTTGAGGAAGAGTAGAGAGGCTCAGGGGGTTTTGAGTCAGCCAAATCAAAGGGTAGCTTTTAGGAACTACTGAACTGGTATCTTCTAGGGCTGTGGTTGCTGCTAAGGTTTCTAAAACAAAACGCTCACCTTTGATTAAACTTGTTGATGCTGTCCATAGTTGCACCTCTAATTGCTGTTGCTGTGCATAAAAATACAGTGATGCTGCGGCAATTACTGCTTGTTCAAAGTTTTCTTCTTCCCAATTGCTAGTGCTGTCAAGGGCAATAACTATCTCTTGTCCACCTGTGACCATTTCTAACTCCCGCACCCTTAATTCGCCATAGCGGGCGCTAGTGCGCCAATGAATTAGACGAGTAGGATCTCCGAGGCGATAAGGACGGAGCGATCGCACCAGCCCCGTTGTTGCTGTCTGCAAGGGTCTACCACGAGGATCGCCCCTTTTGCTCTCTTCTTGTCCCATTTCATCTACTAAGGGGCAGGTAGCCAAAGGTAACACAGTGGGATAGATGATCGCCATTGCAGCACAGTCACGTTGACGGCGACACCAAAACAATCCCAAAGGCGCACCAGAACCCAGTTCGACTGTGTGCCAACGATAAACGCCCCGGCGCTGGGTAGGGTGGTAGTATACCCAATGGTAACTGCCTTGGCTAGGAATTGTTTCTATTGCTTTTTGTACTGGTTTCCCTAAGACGAAGGGCAACATATCCTCAATTTGCAATAAGCTTACAGGCTGCTGTGTCTGATTGCGGATTTTTAATTCCACCGTCAGATCATCGCCGGCTGAGACAGGTTGGATAGGACGGCGGGAGATGGCTAGACCTGTGAGCGATCGCGGCGGTAAGATGGCTGCTACACCCAAAAGGGCAAAACTGATGCCGCTAATGGCGTACAGCCAACCAGCCATCGTATTGATACCTGCGCCAAAAAAACAAATAGCCGTTGCTGCTAGTACCCAACCGCTATAAGCAGGGGCACAAGCGTGGGTTTCTAACCAATTGGTGATGGATTTGATAATTTTCATGTTTCTTTTTTAACTCAACACCGCCCGAAATTCACAGTGTCTCTGGGGTTCGCTAAAAAAGCCATAATAGTAGTATTTATGAAGCGTCAAGCAATTTGAAGCGTGCTGGGTTTAGGGATGGATTCGCCTTCTGCTTCCCAAGCCTCCAAGTAGATTTCAATTACTGTTTCAGACTGAAATGATTTCAAAAGTGTCTTGATCGTTAATCCGATAAAACAAAAAATCTGAATCGGTTGCAGCTTCCTCAAAAGAAACACAATGCTTCTCAAGGTTTAGTGTCCCTTTGTCTGAATTCCATTCAAATTCCATTTACAAGTCTCTTTGCCTTTCCCTTCCAGAGTTTAACAGGCTGTTGAGCAAAAGCTAGGACATGACGATGTCTACGACGGGCTACGCCTACACACTTGGCTTGTGCCGTGATGAAATTAATATGCGATCGCACTGTCAATCTCTGCTGCTAATTGGCGATCGCTTTTTGTAAGAATGCCTGTTGACTAACGATTGCCCTTGGCTTGTGCCGTGATGGAATTGATGTTACAACAACCAATGATGTGTAATTACGGACTCAGAGTGATGAAGTTCAGTTAGCGTTTATTTGAGTAAACAAGGTTTTCGTATAGAATCAACTGGAAACAATTATATACGCCCGACAATGACTTCTAGTATTTCAAAATCAATATTACATCGTTCGGATTTACCTGACTTTAGCATTAAACATATTGGAAGATGCCCAGATGGTGCTGTCCGCCAGTAGAGAAGATCAGAGTAGTATACCCAATCTCCTTCTTGACGCCAGCCAACTTCATCACCAAATTTTTTTTGTATTTCTGGACTATTATAAGTAGTATCAGAGCCACCGCCAAGACATTTCCAAATGCGTTTTTGAACGCTAAACCCAAACTTTCCATTACTATACTTTAACCAAAGTTTCTTTATATTATTTAAGTCTTTTCGGGGAAGAACTTTTATATATTCTGAGCCAAAATAATTTTTCAGGTAAGTTCTGTATGGTGAACTTTCTGGCAACTCTTTATGAGATATCACATAGATTATCTTAGCCGTTTCTAAATCAGCCTCTTTCCATTTCCTAGCTTGAAGTAATTCATCTAATTTGTGATAATACCCCGATACTACTTCAGTGAAATCCTTAGAAGAAGTATGACTATAAGCTGTAGCACTAGTAACAACTTCTTTTGCTACTTCAGTTTCATCATTAGTTTCCTTAGTGTTAGTACTAAAAGATTTTTTCCACATAAAAAGCTTTTTTCTAACCTTGGGCTTTTTATAGGCTTCTTCTGCTAATTTAGTTGCAATTTCTGTTTTAGCGTCTTCTTCACTATGACCCTGATTTTTTAGTTCAGTTATTAACTCACAAATTTCTTTAGCGATTTCTGAAAAATCCTGATTTATGTTAATAACATCTCCATATATCTCAATTTGATCGCCATTAAGATTTTCGGTGTAATTACCTCCTTTTGTATAAATATTGTGAGTTTCATTTATATCATCATCTATTGAGCTTTCATCTAAACTATTTGCCTTATGTTTAATTCTTGAAATATATAGATAGAAACCTAATCCAAATATTAGTATGGCTAATATGCCAAAAAAAATAGCAAAAATCATCTGATAGTTTGCTAAGACATAAATGATGATTTTGTTTGATAAATTAATAATAGTAAGGTATACAGCCCTAACTAAAGCTATGCTAACCAAACCGTATATTACCTTCTCTACCAACGAAAGCCGATTGTTCAGAAGATAGAACTCTCTGAATATTTGCTTTATTGGAATTTTCATATTTCAACTTTTGATCAGTACTTTATGGCGTAAAAGGAATTGACACTTTAAAATGACACAGGAATGCCTAATGAAGCAAAAACTAATTTAATCACATTCAGTGTAGCTTCTCCTATGACAGCACTTGCAGCAGCATCACGTATAGATTGCCCTAATTTAACAAGTTTACCTTTAGCTCTAGGGTTATTTTGAACTTCATTTGCCCAATCTTTAGCTACCTTCTGTTGAGCATCTTGGTGATTATAGCCCTGATTTTCTAGCTGCTCTAAGAACTCTTCTATTTGTGTAGCAGCTTCAGATAAATCCTGACTAATATTTATATAATTACCATTATTTATGTAATTACCGTGTACTTGTAAATAATTCCCTTCAATAGATTTATTAAAGTTACCACCAGCCCCTAAATATATGTTGTAAGTATTATTGTGATTTCCATCGCTCATATAAAAAACTCTCTAGCTAGTATGTTTACGAATCGAATTTACTAACTCGCTCTAAATCGATTGATTAATTTATAGTAGCGTATAGTACTACATTTAACTACTACAACAGTAGTTGACGTAAAAAGCCTGCTGATGCAGGCTTAGTTTTGTGATGTTATTAACTGAGTGGGTGGAGAAGAAAAGCCACCACTACAAATTACCGTTTTGCCAACTTTTTCGACATCTTCCGTAGACGAATCGATTGGGGTGTAACTTCCACTAATTCATCGGGGCCAATATATTCCAAAGCACGTTCTAGGCTCATGTCTATCGGTGCTTGCAGTTGTACTAATTCATCGCTACCAGCAGCGCGGTGATTGGTTAACTGCTTGGTCTTACAGATATTCAATTCCAAATCTTGGGGACGATTGTGTTCTCCCACAATCATGCCTCTGTAAACCCTTGTGCCAGGAGTAATAAAGAATGCTCCTCTATCTTCGGCGTTTCTCATCGCGTAGAAGGTAGAAACACCCTCTTCAAATGAGATTAAAACGCCTTTGTTCCGGGCTTCAATGTCGCCACTGAGTTGACGGTAGTCTAAGAAGCTGTGGTTCATGATGCCTTCGCCACGAGTCATCCGCATGAATTCACCCCGGAAACCAATCAATCCACGGGCGGGAATCACAAACTCTAGTTGGGTGCGATCGCCACTACCTGGTTGCATATCTTGCATTTCGCCTTTGCGTTGTCCCAGGCGTTCAATACAGCTACCCACACCATCAACAGGAATGTCTAACACCAGGAGTTCGTAAGGTTCGCAAGGTTGTCCGTTGACTTCGCGGTAAATTACCTGTGGTTGAGATACCTGAAACTCGAAGCCTTCCCGGCGCATGGTTTCAATTAAGATACCCAGGTGGAGTTCTCCCCGACCAGAAACGAGAAATTTATCGGGAGAATCCGTTTCTTCAACACGCAAAGCAACGTTGGTTTCAAGTTCGCGGAATAGGCGATCGCGCACTTGTCTTGATGTCACCAACTTACCTTCTTGACCAGCAAAGGGCGAATCATTCACACAGAAGGTCATTTGCAAGGTTGGTTCATCCACTTTAATTAGTGGTAAAGCTTGCGGTTCATTGGGGTCAGTAATCGTTTCCCCAATATAAGCATCAGCGAAACCAGCCACCGCCACAATATAACCTGCGCTTGCTTCTTCCAGGTCTACGCGCTTCAACCCTTCAAAGCCCATCAGTTTGCTAATTTTACCCTTGACAATAGTGCCATCTTCTGTTACTAGAGCCGCTTGCTGTCCTGAGCGGATAGTACCGTTGTGAATTCTGCCAATAACAATCCGTCCCAGATATTCAGAATAATCTAGGGTTGTGACTTGCAATTGCAGAGGCTTATTGCTGTCGCCCACTGGTGAGGGAACGTGTTGCAGAATTGCGTTAAAAAGAGGTTGCATATCTACTGATTCTGCTTCCAAGCTTTCTTTAGCAAAACCTGCCATACCAGAGGCAAACAGATAGGTAAAATCACACTGGTCTTCATCTGCCCCTAATTCCAAGAACAGATCCAATACTTTATCGACAGCAACGTGGGGGTCAGCTTGACCACGGTCGATTTTGTTGATCACAACGATGGGGCGCAGACCCTTTTCCAAAGCTTTTTTGAGGACAAAGCGTGTTTGGGGCATGGGGCCTTCGTTGGCATCGACAATCAGAAGACATCCGTCAACCATGCCGAGTACTCGTTCGACTTCGCCACCAAAGTCAGCATGTCCAGGAGTATCAACAATATTAATTAGTGTTTCTTTGTAGCGAACCGCCGTATTTTTGGACAGGATAGTAATACCCCGTTCCCGTTCTAGGGCGTTGGAGTCCATAACGCAATCCGGAACGTCTTCGCCTTCGCGGAAAATGCCGGATTGTTTGAGGAGTGCGTCAACCAGGGTGGTTTTACCGTGGTCAACGTGGGCGATAATGGCGACGTTGCGAATTGGGAGCGTCATAGAAACTTTTGGTGAACTCTAGAGGGGGTTTTGAGATTTACATTTGAATGCTAGGTTTTTGTAACAGAATTAGGTATCATTAACAAAACTCTGTAAAGAACCTTTAACAATTCTAGCGTAATCGTCACAATTGCGGTGAGGTTTGTCAAGGCTGCATTGCGATCGCCTGAGTAAACGTCACCGTAAAAGCGATTCGGAAATTTTGAAACTTGATGTTGGGTTTCACTACCCTTCTCCTGTCGGAGACGCTACGCGAACGGGAAGCTACCCTTTAACTGTCTACGTTCTACCCAACCTGCGAATGATTAAATTTCATCCCCTTTTTGTGGTGTCTTGACCAAACTAGAAATAAAGGGTGAAGACAAATAGGGCAAACAGGGGGAGAATTAACCGTAAAGATTGATGTAGTGGACTAGCAGATTGATTTTTAATAGTAAAAATGTACTAATTTAAGAAATTTCAACTAAAATAGTAAGTGTAAGTGACCGTTAAAAATAGCTAAGATAGTTAACCAGTCTTAATTTGCGAGTCTGATTATGATTGATTGTCTAAATGTGGCTCGCTACTTCATCGTCAGAGCATACGAAGACAGTATAGAAGCAGAAATGACCAATATGAAGGTTCAAAAGCTTCTGTATTACGCGCAAAGCTTACATTTGGCGATGTATGATGAGCCATTATTTGAAGAAGAAATACAAGCATGGCGCTATGGCCCTGTTTGTCCTCCGGCTTACAGGTTTTACAGTGAATTTGAAGCTAAACAATTACCTATTCCTAGTCAAGAATTCCTGTTAGAGATGCCTGAGGATAAGAGACAGCTTTTAGAAGAAGTATGGGAATATTTTGGTGGCTACCATGCTTATCAACTTAGTGGTATGACCCACTTGGAGTTTCCTTGGAAAAAGGCGCGTAAAGGTTTGCTACCTGAAGCTAGCTCAACTAAGCCAATTCTTCTTGAAGACTTGAAAGCATTAGGACATCAGAAACTAGACCAAATAGAGCGTGACCATCCTGCCTATCAATTTGTAATGCAGGAAATATTAAAGGACGCTTGTACTTCGGAATCATCAACTCGTATTCGTAAAGGAGAAGTGCGTGACTGGCTCAACTCCCTTCTCGATTGAAAAATCCGATAATTTCAAACGTTCTTTCAAAAAACTTGCAAAAGCTTACAGATCAGATTTTGTCGAGTATGTCGCAGAAGTTTTGGAAGATTTAATTGAGGATCAATATCCTATCAATTCTCGTAACGAACCTTTACCTAGAAAGATTGAATTAGCTGAAGGATGGTCATTTCACAAGCTAGAGTTGAAGGTATCTAAAGGCGCTTCAGGACAAATTAGATTAATGTATTTAGTCAATACAACTGATTGTGTAATCAAGCTTGTGTAGATTTATAGCCATGAACAATTTGAAAAACGCCCTACTAAGGTGGATTTAAAGAGCGTTCTTAAGTAAATTTTAGATTATTAATATTTGAGTTTTTAGATTTAAGTAGCTAGGTATAAATCGATTAAAGTTTGTAGTAAGGACTTTAGTCCTGATAATTGTTGTTTTGAGCGATGAATCACTCAGTACAAACTATGATTTTATTTTATGTTTAACTATACCTACTTACTTAAGATATATGGTTCTATAAAACTAGCATTAAAATGTTATCCGCCTGGGGATAGAATACAGATTAAGATATTATCTATCTAAAAGTTTAAGAACATAACTTGTAACTAAAAGTATTGTTTTTCTACCCAGAGTTGTGAGAGCGATCGCTCAAAAGAAAGATGGAATATCCCTAACCTCTATGTCAAAGTTATATCAGTTAAGAATTATGAACACTGCCGAGGAGAACACGGATGGTAGCTACTTTAGATGATACGAAACGCAATGCTATTGCTCTGAAATTGGCAGACATGAAAGCACTCCAACAATTAGTCATCGAAAAAGAGCAACTCTTTTTGAAAGAAGGACTCGATGCCGAAATTGCTGATCGCATCCGAAATTTTATCAATGATGATCAAAAAAATCTTGGCGTTCTGGAAACCATAATTGGTCAGTATGGCATTCAGGCTGAACCAAGAAATATTGTGAAAGAATTCATTGAAAAATCGAGAGAATTGTTCAAAAGTTCTGAGTTAACCCTGTATGACAAAGTATCTCGGCATGAATTGCTGAAACATCAACTAGTAACCACTGGCTTGATAATTCACAAGGCTGCTCAAAAAGTTGGTGCTGACGTTTTGCTAGCGATCGCACCTTTGAATACCGTTAATTTTGAGAACCGCGCTCACCAAGAACAACTCAAAGGCATTTTAGAAATTCTCGGTGTCCGCGAACTCACTGGACAAGATGCAGATCAAGGAATTTGGGCCCGTGTTCAAGACGCTTTGGCCGCAGTCAGTGGTGTGGTAGGTAGTGCTGTTACCCAAAGCAGCGACAAAAAGGATATAAATATCCAAGATGTTATCCGCCTGGATCATGGCAAGGTAAATACCCTATTTACTGAACTCCTGCAAAGCGACAATCCACAGAAGATCCAAGAATACTTTGGTCAAATTTATAAGGATCTAACTGCTCACGCCGAAGCTGAAGAAGAAGTAGTATATCCAAAAGTACGTCCTTTCTACGGCCAAGATAACACCCAAGAATTGTATGACGAACAAGCACAGATGAAGCGGGTGTTAGAGCAAATTAAGGCTATCAGCCCTTCTTCATCTGAATTCAAAGATCAAGTTAGACAGCTGATGGAAGCTGTTGGCGATCATATTCGTCAAGAAGAAAGTACAATGTTTGCTGCCATTCGCAACAACTTAAGCACTGAGCAAAGCGAACAACTGGCTACTGAATTCAAAGCTGCTAAGACCCGAATTCAACAAAAGCTAGGTGTTGTTAATGAAGCGAATGTGTAGGATGCTTTCGAGCTTTCTATATCCGCTAAAAAAGGTTAGTTAAACAAAAACTCCCAGCAGATCAGCGCTGGGAGTTTTTGTTTAAAAATTCTGCTGACAGTATTTATACGCGGCATAAGCCATAGTCACAACCCCGGTAATAATAGCAGATTCATCAACTTCAAATTGGGGATGGTGTAATGGGTGGTTAATGATTCTTTCTTTGTAACCTACACCCAAGCGAAACATCGAACCGGGGGCGTGTTCCAAATACATAGAAAAATCTTCAGATCCAAGGGAGGGTTCAAGTAATACTTGAACGCGATCGCTACTCCAAGCTTCTTCTGCGGCTGATTGCAACAATTGCGTCAGGATGTAATCATTTTGGACGCTGGGTACACCTTGGTGATAATTGACTTCATACTTTGCCCCGTAAGTATGGCAGATATTAGATACAATGTTTTCAATCCAGTTCGGGAGATCGGCACGGGTTTCGGGATGGAGCGATCGCACGGTTCCTAATAACTGCACTTTATCCGCAATTACATTCGGCGCTTTGCCACCATTAATCTTCCCTATGCTTAATACTAGAGGACGCAAGGCATTTTGTGTCCGGCTGATAGCTTGTTGCAGTGCAGTAATCACTTGGCAAGCAATCCAAATCGCATCAATTGCCTCATGGGGACGCGCCCCGTGCCCAGATTCTCCCATAATCAGAATCTCTAAATTATCAGAGGCGGCTGTCAATGCTCCGTAACGCACACCAATAGATCCTGCGGGTATAGAAGGGAAAACATGAACCCCTAATACAGCCGAGACGTTTTCCATCGCCCCATCTTTCATCATCCAGTTTGCCCCTTGAGCAATTTCCTCAGCTGGCTGAAATAAAAACCGCACTTTACCACCCAACTCCTCTGCCACTTGGGACAGCACCATCGCTGTTCCCAATCCGACTGTGGTGTGGACATCATGACCACAAGCGTGCATAATACCCTCTGCGCCAGAGGCGTATTCCAAATTGGTGCCCTCTTGAATTGGCAAGGCATCCATATCGGTACGAATTGCCAATAAACGGTCATTTTGGCTAGTGCCTTGTAGTTCTCCAATGACGCCCGTTTTACCAACTCCCTCTTGTACATGCAGACCACTGGAAGACAAAACACCAGCGACGTAGGCTGCTGTTTGGTACTCCTGACCGCTGAGTTCTGGGTGAGAGTGGATGTGGCGGCGAATTTCAATTAAGCGAGGCGCTAGTTCTGCTGCTAAGTCTTTAATACGGGTAAGCATCGATTTAATTAATCTATAGGCTTTTTTCCCATGATAAAGAAATGTTAACAAACAAAATGCTTTTTGCCATACAACCATAAATGAAGGATGAAGCAAAGGGGCAGGGGGGAGAAATAATTACTCATGACTTAGACAGTGAAAACCTGAAACCTTGATCCCTGCTTAAAAAGACTACTGTATACACATAAGTCTCTCTCAATGCAATTTATGGTTTATCGAATAGCCTAATCAAACCTCATCCTGCTTTCGCTACGCAAAACCTGCCCCTCTCCTTGGTAAGGAGAGGGATTAAAGTCAGGACAGGGTGAGTTTTAAAGGACTTTTAGGTAATCAGATAACTTGTGTGTACACAGTAGCTTAAAAAGCAGGGAACCAAAGAGCCAACTTTTTAAAGGGGTTGGCGGATCTCTTATGCCTAAGTCCTATTCCTAACTCCTAACTCTCTAATGACGCCACTTGCTTCTCCTGTCGGAGACGCTGCGCGAACAAGCCGGGGAACCCGTCCAACGCAGTGGCTCCCCAATCCCCCATTGCTAGTTATTTTGAGTAGCAGGTTGTGCCTCGAGTATTTTCGGGTTGGAATTCGTTACATTCTCTGGGATTTTGACGTTCTAACGACCAGCCATAGGGCTTGTCGGAGGTGACAACACCATTAGCTAGAGTTGTTAGTCGAAAGTTAGCCCCTCGAAAATTAGTAAACTCCAATTTGGTATCTTTTAAGTTTGCTGCTTCCAAATTGGCGCTGATCAAACCGGCATAAGACAGATCAGCATTTTCCAGGGATGCTGATTTCAGATTTGCTCCTGTTAAGGAAGCACCACTGAGATTCGCCGAATTCAGAATCGCACCTTCTAAATTTGCACCAGTGAGATCGGCATTCGTGAGATTAACTTGAGATAATGTAGCGCTGCTCAAGTCAGCCCCTCGCAAATTTGCTCCAGTTAGATTCAGTCGAGTTAGGTCAGCACCACTCAAATTACACCGGGGACAGGCACTTGTTGCCTTCAACTGATCCAAGTCTAGCTGACTTAAGGCAAGGGCCTGCTCTGCAAACCCAAAACAAGCTAACAGGACGACGGTAGCAACAATTTTAAGTTTCATATTTTACAGGTATTTACGAAAATGACGATTTACGCACATTGCGTACTGTCATACTTAATAATATGCTTCCCAAAAGAAGAACAGGGATGAAGCATTGATTAAGAAGCTGTGAAAATAGTATAAATTCTTATGGTAAGACTACTCAAACTGAAATATAGATTATAGAATCGAATCGTAAGCAACTATACCGAACCTTTTATAGACTACCACTTATGTGATCCCCCTAGCTCGATGAAAAATACGACTAGGGGGATCTTGTTTTTAGGTATTGGGCATGGGGCGAAGCATTGATTAAGAAGCTGTGAAAATAATATAAATTTTAATGGTAAGACTACTCAAGCTGAAATATAGATTATAGAATCGAATCGTAAGCAACTATACCGAACCTTTTATAGACTACCACTTATGTGATCCCCCTAGCTCGATGAAAAATAC
>NZ_JBALCO010000014.1:0-58620 GCF_036919595.1 Nostoc sp. | reverse complement strand
TTTTTGATCTTTTTCTTCTGGATTCATGCTTGAACACTACCATCTTTCTTCCCTCATGGGAATATTCCTGACATTCCTACCTGGGCAGTTACAAAGATAAAATATTCTTGTTCAAGTCATAGTAGGGTAGGCATTGTAATGCCCACCCTACTATTTAACCTGTATTTTCAGTCAATTACAATCAGGATTTACGCAATAATGCAGTGAAAGCCTTGATTTACCGTAGGGGCAATTCATGATTTGCTCCTACATTTCGTACTTGATGCGTAAGTCCTAACAATTACAAAACACTGTAATTTAATTAGTGCCAGGTTGTGTTGGAATAATCGGTTGTGTCGGAACAATCGGTTGTGTTGGAACAATTGGTTGCGTTGGAACTGGGGTAGTTTCAAGACTTGGGCTTGAACCCGTAGGTATTATAGTCTGCGGTGTAGACGAAGATGAAGCACCAACAACACTATCACTAGCACTGATACAAGTATCTAACACCTGAGCAGGGGGAAGGTCGGTTTGACTACGCAAGCCAACTACACACTGGCCAAAGCGCACAGGCAATAAACTACGTCCACAGTAATCTAAAACTGCCGGATTAACTGCTTCCTTAGTACTTGAGCTGGCGCCAACTACACAGGTGGCTAACTCCTCAGGACGCCGGGCCTTCCCACAATAAGAAAGCGCATCTGTCGCGGCAATTTGGGTTTCCTTATTAATTTTAACCACGCAAGAAGCCAAATCCCTTGGACGCAGTGCCGCTGCACAACCTTGTGATGCAATTTCTGCCGTGACGCCCACTTTTAGGAGGCGACCCGCACAGACACTATAATCATTGCTGTAGGAGGCAGCAACAGCCATCTGAGGCAAGCTGGTTAACCATCCAGCTATAGCCAAAACTGATACTGTTAAAATCCTGGAGGTGGAACTGGCTTGTTTGTTCTTACCTCTATTAACCACTTTTTTGCTCTGTGACATTGCCATTCTCCAAACACCCAAGGTTATGCTAACTCAAATATTTTAAAAATCCTCTGCAATTAAAGAATTTCAGCGGCAGCAAGGTATAGACATAATTAATTATGCCTAAAATTGTGTTAATATAACTGTTTGAAAGATAAGTAAGCAACGTAAAAAGTATTTCAGAGTAAGAATACTGCGTAAACCAATCTGATGATTGAGTAGCCTACGAAACTAAATAAAAACAAAAAACTTATTGGCAGGAGTCCGGCGGGGCACGTCGGAATTCAGCCTTGGAAGCCAGTATGTCGGCTCTACCGACTTAAAGCAACTGGCGTATAAAGTTGATGCCTCTACTTTGGTAAGATACGTCTTGCCTTGGCAAGCAATTTCAAAAAACCAAGAATCCCTTGATGATAAATCAGGGGAATGTCAGAATGGAACGTCTGGGTAAAGTTTAAACAGGATTAGATTAAGGAAACTCATGTCCCGATATAGAGGGCCACGCCTCAGAATTGTACGCCGCTTGGGCGATTTACCAGGATTGACTCGTAAAAGCGCCAGACGCGCTTACCCACCAGGTCAGCATGGTCAGAACCGCAAGAAGCGCTCTGAGTACGCTATCCGTCTAGAGGAAAAGCAAAAGCTCCGCTTCAACTACGGTTTGACTGAAAAGCAATTGCTGCGCTATGTGCGGAAAGCCAGACGTGTTACTGGTTCTACTGGACAAGTGCTGCTGCAATTGCTAGAAATGCGCTTGGATAATACCGTTTTCCGCTTGGGTATAGCCCCGACTATCCCCGCAGCTCGTCAACTGGTGAATCACGGTCACGTAACTGTTAACGGTCGTGTGGTTAATATTGCCAGCTACCAATGCCGTCCTGGCGAAGTAATTGCAGTCAGGGATCGGGCACAATCACGCAAGTTGGTGGAAGCTAACTTGCAATATCCCGGTTTGGCCAACCTCCCCAGTCATTTGGAGTTTGACAAAAATAAGTTGGTTGGTAAAGTCAACAGTGTTATTGAAAGGGAATGGGTGGCATTACAAGTTAATGAACTACTTGTGGTGGAATACTACTCACGACAAGCGTAAGCAGTTAGGAGAGACGCGATTAATCGCGTTTGTACAGGAGTTATGAGTTATGAGTTGAAAGACGATAATTCCTAACTCCTCACTATTTTTATCCGCCAATTTGCGACATAGTTCGGGTATATGTACCTACAATGCCAGAATCGCGCTTTTTAAAATTAATTTCTGGCTTGATTTCGAGTAAATGCCTCACTTGCTCTTGTAATTGAGCGGTGCTGATACCAGAACGCAGAGCGGTTTTTAAATCTATTTGACCAGTTTCATTCAATAAACAGGGACGCAGCCAGCCATCGGCACTCAGGCGCATCCGGTTGCAACGATCGCAAAAACATTCTGACATTTGACTAATAAATCCCAGTGTCCCCTTCGCACCGGGAATTTTAAAGATATCAGCAGGTCCAGCACCACGAACTTCAGATTCTGTCAAGCCCCAATGGGCGCAGATTTGTTGTCGTAAATCGGCTGAAGATATCCAACCGCGATCGCCAAACAAATGCACATTACCAATGGGCATAAATTCAATAAATCGAACGTGCCACTGTTTGTCAATTGTCAAGGCGGCTAAATCTAAAACCTCGTGATCGTTGACGTCAGGAATTACCACTACATTCAACTTCAATGGGTCGAATCCGACGTTATGGGTAGCTTGAATCCCCTGCCAAACTTGTTGCCAACGAGAACGACCCTGATTACCGATAATTTGGTCAAAAATGTCGGGATCAAGAGAGTCAAGACTAATATTAATTCGTCGCAGACCTGCATTGTAAAGGTTTTGTGCCATCGGAGCCAGCAAAAACCCGTTGGTGGTCATTGAGAGGTCTTGAGTCTGGGGAAGAGTTGCGATCGCACTGACCAAATCCACCACACCGGGACGCAATAAGGGTTCACCCCCAGTCAAACGAAACTGATTAAAACCGACTGGAATAAATACCTCTTGAATTAAGGTGAGCAACTCCTCATCAGTCAACAGCTGTTGCTTGAGAATATAGTCCAGTTCTACTCCCTCTGGCATACAGTATTGACAACGAAAATTGCATCGATCGATTAAGCTAATGCGGAGGTAGTCTACCTGGTTCATCGTTTTATTTTTATTGTCTCTGATTAATTAAAGACTTCACCGAATTTTAGATTTTAGATTTTAAATTTTAGATAATGGAATTGAATAATTCAAAAGCGTTCGACTAAGCGCTCACGCCGTTCGCGTAGCGTTCCGCAGGAAAATCCAAAATTTAAAAAAGTTTGAAAGCAAGCAAATTTGAACGCGAGAACAAATCTAAAATTCTTGCTCGATAGCCCCTGAATTCATGCGACGTGGCTCAATCCAAAATCCAAGTTGCGCTGTCAGCGCACCAAAGGTGCGACCCTAAATCCAAAATTGAGTTCCACAGGTGGTTGACCTCTTCCTACTATATTTGTTGTAACTTAAAATACCGTACTCCCCCTTAAGTGAGAGTTCACAGATTGTGGCATAATAAGCCGATCGCATCCACTAGTTAGTCATCAATCGTGCAAGATACCGACTCCATCAACGACCTTGCTGCTGCTTTACAGCAGCCAGCAGATATTACCTTTGAACTGCCCGATCCAGAAGATGAACAGATTCTAGAGTCAGATTTTCAAGAGCAGCTAGAAATAGCTTGGCAGGTATGCGATCGCTTTGATTTGCAAACTGAAATCTGGCGGGGGCGAATTTTACGGGCTATCCGCGATAGAGAGAAAGTCGGTGGTGACGGACGCGGTACTGGCTTTCTGCGATGGCTAAAAGAGCGGGAAATCAGCAAAAGTCAAGCTTATGCCTGGATTCAATTGGCGAATAGTGCCGATACTCTGATCGAAGACGGTAAACTTGACCCAGGATCTGTGAACAACTTCAGTAAACGGGCTTTTGTTGAAACCTCCAAAGCATCGCCCCAAGTGCAACAGATGGTAAGTGAAGCTGCACAAAAAGGCGATCGCATCACCAGGCGGGAAGTGCGTCAACTTAACGATGAATGGACAGCCATGTCCTCAGATTTATTACCTGAAGCAGTTAAGGAAAAAGCAGCAGATAACACCCTTCCTCCACGCTACATCGCCCCACTGGTGAAGGAAATGGAAAAACTGCCAGAATCGCACCAAAAATTTATCCAAAAGGAAATTGCTGCTAATCCTGATATGGATACCCTTAAACAGGTAACTACAGAAGCGCGTAACTTGGCCAAATATCTCAAAGGGGCGGCTCAAGTCCAGGCGCTGACGAAGGAAGATGTTGATATTGAAACAGCCTTAGAAGAAGCGCAAAGAGTCGGCTGTTTGAGCATTGCTGCTGATTTGGTCAATCAAGCATCCCAAATTGAACAAACGATCGCTAAACTCTACATGACTTGGAAACGGATCAGTAATTTAGCAGATCGATTATATGTAGATACTGGCGCAAGTACACCCAATTTGCGATCGCTCCTCACTTGCTTGGAACCTCTGGGTGGTGAAATCATGGAATTGCAACTTAGTGGTGCGACTGAACACACTATTCGTTTGCAAATTCAGGAGACGAGTTAGGAGTATGATCTCATTTCCATGCTCCGCATGGAAATGCCCATCTGGAGACTCTTTCTCTAGTTCAATTCGGCAGATATAGCCATTTTCAATCCGGTGAGGTACAGGTATGCAAACAGATCTAACCCCCTTCCCGAAGCGGGAAGGGGGAAAAATTCAAAGCCTCTGACGCCACATCCAACAAGAGTGGCTCGCCGCACGCCAGTCGTGTTTCAAGTTGCTGCTGACTAGCGTAGGCGTAGCCCGCCGTAGGCATCGCTTATTCTTTTCCTACTTCCAACACTACATTTATTGTCTAATTTGTCAATGCGTAAGTTCTGTTAACTTTCCTTGCGTCTTTGTCAAAATTTTGAGATATTATATTGAAAAATTAATTCAGATAGAAACTTATGACAACCGAGCAAGAGCTTCAAACTCTTTTTAATACCTTAGATAGCGATCAAGACGGCAAAATATCCATTAATGATCTTTTTTTAAGTCCTGGTTTAAGTGCAATCATCTCATCAGAAACAAATACCACTAGTCCCCAGGAATTACTAGTAAATTATGATTCAGACAAAGACGGTAGTATTACCTTTGAAGAGTTAAAGGAAGCAGTTGAGCAAGCAAATAGTTTAAACTAGCAGTCAAAAAATAAAAGTATCAATACCCTATTGTCCTCATACCCTGTAAAGTGTGAGGGTAATTCTTATCATTGCCATTGATAATAAATGTCAAAAAGTGGGAAGGTAAGATATTTAATCTTTAAATTGATGATTGGAATCATTACATTTTCTCTTAGCCGTCTGGCTGCCTCCCGTCACTCGCACTCGCTACCACTGGGAAACGATAGAAGGAAACTTATCAGCACTCTTCCATAATTTGCTCACATCGACCTCATTAACAGATTTCTGTGGTTTCTTAGCTAAGTGACGACCGTAGGCATCGCTTATTCTTTTCTGAGTTTATACATTGCATTGATTGTCTCATCTGTCAATGCGTAAGTTATGTATATTTGCGATTTCGGCGATCGCATTTACGATTTTGGCGACTACATTTACGATTTTGGCGATGCCTACAGCTGGCTACGCCTACGCAATTGCTGATTGCATTCTATCCTAAAACAATTTCAGATCAAAGACCTTTAAGAGGTTTTACTATCAAAACCTGTCCCTCTCCAACTCAAAAGAGGAACAGGCTTGAACTTTAGTTTAAGATAGGGAGAGGTTTATCGAACTCATGTCTACTTAGCAGCGCAAGATGCAGTGTTGAGCCAAGAGTTATGAGGCGTCGCCGTGGGTATTTGAGCAACCAGAACCACGTTCCCGTTGGCATCTATAACCCACCCTTGGGCTTCCACAATTTGAGTAGGTTCATTGACAGAATTAACTTTCGGTGATTTTTTTTCTGTGTTTTGCTGTGCCTGAACAACCGCTCTTTTCGGAATACCGCCAGCACGATTCTGACTTTCTGGAGAGAGTGTGATCCAATCTGCCAGCACCGCATCATCAGCTATCAATGGTTGCGTGGGATCGGCTATTAGTCCTCCACGCCCAGTCCTAATAAATGAACTCCTGGCTATTTTTGTACGAGAATTACAATCAGCAACAATTTGCTGCGAAGCATCAACTAGATTTACGGGCAGTTCCACTAATCCCTTACTGGGGTCAGCATCTGGTGAGTTGATTTTGACTGTGCCACTTAATGAAGGGTTTTGCTGAGAAAATGCTGTGATGTCATTTGTTGGCAGCCTATTTGGGTCTAGTGGCTCTTTAGGGTTCAACAAACTCTCTAGGTCTGCACCGGTGCGGGTTACAAAACCATAGATGTTAGCAGTGATAGTGATTTTACCACCTGAGCCGAAGTTGGCGTTGGCAGTGATATCGTTATTATCTAAGGGAGCGGCAAGAAGGAAGCCATTTGGTGCATAGATGGTGATTTTACCGCCATCTCCATTAGCTCCTGCATTAGTGGATATTTGGCTATTGCGGCGCATTCGTAATAAGTCTCGCACCTGTAGCATAATATTCCCGCCCTTACCTGATTCACTATTAGATGTGAGACTTCCTTTATTGTCCAGAAGTATAGAGCTAGCGCTTACAGTTAGATCCCCTGCTGATCCTAGATTTGGTATCCCCCCTTGGTAGCTGAAAAACTGTGGAGGTGGATTAACTATACTGCTCACACTTATTTGAGCCTCATCCTTGACAATTAATTGTCCTGTGGTAATTGTTATTTGTCCGGCATCCCCGGAACCATTAGTAGAAGCAAACAAGCCAGTAGAAGCATCCCTTGCTGAAGTTCCATCTAGCTCTACGGATTCGGAGGCCTTCACACTTAAATTCCCTCCTTTTCCTGTAGCTAATATCACTTTTAAGTTATTTATATCTAATTTTCCAGAAGACTCTGTTGATATCTGTGCCCCATTTTTGATACGCAACTTACCAGTGTTGATCGTTATGTCACCAGCCTTTCCAGCAGCACCAGTTGAAGTAAACAATCCACTATGAGAAGTATTGGTATTGCCATTTTTATCTTGCGTAGTAAAGCTACCGGTCAAATCCACAGACTCAGAGGTATATACGTTCAAATTTCCCGCCGCACCCTTACCCTGAGTAGAAGTTATTACTTGTGCGCCATCACTAACAATTAATTTCCTAGAGGTAATGTTTATGTCACCACCATCTCCCTCACCCTGAGTTTGACTTACCAAGCGAAAACGAATTAGTTCCACGGTCTTTCCCTGTATCTGGATACTACCGCCACGTTGATCACTACCATTATTACCACTCAAATCACCACTAACATCTACTATAGATGGAGGGTCAGAACCAACAGTTCGCGCGATAAGTTCAATGTTCTGGAAATCTTGGACATCTTTATATCTCAAGACCCAACCTTGGTCTGTTGGGTTTAGACTGACCAGACTATTGGCAGCAACACTTCCTAATTCAATTCTTCCCGATGGTGCTGTCAAATTTCCATCCTCTAAAATTATGTTACCACCTACAAGTGCCAAGGTTTTGCCTTGCGACACCTGTAGACCAGGGGGTTTTCCTAAGACATTAGTTGTTTTGCCATCTGGACTGGGTGCTTGGGATTGATTGTGGATGTCAGCAGCAGTTGGCCCGAATTGTAAACCAATGGGAACACTTACTGTCAGCAGGGGTGTAGTTTGGAAATCTGTAACGCTAAATTTAGTCCCATCGGCAAAGCTCAGACTAGCCGCCGTACTCGCTACAAATGAACCCCCGATGTTTAAAGAAGCATTGCGACGGAAAATAATCCCATTGGGATTAATTAGAAACAAGTTGGCTTGGTCATTAGCTTTTATAATGCCATCAATATCAGAAATAGACTTACCTGTTACCCGACTGATAATGTTTTGAATACCTGCCGCATTATTAAAGTGGGCTGTCGTTCCAGGGAGTATAGAAAACTGTTCAAAACTGTGGAACAAGTTAGTACCACGAATTGCTCCACCATCGATCTTGTCAGTAGGCTGTCCATTGATTAGCTCACGTGTAACAACTGAGCTTTCCGATCCTAGAGTGTGATCCTCTATAATTTGGGCAAAGGCACAACTTCTAGAGAAGGCAAGTGTTCCAGCAATTGCTAAAGCACTCACTAGCCCTAAATTCCAGCACCAATCTCTTCGGCTTTGAGACATTACACAATTTGCACTCCAAAAAACAATAGTTTATTAGACTTGTCGCTTTATGAAAAATTTGTGTCTGAAACCCTTTCCCTGTCTGGCTAAAAAAATTAAAAAACCTTATTAGGCGATCAGTCTATTAAAATCAGCCCTTTCAAAGTGCAAGTTTAAAGCTTAAGGTTTCCTTCGTTTTTTTCCGTTTATTTTTAGTATGAAAATTTTTAAGTTATAAACACACGTAGACACGAAGTGACTTGCCGCAGGCTAAAGTGTGAAGGTAAAATACTGAAATTTATGTCCTACTTTCAGTATTTTACCCACTTTGAAAAGGCTAGTTTATTGCGAAATACTGCTCATTACTAATCTCGGATAATGATCCTCTGAGATTACTCTGTAACCTAACTAGTAAAGCACCGCAGAAATATGGATACTATTCAAAACAAAGCAATAGCTATAGAATAAAAATATTCTGAATTATTACTTTTGCTTTATAGTAATAGTAAGTGCAAAAATCAGTATTTTCTCCTCTCATTTGCTGATTTAAAATTAAAAACAAATTTCTTGAAATTATTTACATGAGAATGGACTTTCTATGGATATGTAACACAACCTCCGTTAACCACCCAGCACTGCAATTGCCGTTTATTCTGGCCTAGAGCTTCAGGCAAGAATTCCTGATGTTGCTGGTCTGCAATAACATCATTAGATTGCATTTTAGATAAGTCTATACTGTACTGAATTGTCAAGATTTTATCTTTTAGAATACCATATTTTTCGAGTACATTGCTAAGATTGGAGTTATTCAAAATCTTGCTTATTTCCTGTTGAATCTCGTCTTGTAAATGCTGTAGTTTTTGAGGTTCAATGACTGCTTGCTGTGAAGTTTGAGATTCCATAAATTTTGCTCTCCTTGCAGATTGGTAAATGCGTAAACTTGTCTTGTGATGTACTAAATTAACCTGAGTTTGATTAGTACAGTTTGGCAACAAACGAATCAATGATATACAGTCTAGAGTGGCACGAAAGCATTAGGTTTCTAAAGCTCTTGTGAACTCCGATAATTATGACTTCAGCTTGGCTAGTAATAATTACGTATTGTGTTACAAAACTTCATATATTTCTGTTGGATTTCCTTAAAGCATTTATAAATGTGGCTACTGACTGTTGACCACTTAAGAGGATTGAGTCATTAATACCTCCTCAACTTTCACACTCTGCTTACGATTTGGATAAACCCACAAGCTAAAGCCTTACCATTACTCATTTCATCTTTCTCATCCCGCCAGAAAATTAAATATGTTTTTTGTGTGGGCGTTTAGGATGATGGAATCTGCAATACCTTTCCTGCGGAACGCTACGCAAACCGTGGGTTACGCCAACGCACCCACAGCTTAAATTTATTACAAGGGGCGATCGCTTATACAAAGGTCATTTCAGCGATGTCTACGACGGGCTATGCCAACGCACCCATAGCTGAGTTTAGTAGGAGGTGCGATCGCATTAACAAAAATTACGAGAATCTCAATTTTTAATTAGCAGCGCAAGATGCAGTGTTGAGCCAAGAGTTATGGGGCGTCGCCGTGGGTACTTGAGCAACCAGAACCACGTTCCCATTAGCATCTATAACCCACCCTTGGGCTTCCACAATTTGAATAGGTTCATTGACAGAATTAACTTTCTGTGATTTTACTTCTGTGTTTCGCTGCGCCTGAACAACCGCTCTTTTCGGAATACCGTCGGCACGATTCTGACTTTCTGGAGAGAGTGTGATCCAATCTGCCAGCACCGCATCATCAGCTATCAATGGCTGTGTGGGATCGGCTATTAGTCCTCCACGCCCAGTCCTAATAAATGAACTCCTGGCTATTTTTGCACCAGAATTACAATCAGCAACAATTTGCTGCGAAGCATCAACCAGATTTACGGGTAGTTCCACTAATCCCCTACTAGGGTCAGCATCTGGTGAGTTGATTTTGACTGTGCCATTTAATGAAGGGTTTTGCTGAGAAAACGCCGTAATGTCATTTGTTGGCAGGTTATTCGGGTTTTTTTCGCCTGTTGGATCAAGCTTCTCTACGTCTGCACCTGTGCGTGGCACAAAACCAAATATGTTCTTAGCGGTGATTGTGATTTTACCACCAGAGCCAGAGAAGGCATTGGCAGTGATATCACTATTTCCAAAGGGAGGCGCGACGATGAAGCCATTGGTTGCATTGATGATGATATTACCGCCATCTCCACTAAGCCTTGCTGTACCTGCGTTAGTGGTTATTTTACTTTCGCGGCGCATCAATAATAAGTTCTGCACCTGTAGCGTAATATTCCCGCCTTTACCAGACTCACTATTAGATGTGAGTTTCCCTTTATTGTCCAGAAGTATGGAACGAGCGGTTATATTTAAATCGCCTGCTTTCCCTAAGTTATTTGGATCTCCGATATATATTACATTTTTTCTCGCTTGGCTGCTCACAGTTATTGCAGCCCCATCCTTGATAATCAACTGCCCTGTAGTTAAAGTCAAGTTTCCGCCATCTCCAGGCCCTTCAGTTCCAGAAAATAAGCCACTGAGCTTAGAACCATTTGGTGAGGTTCCAATTAGTTCTACTGATTCAGAGGCGTTTACCGTCAAGTTTCCTGCTTTTCCTGTATTTGCTGGTGTAAGTTCGTTAAGAATATACTCATATACCCCTTCAGAGCTTGTTGATATTCTTGCCCCTCCTTGGATACGCAACTTTCCAGTATTAATTGTGATGCTGCCAGCGTTTTTATCGCCATAAGTTGCACTAAATAATCCACTGGATATTAAATCACTACCATCTCGGAAGAGAGGAATGGAGGTGCCGCCGATTAGTTCTACGGAATCTGAGGCGTTTATGGTCAATTGACCATACAATTGTCCTCCATCTCTAACGACTAACTTTTTAGTAGTGACATTTATGTTTCCAGAGTTTACGGTGGAGAAACTCTGAGTAAGCAGTTGGGCATCTTGCTCAACTACTACAGAGTCTGAGGCGTTCAGTGTCACATTCCCCCCTGACTGATCTTGCGAAGGATAAACTAGAATTACGAAACTGCCAGCTATCCGTACAAGCTTCCCTTGCATCTGGATATTGCCACCACTTTCTCCATGAGTATCGATGGTGGATGAAGTTTGGTTCGATTTGATTAATTCGATGTTCTGGAAATTTGGAACACCTTTATATCCAAATCCCCAACCTTGGTTCGTTGGGCTTAAACTGACCAGACTATTACCAGCGACACTTCCTAACTCAACGCTTCCGTCGTTTGCTGTGATATTTCCTCCATCTAGCGTTATATCACCGCCGATGAGTGCCAAGGTTTTGCCTTGCTGCACCTGTAGACCAACGCCTTGTCTAAAGATATTAACTGCCCCATCTGGTTGTGCTTGGGATTGATTGCGGATGGGAGCCGCAGTTGTTCCGAATTGTAAACCAATGGGAACACTTACTGTCAGCAGGGGTGTAGTTTGAGGAGATATAGCACAAAATTTTGTCCCATCAGCAAAGTTCAAGCTACTCGCCGTACTGACCACAAATGAACCGCCGATATTTAAAGAAGCATTTGACCCAAAAACAATGCCGTTAGGATTAATCAGAAACAGGTTGGCTGTGCCCTTAGCTTTCAGAATGCCATCTATATTGGAAATAGAATTGCCTGTTACCCGACTGATGATGTTTTGAATATCTTTTGCATTGTTAAAGTAGGCTGTCCTTCCCGCAGAGACAGAAAACTGTTCAAAGCTGTGGAATAAGTTTGTACCACGAACTGCCCCACCATCAATCTGGTCTGTAGGCTGACCATCGATTAGTTTTGGTGTAATGATTGAACTTTCAGATCCAAGTGTGCCATCCTTTTGTATTTGGGCTAAGGCAAAACTCTCAAAGAAAGTCAGCACTCCAGCAATTGCTAAAGTACTGACTATCCCTAACTCCCAGCACCAACTGCTTCGGTATCGAAACATCACAAACTTGCACCTAAAAAATAAGAGTATATCTAAATACTGCTCCTTGCTAATTAGGTAGAGTCATACTTGAGATTATCTCTGTAGCCTAATTAGTAAATGCAAAGTTCAGGATTTTTATACTCACTAGAATAAACTCTTTAGAGGTCATTTATAAAGTAAAAATAAAGTTACTCTTGGGGAGCCAGTGCATTGCTGTACTCAAAAGAGTTGTAGCAACTGGTGAACCAGCGCACCCAAGTTGGTTTCCTTAGATTTGCTTTATAAATGGTTTCTTATAGTCCGAAGACTAAATTATTTAGCAGTTACAGCCAAGAGGGCTGCCAGTTGGGCAAGGGACACACCAGGAATTTTGCATTAGTACAATTTCCTGTTCTGTGCCTGCATTACCAGATTTGATTTTATTTGGATCAAGATTGCACTGCCACTGAACTACCAGAGCTCTATCATCTAATACTCCGTACTTCTCAAGCACTGCATATAAGCCAGCGTTATTAACGCTTTCAAGCAGTTTCTGTTGAACTTCGTCTTGTAACTGCTGTAATGTTTCAGGGTTCATGACTATTTCCATTTCCTACAGGATGTGTATAATTGTTGCTTCAGCTTGGCTAATAATAATTACGCCTAGTGTCACAAAACTTAATATTTAACTGCTGGATTTCCTCTAGGCATTGCTGATCTATAAGGGACTTCCAAATAAAAAAATATCTAACTACTTCTTGCGGGGTGAAGAGAAGTCTGAGTGGCGGAAATCTTTGCTCAAACTTTCCGCAAAATCTAAAATTCGGACAGCTTCCCCGACTAATTCTTAATCCCCGTGGTAGCAATACCCTGAATAAACTGACGCTGACCGATGAGAAATAGTACCATCACTGGAACTGTCGCGATTGTCACCGCTGCCATCATCAAGGGCCAATTATTCGTAAATTGCTCTTGAAACTCTGCCAACGCCAGCTGCACCGTCCTTAATTCGGGACGTGTGGTAAACACTAAAGGCTTAAACAAATCATTCCATTCGCCGATGAAGGTGAACAAAAACAGCGTTACCAAAGCCGGACGGGCTAAAGGTAACATCACTCGCCACAAAATTTGCAGTCGGTTCGCCCCATCTATGGCTGCGGCTTCCTCTAACTCCACCGGAATTGTCTGGAAATACTGACGTAACAAGAAAATCCCAAAGCCGTTGACAGCAGTGGGTAAAATCAGCGCCCCATAGGTATTTATCAAGTGTCCCCACTTCAAAACAGAAAAGATCGGAATCACCAATAACTGAAAGGGAATCACCAAAGTTGCTAAAACGACCAATAGCAGTGCTTGGCGTCCCCGAAACTTTAGCCGTGCTAAGGCGTAACCAGCCAAAGCAGAAGTGACAATCTGAAACGCCGTCACAGCGATCGCTACCAAGGTAGAATTAGCAAACGCCAGCAAAAATTTTCCCTGTTGCCATGCAACGCGGTAATTAGCTAAAGACCAGTTATTTTTGGATAAATTTCCCAGACTGGCGGCGGTTGGTGCAAAGGAGGTGAGAAAGACCACAAACAGCGGGAGTAGAACGATAAATGCCCCTAGCAGTAAAACTACTAGGCTCAAAAAATCCCCAGATTTCAGATTCGGGTTTGGTTTGGACATTACTTGAACTGCAAAGCATTTATTTCGCTAGTACTAGAGCATTGCCCCCAGCAACAATTAATCTATAAACATAGTCTACTTGTTAAGTTAAATTTAACCACAGTGATTGTTACCCTCAGTTCATCGGGTAAATTGAATCCTGGTATCAAATAATTCAGATTTACAGGAGTAAACATACCATGCAGCAGCTTACAGACGAATTTAAAGGATTAGATTTCAAGAGCGAAACATACAAAGATGCTTATAGCCGGATTAATGCGATCGTGATTGAAGGGGAACAAGAAGCCCATGAGAATTACATCACACTAGCCCAACTGCTGCCGGAATCTCATGATGAATTGATTCGCCTTTCTAAGATGGAAAGTCGCCACAAGAAAGGATTTGAAGCTTGTGGGCGCAATTTGCAAGTAACCCCAGATTTGCAATTCGCCAAGGAGTTTTTCTCTGGACTACACCAAAATTTCCAAACAGCAGCGGTATCAGGTAATGTCGTTACTTGTCTGTTGATTCAGTCTTTGATTATTGAATGTTTTGCGATCGCAGCATATAACATTTACATCCCTGTTGCTGATGATTTTGCCCGTAAAATAACTGAGGGAGTAGTAAAAGAAGAATACAGCCACCTCAACTTTGGAGAAGTTTGGTTGAAAGAACACTTTGCACAATCCAAAACTGAACTAGAGCAAGCAAATCGTCAGAACCTACCCATCGTCTGGAGAATGCTCAACCAAGTAGAGGGTGATGCCCACACAATGGCAATGGAAAAAGATGCTTTAGTAGAAGATTTTATGATTCAGTATGGTGAAGCATTGAGTAACATCGGTTTCACGACTCGCGATATTATGCGCTTGTCAGCCTACGGACTCATAGCCGCTTAATAAAAAGTTAGAAGCGGAGCCGGTAATGCTCCGCCTTCAGCGAGGAATGATCAGTGAGAAATTATGAATCGTACTCCCTAACTCCTAACTACACAAAATTCACACGCGCTCAAGACAGCATAAGCCTAATAATCACTACATGTTTGGTCTAATTGGACATCTGACTAGTTTAGAACACGCTCAAGCGGTAGCTCAAGAATTGGGATACCCGGAATATGCCGATCAAGGGCTAGACTTTTGGTGCAGCGCCCCGCCGCAAATTGTTGATAGCATTATTGTCACTAGTGTAACTGGACAACAAATTGAAGGACGGTATGTAGAATCTTGCTTTCTGCCGGAGATGCTAGCTAGTCGCCGCATCAAAGCTGCAACACGCAAAATCCTCAACGCCATGGCCCATGCACAGAAGCACGGTATTAACATCACAGCTTTAGGTGGATTTTCCTCGATTATTTTTGAAAATTTTAAGTTAGAGCAGTTTAACCAAGTCCGCAACATCAAACTAGAGTTTGAACGCTTTACCACAGGAAACACGCATACTGCCTACATTATTTGTAAGCAGGTGGAAGAAGCGTCAAAACAACTGGGAATTGATCTATCAAACGCGACTGTTGCTATATGTGGAGCAACTGGTGATATTGGTAGTGCAGTTACACGCTGGCTAGATGCAAGAACAGATGTCAAAGAACTGCTGCTAATAGCCCGTGATCAAGAACGTCTCAAAGAGTTGCAAGGCGAACTGGGACGGGGAAAAATCATGGGTTTGACAGAAGCACTACCCCAAGCTGATGTTGTAGTTTGGGTTGCGAGTATGCCCAAAGGTGTGGAAATTGACCCCACGACTTTGAAACAACCCTGTTTGTTGATTGATGGTGGCTATCCTAAAAACTTAGCGACGAAAATTCAGTATCCTGGTGTACACGTGTTAAATGGTGGAATTGTAGAGCATTCCCTGGATATTGACTGGAAAATTATGAAAATAGTCAATATGGATGTGCCAGCCCGCCAGTTGTTTGCTTGTTTTGCCGAATCAATGCTGTTGGAATTTGAGAAGTTATACACGAACTTTTCGTGGGGGCGAAATCAGATTACCGTAGACAAAATGGAGCAGATTGGTCGGGTATCAGTAAAACATGGATTTAGACCACTGCTGGTTTAACAGTTAAGAGTTAGGAGCAAAGCTAGAGACGCTCCGCCTCCGGTTAGGAGTTAAGAGTTAATAACTTTCATAAGTCTACACCTTCTCAAACCTCACTCCTGGCTCCTTACTTCTCACTGCTCAATCCTGATAGAAAAACTCATAACTCGTAATTCATAACCCCTACGATGGCAACTACCGAGCGTAAACCGCTACTGTTAGATTTTGAAAAACCCCTAGCAGAACTCGCAACCCGAATTGATCAAATTCGGCAACTTGCAGAAGAAAATGGCGTCGATGTTTCTGGTCAAATTCGTCAACTAGAAGCACGCGCCATGCAACTGCGTGAGGAAATTTTCACTAGTCTATCCCCGTCCCAGCGATTGCAAGTCGCTCGTCATCCGCGTCGCCCCAGTACTCTCGATTACATTCAAGCTATTAGTGATGAATGGATGGAATTGCATGGCGATCGCTGTGGTGGTGACGATCCGGCTTTAGTTGGTGGTGTCGGTCGTCTGAGTGGGCAACCTGTGGTGATGTTGGGTCATCAAAAAGGTCGCGATACCAAAGACAATATTGCCCGTAACTTTGGAATGCCTTACCCTGGCGGCTACCGCAAGGCGATGCGGTTGATGGAACATGCCAACAAGTTTAGTATGCCAATACTAACCTTTATTGACACACCAGGAGCTTGGTCTGGGGTAGAAGCAGAACATCAAGGTCAAGGAGAAGCGATCGCCTACAACTTGCGGGAAATGTTCTGCTTAGATGTGCCAATTATCTGCACAGTCATCGGTGAGGGCGGTTCTGGCGGCGCACTCGGTATTGGTGTAGGCGATCGCCTCCTGATGTTTGAACACTCCGTTTATACCGTTGCCACTCCCGAAGCCTGTGCTGCCATTCTGTGGAAAGATGCCGCTAAGGCTCCCCAAGCCGCTGTTGCTCTGAAAATTATTTCCCACGACCTGAAAAAGTTGGGAATTATCGACCAAATATTATCTGAACCCACAGGTGGCGCTCATTCTGACCCTTTAAAAGCCGCTACCACTCTCAAGCAAGTGCTGCTGGAAAATTTGGACGAACTCAATCGTTTAACCGCTCCAGAACGCCGCCAACTGCGGTATGAAAAATTCCGCAAAATTGGTGTTTTTATAGAAGTTGCTCACTAACAGCACTACATAATCATTGATTAACTAAGCAGCAATGTTATAATTGCCTATGTGCTTAAAGATTTTTAACAATCGAGCCATAGGCATTTGCATGTTCGGCAAATATACTCAAGTTGATTGAATAGCTTTTGTATTATTTAAGTAATCTAATTTGAGTGGACGGTGTGATTTTACGGGCGATGATTTGTTGTTTTTACTGGAAAGACCCATAAGATACCGATTATAGCACTGTATTATAGCAGTTGCTGAATGAAAATCATCATATTTTTAGATTCCTTTAATCTATCCAAACCGAGAAGTGTGAATAATGGGGTGGTAATAGGCTTTGGGAACTACCCAAAAATTGGGAGACACCATGAGTGTTGAGCAAAAACGACGCGCCCTGATTACTGGGGCCAGTAGTGGAATTGGGAAAGCAACGGCTTTAGCCTTTGCAAAAGCGGGAATAGATGTGGCTTTAGTCAGCCGTTCTTTGGATAAGTTGGAGGCGGTAAGAGAAGCTGTACAGCACACTGGGGTGGAAGCGAAAGCTTATGCTGTAGATTTAGCGCGGGTCTTTGAAGTAAGAGAAAAGATCCAAGCGATCGCCCTTGACTTTGGTGATATAGACATTCTGGTAAACAGTTCTGGCATAGCATATACCGCTACTTTGAGCCAAACCCCCCTAGAGGACTGGCAGCAGGTAATTGACTTGAATCTTACCAGCGTGTTTCAGTGCATTATGGGGATTTTGCCTTCAATGCGCGATCGGGGTGCAGGCACAATTATCAACATTGCCTCAATTGCCGCCAAGCAACTGTTTCCCGGTTGGGGAGCATACAGCGTCAGCAAGGCTGGTTTGATTGCCCTCTCTCAAACCCTGGCACAAGAAGAACGCACCTACGGCATTCGTGTCACGGTCATTTGTCCTGGGGCAGTCAATACCGAACTTTGGGACACAGAAACAGTCCATGCCAACTTAGACCGTTCCAAGATGTTAACCCCGGAAATTGTGGCTCAGTCAATTCTTTACACAGTTCTTTTGCCACAACAGGTAGTTATTGATGAATTGACCCTAATGCCCAGTGCTGGCGCACTTTAATTGCGAAGTTAGGAGTTAAGAATTAGAATTTTTAACTCATAATTCATAACTCATAACTAAATTCAAACTATAACCAAGACTCAATCATGACTATTGCTAGTTCCAATGGTTCCAATTACTCTCAATCACCTCTAATTCCCGATTTGGCAGAAGCCATAACTCCTAGACCCGATCGCAATACTAATAACGGGCGACAAGCGGATGTATTCCCACCCAAAGAGGAACAGATGGAGGAAATGGAGGATGCCGTGCGGACACTGATATTGGGAGTTGGCGAAGACCCCGAACGCGAAGGACTCCTCAAAACACCCAAGCGAGTGGCCGAGGCAATGCGGTTTCTTACCAGTGGCTACAACCAATCCCTTGAAGAACTCGTTAATGATGCCATCTTTGATGAGGGGCATAACGAGATGGTACTAATTAGAGATATTAATTTCTTTAGTCTGTGCGAACATCATATGCTGCCATTTATGGGTAGAGCACACGTTGCTTATATCCCCAACCAAAAAGTTGTGGGACTGAGTAAACTGGCCCGCATTGTTGAGATGTATTCTCGCCGCTTGCAAGTACAGGAAAGGCTAACCCGCCAAATTGCCGAAGCAATCAAAACCATTTTAGAACCTCAAGGTGTCGCCGTTGTGATGGAAGCTAGCCATATGTGTATGGTGATGCGGGGCGTCCAGAAACCAGGTTCTTGGACTGTCACTAGCGCAATGGTTGGTGTGTTTCAAGAGGAGCAGAAAACCCGCGAAGAATTTTTTAACTTGATTCGCCACCAAGCAGCGTTCTTTTAAGGAATGGGGAGTGGGCATTAGGCACAAGAGGCAGAAGGGCAAAGGGGAAAGACTTACTACAACTTCTCCTCTGCTCAAGAACTGCTCCCCTTACTCCCTACTCCCCAATTTCTCAAACAACTTGGCTACTTTATCTAAATCTTTATTTCCAGGTGAACGTTCCACACCACTAGATAAATCAACGCCGCTAGGATTAACCTGACTCAGGGCTTCCACAATATTATCTGCTGTTAGTCCTCCAGCCAAAAACCAAGGACAACTAGGGCTAAATTGTTCTAGCATCGTCCAATCTAAGGTTTTGCCTGTACCACCCAGTTGTTGCGGATGGTAGGCGTCAAGTAGTAAAGTATCCACGTATTTTGTGTAATCAGCCGCTGGCTCAAGATGCTCAAGACTACCAATTCTGAGCGCTTTAAGAATTTCAATATTGGATAAAGATTGACGTAACTGGTAGCAAAAATCTGGTGATTCATCTCCGTGTAACTGGACACCAGTCAACCCAGAATCAACAACAATCTGACTGATTTCAGGGATACTAGCGTTGGCAAAAACACCAATTGTGTCAATATTTGCCGGTAGTTCTGCCACTGCTGCCCGAATTTGGGATACGGTAACGTAGCGAGGTGAGGTTGGCACACAAATAAATCCTAATGCCGTTGCGCCCAGAGAGGCGATCGCTATAGACTGCTGTGGTTGAGTGATGCCGCAAATTTTAACACGCATGAAAATCTGACAAATTTAAAATAATCATTTGAAAAGTCTAAACTATCTAAAAAACTTTTGGGCCTTGGTAATTTTATAATCTTGTAGGTATAGATAAACTTTTCTATTTAGGAGACAAAAGCTTGATTTCATCTATTTTACTAGCAGCCGCTGCATCTGTTCCCGCAACACCTGCGTGGAATCCTACAGTCGGGATCATCATCAGCATCAGCAGCTTAGTAGTAGTTTTACTAAGTACTAGGATTGAAAAACCCCTAGTTGGCCCCAAGTTCCCTATCCTGCCGATCAGTATTCCAACATTCGTTGCAGCGATGGCTTTTGGTCATGTTATCGGTATTGGTATCGTTTTAGGACTGACTAACATCGGTCGTCTATAGTTTTGCGATGACAGCAGCGTTACAAGTAACGCCACGATCAATACAAAACTCCTAAAAACGATTTTGGGCAGGGGGAGTAGGGAAGAAATAACTTATGCCCCATGCCCAATGCCCCACTCCAGAGTTTTGCTCACAGGCATTAATTGTCTATTCTAGAAATAAGAGCATTTCGTCACTCGGCACTACCGAATTGATGCTCAATATAAATGTGTATACAACTATGTGTAGTATCTCGGTATAAAAACTACTGACGATATCTAGTTTTAGGACAATGTAATGCAAACAAATTGGAAAATTGGGTCTTTATTTGGAATTCCCCTGTTTTTAGACCCGTTATGGTTTGTGATTTTAGGGTTGGCAACTCTCAATTTTGGGGTAGCTTATCAGGAATGGGGGAAT
The DNA here is from genome assembly GCF_036919595.1 of Nostoc sp. Taxonomy (GTDB): domain Bacteria; phylum Cyanobacteriota; class Cyanobacteriia; order Cyanobacteriales; family Nostocaceae; genus Nostoc. The sequence continues at coordinate 38,243 of NZ_JBALCO010000014.1, read as the reverse complement.
GTCATAGCTTGGAGTGCTGGAATAGTTATGGCACTGTTGCTATTTGGTTCGGTGTTGCTACATGAGTTGGGTCACAGCTTGGTAGCCCAATCGCAAGGCATTAAAGTTAATTCAATTACCCTATTTTTGTTTGGCGGGATTGCTGCTATTGAAGAAGAATCTAAAACTCCTTTCAAAGCCTTTCAAGTAGCGATCGCTGGCCCTTTGGTGAGTATCATACTATTTTTCCTGCTCCGGCTGGTAGTTACTGTAATACCTGAGACTAGTCCACTCAGTGTTATGGTTGGAGATTTGGCGAGAATTAACTTGGTGGTGGCTCTATTTAACCTGATTCCAGGCTTACCTCTAGATGGAGGGCAAGTGTTAAAAGCAACACTATGGCAAATAACAGGTAATCGTTTTCAAGCCGTACACTGGGCCGCAAAGGCTGGGCAAATATTGGGTTATGGTGCGATCGCTCTAGGATTTGTTGTAGATTTTTTGACCAGAGAGTTAGTAGTTGGTTTATGGATTGCGCTGTTAGGTTGGTTTGCTGTCCGCAACGCTAACAGCTATGACAATGTGACTACATTGCAAGAAAGCTTGCTCAAGGTGGTGGCGGCTGATGCGATGACCCGTGACTTTCGCGTCGTTGATGCTGACCAGACATTGCGTTCCTTTGCCGATTTATACCTTTTGGAAACCGCTCCCTCACAAGTTTATTTTGCTGCTTCTGATGGACGTTACCGGGGTCTAATTTTCATTGACGATTTACGTTTGACCCAAAGGAGCGAATGGGAAACCCAAACCTTACACAGCATTGCGCGTCCCCTGACAGAAATACCCACTGTTGCTGAAGCAACAACGATAGCTGAGGTAATTAACAAGCTAGAAAATGAGCAGTTACCTCGAATTACCGTGCTTTCTCCCGCTGGTGCCGTAGCTGGTGTAATTGACCGGGGAGATATTGTGCGATCGTTGGCACAGAAATTAAATTTGCGAATAACGGATGCTGAAATTAAGCGGGTCAAAGAGGAAGGTAACTATCCAACTGGGTTGCAACTGGGAGGAATAGCGAAGTCCATTACAAATTAAGTGTCATACGCTCGTCATAGTTTTGCAATAGACACGTCAAAAGCGTGTGTGATATTTAATTTGGTATTTGGTTACAAAATGCTTTTTTTGGGTAAAAGGTAGGACTTCCTACCTTTTTTATTTTTTAACCTAAGTTCGCCGTCAGAAAATGTCCCAAAACATTAGACATAAAGCTTTCGGGTGAAAAACGCACTCGTGTGTTATCAACAAGGCTCTCATAGCCAATTAGTATCTGCTTTCAAGATGCTCCACATTATCAAAGACTTTCAGCTTTATCTCGTCAATGTTTAGAGCGGCGTAATTAAGTACAAGAAAGAAAAACGAACCGCAAAGGACGCATAGACACAAAGTGGCTGACTGCAGGGTAGGACACAAAGAAAGAAAGAAGTTAAAAGGGTTTGGCGCAGCTTCACAAAGAAATGGTATTACATGGTTGAGTTGATCAGCCCTCGGAGAGAGTTAGACCAGAAAGCACGGAGTTCACAGTGACATCAGTGCCCACCATCCCTTTAGTCCTCGAATGCTGGTAATATACAAGTCAGCGGGACCAAGATGCCAAGGGCGATTGGAATTAAGATTTAGTCAGAGTTAGGCATACTTTCTCTTTTTGGTTGTAGACTGAGTGCTTCTTGACTCTACAGTGAACTCTGGAATTTCCTGGAGTTCAGCTTCACTCAAACTATACTGTTCACAAACTAAACTTAAACGATTTCCTGGGGTTTTCACAGCATTAACAGAATGGGTGAAATCACCTTGAAAGTAAATTAAAGTATTGATTTGTGGCTTAATTTGCCCAAGTTGGCGTTTGTGCGATCGCAATACCAGTTCTCCCCCTTCCATATCGGGAGGTACTCGCACATAGAGGACACTGACAACCGCAGGGGGTTCAATGGTTTTGGAGTAAGAACGCAAGGAGCGATCAATATGCGGATCGACACGGGAGCCTTCTTTGAGCTGTAAAGGATTAAGGTAAAAAGCATTACAATTCGGCTGGAGAGCCAAATCTAGGTAAGGCTTGAAGTAGGGAAACTGCTGTTCTACTTTTGCTAATCCAGAACGCTGAAATACTACAGAAAATCCTTTGGTGGCAACAAAATCACGGTTGAGGTTGTTGATAGCAAAGTAAGAACAAGCTTGAATTTCTCCCCACAAGTTATTTAGGTAATTGCTGGGGAAGGCGTTGGTTTGTTGTTGATAGTGTTTCACGATGAATATGGGGAGCGTAGAAAACTAGCAGGGGTCAAAGATTGTAGCGTAATTTGTGACTAGGGAAAAGGTTAAAGACTATAGTAAAATCTTTTTAAACTGAAATAAAGAGCTAGATCGATGAGAATTGATGATTACAATGCAGCAAATGCACTTACTGAAAAATTAAAAGAGAGCTTACCAATTAAAGCACGGGCTGGAAAGGAGTTTTTGAAGACATTAAAGCAAAAAGGAGAAGATGCTGATCCAGACAGAGAATTTGAAATTGATTTCGTTGGCTATTCAGGAGATGAAGGTGGGATTATGTGCGGACTAAAAGAGCCAAATAATCCCGAAAGTAAAGAAAAATATGTTTCTTCTATTACTCACCTAAAAATTGACCATAATCATCCCCTAGCTGCTGAGGTGCAGGCTTACCAACGCCAGCGAATTCGGAAGTTAATGTTGCAAGATTCCGGAGGTTTTACAGCAGAGTTAATGACGATAGAGCCTCGAAAAAGTAAAAAGTGTAGCAAAGGTTTTGGGAATTAGTTAACTCCGAAAACGATATTCCATCCTATGTGGAATTTTTAAGTTTTGAATGTCATCAAATTGATAATATTGACCTTGCATTTGGATATTCTGAATTAGGCTAACTGGAGGCATATTCACAACATCATAGCTAATCACTTAATTAAAGTTATTTAGCAGTATGCGCCAGATTGTGTAGTGATATTTCCAGAGAATGTACGCGATCGCCTTAAGCAAAAACTCCTCACCTTATGCCAGTTGTACAATATCGAAACTAGGAGTTAACTCTTGTGGGGTAGGCTTCCAATAGGGTTGAGATAAGCTCTTGAGGCTTTTGAGGAAGGTTTTTTATTTGCAAGTCCCTTAACATACTTGACAGAAGTACAGTTACATAAGATGCACTCATGTAGCCGTTATCTGCGATCGCCTATAGTCATCTACAATTTTTCGGTGGCACAAATGACGTAATCACAAGGTTTTCAGACATAAATTCTGACAATTAAAGAAAAAAATAATTACTAATTGCCTAAAAAGTCCGGTTTTTTTGGCTTTGTGATGATAAATAAAAATAATAGCCTTGAATGTCATGCTTCCTTCTGCAAAGGATTACTGAAATTCTTTGCTGCTTTCAGGATGACTACTAAACATCGAACAACATCTGCCGCCAATCAGTTTTTTGCTGGGGATGCTACTGCGCCACAAAGGGTGGAAATGCAGCTACATCAAAAAGCTCTACCATAAAACTTGCTCTAGATGTATCTAAGTAACTATGCTGATAAAGTGTAAAGATGTCACGCTATCTGGGAGCAAATTTTAAAGCAATTATAAAGGATTTGGTGCCATTTTGGCAGGTTTTTATCCTAAAGATGGGATATTAGTAGATTGTACAAATCTTTATTGTTATTCACACACTAGTTACTATCTACCGATAACTGCTAAGTACGAGCAAATACCAACACAGATAATTTTAAGTAATTTAACGAAGTAGGAAATAATACATGGTATTATCACTGTCTTCTCATAACGTTATCCAGTATCTGCAAGATGCGGGGCTGTGTAGCTCAGAAGATGACGCATCAGACAAATCTGAGTTGCCAGGAAGTAGTAAGAACAATTTCAATTTACTAGTGACTCTAACAGATAATCGCAAACTGCTCATTAAACAAGAACGTAACGTTAATAACAAAGACGCCGCGCCCCATGATTTGTTTCAGGAGTGGCTGTTTCACCAGTTGCTCCAGCAGTTTCCAGTTCTTGGCAATATTTCTGCGATTGCACCATTGGTAGTGCATTTTGACGAAGAAAATTCTATCCTCGTCCGCAATTACCTGAGTGAATATTTGGAGCTTGCGATATTCTACCACAACAATGATATTTTTCCACAACAAATTGCTTCTGCGATCGGCACTACTTTGGCAGGACTCCATCGGGCAACCTATAACCGCCGAGAATATAGGGATTTTATGGCAACTGCTCCCGAAGGAGAGTTTCGCTATGGCTTTTACAATCCGGCGCAAGGGGTAGAGTCAATTGGGCCGGAGATTTTTGGAACGGTTCCCATGGATGCGCTGAAATTCTATCTACTCTACCAGCAGTCGGAAAGTTTGGAATCTGCGATCGCAGATTTGGCATATGACTGGAATCCTTGCTGCTTGACTCACAACGACCTGAAATTGAGTAACATTTTGGTTCATTCCAGGTGGGAGAAACTAGACAATTGCCTTGTACGACTAATTGATTGGGAAGCTTGTTCTTGGGGAGATCCAGCCTTTGATTTAGGAACTTTACTAGCAAGCTATTTAGGAATTTGGCTCAAGAGCCTCGTAGTAGACCCCACCATTGAGTTAGAAGAATCTCTACATCTGGCGTTGACGCCTTTAGAGATTTTACAACCTTCAATTGTTGCCCTAATTAGAGCTTATATAAATGCTTTTCCGATGATTTTGGAATACCGCAGTGACTTTATTTTGCGCGTTATCCAGTTTGCGGGGCTAGCACTAATTCATCAAATTCAGGATATGATTACCTGCCGCAAATCCTTTAATAATGCTGATACCTGTATGCTGCAAGTGGCTAAAAGTTTACTCATTATGCCGCAGCAAGCTATACTGACTATTTTCGGGATATCAGAGTCAGAAATCCTGAATCCTGTAGCAAAAATCCATAAACTTCCTCAGCCTGTAAAGGAGCCACAGCTACTTCGGATTTATTACGAAAAGACTCGGCTTCGCGGTTGTTAATGGCAGGGAGCAGAACAATTTAAAAGCTGGATTTCAAGTAGAATTAGACATTTTGAATGGTTCTGCGTGTTATTTATTCTATCATAAATCTCAGAAGATTTTGCCCCATAGTGGTTTCATAATTTTGGATTTTGAAGTTTGAGTTCTGAATGGATTAATGCTAAATTACTCTATCAATCAACCACTAAATTCTCTATTTGATATTGCTAACAATATCCATATTGAGTCAAATTTTTGTATTTACCATCCCAATTATCAACCCTTTGCTCTGCCAACTAAAATAGCTGACAGATTTCAGCACAATTCTGTAGATTTACAACAGAAATATCTCACTCTCCTGCTGCGAAACTTTCTTTATGGAATTTATTACAATGGCTCCCTGCAAAGTACTTTGGCAATCAATACTAATAGTAATAATCGCCCGCCAAAGCATAATTTAGCAGATAATTCCATTTTGGAAATTGATTGGGACTTTTACGAACATCTGCACGCCAGTAATCACGGCATCGGTTACTTTGACCCTCTATGGCAGGTATTGCGGAAAGAACCTGATGGTACTATGGCTGTGACTAAAGGCGGTTTAACACTTTATGTTGAGCCAGACTGCCATCTAGAATCCAGTAAAAAATCTACCAAAGTGGGTGACATGGTAGCAATCTGGATGCCCAAAAATCGACTACAAAATGGCTCTTACTTGGCAGTTAGTAATGTCGGACAGGAACGCCAGAGCAACCCCGATGCTGATTTGGGAGCAGGGCGAATTTACTTTAACTTTACGCCATCTGGTGCGATCGCTCTCATGGAAAGCCTGACACTGCAATTTAATGCAGCCTCGATTCCTTTTAACTTTCAGGTTCTCCATAATCCCTGTGCATACGGACGCTATGATTCGGGGCTACTCTACTTTGAACTCCCCGACTATCCAGCAATTCGCACAATCCTTCAGGCTATTTATCCAGAAAATCAATCTCATTTCCAGCCCGAAATTCCCTTGTTTACCAAATTTTTAGCACCAGGGTTAGGTTTAGCCGAGGAACCAACCCAAAAATTTGCAGCACAAGAAAGTTTTGGGATGAACCGTTGCCAAATTGTCGCTAATGCTTTACTGGAAGCTTGGCAAAAAGGTAAGAATGCAATGGAGGAACGGATGAGGATGATTGACCAACACTTTACGCAACACCTAATAGATTTACAGCGTCCTTATCTTAATCCAAGTTCTAAGGATATATATTACCCCCTAAATTGATTGACCGGGAATGAGGAGGCAGAGGGGCACAGGAGAATGATTTATAACTATAAATTGGTATAAATTAAGATTCATGAATTAGTCTTTGATACTCGTGAATGAGTGTTTGAACTCCATTAATGAGTCTTTGATACTTGTGGACGAGTCTTTGAATTTCATTAATGAGTCTTTGATACTTGTGGACGAGTCTTTGAACTCCATTAATGAGTCTTTGATACTCGTGAACAAGTATAAAACTCTAATTTTTTTTGTGCCTCTACCCAATGCCCAATGCCCCATTCAAAATTCTACAATTACCGGCGTATGGTCGCTGGGTTGAGTTAATTTTCTGGGTGCAACATCAATAATGCAACTTTTAGCACGCTCATACAGCATGGGTGTGAGATAGTGATGGTCAATCCGCCAACCTAAGTTGCGACGGAAGGCGGCGGTGCGATAATCCCACCAGCTATAATTTCCACCTTCTGTGGTGAATTTGCGAAAAGCATCGGCAAATCCTAGTTCCAGAATATCCCGTAAGGCTTGCCGCTCTGTTTCTGTTGCCATAATGTGATTTTCTGTACTCACTTGCTCGTGAATATCCTTATCTTCCAGTGCAATGTTGAAGTCACCGCACACACAAATCGCAGGTTGTGACAGCACCAACAATCGCAAATACTCGCGTAGCGCTATCAACCAGCGCAGTTTGTATTCATATTTTTCAGTTCCGACTGCTGCGCCATTGGGAACATATAAGTTAACAATCCGAACACCATCAATAACACCTGTAATTACCCGCTTTTGCTCATCCCATTCCGGGTGTAAATCAGTCAAAATCGCCCTAAACCCGCTACTTACGTCTATAAGTGGCTGGTGGCTAATCAGGGCTACGCCGTTATAGGATTTTTGTCCTGATATATAAAGGTTATAGCCCAACTGCTCAAAAGGCGATCGCGGAAACTCGGCTTCTATAACTTTGGTTTCTTGCAAGCAGAGAACATCAACCGGATTGTTAGTTAACCAATCGGTAACCTGTTCGAGGCGAGTGCGAATTGAGTTGACGTTCCAAGTAGCAATTTTCATTAGTTAGTTATCATTTCTACAAATTACTAATTACAAATTATGTAATTTTTGTACAATTACTTAATATTTATAATTTCTGTTCCATTTCCCAATTTCGTTTAAACGCAGCTTTAATTACTTGATCCCATTGAATATTTTAGTATTGTCAGCTACAAAATATTCAAGTTTGTAAGTTCTGCTACAAAATATTCTACCTTATTATGATCCCCAAGACAGATGCAACAATTAATTGATTTGCGATAAATTAGAAGTCTAGCTCAGAGTTGACTTTCGCCGATAGTCCGTTAGATTTGTCGGGAGAAAATTTGCGGTACAGTTAACCGTTATTGCGCTTTTGGTAGCCTGTTAGGTTAATTTAAATGTCAAAAGAGTAAGTATATTTGCTCTTTCCTTATAAAATAATGATGTAACTCATTATTTTATTGAGGAACATTTCACAGACTGAACCAAAAAAACTTATGAAAATCGCTCAAGTTGCCCCCTTATGGGAAAGGGTTCCGCCTCCAAGTTATGGAGGAATAGAACTGGTAGTGAGTCGCTTGACTGATGAACTTGTTCGTCGCGGTCATGAGGTAACTTTATTTGCCTCCGGCGATTCTCAAACTTTGGCTCATTTACAAGCAGTTTATCCGCAGGCATTACGCTTAGACCCAAGTGTCAAAGAGTATGCAGTGTACGAAATGTTAGAACTGAGCCAAGTTTACCAAAGTGCTGCCCAATTCGATATTATCCATTCTCATGTAGGGATTTCGGCACTACCTTTAGCGAGTTTGATAACAGCAACTTCTACAGTGCACACCCTGCACGGTAATTTTACAAACGACAACCGTCAGGCATTTAGCTACCACCAAAAGCAACCATACGTCAGCATTAGTAACTCGCAGCGTCAAATCGATCTCAATTATATTGGTACGGTTTATAACGGAATTGAGCTAGCAGATTACCCATTCGTAGCCCAACCGTCAGAACCTCCATATTTAGCATTTTTAGGTCGTTTTTCGCCAGAGAAAGGGCCACAATATGCGATCGCTATTGCTAAACAGAGTGGTTGGCGCTTGAAGATGGCAGGAAAGGTTGATCTAGTAGACTCTAAGTTTTTTGAACAAGAGATTGTCCCCCATATAGATGGTCAGCAAATTGAATATCTAGGCGAAATTAACCATGCCGAAAAGGCTGAACTTCTGGGCAATGCAGCCATAACTCTTTTCCCGATTAACTGGCAAGAACCTTTTGGGTTAGTAATGATTGAATCAATGGCAGCTGGTACACCAGTGATTGCCATGAATTTCGGCTCCGTACCTGAGGTGATTGCTCACGATAAAACAGGTTTTGTCTGCAAAAGTTATGCAGAAATGGCAGCGATGATTCCATTAGCTTTGGAACTCAATCGTCAAACCTGTCGAGAATATGTAGAAAACAACTTTACTGTTAACCAAATGGTTAACGGATATGAAGCTGTTTACAGACAAATTATTAAAGACCGCATAGAATCGAATGGCCGCATTCATGCAGCTAACATCGAGTTTTAATCAACTGCTTTTTTATCCAGTTTAAACAATAACTTTTTTTAAGGAGAACATTAGTATGAGTACGAGAGCCAACACCTGCCCATGCTGCGGTGGTTCCCTGCTACGTCATGCCCGTCATGGTGAACTATATTGGTTTTGTCTGTCGTGCCGACAAGAAGTACCGCTATTAACTGTTACTCGCTTGCCGAATGTAGAAACCCGGAACACTGGAGTGGTTCCTCAGCCAGTGGTGAATTCTTAGTTTTACGGCATTTTAAATTAATAAAAGCCTACTATAAATTAAGACTGATTTGTTTAAACCTATCAACTAGCTTCAACTGGTAAAATCAGGTGGATCTAGTTGATAGGTTTAAAGCTTTGTTAGCAGCATTACTTTATGGTCAAGAAGATTTCCGCTTAGAGGAAGTTCCTGACCCCACTCCGGCGACTGGTGAAGTTGTGATTCAAGTGGGGGCGGCAACAACTTGTGGTACAGATTTGAAAGTCTGGCGGCGTGGTGGTCATGCCAAAATGCTGAAAACGCCGACGCTGTTTGGTCACGAAGCTGCTGGGCGAATTGTTGCCTTGGGTGCAGGTGTCAGTGGTTGGCAAGTAAGCGATCGCATCGTCGCTAATAATTCTGCCCCATGCTATCGGTGCTTTTTTTGTCAACGTCAAGAGTATTCATTATGTCCGAATCTGACCTGGAATAACGGGACTTTTGCGGAATACATGAAAATTCCCGCTGCTATAGTACAGCATAATTTGTTACAGATTCCTGATGAGTTGCCGTGGGAATTGGCAGCGATGACGGAACCTCTAGCTTGTGTGTTGCATGGTGTAGCCCGTTCTAACGTCAAAGCCAAAGATCAAGTAGTCGTTTTAGGAGATGGGGCGATCGGGCTGATGTTTGTGGCGGCGTTGAGTAGTCAAGCTGAGGTGTTGCTGTGGGGAGGTAATAACCACAGGCTAGAAATTGGTCATAAATTGGGTGCAACCCAGACCTTTAATTATCGTCAAATCCCGGATATACCCAGTGTCGTGAAAGAACTCACCCAAGGATGGGGCGCAGATGTGGTGATTGAAGCAACTGGTGTACCAAGTGTTTGGGAAACTGCGATCGCCTGCGCCCGTCCTGGTGCAACAGTCAACTTATTCGGTGGATGTCCACGGGATACCAGCATTACTGTCAATACAGAACAGCTACACTATAGTGAACTGACCATCAAAGGCGTGTTTCATAATACACCAAAGTATGTGCGAGAGGCGCTTGCACTGATCGCTAGTCGCAAAATTCCCTTTGAGTTACTTATTAGTGAACAGCGGCCATTAAAAGATTTAGAACAGGTGTTTTGTGAGATGAAGGCGCGTCAGGTTATTAAGGTAGCGATGATTCCTTGATAGCCCGATGACACAAGGACGTTCAATCGGGAAACATCTCATGCAATACGTTTTAGATTACGCACGGCAGCAGAAGTTTGCAGGTGTCAGGTTAGTGCAAGCTGCCTATAATAGTAGTTCATTCTCCTTATATACCAAGCTCGGATTTCATGTGCGAGAATCGGTTGCAGTCCTAAAAGGTACGACGCTTCAACTTTAAGTTTTAGGGTATGTGGTTCGTACAGCAACCTTAGCAGATATTGATATCTGCAACAAACTCTGTTTTCAAGTTCATGGTCATGTTCGTCACCTCGAATTACTTGATGCGATTGAGCAACAAACGCTTACAGTAGTTGAACATAACGGTAACATTACAGGATACACAACTGTACTTGGCTTTGATGGACACGCAGTTGCACACAGTAATCAAGACCTCAAGGCCCTCCTCGGTGCCGTAACAGCAATTTCCGAATCAGAATTTCTGTTGCCAACCCGCAATACTGAGTTATTGCGCTGGTGCTTAGAGAAAGGATTGCACGTAGTTCGACCAATGACATTGATGAGTATGGGACTGTACAACGAGCCAGCAGGCGCATTTCTGCCTTCAATAATCTATTAAATTGCCTATTAGGGGATTTTTGGAGTATCTCACGCCGGAAATCAATCAGCAACAGAATGCACCTAGCTATTATGGCGAAATTGTACTGATATCCCCATACATGCTTGGGTAGGTAATCGTAAACGCAGGGGAGGCAGGGGGAGATAAGAAAGATGAGGAAAATGAGGAGCAAAGGAGAAATTGTAGTAAGTCTTTCTCCTCTGCCTCTTCTGCCCCATACCCGACATTTACAATCGATTTGTATCTTTTGTAACTAACTTCCAGCCTTCAGCTTGATCAATTAGCTTCATCGACTCTAATTCGAGATTGTTGAAAGCAGATGCATGAAGCAGGAAATAGGGTTTGCCGTTGTAGTGCCAATAATATTCCAGTTCGCCAACAGAAGCGGGAATGATGGTGCGATCGCTATAATAATCCAACGAGGGACGATGGTAGGGAAAAGATGTGTAAATCTTCCTCGTAGTTGGATTTGCCCGCACGATCATGGCGGCGACTGGTTTAACTGGATAGGCTTCAGATAATTCCCAAACCCAGTAGTTGGATTTCATTAACAGCAGCAGCGAAATATAACTTCCCCAAAACAAAATCTTCAGAAATTGCCCGTCGCCTCGCTCTGCCAAAATAGCTGCTAAAGTCATAGTTAAAGCTACTGCGGCAAAAATCAGTTGTAAGTCTATTTTTGGGGTTGTACCCCAACTGAAATAAATGCTACCAGCAGAAGCGACTACAGCAAGGATCGCCAAACCAGCAACCCAAGCACGGGGATAGGATGAGAATAAAGGCGAACTTTCTGTCTCTGATAACTGGATACCAAAAGCTAAGGCTAAACTAGGGTAAATCGGGAATAGATACCAGGGAACTTTGGTAATCATGAAAGAAATTACCAGCAGATAAACACCACTCCACGCCATCACTAGTTTTGCCCAGCTAAGGTTACGATTTTCCCAGGTTAAGCGGACAGTTTGCGGTAAGAATAATAACCACGGCCATGTGTAGTTGAGAAGTTCAATAACATAGTACCAAGGTGGTTCAGAATCCCCCTCTACAACAGAGCTAATTCGATCTAGTGATGGGTTTGCAAGGCCAATTTGAGCAAAAGTATAACCATAGTGAATTAGTTGGGCACTGTACCAACCAGCTACAGGCAGAATACCAATTAAGATTGCTATCCATAGATAGTAACAGGTGAGCAGTCGTGGCGTATCCCAAAACAGAAATACGATCGCGATCGCACCTAGCAATATGCCTAGCAGTCCTTGAGTCAGGCAAATCAATCCAAAACTAATGCCAACACCAAGGCAATAACGTAAATCCCGGCGCGATCGCAACACGCACAACATCATCACCATCAAAAAACTTACCATCGCCCCATCCAACATTGCCAGCCGCCCATGACGCACCACAGGTAACATTGTTAGATAAATCAAGGCGCTATAAATTGCTGCCCAACGTTGGCGAAATATCTCTTGAGCAATACAATACAGTAAAGGTACAGATGTCGCTGTTAAAATTGCTCCAGGTAGGCGCGTTGTCAACTCATTTTCGCCTCCTAGAGAATAAGCCCAAGCTATTAGCAAATGCATCAAAGGCGGCTTGTTATAGTATGGTTCGCCTCCTAACGTTGGGTAAAGCCAACGCATTGAACCTGCTGGAGCGTGCCAAATTTCACGAGCAACCTGTGCCACAGTGCCTTCATCCCAGTCTCGCAGCGGCAATCCTCCCAGATTGATGCTAAACAGTAACACTGCTGCCAACAGCAATACTATTAGCCATACCCAATCAATCCATTTGCCAACCGGGCGATGCTGTTTTTCTAGATGACTCCAAATAAAGCTTCCTTCTTGCATATTCTATGTTAATCATTTTACTTGCTGGTTTGATTACATAGAGATCAGAGCGAATCTCCAATGTTGCCACCCAGTAGCAACGTATATTCTTAACAATTGCTAGTTTCCAAGATTAACTCAGTTTTCTCTAATTAGCGCTATTTTTTTTAAATTTATCTTAGTTATTTAAAGAACATTGAAGCTAATAAATGATAAAAATAATACAAACCACAAATTATTTATTACCTGTTATTTAGTCCGTAAATTAACTTGTATTTTCTTTTTAATGTGACACTTAGTTTAATTTTGTTTACTTAGTTTTTTGAATTTGTTCAGATAAATATGAAACAATTGCTACAATGTTTCAATGGCGTGCTGAACAATTAAAGGAATTAGTTGTAATCTTTGTAGATAGTAATTACTAACATATTTAAATATTCCACTTCCTTACTATCCCGCCTGTGAATAAATTCTGAGGCTAATAACTTGCATTCCTCTAAAAAAGACTAAATACAAGATTTTCAGCTTTCAAAAAAAATTTATGATTCTTATAGAGATGATTATTGATTAAAATTATTCCAAATTAGCAAGTTTTAGTATTTTAAATTTCATTAAGCGATTATTTCGTTGAAATATGTGTGTTCTACAATTTGCTTATAGCATTTTTTACAAAAAAAGCTACTAAAAAATTATTGGAGCCTATCAATGAATTTACCTGTTGTTGTGGATATTACTCTTGGCTTAGTTTTTATTTACTTGATTTTGAGCTTGCTAGCTTCTGAAATTCAGGAGTTGATTGCCACATTATTACAATGGAGAGCTAAACATTTAAAAAATTCAATTGAATTACTTTTAGCAGGTGGTGGCGAAAGTGAAGATTCAGATATTATCAAAGCAAAAAACTTGGTACAGAAACTTTATAGCGATCCTTTGATTAATACATTAAATCAAGAAGCCAAGAATAAAGTAGAAAAGCAGTTACGAGAAGGTAGGAAAAATATTGGCAAAAACAAAGCGCTAGGAGAAAAACAAAGTGGCCCTTCGTATCTTCCTTCGGAAACATTTGCAATTAGCTTATTAGATGCTTTAAAAATTCCCCAGTTAATTAATTATGTGAAACATCCTAGTGACGAATCTCAAACTAACTTGCACATGATCCTAGCATCTTACAAAGAACTTAAAACAGGAATTAATGATCCCAATAGTGAAAGTTACAAAAAAATTAAACAAGTTTATGGAGATTTCGACCAAACTTTTATAGATTTTGTTAATAATGATTTACCTGATTACGTACCTAATAATTTAATGACGAGTCTTGGTGTGATTGCTAAACGTAGCAGGATAAAGATTAACGACCTCACAGAAGAAGCGAATCAGTTTAAAGATGAAATTGAAACATGGTTTGATCGCTCTATGGATCGAGCCAGTGGTGTTTATAAACGCAATGCCAAAGGAACTGCAATTTTAATTGGAATATCAGTTGCTATACTAACCAACACTGATACATTTCACCTGGTCAAAAGACTGTCGCGGGATTCAGTTATCCGCTCTACCATTACTCAAAGTGCAAGTGAAAAAACCAATTATATTACAGACTCAGAAGCTAGAAAGGAAATCGAGAGACTATTAGGAAATGCTTCTGTACCCATTGGATGGCAAAATATCAATCAACAGTTTGAGCCATTAGATAGTAGAGAATCGAATAGTGTTTACATCAGAATTTGGCAGGTTTTTAAATTAATTTGTGGTTGGATACTGAGTGGTTTAGCTATTGCTATGGGTGCGCCTTTTTGGTTTGATATCCTCAATAAAATTATCAATGTGCGAAATGCAGGGCCAAAACCTACTGCATATACTAAGGATCAACCGTCTCAGAAATAGTCAACTTAAGCCTGGGTAAATGGAATTCGCGGCTACACAAACTCTCGTCCGCCTCCGCCAACTAAAACAAAATCAAGGTTTTGAAACCAACGGAGGTGGGTAAAGCTTCGTGTAGACGCGGTTTCTAACCGCCCCTTTAACTTAAAAAATAAAAATAACTTGGAGTTTTAATTCTTTATTTTGAAGAGTAATCTCAATTTGCTTGATGAATTCTCGAAAGTAAAATCGTCGCTCTGTTTCCGACAAATCTAACCAAAATTGTGGTATTGAAACAGCTTGAGCAACAGAACGCAAGTTAACTGGAGGAAAAGTCGCCAACTTTGCTTCGAGTGCAGAAATTTCTGTACGGAGTTTGTAAGCCCTTAACTTTGCTGTTTCAACATCTAAAATTCCAGTTTCAATTAAAGTAGGCAATTGAGCAAGTATTTCTTGCTGACGAGCGATCGCTTGTCCTAAACTATTTTTCACTACATCCAATTGGGGAAAATTCATCCCCGCTACAGCTAAGGGTAAATCACGGCAAACCGTTTCAATTGTATGTTCTAAAACCTCTTGGTAGGGAATAGCCTTACACTTGGGACGTTGAGGACAGCTAGTAGAACGTAAATAAAGATACTCCTTATCTTGATTGCGTTGGGTAACACGGGTAACTGTCATGTGTGACTGACACTCAGCACAGACAACCAACCCAGCTAAAGAACGCGGCGCACTAGCAGTTCGGGATGGTAAACGGCTGTTACGGCGTAAAAGTCGGTCAACTTGGGCTGCTTCTTCTTTAGAAATTATCGGAATATGGGTATTGGAGATAATTTCACCATTTTGGTAAGCTGTATTGCCGCGATAAACTGGATTAGTCAGCCAGCGTCTTCCTGTGGTGACAGAGATTTTTTTGCCGTATTTTTTCGCCAAGTAACGAACTGAACCCCGCAGAGAACCATAGAGTAAAAAGTGTTCAAAAAAATCTTTTACTACTGGTGAAGTACTGCGATCAACAGTATATTTTCCCTTACCTCTGCGATAGCCGTAGGGAACTTTGCCGGGTGGCGGTGCAACATCGAGACGATTACGGGCGTGTCCTTCACGGATGCGACGACTACGTTTTTGACGTTGGATTGCGTGTAGCAAATTCAGTAAGTTAGCGCCCAGAGGGTAATTTTCGGAAGTGTAAGGCTGTTCTGTGGCAATGATCGCTACTCCCATTGCTTCGAGTTCATTCAAGCGATCGCTAATTTCCTCTACAGTATCCCCTAATTCTTCCAGCCGACGAATCAGGAGATAATCTGCCCTTTCAGTTTGGCAATCGGTAAATAATTGTTGTAATTGCGTTCGCGTAGCGTGTCCAAAGGACTCTAGCTTACCCAAATCTTCATAAACCCGATCCACCTCCCATCCCCAATCAGCTTGATCGGGAACAGATTCTAATAGCGGATTAGTATAAGAGTAGGCAATGATTTTCATTTGTCATTGGGCATTATTATTCTTCTCCTGTTCCCCTGCTTTTCTCACTGCTGACTCAACTCAATAATATTTCCATCAGGGTCTTGAGTGAACAAAGCAGCGCGACCGGAAGCGCTGGCTTGAATGGGATAATTATGATTGAGGAATTGCTGTTTGGCAGCGTTTAAGTCAGTTACTGAGAAGGCGACGTAGGGATTACGTCCCCATTTTTCGTTTGGGTTTTCCGTGGGGACAGTGGTTGCGACTATCAGGTGAATTTGATAGTTGCCGACTTGATACCATGCACCAGCGTATTTCAGGGAACGATCTATTTTAGATAATCCCAATACTTTGCCATAAAAGTGTTCAGAGCGTTCTAAGTCAGTGACAAGAATCGCTGTATGGAGACTTTGGGTAATTTGCATTGTCGGTAAGATGCGATCGCGTTTATCTAAATTTTGACGTAGTTTGAACCCTTGCGGGAAGCAGCGAAACAGAGAAGCAGGGGAAAATAATAATAACCAATAACAAACTAAAAAATGAGGATAAATGATGGATGCTCAATTAAGTCATACGGAAATGAATGCTGCACGGGAGATTTTACAAGATTACGATCCTGCACAACATGCATTAAATCACTTGGAAAAACACAATGGCAAAGTTGAAACCGCTTTTGAGGATTTGTGGAATGAGAAAAATGGGCAACCGTTCATGCAGCAAAATAAATCACTTTGGCAAGTAACACTAAAGGTATTGCGTGAGGAACTCTGTGGCGATGAAGGTTTTCGCGGTCAACTTAAAGATTACACGAAGAATCCAGGGAGTTCGCCCTTGCTGACAGGGTTGATTATCTCACTGGTTGGTGTAGCGACGGCACACGGTTTGCCAATTGATCCAGCGATCGCAACTGTTATTGTTTTATATATCCTCAAAATCGGTTTGAATATTTTTTGCGAATACACCGAACCATCTGTTGGCAATTCTGCAACTCTAGCGCCAGGAAACTGATGCGATACCTTGCAAATCATTGCCCTAGATGCTTTGCGTATAGCATATCTGACCTCTCTCCAAACCTCTCTCCTAAAAGGAGAGAGGCTTTGAATCTTACTCCCCTTCCCTACAAGGGAAGGGATTGGGGGTTAGGTCTGTATTGGACTACCGTGAAAGCGGCGTCTACGCTTCTATAGGTGCCTTGTCTCGGCTGGAGGCGCATCCCAGTTGTTGTTACGGCCATCAGCAAATCGAATGGGCGCTTCAATAAGTTCCATTGGTTCAACGTTGTCGAGGGCAGCCAATTGGACTGAAACGTAGTCACCGCCAATCTCTTCAACGTGCCCACGAGCAAACGATCGCACGCCGCAGTGCCTGCAAAAGAGATGATGTCCCATCTTTAGATTGAACTGGTAGTCGCTCAAATCGCCCTCGCCGGATAGCAATCGGAATGCGTTGGGCTTGATGATTGCGTTCCAATTCCGCGTTTTCGTGCAGATCGAGCAGTTACATTTGTTTGTACCCAAGCTCAGGTCGATGTCGGCTTCAAATCGAACTGCGCCACAATGGCAGCTTCCAATAAAGGTTTTGAGCATCACAATTTCCCAATAGATTGTCGTCCGAAAAACGTACAGGCTTTTGTATAGTGACAAATTAAATGGCGTCGAAACAAATTCGTGTCATCAAGCTGGGCTTTACCCCCTTTAGACTTGCAACAATTTGTGTTGATACAGCCTGTAAGTTTTCTGTGCTGATTCTAGTCTGAACGCTAGAAATTCCAGCCTTCACACTTTAGATGACACAAAGTAAGGCACAGCGATAAATAAAGAGTCACTGTACAAGTGCGTAAGTCCTGGTAATCATCTTGCAATTTGATTGTATCGACTGACAATGCGATTGTATCGGCTGACAATGCGATTGTATTGACTAACAATGCGATTGTATTGACTGACAATGCGATTGTATCGACTAACAATGCGATTGTATTGACTGACAATGCGATTGTATCGATTAACAATGCGATTGTATCAACTTGCTACGCCTGCCTAATGAGTATGATCTGGTCGCGCCCCTGTTAAATGCCATCACTCAATCACTCTGGTAATCTCTCTAACACCTTCCGTGCGATCGCCCCCCAATATTCATCCTTATACTCAACATATATCTCCAACGCTGTCTGCAAATGAACCCTCGCCTCTGGGTAGTTTTCCTCTGCTTCTGCAAGCGCTCCTAAACAGTGGTAGGTGTCAGCTTGGGAATAGCGATCGCCAAATTCGATATAGATAGCCAAAGCTTGTTGGTAATTACGCCGCGCCTCCTCAAATTCACGCAAATATTAGGCAACCATTCCCAACTGGTAGTAGGTGCTAGCGGAAAAATAGCGATCGCCAAATTCGATTTTGATAGCCATTTCATCTCTGAGAAATTACCAATTATTATCAGAAAAAATCAGAATCGTATTCAATTGTCAATCCTCCAGAAGAGAGAATACATATTATTTATGCTTACTTAATTCTGCTCAACCGAATCAAAAGGTTGCTCATGGTCGTTTTCGCTCAATTACACTGATTTATTTTAAACAAACCTTCTTCTCTACATAAATTTTAACACTTAAAACTGGATGATAATTTCTGCATCATAGATACATCTGAGCAAGTACAACGGTTTGCAGAACGTCCTGAGGAGGTGATACGCAAAAAAGATGTCAGGCTAAGTTTTATTGAGTTTATCCGGCTTGAAAATCTCTTAAAAGCTATCCTGGAAGGTGAGTAGTAACTATTTTAATTACAAGTAATTGGATAATATTTAGAGCAAAAATTATATTTATATATATCTAACTATCTAGATCATCAATAAACAATATAATAAACTAATTATTGTAATTGAGAATGTGCTAGTTTTAAAATAAAACTTAGCACAGCAAGCCAATTAAAAAAATCTGCTATCAAGTGCTTTCATATCATACAAAAATTACATGGATCAAGTAATTACTGCAATTACAGATGCTTTATTTATAACCAGTAATTTAGGAGAAATAAAAAAAGTAAATCGTGCTGCTCAAAAATTATTTGGTTTTAGTGAAGAAGAATTAATTAATCAACCGATATCACTGATAATTGATGATAATCAAGTATTAACACAAGCCATTTATCGACATTCTTCTTTTAAGCAAAATTACCAAAATTTCGAGGTAGTTTGTCGAACTAAAACTAGAGAGAAACGGTTGATTGCTTTTTCTTGTTCAGTAATTCCGAAAAAAATAAAAGGATTAGAAGATATTGTTTACATTGGTCGGGATGTTACCGCTCGGCAGCACTGGGAACAGCGTAGAAGTGCCCAGTATGCTATCACTCGGATATTATCAGAATCCCAAAGTGTAAAGCAGGGAATTCCGCAAATTTTGCAGTCGATCTGTCAAAATTTGGGATGGGATTTAGGCGAACTTTGGACAGCAAGTCAATATATTGGCACATCGGTACAGGGAGACAATATCAATGCAGTATTAAGGTGTGTGGAAATTTGGTCAAGTCGAGTAGTTTCTGTGCGAGAGTTTAAAGCAATCACCTGGCAAACTACCTATACACCCGGTGTTGGCTTACCTGGTCGAATTTGGATCAGACGTTTGCCCTTGTGGATTCAAGATACCACAGAAGATGGAGACACTCGGCGATCGCAACCTGCTGCTGAGGCTGGATTACACGCAGCTTTTGGCTTCCCCATCTTAGATGATAGTGAAATCTTAGGAGTGATGGTTTTCTTTAGCCGAGATGTACAACCAAAAGATAAAGACCTATTGCAATTGGTGGGTTCGATTGGTAGTCAAATCGCCCAGTTTATCAAACGCAAACAAGCAGAAGATGCACTTGTAGAAAGTGAAGAACGATATCGAGATTTATTTGAAAATGCTAATGACCTGATTCAATCGGTCAATGCCTATGGTCGTTTTTTGTATGTGAATCGTGCATGGCGAGAAACTTTGGGATATAGCGAAGCTGAAATTGCGAATATGACTGTTTTCGATATTATACATTCAGAGTGTAAACAAGACTGTTTGCAAAGGTTTTATCGCTTGCTGTCAGGAGAAAAGTTCGCTCAAATAAAATCCGCATTCGTTACTAAAGACGGTCAAACAATCTTTCTAGAAGGTAATATTAACTGTAAATTTGTCGAAGGTCATCCAGTTGCGGTTCGCGGCATTTTTCGCAATGTCACCCAGCGACTAGCAGCAGAAGAAGCGCTGCGCCATCAGCAGAAAGAAACCGAACGTTTATTGCTGAATATTTTGCCAGCCGCAATCTCCAAACCCTTGAAACAAGAATCAGCTAACATTGCCGAAGACTTTGCTGATGTCACAGTTTTATTTGCAGATATTGTCGGTTTTACCGAAATTACTGCTTCTTTGAGTGCAATTCAAGTGGTAAACTTACTCAACCAAATTTTATCAGCTTTTGATCGCCTCACCGAACAAGATGGTTTAGAGAGAATCAAAACCATTAACGATGCTTATATGGTAGTTGGTGGCTTACCCACACGCCGCCCGGATCATGCTCAAGCGATCGCCCAAATGGCATTACACATGCAAACTGCGATCGCTCTATTTAATACTGAGAATAACCAAAACTTCAGTATCCGTATCGGCATCCATAGCGGTTCGGTAATGGCGGGAGTAATTGACCTCAACAACTTTACTTATGATCTCTGGGGAGACACGATAAATATCGCTAGCTGCATGGAGTCCCAAGGTCTTGTAGATAAAATCCAGGTTACAGAAAATACTTATAAGTGTTTATGTGATGAATTTATATTTGAAAAGCGGGGTGAAATCGAAGTTAAAGGCAAAGGGGAAATGACAACTTATTTGTTGATTGGAAAGTAGAGATGAGGGGCATTAGTCATTAGTCATTGGTTATTAATTCTTCTCCCTTACTCCCTCATCTCCCCCTCCCTACTCCCTACTCCCTAATGAGTATTTGGAATCAGCCGACCACAGGGATAAGTCGCTGTTTGCTGTGAAGCATTTTCAGCCACTGCTGCTGGAACCTGATCTGATGGTCGGGTTTTGGCTGCTAAATAGTCTTTTTGCAGTTTATCTAAAATGGCTTCTCGCCTGTCGTACAGACGCTTCAGGGGACGAGGCTGGCACTTGTTAAGAACATACGCTGTTACCAGTGGTAGAGCGATCGTGCTATCTGTATAACAAACAATTGTGTTAGGTAACTCTTCCGGGTCAATCTTACCCCAGCTGACGGCTTCCGATGGGGTTGCTCCAGACAAACCGCCTGTATCTGGACGCGCATCGGTAAACTGCACAAAGTAATCGTGTCCTCGTTCTTCTAGTCCTAATACTTCGTGAAGTTGCGGTTGAGTTTGTAACAAAAAGTTTTTCGGACTACCGCCACCGAGAATTACAGCCGCACTTTTACCTCCTGATTCACGGGCATTATATGCGATCGCAGCCGTCTCATTTACGTCAATTGATGGATCTAAAACCAACTGCGAACCTTCCAAAGCTAAAGCCGCCACGTTCATCCCAATTGAGCTATCTCCTGGAGAAGACGTATATATAGGCACGCCATACTCATAAGCTGTAGCAAGCAAGCAGGAATGCTGCATACCTAGTTGCTTTTCTACTTCCCGAACATACTTACCCAGTAAATAGTGAAACTCAGCAGTTCCCATCCGCTTCTGAAACGCTTCTCCTTGCAGAATCTTGCGGATGAACGCATCAGTTTCCAGCAGCACATCGTAACCAAAGATTATGTCATAAATGCGAATAGTGCCTTCCTGGCGCAGTTTCACATCATCCAAAAACGGATTACCAGCAAAGAGATCAAAACCCAAACCGTAGTGCATATCGTGGTAAAGATTTGCACCAGTGCTAATCATCCAGTCAATAAAGCCATTGCGAATTAAGGGTGCAAGCGCTGAAACCCCGAATCCGGCTGGTGTCATCGCACCAGAAAGGCTAACTCCCACTGTGACACCTTCCGTTAGCACATCACGACTCAGTAGTTGGCAGATTTCCCGCAACCGCGCTGAGTTATAAGCGGTGAAGTATTGATCAATCAAATCCACCACATTGATATCATTTGATATAGGTGTCGGTGCAATTTTTTGACCCAGCTGTTTAGACATTTTGGCACTCCCGAACAGTAAACACGCCGAATCTAATGTTATCTAGGTTTCAAGCAAAGTAACAGCAATTTAACTAGCCCATATTATCAAAAAACACTACGACGGCTGAGATTAAATCGTGTCACAGACCTCAACGCCTACAATTGAAGCAATTTCAATGAAAAGAGTTTCCGAAAATATTAAATTTAATGGAAGATTTAATAGATCGAGAGAGGTGTACGCTAGCTAGATGAAAATGTGTTAACAGAGGACTCAACTAATGGGATATGTAATTGCTACTGCAAATATGAAAGGTGGCGTTGGTAAAACCACCCTCACCGTCAACTTAGCTACCTGTTTAGTTAAAAATCATGGCAAGCGGGTGCTTGTCCTTGATTTAGACAGCCAAATTAGTGCCACACTCAGTTTGATGTCGCCTTTAGATTTTGCCAAGCGTCGTAAACAAAGTAAGACATTTAGGTATCTGATAGACGAAATTATCAATCCAGACCCACAAGCCAAACTGACAATTCAGGATATCATTCAGTCCCAGGTTTGTAATCTTCCTGGACTGGATTTATTACCAGGAGATATCGATTTGTATGATGAATTTGTTGTATCAGAAATGCTGCATCAACAAGCAACTACTTTGGGTGAACAGGATTTTGAAATGATTTGGAATCGCTTTGAAAGAGTCTTGATTAATAACATCTTAAAATCAGTCCGTAAAGAATATGATTTTATCCTTCTCGATTGTGCACCAGGCTATAATCTATTGACTCGTAGCGCTCTAGCCGCCAGCGATTTCTACATACTTCCTGCTAAACCAGAACCTTTATCTATAGTAGGTATTCAACTGCTGGAAAGACGCATTGCCCAATTAAAAGACAGTCACGGGCATGAAACCAAGATAGATATAAAAATGCTGGGAATTGTATTTAGCATGTCCAGTGCTAACCTTCTCACTGGCAGATACTATAAACAAGTGATGCACCGCGTTGTTGAAGATTTCGGTGTAGAAAAAATTTGTAAGATACAAATACCAGTTGATGTCAATGTTGCTAAGGCTGTTGATAGTTTTATG
Source organism: Nostoc sp. (assembly GCF_036919595.1). Lineage (GTDB taxonomy): Bacteria > Cyanobacteriota > Cyanobacteriia > Cyanobacteriales > Nostocaceae > Nostoc. Next base: position 15,065 of record NZ_JBALCO010000014.1, on the reverse strand, counting down.
CCAGCTGTTTTAATTGCTCCTCAATCAGCTGGTTCAAAAGCGTTCTTTCAGTTAACTCAGGAGTTGTTGCAAAAGCTATAGCAATTCTAAATCATTTGTAAAAAACAAGATTCGCCAGTTTTATAAAAAGTTGGAAATCTGAACCTGGCGATTTTTACAAATCAAATAGGATTGCTTTAACACGATTTTCGACTTATTTAACAAGTCGAAAATCTGAACCCTTCGATTTTCCCAAATCAATTAGAGTTGCTATTTATTATCTGCCTAAATAAAAGGTGCTAAGTGGTAATAAGTAAGTTATCCTTTTCATAAGTTCAGCAGTTCTACTGAAGCTATATGCAGGGAGATTCAGCTATTGAGTGAAAAGGCCAGTAAATTTCACTAAGAAACAATGGTTACTAACAATTCTGTACACGAAGAGATAAATCAGCACTTGGTAATACGCCTACCACGGACTCTGAGTTATCTCGAAACCTGGGGCTTTGGCTTAACAGGTCATGTGGGATGGATTGGTACTGCCCCCATCATTCATGCAGCGTTAGGGCCTAAAGCAATCTTAGTTTGGTTTTTTGGCACGATTATTTCCTTTTTACTTAACTTGCAGGTACAAAGTTTAGGTAGACATTGGTCAGATGTGGCTGGAGGAACACCAAACTATACCACAAGGTTATTAAAGAACTTTCCTGGCTTAGGTCGTTACGTAGCCTTAGGATACTTTTTTAGCTGGGCAGCAGCACCGGCACTGTATGCGATTATTCTCACAGACCTAATTAAAGTCAGTTTTCAACCATTAGGTATTTCTTGCCCAGAAACTTTATTAAAAGTTGCATTTACAGCGATTCCTTTTATTGTGGCATTCAGTGGCAGTCGTGCTCTAGCGCTCCTGCATTTATTTTTTGTATTACCAGCGATTTTATTACTGCTTTTGTTTTGTACTCAAGGCGTAGTATGGTTAGCCTCCTCACCTGATAATTTTAAATTTATCCCAACTAGCACGCATAGCCTGAGTTTTGAAGAATGGGCAAAGTGGTTTTTCCTGGCTAGCTATTCAATTTATGCTTGTGAAACCACTTCTTCTTTTGTTGCTGATAGCCGCCACCCATATAAAACTTTAAAGTTCTTAAGCGTAGCTGCTTGGCTAATTCCTCCAGTGTTTTTAGGTGGTTCTTGGGTATTAATGCATTCGCCTCAAAATCCAAAAATAGACGATGCATTCTTAAATCTGGTAGCGGCTTCTGAGCCTTTTTGGGGTGAACATGCCCCCTTTCTAGTAACACTTCTGATTAGCATATCCTGCCTTCTAAGTTCTGCTACGGCAGTTTCCAACTCTCCTCGGATCTTATACCAACTTGCCTTAGACAAACAGCTTTCTCCCATATTTGCATTAGTTTCCCCTCAAGGTGTCCTTGGGCCTGCTATCTTAGTTACCTTTCTAATCAGTTTGCTTTGCCTAAATTTGGGAAATGTACTTCAACTTGTCACAGTAGCAGGCACCTGTTATCTCATGTCTATTATGGGATTACATCTGGGATTATGGCTGTGTCGAGACAAACCGCAGGTGTTATGGCCTTGGTGGTCACTTGGTTTTTTCTTTGTAGAAGCGGTAGTTCTAATAGTGGGAGGTTTAGCTTGGGGTCGGAGAGATTTCTTAGTGGGATTATTATTACCCATTGTTCTGATCATCGGAGATGTAGCGCTACATCGCTTAAGATTTGCGCCATTACAGCCAAAATGGTGGACACAGCGTTACGACACTAGGTCTAGTAGAAACAACTCAGACTTTGTGGTACTACAGGTGATTGTCTTAGTATCATTAATTTGTATTACTGCCACAAGCAGTTGGGTTATCCGCGATTTATTAGATAAACTTTCTAATAATCCTCAAAACTCTTTATTAGCTATTCTACTAGTGACGCTTTCTTTTATAGGGGTAGCGATCGCTTGCTGGACAACTCTACCACAAATCGTTGCTATTGATGAGGCACGCAAACAAGCAAGAAACCTATTTATCACTACTCTTGATACCGTTCCAGATACTGTTTTAGTTTTAGATGAAAACGGTACAATTTGTCAGACAAATACCGCGGCTGAAAAATTATTTCAAACAAATGTTCAGCAGTTGCTAGGGAAAAACTTGAATCAACTTTTGATATCCTATCGTGGTAAACCGGAGCAATGGTCTATTATAAGTGAGCAAATCTTAAAAACAAATGAAGGTTTTCGAATTCTTGAATCGACTATTTCAAAGCCATTTAATTCCCCGTTACGAGAGTATATTGTTATTGTCCGTGACATTACTAAGCGGAAGTTAATAGAGGAAGAATTAGTCCAGTCTCGTTATCATCTTGAACAGATGGTTATCGAACGTACCATTGAACTTATTAAAGTGAATAAACAGCTTGAAAAAGACATTATCAAGCGTCAGCAAATACAAGAGCAATTACAGCACAATAGTCTTCATGACGGGCTAACCGGATTACCTAATCAACGATTATTTATAGAGCGAGTGCAGCAGGCAATAGAACGTACTAAACAGCAAAAAAACTATTTCTTTGCCGTACTCTTCTTAGATATAGACCGCTTTAAAGTTGTTAATGACAGCCTTGGACATCTACAGGGAAATCAACTTTTAATTGCAATTTCTCATCGGCTAAAGTCAGTTCTGCGAGTTGGAGACATAATTGCCCGTTTTGGCGGAGATGAGTTCACAATCTTAATTGAGGAAATTGAAGATATCAGCATCGCCGTACAGGTAGCCGAGCGAATTAAAAAGGTGCTAGCTTTGCCATTTAAATTAAATGAGCATAGGGTGTTTACTAATGCTAGTATTGGCATTGCTTTAAGTAAAGCAGATTATGAGCAAGCAGCGCAGATTCTACGCGATGCAGATGTGGCAATGTACTGTGCCAAATCACTTGGTAAGGCACGCTACGAAGTGTTTGACCCGAAGATGCACGAGAGTGCATCTTTGCTCTTGGAGTTAGAAACTGCTCTGCGAAGTGCGCTGCTCAAGCAAAAAGAATTTAGCCTTAGTTACCAGCCAATTATTTCACTGACAACTGGCAAAATTATTGGATTTGAAGCACTGATACGTTGGCATCATCCAGAACGAGGACTTATTTCCCCTGAAGATTTTATTCCTCTGGCCGAAGAAACTGGAATGATTGTTAGTATTGGGCAATGGGTGCTTTATGAAGCGTGCCACCAAATGCACATATGGCATAAACAATTTCCTACCTCACTACCCCTGACAATTAATGTAAATTTTTCTGCTAAACAAATCACGCAACCCGATGTGTTTAAAGAAGTTAAACAGATTTTGCAGGAAACTGGACTAAAGGCATCCAGTTTGAAATTGGAGATTACTGAAACCTTGTTGATGGATAATTTTGAATTAGCTACCACTGTGTTTTCCCAGTTAACAGCGCTTAATATCGAGTTACACATGGATGATTTTGGTACTGGCTTTTCATCCTTGAGTTATCTGCACCGCCTACCAATCAAAACCCTTAAAATTGACCGTTCTTTCATCACTAATATAGGTAGTCAAGGAGAAAATTTAGAAATTGTTCGAGCTATTGTGACATTAGCTCATAATTTAAATATGTCTGTAACAGCAGAAGGGATAGAAACTGTAGAGCAATTAGTACAGTTAAAGGCTTTACAATGTGATTATGGGCAAGGATATTTTTTCTTACCACCTATGGAACGTGCAGAAATAGAAATACTGCTTGCTGCCAACTTGTGCTACAAAAACTTTTTAAAGACCTAAAAACTTGGGATCAAATTCTGTTTAAAGGATGTTTGAAAAGTATTGTTGGTAATCACCTCCCAAACCTAACCCCCTAGTAAGCTTTCCCTATGTTAGCATTGGCGAACGCAAGAGCCTCTCTAGGAGTTGCGGCACGAAGTGCGGGAATAGAGGTTTCAAAGCCTCTTAGGAGTGGGGGAGAGGAATAGAAACGGGGTTTCTAGTATACTTTGCCACTTTTCAAACATCCTCTTAGAAAAATACCTCGTAAAATTGGGCGATTAATTTCACCTGATAATCTATGATTAGTGTAGTACTGGCTGTAGCTGGAAATGTTCTGCATTATTAAGTAACCCTTCTTCTAATAAAAGTTCATTAATAAAAATATCGATTTTATCCCGATCAATATTCTGCATGACTATCATGTGTGCCCAATTTTCAAAAACCGCTAGCTGCCACTTTTTAATTAACCTTTGAGAAGGTTTTTGAAACACTACAGTATTGGAAAAATTATTTAACATGCATGGATATTCTCTGATTTGAAGTTGTTGGAAAAGATATTGGGCATTATTAATACAGGTCTTTGCTTCTCTAGCTAATCCACCATCACCTCTTGTTTGTACTGCATACCAGAGAATCAGGGGAGTATGGCCGTTTCTAGAACCCAGAATTGTTGTATCTTTTGAACCAATATATTCAATCATTGTTTCAACTTTTTCTACCCATTTCTTCTTAGTTAAGACTACACCACAAGGTAATGGAGAACCAATGAATTTAGCAGAAATAGCGATACTATCTATGGGTTTTTGAAAGTTAACTTGCGGAGCGTCATCTAAAAACGGTAATATTAATCCTGAAAGTGCAGCATCACAATGAATGTAATAATCTTTAATCTGATTGCGCTCTAAAATTTCTAGAACTTTGTCTAAGTTATCAATCGCACCCTTGACAGTAGTCCCAATATTTAAATTTATGATCGCCGGATAACTGCGATTCTCGCTAATTAGTTGCTCAAAATGTTTATAATTCATCTCTCCATTAATTTGTGAATTGACAATATTATGTTGGATGCGGAATAATTTGGCTGCTTTAGGTATGGAGTAATGAGAGTCTTGTGATGAGTAAACAATCCCATTAGGGTAAATTTCTCTTGCTAAAAACATTCCATATAAATTACCTTCAGTTCCGCCAGCAGTAACATAACCCCAAAACTGACTTTCTGGAATTTTATAGAGTTCAGCAAAAAAAGATAATACTTCTTGTTCAAACTTACGAGAATGGAGACCAAAATCTGGTTCTACATATGGATCTCCAGCATTATTTAACAGGAAATTGAAAAATTTTGCGATCGCACTGTAATCACAACTTAAATTATATGGGTAGCCTGCATGAAACTGCGATCGCTGTTCTATTTGCAACAAAAAATCTGCCAACTCTTTAGCGATTCTATCTGACATATCTCTGTATCTCCTAAACTTTGAGTTAATTCATGCTTGAGTCGAAGTTATAGCCGTTAATATAATGTCTTTATAATTTCTCAACATCAGTATTAATTAAGTTTTTTTCAAAAAACTAATTAAGTGGTAGTACGGATATAAAATTCAGTGTAAATACTCATACAGTTTGTCTATTTGTGTTCTATCATTCAAAAGCACGATTACCAAGCTAAATCTCAGATTTAGCCATAATATCAATCTCAATCAAACTCTTAAAGGGTTAGTTTGACATTTAAATATGGACAAAATATTGCAACAAAATTACTTTTTGAGATTGCAAATTAGCGAATCTTCTGCTGAAAAGCAAACCACATCTAGTTTGCATATTTAACTAAAATGTCAAGAACTAGCGTTCGACTGACTTGTACTGAGCGTTGCGTTGCACTGAGCGGCTGGTGAGCGCAGTCGAACCATGTCGAAGTAGCGCTCACGCCAAAGTCTTGACTACCCTAATTATGCAAGTTAAATGTATAACAGCTAACTCACAAAATTTATGATGTTTAAATTTTGGATAATGGAATTGTTGGCGGAGCCTTTCGTAGAGAAGATTCTTGCGTTTCATTATTTAATGCACGTTTTCAGCCCTCGAATTTAAACACGAGAATAAATCTAAAATCATCTGAGATGGTAGTGGATTTACGCGCCCGCTTTCCTAGAAATCGTGGCTATACACACGAAGTCCGCATATCGCGCTTGTTAGCGCACCACGCGGACTTCATCAGCTAAAAGTGCATTTAGATTTTTGCTTTTAGAACTCTCCGGCTAAAGCTGCAACACACCGTTCACAAATTAGGGGATGTTCTGCTGATTCTCCCACATGAATAGAGTAGTTCCAGCAGCGATCGCATTTTTGCCCTTCTGCTTTTACAACATCAATAGTTGTTATTTTCTCAACACCTAACAATTTACCTACTTTTATCCCATATTCTGCCTCTTTAAGAGGGGAATCTACTAGTTCAACTTGAGATACTAAAAACAGATAACGCAACTCATCTACCCCATTACTTTGGTCAATAGAATCGGGGTTAAGTGATTGTAACTGTTTACGCTGTTCCAAATCTGAGACATATAACAAAACCTTAGCTTCTAAAGAAGACCCGATTTCTTTCGCTACTCGAAGATTCTCTAAACTTCCATTGACATCAGTACGAATTTTTCGTAGCACTTCCCAAAATTCTGCTAATTCAGGATTACGCCATGTTTCCTCTACCTGTACCCAACCGGCTTCAAACACCGATTTATAAGGTGTTTTGTAGGGGAGATATTGCCAGATATCTTCGGCGGTGTGGCATAATACTGGAGCGATCGCTCGTGCTAAATTATCTATTGCTATCTTCAGCACCGTTTGACAACTGCGACGGCGGAAAGCATCGGTTGCACTGATGTACAACCTATCTTTGGCAATATCTAAATAAAAGTTGGATAAATCCACCACGCAGAAATTCTGCACTGTTTGGAAAAAGCGGAAGAATTGGAAACTCTCAAAAGCTTCCGTGACTTCCTCAAATACCTCGGTGATGCGGTGCAGCATATAACGGTCAAGTTCTGGCAATTCCTCGAAAGGGACTGCATCTTTTTCCGGGTCAAAATCGTGCAAGCTACCCAACAAAAACCGCGCCGTATTGCGAATTTTGCCTCTGACATCGTTCAGTTGCTTGATGATGTTTTTACCAATGCGGACATCGCCGGAGTAGTCTACTGATGATACCCACAGCCTTAATACATCTACACCGTAAGCCGGTTCTACTTTTTGATTTTTCCCGCCTTCAATGATTGTATTTGGGTCAACCACATTTCCTTCTGACTTACTCATCTTCCGCCCTTGCTCGTCCAAAGCAAAGCCATGAGTTAGCACAGTTTTGTAAGGCGCAATCTCATTCACTGCTACACTGGTGAGCAAGCTTGACTGGAACCAACCGCGATGTTGGTCGGAACCTTCCAAATACATATCAGCGGGGTAGCGTAAATCTGGACGCTGGTTAACGACAGCTGCCCAAGATGAGCCAGAATCAAACCATACATCCATTGTGTCTGTACCTTTGCGGTAAGACTTGCCATTTTGGCGATAGGATTGGGGTAATAACTCCTCAACCGATAATTCCCACCAAGCATCGGAACCAATTTCAGCGATGATTCCTTGGACGTGGTTGATAATTTCTTCATTCAGCAGTACTTCCCCAGTTTCTTCCTCGTAGAAAACGGGAATTGGTACACCCCAACTTCGCTGACGAGAGATACACCAATCGGGACGTTCCGCCACCATTGGCGTGATGCGATTTTCACCTTGGGCTGGAATCCATTTTACTGTTGCGATCGCATGAAGCGCTTCTTCTCTAAATCCTTCCACGGAAGCAAACCATTGTTCAGTTGCGCGGAAAATCGTCGGTTTCTTCGTCCGCCAATCATAGGGATACTTGTGGAGGTATGGTTCTTCCTTCAACAAGGAACCAGCCACTGTTAAGGCATCAATCACCGCCTGATTACCATCACCCAGCACATTCAACCCCGCAAATTGTCCCGCTTCTTCGGTAAAATTGCCGTTATCATCCACTGGTGCAAGGATGGGTAAACCGTAACGCTGACCAACAATGTAGTCTTCTTGACCATGACCGGGGGCTGTGTGTACCAACCCAGTACCCGATTCAGTAGTAATGTAATCACCGCCGACAACAATTGGACTTTCACGGTCAAATAGGGGATGACGGTAAGTAGTATGTTCTAAGTCATTCCCCTTAAAGGTGGCTTTTACAGTTAACTCAACTCCCAATGTCGAAGATAAACGTTCAACTAAATCAGCAGCAACAATGAGGTATTTGAAATTACTCTGTGCCTTTGCGTCTGGATGGGAAACTTCCACCACCGCATAATTCAAATCTGCATTCACCGCCACAGCCAAATTCCCCGGAATTGTCCAAGGTGTAGTCGTCCAGATAGCCACACCCAAATCTGACAGATATTCTGCCAATAGTGGTTTTACTGCTTCCGCCAAACTTGTAACTGGAAAAGCTGCATAGATACTGCGGGAAATGTGACCTTCTGGATATTCCAACTCAGCTTCAGCCAAAGCGGTTTGAGAACTCGGACTCCAGTGAACAGGCTTCAAACCACGATAGATGTAACCTTTTAAGAACATCTGACCAAACACACCAATTTGAGCCGCTTCATATTCCGGCTTCAGAGTTAGATAAGGGTTATTCCAATCACCCCAAATACCGTAGCGTTTAAAATTTTGACACTGGTTATCTATCGTAGTTAGGGCAAATTCTTTCGCTTTTAAGCGCAGTTGTAAAGGCGTTAAATTTTGCCGTTCTGCTGACTTCATGTTCTGCAAAACTTTCAACTCAATTGGCAAGCCGTGACAATCCCAACCAGGGACGTAGCGAACTTTACGCCCTTTTAGCAGTTGGTAGCGATTAATAATATCTTTGAGAATTTTATTTAAAGCATGACCAATATGGAGTAAGCCATTAGCGTAGGGAGGCCCATCGTGCAGTATAAATAATTCGCCGGGGTTATTTTTGGAGAGGCGATCGTAAATTTTATTTTCTTCCCAAAATTTTTGGATTTCAGGTTCACGCTTGATGGCGTTTGCCCGCATCTCAAAGTTAGTCTTGGGTAGGTTTACAGTATCTTTGTAACTTCCTGATTCGGTCACAGTCTCATGCCTAGAATTAGGTGTGCAGGTTTTATCAATTATAGAAGATGGCATGAAAACCAAAATATGCTATTTTATCTTTTTCCGAGAGAAGGCTCCTGCCATAATCTATTGATTTAGCGGTGATAGGGCAGTCGCTTCAAATCGGCATACCTTGCATTTAGCTGCAACGCTTTTAGGCGATTAGGGGACTAAACAGCAATTTTGCGGAGGTTGAGAGTTAATCAACACAAAGTAGTATACTTTTCTGGATTCGCTTATTACCTATCCAAAGGTTTCGTTTGATTAGAAGAACATTCCCTAAGAAAAAGTCAACTATTACAAAAAATAAATCATTTTTTTTTAATTTTAAATAAGTTACGTATGTTTTAGGTGTAATTCACTGAATTTCATTGAATTACCCTGAAAATTATTCCTAGTAAAAAACTAGACATAAGTAGCATTTTTTAATTGGATCTCCACCAGCTTACTATCAATAAGAATTTTTGAAGGAGTAGATTAATTATGATTAGCAAGTTGTTCCTAAGTAAGTGGAGGCAAAACTTCAAACTGTATCTCCCCTTTGTCTTTATTGTAACACTACTGGCTGGAATCATCTTTTCCAAATTGAGTTTAACTATGGCTGCTGATTCGCGGCTAGATCCAAGAACTCAACCGAAGTTTATCAATTCGCTGCCATCTCTAGGGAGAGTAGATGCTACAAAGGGTGGTCGCTTCGATGTAGAGATGGGAGAAACTAAGCAATGGCTTGGACTATACAGCAGTCCTGGTGCAGATGGTATATATGGTACAAAGGATGATGCACGCTTGAATACAAAAGTTTGGGGGTATGGCTTAAGAGGGCAAAAGGCTGTTACTTACCCAGGTTCCACATTCGTGACACGAAAAGACGTACCGATTGAAGTGCTGTGGGACAACAAACTACCAAAAACCGGACATATTTTTCCCGTAGACAAGAGCATCGTGACAAAATCGGTTGCAAACGCTCTTTCCAAAGGGCTTGTACCTACAGTGACACATGTGCATGGCGGTCATACTGAGTGGACTAGCGACGGATATTCCGAAGCTTGGTTTACCCAAAATTTCTCACAAACCGGACCCAGTTGGGTTAAAAAGAACTATAGTTATGCAAATGACAATGAGCGGGCAGCGACACTTTTATATCACGACCACATTCTCGGTAACAGTCGTTTAAGTCTATATGCTGGTCTTGCAGGCTTCTACCTGCTAAGGGATAACAACGAAATTAATCTGATCAATCGCAACATTTTGCCCAGTGGTAACCACGAGAAAGAACTCATCATCCAGGATCGAGATTTCACAGCCAAGGGTCAACTTTATTACCCACCTGGTTCAAATTATCCAGATACTTCATATCCAAGTGTAGTGCCCAATTTCTATGGTGATTTTATCCTAGTAAATGGTATGGCATGGCCAAAGCTGGCGGTCGAACCGAGAAAGTACCGTTTACGCTTGGCAAACGGTTCAAATTCGCGCTTCTACAACCTGAATTTCAACGACTCAAAGGAAAAGTTTTACGAAATCGGCACTGAGCAAGGCTTATTAGAAAAACCAGTCGCGCTGGAAAATTTAGTTCTTGCTCCAGGTGAACGCGCTGATGTGATTGTTGACTTCACTGGCGATTCGGGAAAAGAGTTCATCATCAGGAACTTTGATGATAAAGCCGATTCCGAGCTTACAGGTCAGATAATGAAGATTGCGGTCGAGCAACCCCTTTCAAATGTTCCAAATGCTACAGTCGATACCAATGAAAGTGATGGACTGACAACACGATTGCTACCTGACAAGATTATACCTCCTGCTCAAACCGGACTGACTCGGCAACTGGTTCTTTTTGAAAATAGGGATGAATATGGTCGCAAGCTCTTAGAGCAAGGTACATTGGCAGATGGCTCATTGCGCTATGACGAGCCAACTACTGAGAAACCAAAACTCGGCACAACTGAAGTTTGGGAATTATACAACACGACACAAGAGCCACACCCAATTCACTTGCACTTGGTTTCCTTCCTGATTCTAAATCGACAGAATTTTGCTGGCAGTGCAGTCCCAATTATCACAGACCCTCGTAAGACTAAGCTATTTCTACAAAATGCTGGCTTAATCGGTAATCCTGAGCCTCCACCACTTTCTGAGAAAGGTTGGAAAGACACCGTAGTTGTTAACCCAGGTGAAGTTGTTCGCATTATTGCCACCTTCGACAAACCGGGGTATTATCTCTGGCACTGTCACATTCTAGAACACGAAGACTTCGATATGATGCGACGCTTTCAAGTTGTTGCAACTCCCTAGAATACTAATTCAGTAATCGGAATCATGAGGAAAAAACGAGGTTTTGTTGGGTTGCAACAAGGAATGTTTGGTTGTAAAAGACGCTAAAACAGGGTTTATCAGTCTTGTGTTTTATTAATGAAAAGGTGCAGGATTTCTTGGAGGTAATAATGGCGCGTAAACGGTTGATTATTGAGATGGGGATGGGAATAGATCAGCATGGACAAGAACCGACAGTAGCAGCATCTAGGGCAGTAAGGAATGCGATCGCTCACAATGCTTTACCTGGTGTTTGGGAAATTGCTGGTTTAAGTCACCCAAATGAAATGATTATAGAAGTTCAGGTAGCAGTACCATATCCAGAACAAGTTAGAGAAGAAGAGGTATTAGCTGTCCTACCATTTGGTCAAAAAAGTCTCACAGTAGAATCTGGGGGAATGATAGTTCAAGGGCGGGCGATTCCCGAACTCAACGATAAAAATGACGAAATGTTGATTGCGATCGCTGCTGTTACAGTTCTGGTTGAAAATGAGTAACTGAGGTCAGCCCCTTTGGGGAAGTCAAAAGTCAAAAGTCAAAAGTCAAAATTAATAATCCCCATAAATAAATTTAGGGGCTTGTATCATGAGTCTTTTTCGGTCAATACCTTACGCGATGTGCAACTTATTCTTGGAACTTTGCTTTTATTCCTCTCCCTCACTCCTGAAAGGCTTTGGTTTTTGCTCCCCAACCCTACAAGGGTTGGGGGTTAGGTTTGAGAGCAAGTCGTATATGGCATAATATTCTTTATCTTCCAAGTCTTGCAAAAAATCGTGATTTTAAGAAAAAAATCGTGATTTTAAGAAAAAACTCACGACTTTAAGAAAAAATCGTGATTTTAAGGAAAAACTCACGACTCTAAGAAAAAAATCGTGATTTTAAGGAAAAAATAGTAATTTTAAAAGAAAAATCGTCATTTTAAGCAAAAAATCGTCACTTTAAGAAAAAAATCGTGATTTTAGTAACGACAGCTTCTAAATTCAGGGTGATAGCTCCTGAAGTAGTGACAACTTGCTTAACAGCCAAGCATACGCTTGTCTTGAGCTGTTTCGGCAAAAAGTTAGACACACCTTTGTTTATTACCAGCTTTTACATTTTTCTGACATATTTGGCGCTCCCAACTACGGAACTTCTATTTCACCAAGCAAGGAGCGATCGCCTACGGTAGAGGTAGCCGATCGCAGGCGTTATGCTCACAAGTGCCCTCAAGCCTGCCAATTGCTTGTAGTAAAGATTTGGGGCAGCTGCAATCTAGTATTATAAATTAGTACAAGTGGGTGTGCCTGAGTTTTGCCTCTACACACAATGCATAATTCTTGGAAACAGGGAGCAGAATAGAGCGTGATTAAACCAGAGGTAGTATCTTACGGATCTTGGCGATCGCCCATCACAACAGACTTAATTACCGCACGGACAATTGGGTTGGGACAAATTGCTCTCGATGGCGAAGATATTTACTGGAGCGAATTGCGACCGTCAGAGCAAGGTAGAAATGTCGTAGTCCGCCGGGGTGCAAATGGTGAAATTTCTGATATCACACCTACTCCTTTCAACGTGCGTACCCGTGTGCATGAATATGGTGGCAGTTCTTTTCTCGTGGTAGATGGCACTGTTTACTTTTCTAACTTTATCGACCAACGCCTATATCGTCAGGATACTGATACACAGCCGCAAGCCATCACCCCGTCAGCAGCCACACGCTATGCAGATGGTATTTTTGACCGCCAACACAACCGAATTATTTGCGTGTACGAAGATCACACTGATGCTGCAAATGAGGCGATCAATACTCTAGTCGGCGTGGAACTAGACGGAGATCACAAAATCCAAGTATTAGTATCTGGAAATGACTTTTATGCTTCGCCTCGCCTTAGTCCCGATGGTTTACGATTAGCTTGGCTGACTTGGAACCATCCTAATATGCCTTGGGATAGTACTGAACTATGGGTTGGGGAATTAAAAGCAGATGGTAGTTTAGGAAATACTCAAAAAATTGCTGGCGATTTAGATGAATCTATCTTTCAGCCAGAATGGTCCCCGGATGGCAAATTATACTTTGTTTCTGACCGTACAGGTTGGTGGAATATATATCGTTGGCAAGATGAAAATGTAGAAGCGTTAACTCAAATCAAAGCGGAGTTCGGTCAGCCGCAATGGAATTTTGGGATGTCTACTTACGCTTTTGAGTCTGCTAACCGGATTATTTGTACTTATACCCAGCAAGGTATTTGGTATTTAGCTAGCCTTGACACAGTAACCGCTCAACTAGAACTAATAAATACGCCCTACACAGCTATTAGTTCTCTGCACGCCACCTCTAACAAGGTGGTTTTTCGCGGAAGTTCTCCAACTGAGTTGGCAGCTATTATCCGTCTGGATTTGACAACCAAAAAGCTAGAAGTACTACGGCGTTCCAGCGATGTAACTATTGATGCTGGTTATCTTTCTCTCCCAGAAGCCATTGAATACGAAACAGCTGATGGCAAAACAGCACACGCCCTTTTCTACTCACCTCAAAACCTAGATTATACTGCTCCTGCGGGCGAAAAACCGCCTTTGATTGTCAACAGCCACGGTGGTCCCACCGCAGCAACTTCTAGCAGCCTCAGTTTTGGCGTTCAGTATTGGACTAGCCGAGGTATAGCGGTTCTGGATGTAAATTATGGTGGTAGTACAGGTTACGGGCGGGAGTATCGGCAACGACTTGATGGACAGTGGGGAATTGTAGATGTAGATGATTGTGTTTTTGGTGCGCGTTACTTGGTGGAACGGGGAGATGTAGACGGCGATCGCCTGGCAATTTCTGGTGGTAGTGCAGGTGGTTACACAACGCTTTGTGCCTTGACTTTCCGAGATACTTTTAAAGCAGGAGCCAGCTATTATGGTGTCAGCGACTTGGAAGCTTTAGTTCGGGATACACATAAATTTGAATCGCGGTACTTGGATCGCCTGGTTGGCGCTTACCCACAACAGCGTCAGATTTATCAACAGCGATCGCCAATTAACTTTAGCGATCGTCTAGCCTGTCCAGTGATTTTTTTCCAAGGATTAGAAGATCGAGTAGTTCCGCCCAACCAAACTGAAGCAATGGTTACAGCACTGCGAACTAAAGGTGTACCTGTGGCTTATCTTCCTTTTGAGGCTGAAGAACATGGCTTCCGCAAAGCCCCAAATATCAAACGTTCTTTGTCAGCAGAACTCTACTTTTACTCACGAATTTTCGACTTTGAAATTGCTGAATCAATCGAACCTGTAGTCATTGAAAACTTTTAGCTCCCTAGCCGTGATCATCAGCGAAAGTGACATTTTTACCGCGCAATAAAGGTGCGAAGTAATGGCTCTCGAAAGTATTTATCGTTTGATTGTGGCTACCAAAGTAAGAAAGTCCAGCAAGAAATTTCTTACTTTAGGCGTTCTCCAAGGATTTTTACCATCTGCTGTATGCAGGCGATGTCACTCGACTTGCTGCACCCCTAACTGTGACAAAGAGAAATTACGGAGAGAAAAAAGTCAAGTCAGAATCAAAACAGACATCATTAGTCAAAAAAGATTTGAGCAAGTATGAATCAGAAAAAATGACATCAAAATCTATTGTCAATAAGGAGCAATAAGAACTGACGTCAGAGAGATAAGTCTGAGATAAATAAATGAAGATGTTAAAGGTTTCAATCATAAATTAGAGTAATCAATGAAAGTAACAAACTAAAATTATTGACATAGTAAATTAGAGCCATGAATTACAGCAATTTTCATGTAATTGAACCACAAAGGACGGTAACATAGACATGAAGTAATTGTTTTATTCGATGCCAGTATCTTACTCGGAGGATTT
>NZ_JBALCO010000013.1:0-5991 GCF_036919595.1 Nostoc sp. | reverse complement strand
AGCATGGTCTTAATCTCCTCGAAGTTATTACTGATGCTTTAGAAGGTAATGTCTCTGTTTTCCTTTCCTCTATTACTACTAGCTAGGCAGTTACTTATCTTTTATATAAAACCCAATACGCTTGGGTTAAGAAGAATAGTAGGTTGGGTTGAGCATAAGCGTTACCCAACAAAGCCTTGATAATGTTGGGTTTCGTTGCTCAAACGCCAGTTGCTACAACGGGGGGAACCCTTCACCAGTCGCCTACGGCGGGAAACCCGCATACAGCGCTGGATTCACCACAACGCACTAGCTCGCCAACCTCCGCCAGTTTTAGTTTTTAGCCTTAACTCAACTGTATTGATATAAAATCCGCCATAATTGCCCTTTGCTTGCAAATTATCCAAACTAAATACTTACAATACAAAAGTCACAAAACTGCTTGTAACTTTTGTACTACTAGAACACAAATTGAGTAATCCTTCCTGGAAGAACCTCTTCCCCAACCCCTCGATCTTGGCGTAAGCCTGGCGTTAGGCATAGTACAGAGGGGAATTTGGCTTGCTCAAGGGATCTGGGGGCTTAGGTTTTTGATTCGTGAATCAATGCTTTAGTACAGTATTACAGTGCAAATAGACCAACCATGCCCCTACTTTTAAAGTTTATCATTACTAACATTTTTTGAATCTTCTGCTTCGTTGCCATTCCGCCTCGGAATAAATTCTGAGGCTAATAAGCTTGCACTTCTCTCAAGAGGACTAAATACAAAATTTTCACCCATTTACATGCCTATCCAATGTAAAAGGGAAAATTTCAGTCCATTTGAGTAGACTTTAGCTATTAGCCAAAAACTTAAGTTATTGGCGGGATTCGATCAGTGCAACAGTTTGACTGTTACAAAAATGTGGGTAATCACAAGACTTTTAAGCAAGGAACAAAACCAGTGAAAAGCTTACTTTCTAAGCTTTTCAAATTTTGAATTTTGCGTAGCGCTATTAGTCTTCTCTTTCGCCAAAAGCCGTCTGTAAAATCACTGGAATACCTCCGTCTTGGTGATATTTATCTCCCCAGGCACGGATAACTTCATCCAATTCTTCCATAGCCTGCTGCATTTTTTCCGGGAGGATATCAAGTTCTTCCAGCAAGCGCATGGCATTTCGTCGCCGTTCTGCCCAATCTTTCATCATTCTGAAATACCGAGCGGTATCTTCCACCATGATGTAAGTGCGTTCTTGATCGTCTGCTGGAGCATAAAAAGGACGGGTAAGAGCGTAGAAGGGCATTCCCCAAGGAGAATCAATGCGTGTTACCGTTCCTGAGTAGAGCAGACGGCGCTTGATATGCTCACCCAAGGCTTCACTCAAAGGCATTTGGTGTTCGGGGGGCAAGTCTTCTTGCGATCGCTTGTGCAAAAACTCAATCAAATCCAGAAACTCAAAGGAGCTAACTAACTGGGCATCAGGTAAATTACTTGGCAGTTTCTGCTCAATTTGTCTTTTTTCTTCACTTGTCAGACTGCTACCAGGAACGCGCGATCGCCCCGGTTGCCAAGGATATTTTTCTAGCCAGACATAAGGCAATTGAATCAAATAGCGAGGCTCCTGAGAACCCAACATTTTTAACAGTTTGCCTTCTGTTAGTGCCTGTCTGACTTCTTCTACAATAATTTTTACCCGTTTTGGCTCCAGGTGGTGCAAATGCCCTGTCATCCGCAGGTTTTGTCCCTGCTCCAAATAGGTCATGTAAATTGCACACTTTGCTGCCGTTGCGGCTGCGTCTAAAAATGCCCCATGCCTGTGCCCACTCGTCCGCATGGCACTAAAAGCCAGATAAAGCATGATCTGATCCATCGCACTGGGGTCAAGACGTTTGATCAGATCTATGTCGTTACTCATATTACAGACAATTGAATAGCACGTTTATACAGTTTTTAATCGAATGAAAATAGGTAGTATACACTTGGCTGAAGGCAATGTCTTTACTTCAAACTATATTAGTATGCGATAACTATTAAATCGGTGGTAGCGCAAACTACCGTTTTCGCATATTTTACGGTACAAAGGCAGATGAGAGTGGTTGTTACTATAACTGCCCCTGCATCTGACCGGAAAATTATAGACATCACAAAGTTCAGCTTGACGGCGGTTTACTTCCCAAAACTCAACTATGTTGTAAGTAATCTACAAAGCCTTTAAGTTTCCTGGGGTTTTCTCATCTTTCAAGAGCAACAATGTCAAGCCGCTTACACCTAATTATCGCACTATGGCGACTCTGAGTAAGAATTAGTTTGTGCGGTTCATTTTGGATATCTGTTACTTAAAAAAGAAGGTTCTTATTCAGCTCTTGCGAATTATTTATAGTACACAGGTGGCTAGAAATAATTGGGAGTGGTCTAAAAAGAAATCGCTTATAACGTGTAGCCACATTCAGAGGTTGAGCCACACAGTTCGTTCTCAACTATTATCCCCTTCACAACCTCAAGTCATACGGCAGTATAGGCCATAGGCTTGAGTGAAGATAGTAGACCTCAAGTAGAGCAAATAATTCCAATTTCAAAATACCTGTTGTTTTTTCAAATCTCGTTCTTGATCATATCATTATTTTTCTCTTTGGCATAACTTTATGTTTTTTTGATTGGAGAAATGAACCGTATTTAAGTAAGTTACATTCGCCTAAATCAAAGTTTGATGATATTTCTAAATATCCTACTAACTCCCAGTTTTATTTATTCTTTTCTGTTAATGGACTGACACAGAAAGCCGCGATTTAGTCCGAATTAATCGCAGAACCATCAGGCTTCCTTGATAATGCTAATCGGCTAAAAATTTACTTATTAGCCAGATATATAATAAAACAGATTGGATTCCACTTGATAATTATTTAGATAATTTTTTTCAAGTGATTTATATTTTTTTCATGAAAAAATATTATCCTTTGATCATTTAACTAATTCCTTGGCTACTTTCAAGTATATTTTTACCCCGCTGTTTTAGATGTTTGAAGGACTTGAATGGCGTGGACAGTTTGTTGCCATAAAAGCAGGAGAATCCGCAGCAAGCTACGATATAAGCATTCATTTTTCGGGCATCTGGGCAATTGTAGACCAAATTGACCCCTATAAAACGCCAGAAATAACTAGAAAGGCACAAATAAACGTAACTATGTGAATAAAAATGAATTGGGCTAAAACCCTGTTCTCTTTTGGCTTCTGCTTCTTGCCTTTGCCTCATCTCAACTACAAATATTTACGCCGACCTACTTAAAGATACCATCTCGTCAAGCTCAAGAGCATAGAAATGAGGCATTTTAAATTTTGCGTCGATCGCAGAGGTTACCGTAGAATAATTTTATTAGCCTTTTCACGGGCGATCGCTCCATATATTCATGTAGCGACAATAATCTCTCACGCTTAAAAAACGGGTTAGTCTAGTTCGCGGTGCTGCTTTTTCATCTCCAAGTTCAAAAACGTGTTGCAATCGCTTTAACTCCTTGTAAATCTTTCCTTTGAGCAAATACTCACGCTCATTTGCTTAAGTTAGTATTACTCGTACTGCTTATATATACGTGTTTTCCCTACCTATATCAGGCTAAATTCATAAAAATATATTACAAGTCAAGTTATTCTGATTACTGCTTATATATAAGTGTTTTCCTCACCTATATCAGGCTAAGTTCATAAAATATATTATTAATAATTAATATTAATTGCTTATAACGCTTCTCGTACCCTGCAAGAAGCCGCTACGCATCGATAAATCAGGTACAAGGTAGGGGCACAAAATCCCAACCCGCCGATTTATTAAGTTGACACCAATGCACATCTGTGAATCGATAGAATTGCTGTACTTCACACAATTGAAAACTGCTATATAGTAAAGACATTGCATTGTAACATCTTTACACGTATCAAATCTCCACTTAATCTGATTACTACTCCGATTTATTTATAGATAGGACTTACACAGAATAGATCCCCCAATCCCTTTAAAAAGTTAGCTCTTTAAAATCCCCCCTTTTAAGGCTACGGTCTACACACAATTTCTAAAATCCTTGTCTGGTAAGATACAAGCCGTATATTGGCAAGGTTTTGAGTTGAGCAAACTGATTATCAATAGTCTCGGCTTATTGATAGAGTTTTGACAGAAAATCAAGGATTTTAAAAATAATTTTCCGTTCTTTTCCGTCAATTTGATTGCCAACTCGACTTGTATATACACAGTAACTTTTTAAGGGGGAATCAGGGTTTCAGGTTTTCAATGTCCTAATAGATATAGAAATTTAGGATCTAAAATATATAGAGGACCTGCGATCGCATTAGTTTAGAGAAGTTAGTCGAGTTGGAACCCCACGGATAAATCCGGGGGGTAGTTCAGCTAAACTGATTGAACTCGCCATTTAATTCGTAGGACTAGAGGATTTAACCTGATTTCGCATTGTTTCAAAGCTGAAACCAGCCGCGCCAAAGGTTACTAACAACACTCCCAGAATTTGCACAAAATCCAAATTTTCTTGAATGATTAACCCAGCGAAAATCACGGTTAAAACTGGGATGGTACCACCGATGAGCGCCGCTCGTGAGCCACCTAGTTTACTAATACCAACATTGTTGAGCAAATAGCCTGCAAGAGTCAGCACACCCAAAATAAATGCACTTAAAACCAGTTCCAGCATCTTAGAGGGGTCAACTACCAAGTTCCAAAAAGGTAGCATCAAGCAGATAAAGCTCAACAACAACATAGTAGCGAAGTTAATTAAAGTAAAAGTCACGGGATGCAGTTTGCTAGCACAAACCCGCGTCAGAATTATATAGGCAGCAAAAGCCACACCCGAAAGAACAGCGGTGCTGCTTCCCATTGAAGTGTTACTCGTACCGATCGTGGAAGAAGCCCCTAAAACCAACAATTCACCGCAGCAAATCGCGGCGATCGCACCGATGCGGAATATGGTAGGACGATCGCGAAACAGAAACCACGACAATAAACCACTAACCATCGGATAGACAAAGAACAGTGCGATCGCCATTCCAGTTGTGACTTGAGCGATCGCAATGTATATGAGAACCTGAGACAAAAACAAAAAGCACCCACTCACAATCGAGAACAGCAAAATCTGCTTGGTAGCTGCATTGGCAGATGTGGGATTTCCTCGGACTGAATTAGCCAAGCTTTCCAGGTCTTGCCACAATCTTGGATGCAATATAGGAGACAACAGTACCATCAGTGGTACTACCACCATAAATCGCAGTGTCAAAATTAACAAAATATTGCCTAAAGTCGGTGGCAGCAACCGCTCTACCTCTAATACTCCAAAAATCTGGGAACCTTCGTGGAAAATTACCTTAATGGCTATGTTGTAAAGCGACGATACCACTGCCGATAAGACAATCAGCAAGAAACCGATTTTTTGGATGGCTGATAAGCCTGAGGAATTAGGCGATCGCGGTTGTGGAGGTTTTGATCCCAGCGACTCTAGCGCGGTAGAAGGTGAAGATTTAGCTTTGCTCTGTGACCCGTTCCTGCGGAGGACAGAAATTGGTTCAGCAGGGTTTCTCTTTTGTGAAGGTTGTATTGCTCTCGGATGTAGCACGGATGCGATCGGAGCCTCTGATGTAGTTTCGCTTTCCGGTAAGTCCTTATTCAGGATAGAAATTGGTTCGGTGGCATTGTCCCTTGATGGCAAAACGACAGCAGCAGGAGGCTCTGATTTAGTTTCCTTTTGAAACAAGTCCTTGCTGGGGAAAGAATTTGGGTTCGCGGCGTTTTCTCTAACAATCGGAGGCTCTGATTTAGTTTCCTTTTGAAACAAGTCCTTGCTAGGGACAGAAATCGGGTTCGCAGCGTTTTCTCTAACAATCGGAGGCTCTGATTTAGTTTCCCTTTGGGACAAGTCCTTGCTAGGGACAGAAATCGGGTTCGCAGCGTTTTCTCTAACAATCGGAGGCTCTGATTTAGTTTCCCTTTGGGACAAGTCCTTGCTGGGGAAAGAATTTGGGTTCGCGGCGTTTTCTCTAAC
>NZ_JBALCO010000012.1:0-39889 GCF_036919595.1 Nostoc sp. | reverse complement strand
CCTCCGAGTAAGATACTGGCATCGAATAAAACAATTACTTCATGTCTATGTTACCGTCCTTTGTGGTTCAATTACATGAAAATTGCTGTAAGTAATGCTTTTGTGCCTATTTTAGGAAGTTTAGGATGAGACTCATAATAATCATCCAGAGCTTTATTACGCTCAGTTGGTGAATTGAATGATTTCTTTAAAGCTTCCTTCTGATAATCTTTCAATAATTCAATAGTACATTGGCTAACAAAATCTAAATTCGTTAGGTAAGGTTCTGATTGGGTCAAGCTTGTTGATGTGGAAGACCATCTAATGAATCTCTCTTCAAGTACTTTTTCCTCTAAAAGCTTTCTAGGAATCAATGCTGATATTTTACTGTCATCAAGCAATAGCTGAGTTTGTTTATCGATTGATTTTGCAGTCTTGTTTATAACTGTAAAGATATTGCGAGTTGATTTGATTATCTCATCTCTTACAGTTTCGCTTAAGTCTGCATGACCAACCCTGCCAAGATCGCCAAACACTAAATAAACCACTGGGATATCAAATGTTTCTGAGCAACTGAAATTGTCATTCATTTGTTGAAGACTTAAAGGCTCTTTTCCAGTATGAGCGTTCCAATATCTCTTTAGTGAAAGAAGTCTATGTTGACCATCAATTACAATTCTAGCTACGTTCTTATACAGCTTTAAATTGACCCATTTCTCGACAATTTTTCCCTGACTTCTAACTTCAGAGAAGTCCCAAAACTCTCTTTCTCTTTGGTCATTCGAGTTAGGCAAAAGCACGATTACAATTGAATTAAAAAAGCGAATTCCACCCTGCGCTAGGTAAGAAAATATTTCTGTATTCGCTCTGTTTTCATCTAGTTTTCTCTGAACTCGTTCAGAGAAGCTCCAACTATTTTGAATGTCATCAGCAAATTGAATGTTTTCAACTGCATCACTTTGCTCAAGAGTTGTTATAAAGTACCTAACATCACCAAACTTACCACTGATTGCTTTATATTCAATAGTCTCTGGAGACTGATTATCTAATTCCATTTTCTAACTCCTCTGTGTATTAAACTTAGGCTGACATAGCTGAATTAACAGGCTTTCCAATTCTCTGGAAATATTTTTTGGACAAGGAAAACAAACGAATAAAAATTCATCATTTAACCTTGAGTTTCCGTACTTTGAGAAAAAACCATCATCTCGTTCCAAATGCTGAATAAATCTATCTCTTAAATTGTTTGCAGTGCCAATGTAATCTGGACGCTGGAAAATGCTACATGAAATTAGGAGATTTTTTAAAATTCTTCGTTCTTTAGGCTGAGAAACAGCTTTGATAAATTGATCCATTTTTTGAGACAAACCAACTGACTCTCCACAAGTATTGACAATAAACTTACTTCTATTCTCTTCCTCAGAAAACTTTGTTTTAAATACCGTATTTTTTATGCGAGTATCTATATATTCAGATAAGTTATTTTCTAAAAAATCAAATGCATGATAAAAAGCATAAATACCTGAAGTTTCAGGAAGATCATCTGCTGCCGATATAGTTGCTGTTATTACAGTAAAGTTCTTGAAAAAGTTGTCGTGGACTGTTTCTTCCATAAATATAAATCACAAAAAATTGGGTATTTATCAACACAATTGATTTACCCTAAAAAAATGTAACATAAATCATACGTTAATTACACTACCAGGTATTTATCAGCACGGTTGATTTACCTTAGCCGCAAGTTCTGCGATGTTCATCTGCTCGTAGTGTTCAAAGGGTTGGTGAATCCAGGGGTTGTCAGCCAAGTAATCCACATAATAATCAGGTGCTATAACTGAACAGGCTTTATACCAAAGTACGGCGGTGCGAATTTCTTCAATCGGAAAATCAATATTTTGCTTGAGCCAAGGTATAGTCTGTTGGAGGGTGATCCCAGAGTCTACTAAGTCATCCACTAGGAGAATGCGCGAACCTAACTTTTCAGCAGTCATTGTCAAGTGGCGGGAGAAAATTAAATTATTTCTTTCTTGCTTACCAGTGCCACTGTAAGATGAGGTTGCTAAAATTGCCAGTGGCTGCTGGTATATACGGGAAAGAATATCTCCAACTTGTAGTCCTCCTCTGGCAAGACAGATAATCTGGTTGAATTCCCAACCGGATTCATAAATCTGAATAGCCAGTTGTTCAATTTTTTGGTGATAATCTGACCAAGAAACATAAAGGTCTGGCATAAGTCTAACGGGAGTTGTAGATAGCTAGATTGAAGGCGATGTCTACGTCACTGAGCTTGCCGTACCACCTCGTGGAAGCAAGCTAGCAAGAGTGTCTCAAAGAAAAGTGCGGGTTACGCCTATGCAAACTTTTTATTTTAGTATGAGTGCAAGTTATTATGAACGATTCTGCTGCTGATAACGATGCCCAACGAGATCCTAAGAGTGAAAAACTTAATTTAAAAACAAAGCTGGCTTACGGTGCAGGGGATTTTGGCCCAGCGATTACTGCAAGTATCTCCGTCTTTTATCTACTGATTTTCTTTACCAGTGTCGCTGGTATCCCTGCGGGTTTAGCTGGCACTATTTTGATGATTGGCAAAATCTGGGATGGCATAAATGATCCGCTTGTCGGGTTCTTGAGTGATAAAACGAAATCTCGTCGTTGGGGCCGTCGTCTTCCTTGGATGTTTTATGGGGCTATTCCCTTTGGTATTTTCTTTTTATTGCAGTGGATTGTACCGCAATTTAGGGCAAATCAGAGTGAGAATATTTGGCCGCTGTTCTGGTATTACGTAGCGATTGGGATTCTATCTCAGTCCTTTTATACGGTTGTGAATTTGCCTTATACGGCGATGACTCCAGAACTAACTCAAGATTACGACGAACGCACCAGCCTTAACAGCTACCGTTTTACATTTTCCATTGGTGGCAGTATTGTGTCGTTG
Organism: Nostoc sp.; assembly: GCF_036919595.1. Lineage (GTDB taxonomy): Bacteria > Cyanobacteriota > Cyanobacteriia > Cyanobacteriales > Nostocaceae > Nostoc. The sequence goes on along the minus strand of NZ_JBALCO010000012.1, from coordinate 36,972 downwards.
ATTTTAACGCAAATCGTTTTTTCACTGATTGCCGATCGCCAACAACGATATCTTGTTTTAACAGCAATTTGTACTGTAATTTCAATTTTAGGATTATATTGGTGCGTTTTTGGAGTCCGCGATCGCATCCTTGCTTTTGAGGCTAAACGCATCCTAGCCGAAGAACCTGCATCTGTCTCCTTCGGCGAACAGCTAAAAATTGTCTTCAGCAACCGGCCTTTTTTATTTGTTATTGGTATATATCTTTTTTCTTGGCTAGGTGTGCAGATTACAGCCAGCATTATTCCCTATTTTGTAGTCGATTGGATGAAACTCAAAGAATCAGATGTGCCCACAGTGCTGATTGCAGTCCAAGGAACAGCCCTGCTGATGCTATTTGTCTGGGGGGCGCTGAGTAAAAAACTCGGCAAAAAACTTGTTTATTTTCTGGGAATGAGTTTATGGATAATAGCCGCCGCCGGACTATTTTTCTTACAACCTGGTCAAATAGGTTTGATGTATGTGATGGCTGTGATGGCGGGTGTTGGTGTCTCCACAGCTTATTTAATTCCCTGGTCGATGATTCCAGATGTGATTGAATTAGATGAACTCCAAACTGGACAACGCAGAGAAGGCATTTTTTATGGCTTCATGGTTTTGCTACAAAAATTTGGTTTAGCTTTTGGGCTATTTTTGGTGGGAAATGCTTTGCAAATAGCTGGTTTCAAAGAATCTGTAGCCGGAAGTCTACCACCCACGCAACCAGAATCAGCACTGTTTGCTATTCGCATTGCTGTTGGGCCTATACCTACAGTTTGTTTAATTCTTGGTTTAGTTTTAACGTATTTTTACCCAATTACCCGTGAGATGCACGCAGAGATCATGCTGAAACTCAAAGAACGGCAAGAAAAGAAGGAGAGTTAACAATTCAAAATTCAAAATTCAAAATTCAAAATTCTAAAATCCTTGTAGAGAGGCAAAATTGTACTGGGCTTTGCCCTAATACGCTAACGTTCCGCTGTGCTAACGCGTCTCTACATTCTTTTTCAACAGATGTCTAATATTTAAGTGGTTTGTGTAAACATACTGGTTCGCGCAAACTCTTCTTTTTCAGGGGTGAAGAGTGAAGCTTTATCCACAAGGCTAGGCTCAAAGTAGTATGTCTCTTGCAGAAACTGTCCGCTGATGACAGCCTCATCTAAATCCTTAATCAGCAGGAATTACCGACACTATTTTCTCAGCTTCATCTACCGTGATTTGCGCCAGCCCAAACTGTTTAATAACCGCCGCATTCGTCGTCAAATGCCTACTCACCTCAGCTACTCGATACTGACTTCTGTGTGACGCTAAAGCAGCTGCCAATAATAATTGATCTGCTAAATGTTCATCCACTGCTGCACCAGTTTGATGAAACTCAAGCAGTTGTTGACAAGCAATCTCTGCAACTGTCTCCGCCGACAACCGCAAACGCCCAAACCCACCAAAGCCAGTCAAACTGTTTTGATATTCAGCAGTTAAAAAAATACCCGCCCCCGGTGCCACACCTCTTTCTCGCAAGGCGTGTACAGTAACTTTCAAATGGGCCTCGCGTAACAAATTTTCAGCACGATTCGCCATCCGTTGCGGAATATGGGAAGGCAATTCCGTCACCACTGCTAGTCCCCGCACCTGTTGTAACTCTCCCCGTTCCAACAAGTCGATCCCACCCAGTTGACTACCGCCATTCACCTGCAACTGCACCTCTCCCCCACCTTGGGGAAACCACCCCCAAGCGCCTAATTTAACTTTTGCCTCTACACCCATGCGTTGCAATATCGGCAAATAAACTTGCTCGATGTACGTCACTGTCGGGCTAAAGTTTACATGAGTTCCACCCTTTAGTGTTACCTGAGAATTGCCAGATGCTAATGCCAAAGGTAAGAGAATTGTCTGTAAAACTAAAGCGATCGCACCCGCAGAACCACCAAGTTGTGCTTTACTAACATCAAAGGTATAAGTTCCAGCTTGCACAGCACTACCTGGGATAAATTCCAGCAGCATTGAACCCAAAGCATCACCCCGTAGTTGGGCATTACAAATTCTCGCCGCAGCCCGAACTGCCGTTAAGTGTTGTGGTGCTAATCCTGGCTTTTTGCGTCCACCGCGAATGCCTGCAATCCTTATGGGTTGCCCAGTGATGACCGCTAGACTTAAGGAAGTGCGAAGAACTTGTCCGCCTCCCTCTCCGTAGGAACCGTCAATTTCAATCATGGGTGATTTTGGAATGGTGGATTTTGGGTTTTCCCCACGGCTTTTGAAATCAAACCACAAATTATAGACGCCTAGTAGCTAGCTTTTCGGAGGGAGGTTACACAAATATACACAGAAAGTTCTGATAGTGTTTTTGTAGTTTCCTAATTTTGAATTTGAATAGGACTTACATACACTCTACGAATTATTGGCGCTCTTGTTTGGCGTCTTGGCGTCTTCTCTACGAGACGCTGCGCGTTGGCGCAGCCCGTCGTAGACATCACCTGGTAAAATCCGCCGTGTTGTGATTGTCCTATTCATTGAGTGCCAAATATAACTTTATCCAACCGAGAATTGCTAGTTGACGGTTGGTTGCTATTACTATAAGCAGCAATGACGCTACTACTAATCTAGATAAAACCGTATTGAATAAAATTGCGGCGACTAAGGCAATGAATTGCTGTTGATGAGGGTGATGACCGATTCATAAAACAGGGTAATGTTCTCTCCTATTTACGGTTGTAGCTGAATCTAAATGTACATTCTAGAATCAACTTTTGATTCACTAGCGAATAGGGCTGAATTTCTAGAGCCTGTTGAAAAGCTTTGATCGCTTCACCATACTCACCTAGTGCTGCATAACACAAACCCATTCCGTGAAGCGCTCCAAAATGTATTGGATTTATCTGCACAACCATCTGACAATCTGCCAGAGATTTTTGATAATCACCAATACTGTAATAGAGAAAACCACGACGATTCCAGGCTTCGGCAAAATCTGGCTGCTCTTCGATTAGTGCTGTCAGCGTTGTTTCGGCTCCAGTAAATTCACCTGCATCCAGTAACTTTTGACTGCGGTCAATTATTTCCAGCCCATAAATTCCCTTTTGCTGAAACCAGATCCGCCAGATTTTTCTGGTTGCCTTGTCGCGGACTGTAGCATCCGGGTTTTTCAACTCTTCAAGTAAGGAATTGATAGATAAAGAATCCATAAATTTGAGATCAGTGAATATACCTTTGTATTAACTTTCTCACAAAATATCTCCATTAAATCATTTTTAAAGTCATCTTTAAATTTGCAGGGATTAATTGTTAATTATGAAATTTATGTGTGATTTATTGTATTCACCAATATGACTAATACCACACTAGACATTTAGAGTCATAAAAATCAAAACTGATTAGAGGTAGTTGGCAGACTACTAGTGAGTAATAGCTGATCAAAACATCCCTAAAAAAATAATGACTATGCCGATTTTGGATTTACTGGGAATTGTCAAGCACTTTGGCATTGCGCTTTATTTGAACAAACTGGGGGGATGCTTCCAGAATTGGTCACGTGATCGGATTTGGAGGGATTTTTGCCGCAAATTGGGGGCGTAACAATGTATATTGTCGGTGAGATCGCTGCGATCGCCAATCTCAACAAAGCCGTAGCTGTGCGGCTTCATGATTAATGCAACGGTTCGGACGTGTTTGACTCACGTATCTGCACCTGTCTGCTTACTCGCTGCACCAGAAAGTATCGAGCGTTTTTGTGAGCTACATCCTGATGTGCCGCTGTATACCGCCGCTATTGATGACCATTTGGATGAACATGGCTATATTATTCCTGGGTTGGGAGATACAGGCAATCGCTTATTTGACATAAAATAAGCTAATTACCCATGAGCAAATGAGCAACAATGGAGTAATTAACCTGACACGGTACAGATCGTTGATTAACAACTTTTACATTCGTCAAATTTGGGAATTGCTGCAGACAAATTCATCGCAAATACATCACATTAATTCACTAATTTTATATCCAATATTAATAATTTTCTCAGGCTATTCCATGAATATCTACTATTGACTCGGAAACACAATATTACAGGTCCCCAACTAACTGACGTGCAAATGCGATCGCCTCTGTTGGCGTTGAAACTTTCCCCTCGGCTTGTGCTACGCCAATTTCTCTCAATAGTTGGCCGATGATTGGCGAAGCTGGAATATCTAATGCTATAATCAACTCCTTCCCGCTCACTAGTGGAATGGGATGAGCGACCAGATCATCAGGGTTCAGGTAGCGGTTGATTAAAGGTGCCAAAACAAGGCAGCCTATTGCTTTGGTTTCCAAAGTTGTAGCAACTCCTTTCTCTAGTGGGTTGTCACCAGACATCGCCTCTACCAAATTATGAAATGCTACAGCTAGCACTGCCGTAGCGGGAAACACAATATCTGCGTCATGGAACAAAAAGTATTGTTCTCGCAAGGACATATCGACTACTTGAAACTGCGGTAACAGTTTGAGGGCAGTGGTTACACCCCGGATTTCGGCACGACTATAAGTTAGTTTCTGTAGTTCTATTTCTGCTAATTCCGGATTTGGGTTGACAAGACAAGCAAGTTTGGCAATACCTAACCAAGTAGTTTTGATACTATCACGGACATACTCTTGCAGTTGTGCCCCTAGTTGTTGCCAATTTTGGGTGAGTAAGGCAGCTGCATTGTCAACTGCTGCTAGTTTGATCAAGCTTTCACGGGTGGCATTTTTGAAGAAAGGGGCAAGTAACCCATCTTCCCAAGCACTTGTAATCCAAGGAGTACCCTGAGAATTTGCCAGCAGATAGCCAATTTCTACCCTAACTCGTTCAGCTGCAACTTTGCTGATATGTGATGCCAAAGAACGAATTGCGGCTTGGGTAGCTGGCTCAATAGTAAAACCTAGTTGGGCGGCTTGGCGATAACCTCGCATTAACCGCAAAGGGTCATCTTCTAAGTTCGCGGGTGATACCATTCGCAAAATGCCCTGTTGTAAGTCTACATAACCTTGTAGAGGATCGATAATTTCTTGTGTATGGGGATTATAGGCGATCGCATTTACTGTAAAATCCCGTCTGTGCAAATCAACTTCTAAACTATTTCCTTCCTGTTGGGCAAAGTCAGCTGTGGCGTGGGGAAAAACCACACGGGCAATTTGTCGTTCTGCATCGAGTAACACAAAACCAGCTTTGTAATGACGAGCGATCGCTCTCGCTACCTTTACCGCCTTAGATGGTATAACAAAATCTAGATCCAGATATTCGCGAGTTCTGCCAAGGATCGCATCTCTGACAGCCCCACCTACCATGTAAGTCGGTTGTGGCAGGAATTCCAAGCTGAAAGGCCAATTTTCGGGAGCTAGGGTAGAAAGAACTGATTTATGCATTGTAATAAAAATCAACCCAGCAACTCATGAATAACAGTTGCGCTTAAGTTAGATTAACAATAAAGGCCCCTGGAGTTGGTTCTATTATGTGTATTTGCGTTAACTGCCACTATGTAGACAGCTGTTTTACCTATCATGCCGTAGAAGGGCAGCACCAACAGCCTCACTTGACCGAAACACCAAATTTTGATCCGAACGAACCTTCTATCAATGTCAACATTCGCACTAAAGAGGATGTAATTGAAATGGAATGGGATGTTGTTGGTTGTCTGAGCTTTAAGCGGGAAACGGGTAAGTGGTCGAAGTTGCGTCCTGGTGAATTAGTGCCGACTTGATAGAAATTGATTGGTGTATCTTAAAGGTGACTACTGCACCAAACAGCAGTAGTCGTAAATATTTTTGCAAGTAACTATAAGGGTAACTTTAGCCGCATTTTTCACAAATAAGAAATGTGGCTAAAAAAATTTGTCCTCTCGTTTGGCTTATTGTGCCCCTCCACAGCCTCACTTACAGCAAAATTCAAGTATTTGAACCACATCTGTCGTACAGGGCAAACGCATCTAAATTACTCTTGATCGCAACCAAGGTTGAGAACTAACGACAAAATCAGCATTTCTGGTTTGGTTTAGTTTCCAAGACTCAGAGCGATCACTAAAATTGTGTTAATAAGTAGGGATTAATGCGACTATTTTTCAGCTTATTGAGAATAAAAAGTTTTTATTGACATGATGCGTTTGCCCTGATCTGTCGTAGGGGCGCAAGGCCTTGCGCCCCTACGACAGATGTGGTCTAAGCTGTCGCACCTAAAAGTTGCACCATTTTTATTGTCAAGAAAAGCTGGAAACGCTCTCCCTTGCTCCTTGCCCCCTGCCCCCCTGCGGTCTCAATGTGCAAATTAAATGCTTAACAGCTTATTTACCTAAAAATAGCTGTAATACTGGTGGGCATCAGTCATTTCTGAATTAATCCTGACTTAATCTTTGCTTAAAAATAAATTAATCATTAGGTATAGATAATGAAAAAGTGAAAAAAAATACAATATCACTCAGTAAATATTGCACCTAGTAGGAATACTAATATGCTCAAGATAAATCTCATTCTGTTCTTGTTAGCGTCATTTTTTGCTGCCCCCGCCGCTAACGCAGAGGTTAAATTGGTCGCAATTGGGAGCTTGAGTGGTAACATCAGGGATCTCTCCAGCAAAACCTCCGCTCCGCTCGAAAGCGGTGTTCCGGGAAACCTCCTCGGTGGTTTTGGATCGGGACTAGCCTACGCTGGTCATAACACCTTCATCGCTATCCCAGATCGGGGCCCGAATGCCAAGGCATACAATAGCGCAGTGGATGACACAACATCCTATATCAACCGCTTCCAAACCATCCGTTTGAAACTTGTACCAAGCCAGCTTGGTTCAGCATTGCCCTTTACTCTTACTCCTTCTCTAATTGCCACAACCCTGCTATCGAGCAAGAATCCTCTCTACTACGGTACTGGGGTGGGACTAGGAGTACCCAGTGGTGTCCCTGCCCTGAATGCCAAGAATACCTACTATTTCACTGGACGCTCAGACAACTTCGACCCTACCCAGATATCGACCGATCCCAATGATGCCCGCTTAGATCCTGAGGGCGTGCGTGTATCCAATGACGGTAAGTCCATCTTTATCTCCGATGAATATGGCCCCTATGTGTACCAATTCAACCGGGAGACAGGTAAGCGGATCAAGGTCTTTACGCTCAACAGCAAATTCGCAGTCAAAAACCTAAATCCCGTTGGTAATACAGAGATTAGCAATAACACGTCTGGACGTGTTGCGAACAAGGGTATGGAAGGTCTAGCGATTACCCCTAATGGCAAGACCCTAGTTGGGATAATACAGAGTCCACTGCTACAGGACGGGGGTACAAATGGCGCTTACACCAGAATTGTTAAGATCGACATTGCAACAGGTGCTATCCAGGAATATGCCTATCAGCTAGATAATATAGGCACTTCAGCTAAACCGAAATACCCGACAGTAAGTGAGATTTTGTCCATCAACGATCGCGAATTCCTAGTAGACGAACGAGATGGTAAGGGATTGGGTGATGGCTCTCAGGCTGCCTTCAAGAAGATATACCGTATCGATCTGACGAATGCTCAAGAAGTAAGCAATATCACTGGCGAAAGCAACCTGGCTGGCAAGGCAGTTAGCAAGACCTTGTTCCTCGATGTAGTAGCTACGCTGACTCAGAATGGGATCAAAGCAGAGGACATACCTGCCAAGCTTGAAGGTTTGGCATTCGGGCCAGATGTAGTTATTAACCGCGTGATCAAGCATGCGCTTTTCATCACCAACGATAACGACTTCGTTGGGACTATAACGTCGGACGCTTTCCATCCAGGGGGTATCGATAACCCAAACAAGTTCTTCGTCTTCGCAATTGACACTACTGACATCCCAGACTTCGTACCCCAGAAGATTAAAGGAGAGATTGAGTATCCGACGTTGCGGGAAAGAGAATGGTAGAAGTTGTAAAATGGAAAGATGAAGTGTCCCGAATGCAACTCTCACCAAAGAATTAAGAACGGCGATCATCAAGGCAGAGAGTGTGCAAGTGCAAACCATATCAGGCTTGCCTCACTCCCATGCTCCACATGGGAGTACATTCATGTGGGCTGCTGACTCGAAGTGTTATATGTTTGAATAAATAATGTTAAATTTATAAAAATAGATATTTTAAGTAACTTTGACAATAGAACAAGAACGCCTTGCAATAAATAAATCCGCCTTGGCACTACACACCACCACTGCCGAATTGGGTTTGTCAATTAGTAGTTTTGCTAGTGGAACTCGCTCTCAAATTTGGAATTTGGGGCGTGATTTATCTAGCTTAGTACATCAATATTTAATTGAATTTATAAAACCGCAAACTTGGGCAGATTTGTCCTTTATCGCAGTTGCAAAAGGCCCTGGCGGCTTTACTGGAACTCGGATTGGCGTTGTCACTGCTCGAACTTTAGGACAACAATTAGATATTCCTGTATTTGCAATTTCAACTTTGGCTGCGGTAGCTTGGTCAGAAGCAGGCAAAAGTCAAAATCCCAAAACTATTGCTGTGGAAATGCCAGCGCAACGAGGTCAAATTTTTGCTGCTATTTATCAGTTTGAGCCAGATACTTCTAAACTAAGAGTGTGTTTGTCAGATAGAGTGTTGACACCAGAAGCATGGCAGGAAACTTTAGCGAATTGGAACACTGATTATCAGCTAATTCACGCCCAATCTGGGTTAGCAGCGACAGTAACCAGTATTTTGGAACTAGCTAATCTCGATTGGCAAGAGGGCAAGTTTCCTAATTGGTCAGAGGCTTTGCCATATTATGGGCAGCATCCAGTAGAAGTTTAACTGATATAGGTCAATTCCTTCGCCACGCTCTAAATAAGGGACTTGCAGTTAAAAAAACATCCCATCGTAGGGGCGCAAGGCCAAGATCCCCTACAAATGTACAAATAATTTTGGATAATTTATTTTTTGTCAGTCCCAATGCTAAGGAATCGTGCGGAAATAACTTACCTATTAAGCAATGCGCTTGCGTTAAGGCTAAAACTATTTGTCAAAGTCAATTTTTTTTACGTAGACGCAAAGCGGCTTGCCGCAGGCTACCGCCTTCTCTACGAGACACCACGTGTAGCTTGCTTCCCTGTAGGGGCACGCGCAGCGTCTCGTAGAGAAGGACGCATTCGCGTAGCGCCTCGTAGAGAAGAGCGCAAAGTGAGAGAAGGAAGAGCTTAAATTAGAACGATAAGATACGTTTTTCCTGGGGTTTTAAGCGATCGCATCACAGTACATAAATCCACAATCAAAACAGCCACAGCCAAACTGGGAGAGTCACCAGCAATACTATAGCCCCAGCAGCTAAGGCAGTAACTGCCAGATCGCGATCAAGATTGAATGTCTCAGCAATTACCAGTGTAGCGAAAGCTGGAGGCATGGCCATTTGTAGCACGATGATCTTTGCTATCGGCCCAGTTAATCCAAACAGTGGTACAATACTGCCCAATATTAAGGGAACTAACAACATTTTGATTCCCAAGCTCATCCCTGCTTGTGGTAGGCTATGCCAAGACTTGAGCAGTGCCAGTCGCATTCCAATTAACACCAGAGATAAAGCTACACTACTCCAAGCAAATTTCTCTAGGCAGAATTCCACTATTGTGGGAATTGTTACTTCTCGAAATATCAAGCCAAATCCGAAACCCCACAGGGCAGGATTAATTAAGATGGGCCTAGCAATCTGCCAACGATTATGGATACCACCGCCAAAACGCGCTGCTAGTAACACACCCAAGCCATAAGCTCCTGGGAATGAACCTAGCAAATCGTAAAAAAGCGCCCAAGCAAAGTATTCTTTGCCTACCATTGCTAAGGTAATGGGAAAGCCAAGATAACCTGTATTACCCAACATTGCTGCTAATATCAAGCTAGCTTGAGTTGGTGCTTGGGGGACGATATTTCTAAAATAGGCTTGTGCTTTAATCCCTAACCAAGCTAAAAATGCGCCTAGTAAAATGGCTAGGTAAGCGAAGGCAGGTGCAATCAAAATTTGCTCCGACAAGCTAGATTGACGCAAAAAGGATACTATGCTTATGGGTACTCCCACCCAAAAAAGAAACTGTCCCAAACGAGTAGGAACTGTCACAGGTAGTTTGCGTCCCAGAATAAAACCTACCAGGACTAATCCTCCCAGCTTGACGTATAGTTCTAAAAGGTTTGTCAAGATTGCGCCTAAAACCACAGATGTAAAATGCTACCTGTTCCGTCCACTTTTGTCCAGTGCAAAATCTGTTATGGTTATCCCACAAAAACAGGAGTTTACCCTTGAATAAGGCTGGGTTTTCTGGAAAACCGCAAAACTCATCGAATGACCTTGGTGATGATATTCCAGTGGCTGTACGCGATACCCCTGATGCAACACCTAAAATTTGGTTGCAACCCCGAATTATCCTAATTGGGGGAATAACAGGATTTATCCTGCTGGCTTTAATTAGCGGTTTTTTGTTTTTTGTTACTGCACCCAAAAAAACTGCCGATTCTCAACCCTCGCCCACGAGTTCTACACCCACACCGACTACAGAATCTGGTAATGTCAATACTGTGTTAGGGCATTTTCCATACCCAGAAGCCCCTGAGTCAGAACTAGTAACCATCTCCGCAAATAGGGGCATTAGAATGCGAAAAGCTGCTGCCCAAAAGTTTGAGGAGATGGTAGCAGCAGCGCGGAGTGCAGGTGTAATTTTAGTACCAATTTCTGGCTTTCGCTCAGTTAAAGATCAGGAGCAGTTGTTTTTTGCTGTGGGTGCCCAGCGAAATCAGACGCCAGCAGAACGAGCTGCCCTCAGCGCTCCTCCTGGTCATAGCGAACATCACACAGGTTATGCTGTGGATGTTGGAGATGGAGCAGTACCAGCAACTAATCTCCAAACTAACTTTGACAAGACCAAGGCTTATCAATGGCTGCAAGCAAATGCAGCACGTTTTAGCTTTGAAATGTCATTTCCTAAAGATAATATTCAAGGTGTGAGTTATGAGCCTTGGCACTGGCGTTTTGTAGGCGATCGCGATAGTTTGGAAATGTTCTACAAAGCCAGAAACTTGAAACCCGCTAAGATACCTCAATAAAAGTTGAGCTAAAGATTACTATCTTTTTATAAAGGAGTTGCTTGTGTATCATTTCTGAATAGTATGGTATTGAGAAATGATACGCAAAATTATGGACTTCCAACAAAAGATCCGCTTTTTTCCATTCCCCTGCGCCTACTCTGAGTCACAAGTTATTAAAACTTGGAAAAACTAACTGCGCTTACTGAGTATTCAGTTCTACCGTGATACATCGCGAATCTATGACAGCTGTCTTACCAGCAGAGCCACTAACGCGCCAGTAAGGTGTAATGGTGTGGGTTCCATAAGGAATTGGCACAATAGCAATTACAGCGCGACCTTCAGAATACTGTTGATGGTTGGCAAGGTTACCAGGCCCATAAGTATTTTCTTGCGGACCTCCACCATCAATAGAGTAAGATATACGTACTTCAGCAGAATCATCTATACCAACGTCTGCACTTACGTGGACAATAGCATTGGTAGTAGAACCGTAGTTAGTAACTGTGGCACTTAATCCCGGAATTGGTTGAAAACCATTAGCGGGAGTTATACTTGCAAAATTAAATGCACATTTTCCTTGAGATGCTGGAATAGCGTGTGTCGGTAACACACCAACTACCATGTTGCTTAGTAACCCACACATACCAATAAGCATTATAGGCTTTTTCATTCTTTTCGTACCTCTATTTCTCTAATACTCTCAACAGTTTTTGGTGTGCAAGTAGGTGATAACTTTGGGCGTGGTAAAATAAACCCAACACAAATTATCGCTCTTTCATCACTCTCAGAAAACAATAATCGAAGCAGAAAACTGAAACTATTACTAAATCAAGGTTTGAGACTTTATTTTCTAATAGAAATTAAAAAATGTAGCCAAAGCCTGGAAAGTGAAGTCTCGTAAGCCTTGCAGCGATTGCTTTCTCCAAAAGTGATGGAAGAGGGTTATTATGTATTTGAAAAGATTGATTTGGCGACTAAATCAGGTAGTAAGCTGTTCCACATTTAAATTGCATATACTGGACGGGCAGGATGCCCACCCCACAAAATTTCTATTTAATTCGATTATGCAAATTAGATGTTTTTTGGCTTATTAGGTTCTCTAGTTATTAAAAATCTGGTTATTTGATACTTGATAGAAGTATTTTTAATAATTCTATACACTTTATAGCTGGTGATATAAATGGTTGTGTTACAGGTCACAACGTTCTGGTCGCAATTGTGCAGAAACGCAATCGGTACTACTGACCGATTATCATCCGGATCGAGCGTCGGCTTGCCAAAACATCTACCACTTACAGCTATTTATCTGAAAACTGCTGTAAGAGACTTGCATTCTCCCAGAGTGACGCTCCTACCTCCTGTCTTCTACTTAGCGCTCTTTAATCAATCTCACTAAAGTAAAAAACAATAATCTTTGCTACACAAGAGTTTCAGACGAAAGAGATTATTTTAGCCATAATGTTAGAAAATAAAGCTTCAAACTAAGTTTCTTTTTATTAGGACTTAGGCAAAAAGACAGTGAAAGCCTTGATTTCCCGTAGGGGCAATTCATGAATTGCCCCTACATTTCATACTTGATGCGTAAGTTCTATCTATGTTTAAAAGTTGGCTGAGATTTTTTTTGACCAGAGTGATGGAATAGCCTTAGTCTCCAGTGCCATGTCCTGAATTCTGAGTTTTAGCTTCTGATGGTTCAGGCTGAGGTTTTTGATACTTACCTGGATACTTATGCTGAAAATAAGCTTCCAGCACTTGTAAAACCATCGGCCCACAAACAGTCCCGCCATGTTCGCCAGTATTTTCACCAAAAGCCACAACCACAATTTCTGGCTTATTACTGGGGGCATAAGCACCAAACCAAGTATGATTTGGGCGACCAATACCAGCTTCAGCAGTGCCACTCTTCCCAGACGCCGGGGCAATTGTCGGCACGTCCAAGCGCTTACCTGTACCCTCACTCACCACCTTCCGCAGTCCGTCGCGGAGAACTTTGATGGTTTCCGGCTTCATATTTAAAGATTCTCGCCAACTTTTTGCTTCTTCGTTGTCTTTGAGCAAATGCGGCTGAACTCGATACCCGCCATTAGCAGGGACAGAAAACATAATTGCCGATTGCAGGGGTGTCACTTGCAAAGCGCCTTGACCAATTGACATATTAATGGTGTCACCTACACTCCAAGGCGTCTTCAAAACTCTTTGTTTCCATGTTTCATCTGGAACCAAGCCTTTTGATTCTTCGTTGGAAAATTCAATGCCAGTTTTTTGACCAAACCCGTATTTGCGACTCCATTGGATTAAAGTTGGGCCACCAACTTTTCTGCCAACTTGATAGAAAAAAGTATCACTACTCATAGCGATCGCTCTGGGAAATCCTAATGGCCCGAATCCGGCGTGGTTCCACTCTCCAAAAGTCACCCCACCAACAGTTAGGGAACCAAAGGTCTGTAATACTGAGTCAGGCGAGAATTGACCTGATTCTAGTCCGGCTGTCGTAGTGACAATTTTGAAGGTACTAGCAGGTGGAAAGGCACTCAGGGCCCGATTGATCAAGGGATGGTCTTTACCTTGCACGCTTTCCCAATCTTTCTGGGAGAGTTTTTGTTTGGAGAAGATATTTGGGTCAAAGGTGGGGTAAGATACCAGTGCTAAAACAGCACCGTTATTCGGATCAAGTGCTGCGATCGCGCCTCGGTGATTTCCCAAAGCTTTTTCTGCTGCCTTTTGCACATCCAAATCTATGGTCAGGTGCAAATCGTTACCAGCTTTTGCCTGTTTCTCCCCCAAAACCCGGATTGGTCTACCCGCACCATCTACTTCCACCTGCTGACCACCCCATTCGCCCCGCAGAGTTTTCTCATAGGCCTTTTCCACCCCCATCTGACCGATTACATCTCCCAGTCGATAGCCTTCCTGCTTCTTGTCCTTTAACTGGTCGGCGGTCAACTCCCGTGTATAACCTAGTACATGCGCCAATTCTTTACCGTGAGGGTAATAACGTACAGAATCTCTATTAATCTCTACTTCTGGCAATTCATTTTTATACTCCTTTAATGCCGTGATTTGTGCTTCATTTAGATCACGAGCAATGCGGATCAGCGAAGAAGAATTAGCACCTGCTTGTTCTAATTTCTTTTCCATCTCGTCTTGCGGGATGTTGATAATTTGCGCTAGACGGGGACCGACTACTGACCAGGAAGGCTTAGTATGTGCCATCGGCCACAAATATACAGAGCTAGGATAGCGAGTACTGGCTAAAAGTTTGCCATTTCGGTCAAAAATATTGCCCCGTTCCGGTTGTTTAAGAATCATCCGAATTCGGTTCGCTTCGGCTCGTTCCCGGAGTTTTGGGCCTTCAACAATTTGTAAATATGCCAAGCGAGCTTCAATCCCAGCGGTCATTAATAGGGTAAATACAATTAAAAATATTGATTGGAAACCACGTCCAACTGTACGGGTATCTTTTTTGCTGCCAATTAATGGGAATAAAGACATAAGACAAAGAATGATTCCAAGAGCGGTATTATCTGTATACAATTACCCCAAACTCATCCCCAGTAACGGGTAGGAAAGAATCGGGCAAGTATATTCATTCCTGAACAATTGTTTTTGGCGGATACAATAAACCAAAGTGTCAAATCTAGTCTGCCCAATAGACTATTGACATCACGTAAGATCACGGCATTCTACTAAGGATTATGGCTCAAATTGTCATGCAGAATCAGAGGGGGATAACAACTTTTCAGCCACTTGATGTTGAACTGCGTAATGTATTCAAGTTTTTTAACCAAGAACCAGCAGTAAATGGAATCGACTTGGATGTTAGACAAGGAGAATTTTTTAGTATTTTAGGCCCCTCCGGTTGTGGTAAAACAACAACACTGCGCTTAATTGCTGGGTTTGAAATCGCTGACGCTGGCAAGGTATTGATTCAGGGTCAGTCTATGACTAATGTGCCGCCTTACCGCCGACCCGTCAATACTGTATTTCAAAGTTACGCTCTATTTAACCACCTGAATGTCTGGGATAACATTGCCTTCGGATTGAGGTTAAAAAAAATACGCAAATCGCAAATTGAAGCTAGAGTCGAAGAAGCTTTAAAATTGGTGAAAATGGAAAGTTTGCGATCGCGCTTTCCCAATCAACTTTCTGGTGGTCAACAGCAGCGAGTTGCTTTAGCAAGGGCCCTAGTCAACCGTCCCACCGTCGTATTACTGGATGAACCTTTAGGGGCGTTAGATTTGAAACTGCGTAAGGAAATGCAGATTGAGTTATCAAATTTACATACAGACTTGGGATTGACCTTTGTGATGGTGACACACGACCAGGAAGAAGCATTGTCTTTGAGCGATCGCATTGCCGTGATGAACCAAGGCAAAATTGAACAAGTTGGCACTCCCAGCCAAATTTATGAACGTCCCCAGACATCCTTTGTTGCTGATTTTATTGGCGATACTAATTTATTCAGCGGTGAAATCGTAGCGGTAGACTCTTCTAATGTGCAAATTTCGACGAAAACGGGACTTTCAATTGTCATTAGCCGCGCTGAAGATACACCATCTGAATTATCACAAGCGGTGGTAGTGAGTGTGCGCCCAGAAAAAATACAGCTTTCGCTTTATCCACCCAATTTGCCAGCTAATTCCTTTGAAGGACGGCTTGTCAATGTTATGTATTTGGGCACACACGTTAATTATGTTGTGCAATTAACAAATGGCATTAACATAAATGTGTTGCAACCTAATACTTTTGGCAGTTTACCAGACCGCGACACGCCCATATACGCTTGGTGGGCAGAAAATGATTGTTTAGCTATTAGTCAATAGTTATAAGAATCTGCCTTAATTGGTAAAAGGATCACTTTCTTCAGTTCCCTCGCCTGGTAAAGAATTCACTTACAACAAGAAATTATTAGTTTGCTCAGTCTGTCACCTGATATTTATAGCGGCTTGGTAGATAATTCTTCTTAGTCGAATCCTATGGGTGCGAACGGTGAGTTATAACATTCAGTAATGGAATAAAACCTTGACCCTGTACTAGGAATACCAACCCATGTCAATTTTGAAAAGAGTTCCTTGGGTGTCCCTGGCGTTAGTACTGCTTAGTTACAGTACTTTGGGCTGGGTAATATCTGAAACACATGCTCCTCTGTTTGTGTGGCTGGTAACTGTAGTTGCTATCTTGCTTTTAATAGTAACGTTGACTGCTCCTTGGCCGAAAATGACATATTACTATAGTATTTTGCTTAAATCAAATACTAGGTCTTTCAGCATTGCCGTCTTAGCAGCTTTCTTGTTTTTTATTATGATTGCCTGGTTTTGGGTATTTCTTGATACCTTACTCATAATTTCAGCAACTATATTAGTCAGGATAGACTTTCAAAAAGCTGGTCTTAGAGAAGGGCTAGCCTTTTCAGCTGCGTCTATCTTTTCATTGGGAGGTTTAGCTTTGGGTGCGCTAACCTACAAGTTAATATATTCTCAAATTTCACTAACGTTATGAAGTATACCCAAAAAAGCTAGGCTTTTTGGTGTCGCTTCCAAATCGATATTGCTTACCTAAAGAATTCTTTTTAGTTGAGATTCCCAACTTTTTTAATAAGTTGGGAATCTTGTTCAATACTTGCTTGGGTTCAAAATGTAGGCTGTTCAAACAGCAGTAGAGAGAGGAAAAAATCCATGATAAAAATTGACACCCAACTAGTAACAACTGCTTTTGTTGCAGATTCTCCTACTTCTTTGGCTCCTCCTTTAGTAGTTAAACCCCAACTACAGCCAATGACAGCAACCAATACACCAAAAATAAACCCTTTTAGTAAAATAATAAACAAATCTGACGGTTCTAAAAAATTTCTGACTGATTCTAAAAATGTTTCTGGAATAATTTTGTAAAACTGTGATGCGGCAAAAACTCCGCCGATGATGCCTGTAACTAAAGCCAAAATCGTCATCAAAGGCACCATTAAACTACAAGCAATTACTCTAGGAAGTACTAGATAATCAATTGGATCAGTTTTGAGTATATAAAGTGCATCAATTTGCTCTGTGACTTGCATTGCACCTATCTCTGCTGCAAAAGCAGAACCGACTTGTCCCGCCATAATACTAGCGGTCAAAATTGGAGCCAATTCTCTACAAAAAGCTAAGGCAAAAGCACCTCCCACAGCATCGACAGCCCCAAATCGTACTAATTCCCTCGTTATTTGAATAGTAAAAATCATTCCTGCAAAACAGCTGACAAGGAGAACTGGAGAGATAGAATTTGGCCCAGCAGTTACCATATGTTGCAGAATCTTGCGGTAGTACGTTTTTCCTTGGAGTAAATGTAGCCACACTTGACCGAAAAGCAGTACTGCCGCAAAACAGCGTATAATCCCACATTGCTCAAAATTTGTTTTTAGTCGCAATTTTATCGCCCTTAAAACTGACTTTTTTTGGACATATGTTACATCAATTCTCCAAAATCAGACTACAGATACAAATGGTGGAAACCCAGCCAGATGTAATCTGACTTTCTCAATTACGTAGACGCACAAAGTGCGGCTTCCTGTAGAATATTACGAATTGGTATTAGGGTATGGTACATGAACAGATGTGCTGGATGTTTACCCTGAAAGTAGAGGAGGTGTTTGGGCATGGTTTAACTTCTACCAATTCTCTATGAAGATGCATAGAATAAAACCTCATCGAATAGAGCTTTAAGTATAAAATCATAACTTGTTCAAGAAGAGATTAACTCTGAAGATATTTGGGAGCATCCCAATGCAAAGATTTACCAAAATCGTTACAAGTCATTGTGAATGAAGCGTACTTTTCTCTACAAGACGCTCCGCGAACGGAGAACCCGCAGGGTAATTGCTCTCAAATTCAGCCGCAGTAACGATATTGAGTTCTCTAGCATTGAGCCAAGCTGCTCACGTTGCTGTCTGATCCCACATCCTTGATGACGGTAACTATTAAAATTTAGATTCCGCGCATGAGAATAATTACTACAATAAAATAGTCACGCACCTAATCTCTGGAGTTCTAGCAGTGGGCTTATTTGATGATTTGAGTCGGTTTTTAGAAAACCGTTTAGAAGAATTCTTGCGTAACAATCCACATTTGGAGTTAGAGGCGCTGCTAGAACAGCTGCGTGAGCAAGAGGAAGACACATTAAAGCTGATTGCAGATTTACAATTACAAGAGAAGCGATCGCAAGAAGAAATTCTGTCCACCGCTCAAGAAATTCAGCGTTGGCATATCCGTGTTCAAAAAGCCAAAAACGCTGCCAGAGAGGATTTGGCAGCTGCGGCGGGTGAGCGAGAAGCAGCCCTGTTGCGCGAAGGAAATCAGCGCTGGGGACATATGCAAGGGCTGAAAGAACGCATTAACCAATCTCAGGAACTACTGCAAAAAATTCAGCAGCGGCGACAGGAGGTGCAAGCTAAAGCAACCGAAGCACAGACAGCCTATACTAAAGCGCAAACTCACCAGCGTTTGGAAACCAATGGCTGGTCAAATCAAACTAGCAGTTATTCTGGTGGGTTTGATGACTTAGAAGATAAGTTTCGTCGCTGGGAAACTCAGGATGAGTTAGACCAAATCAAGCGGAATCTAGGGAAATAATCGCAAAGGCTAAACTGGAAAGGATGAAAACTAAATAATAAATTTCATCCTTTATACTTCTGATTATATTTATTATCTGTATTATTAATAACAAGTTTTGCCAGTTATTTGCTATTAAAAATTTTACATGTTCACACTTAGCTCAATCATCAAGCAAGTCAAATCTGGAAATTGTATTTAATTTACTAATCAGGATTTTTTTTTCTGATAAGGTTTAGTAAAGCAAACTTTTACCTTTTCTGTGTACTACTACTATCACATCGTAAAAACACCTAATTTTTTTGAGTAACAGCCAAGGAGGATTTAGGAAATCTTGTCGTCATACTAATTCTATATAAGGTTGTGCTTTATTCACGTAGGGGCAATATCCTGCCTTAAGCCGCTTTGCGTCTACATTAATTGACCCTACAGAGTGTTGTTTTGTGTAAGTCTTCTAGGCGCATCTTCATACATAATTGGTATGAGAAAAGAGGAAGTACAATTAAAATCACTTTTCTATTCGCTATTTTGTGTTGTTGCCGCAGTATTTCCCAAATGTTTGCCATAAAAACTGAGGCAGAAAAATAATATGTTTTTAGACATTTTAGCTAGCCTGCAACGGTTATTTGTGGGTTATATTCCAGCCGTTGTATTGGGTAGTTTTATCGGGTATTTAATCGGCATCAATAGCATGATTTATCAGCTATTTAGGCTGATATTTCAGATACCACATAGTATCCCTCCTATAGCCTTATTACCTCTTGCCTTAATAGCACTTCCAGAGAAAGAATCAGCTGCTATTATAGTAGTTTTTCTGGGAACTCTCTGGACGATGATTATTAATACGGCAATAGGTATGCAACATTTTCATAGACAGAACAATAACTTTCGAGTAGCTATATTTCATATATTTCATGCCTTGAAAGTTAGCATTTGGGTAGCCTGGTTTATAGTTATTGCTACAGAAATGTTAACAGGCCCAAAAGGACTTGGCTTTAGCCTCTGGGATGCTTATAAAGCTGGCAATGCCGATTACATAATCCAGGTGATCCTCTACATCGGTATCATTGGCTTTTTACTGGATCAGTTACTAGATTTTGCAGCTTATATTCTTTCACAAATGGTTTCAGATGGGAAAAAATCTTCCTAAATTTTATTAGGCTTGTGGATTGTACCCTGCCAGCTAATAGTTTGTTTGCTTTGCAGAACGTATTCCCAAAGAACGAGTTGCCACAACTTCAATATCAATGTTGACACGAAAGCGTAAAGTTTCGTCATGAATTTTGAGCTTGCCTAAAGCTAGAGTAAAACAGTTGTAGTCACGAGTCACAAGTTCGTTGGGAATATCCCTTTCATATTCAGTTTTGTAACCAGAAAAAGCGTATAAGTTATCCTATGCGCGGTATTTCATGCGAAACTGAGTATTAATAGCATCAGACTTTGCTGCCAAATCGACTATTTTTAAGTTGAGGTTTTGTCCTGCATTGGCAAACTCTGCCACAGCTAACCGGGTGACATCTTTCTTAGGAATAGCCTGTTTCAACAGTAAATATGGTCAAGTTAGCCTCACTTTTGGTGTTAACCTCAACCCATAATTCCTATTTTTTACTTATGATCCTCTTTTGTCTTTAATATGTTGCTTTTTGTGGAAATCATTAAGTCATTGCGATTGTTCGCGTAGTGTATAACCTACGCCACGGACTGTATGAATCAAACGCTTTTCATTCTTTTCTTCCAACTTGAGTCGTAAATAACGAATATAAACCTCAATAATATTAGAATCACCCATGAAGTCATAACCCCAAACCTTCTCTAAAATTTGGTCTCTAGTAAACACCTGACGGGGATGTGAGAGGAGATATTCTAATAAGTCAAACTCTTTTGCTGTTAACTCAACGCTTCGTTTCACCCGAAAAACTTCACGGGTGCGGCGATTTAAGCTTAAATCTTCAAATTGCAACAAATCCTCCTCTGTTTCTTGTGTGCGGCGGAGATGGGCGCGAATTCTAGCTAGTAGTTCTTCAATGCTGAAAGGCTTAACTACATAATCATCGGCTCCCGCATCTAAACCTGCGACGCGATCGCTCACTTCATCTTTTGCTGTCAACAAAATCACTGGTATTGTACTGCCTGTTGCTCGCAAACGGCGGCAAATTTCCAAACCTGTCAGCCCTGGTAGCATCCAATCCAGAATCGCTAAATCTGGCGATGAGTCTCGCGCCAGGGTTAAACCAGCAATACCATCATGGGCTACACTTACCTGATATCCTTCGCTACAAAGTTCTAATTCTACAAATCGCGCCAGTTTGACTTCATCTTCCACTAAAAGGATATGTGCTGTCATATTTTTGCTCTTAAAGCAGGTAATGTGAGAATAAAAGTGCTACCACCAGGCTCTGAAAGGATGGCAACTTTGCCTCCCATACCTTCGGCTAGGTGTTTCACAATAGATAAACCTAAGCCTGGTTTGCCAGTCGCACGAGTGCAGGAAGGGTCAACTTGGTACAAGGGTTCAATAAATGCGGAACTGCTGCGACAAGGGAATGCCATCACCCTTGTCGCTAACTTTAATTGATTGTCCAACCACTAGGCTGAGTGAGTTGCAAGGTAACTAGATCACCCACATGCGAGTGTTTAACTGCATTACTAATTAAATGGCTTAATAGCTGTATGAGTTGATTCCACTCTGCCTTTATTCTCACAGGAAACGGAACAACTTCCAAATTGATTGCCCGATGCTTAAATTTATCTGTCATCTGCACTATGTCTGCAACCAAAACATTTAATACTGCAAGACTTAAGAATTTCTCTACCAAGTCAGATGGAACTCTTATATGTAGGTAAGCTGATTGTAAATATACTCCCTTCCCCTAACTTTGATTGCACACTTACACTACCCCCCATACCTTCTACAAGTGTCTTGACAATAGATAAACCCAAACCACAACCCCCAGTAGTATGAGAGCGGGATTCATCTACGCGGTAAAATCTTTCAAATATCCGTGCTTGCTGTTGCAAAGGAATACCATAACCTCTGTCACAAACTTGAATAATCGCCTTTTCTTGAAGTTGATTCAATTTTAAAATTATGGATGTATCAGTTTCAGAATACTTAACAGCATTATCAGTCAAATTTAATAATACTTGTTTCAGACGACTGTAGTCTGCTTTTATCTCAATTGGATAAACTTTTGACTCGATTGTAATTATGCGATCGCTATAAATTTCTGCCATCATGATAACTTCTTCAACCAAGTCATTCAAGACATAAGATTTCATTTGAAAATATAAGTAACCACTATCTGCTCGTGCTAAATCAAGTAAATCTTGTAGTAGGCGGATAGTGCGATCAGCTTCCGATGCAGCAGTTTCTAAAGCTTCTTGTTGGGTTTGGGTTAAGTTATTCTGCCTTCGCAAAACGCTTTGCAAATAACCATGTACAATTGTCAAGGGTGTACGTAATTCGTGAGAAACGTTACTCACAAATTCTCGCTCTTGCTCCCATGATTGGGAAAGACGCGATAACAGCATAGTTAAAGTTTGAGCTAATTCTTTAACTTCACTGGGTGCATTATCAAGATATAGCTGCGCTTGTCCTAAATCTTCAGCGGAAATCACAGAAGCCATTTGATTTAGCTGGCGCAGAGGTTGCAGAGAACGCTTAATATAAAATGCGATCGCAGCAGTTAAAACAATAATTGCCAAAACACTAGTAATACCTAAACTCTGCACCATTACTACAAACATTCTCTGTTCGCGGGTAATATCTTTGACTACAAATAACTCACCGAGCAACTTACCCTGCACTTGCACAGAACTACCACATAAAACAAAGTAGCTTTGGTTTACTTTGTAAACTTGTGGTTTAATCGGCATCTTAGTCAGGGACATTAAATCAGCTAGCGTGGTATCAGATAACAAATCTAAAGTTGTAGATTTTACTAAAATTTTATTATCAGGACTTTTTAGCCATAATAATGTGTTGGTATTTGTCAAATTATTAATAGCCTTTTGCAATCCAGTTTCAGGTTGCATCATTTCACTATAAATTTGTACATCTTGTGGCAAGCGCTTGGCGATTTGCTCTATATTATACTTATCACTATCAACTAAAATTTGCTGCATTTTCCAATTAGTCCATGTAGCGAGGCTACCTAATATCAAAGCTGAAAATGCTGCAATACCAAGCGTGAGGCGTGACTGTAAGGAAAATGGGTCTATATTTATCCAACCTTTTATGATTTGCTTCACTGTTCTGGTTGCTTTTTAGGTGTTTAAGAAGGCTTAAGCAATAAAATCAGACTGCTAAATGTAAAGTTACTTTCAACCGCTACATCTTTAGTTATAGCTGATTTTAACTTACCTCTGTTGTATACCTACAGTGAAGAAGGCAGCGATTCCAAAAAGAGTGCTAAATATTTTTATTTCATCGCTCTCTCAATTATAAAAATTTTTCTCTAATAAGAATATAAATGCATTTACTAGTAATTAAATTAATTTATGCTGAGAATTACCTTAAAATTTATAATTCTATCAGCCTTAACTTTATACTCTTGTTTGAAGGCAGGGCTGAAAGTTAATCTTGCTCTTTAATAGAGATAGTATATTTTAGTGGATAATCGCAGTCTTTAATTTATTTGTCTGTTTTAATTCAATATCCTTTGTCTTAGTGATATTTATCCCTAGAAGATTTTCTCAACCCACGCCAGTCGCTCATGGGGAACCAGTCCATTGGGGAGATTCCCACCGTTGAAAGAATGCCACAAATTGGTTTCCATTTCGCCAGTTTGATTCATAGCATCCGCAATCTAAAGGAAATGCTCAAAGAACTTACTAGCTATGTCTTTGTAAACAGGATTAGTCTTTGCTAATTCTAGAGCGATGCTTAAATATTGTATATTTCTACTTCAATATTCATATAAGTGAGTGATTGAGTGATGTTTTAAAAATATCAATATTAATTAAACCATCCTATTTTAGGGTAAAGACTAAACCGTAACCATCCCAAAATATCTTACCTAGACTATAAAATAAATACGGTATACCTCCACAAGGTAAAACTTGAGATTTATTTAATAAATAGCCTTCTGTTTCCGCGTAAGTTGTGATTTCTTTTTCTGAAGGATTTTTAAACCAGATAAGATCAGATTCTAATAGACTTTAAATTCTCAAAACAAGATTATTCAAATTATTGGGATTGTGATGGATAATAATCAGTTTGCCATTTTATTTTAAAAGGATTTTTAGAGATTTAAGCGCTTTAAGTATATTTTTAAAATAACATACGACTCCGTTCATTATAATGATATCAGATTGGTCTTCTCCAAGTTTAGATTTATAATCATCATTCTCCAAATCTATTTGAATCCATTCATATTTACCCTTTAAGTGTAGTGATTTTTTCGAGATATATCAATCATTTCTTCAGTTATATCAACACCTACACCTTCTACACTATAAAGATTTTCCAAAGCTTCTACAATATCTCTTAAATACAGACCGTTGCTACATCCAGCATCTAATATTTTTAAATTAAAGTTTTTTTGTTGTGTTTTTTTATAGAATTCGTGGATAGTATTTAATAACCACTGCCTTTTAATTTTATAATGATAAGTTAAATTTTCATTATCCCATTTATCTGAGTAATAAGCAAAACTTTTACAGATTTTCTCTTCGTAGTCTGTATCGGCAATCTGCGATTTATAATTATATTTGTCTTGAGGTGATGGTGATGTCATACCTATAACATTTATGTGATTATAATTATGCAAAAATAAAACTTAAATTCTAGTGTTAAAAGGGTGTTGAACTAGTTTTTAGATAATTTTATTACATTCGTCTGGTTAAAATGGTGTAAGATGTTAGGACTTACGCAAATAATGTTTCTCTCTAAACAGTTGTATCAAACTTACATCTATGTAGTCAAGAAAATAGATGTAGGATAATGCAATTCCCAAAATGTTTAGCGTATTTATAGCTTCGTGCTTGTGAAAAAGTATTTCATATTTAACTGTTTGCCAACTTTCAAAAACTTTTCCTCCGATTTTATAATAAAACTTTTGGGTATAAATAAAAAGGTTTTTACAAATTTCCAAGACTTAAGCAAAACAATTCAGTTTTGTAGTAAATTATTTACTTGCTCACCCTCAGATGAAACTGTTGCTACTATGGGATTCCCTTTGAAGGTTGATGATTCTCCGCGATTGCGAAGTCCATTGGGTCGCTTTGTGCAGGACGAATGTGGGTAAGTACATCGTCAGCGTGTTCGGTTGCCGATACATTGAAACCATGATAATGAAAATTAGTATCTTGTGGAGCGCTTCCAGTCCATTGACCAGTCAAATTACTGTTCAGCTTCAGCTTGATAGTATCACCAGGCGATACCCGTAAGACTGGTGGCATGTATGTGCCTGGTTTATCGTCCTCAGTCTTGTAGAGAGCAAGCCTCTGGTTGTTTGAGTCTGTCTGGAAAATCCCTGTCTTCCCGTCGTATGTTGCTTGATAGCTGCTCTTGAAAGTTACGTCTTTGAGGGTGAAAGACTCTGGATTGATAACATTTAAGGTTGCGTTTAATACATGATTGCTGTCACTGTCTATGTAATCCAGACCCAGATGTTTTTGGAAGTCTGTCGGCTGATTAGTATTGGGACAATTTCGCGGCTGTGAGGGGGCCTCGCGTAGCTGTGCGGCACTTGGTCTTGGTTTACGGAGTTGCGCTTCTTGCTGTCGCGCTTGCTCTCGATATTGCAAAGGAGTATTCCTCAAGTCGAAAGCTATTACTTTTGCTGGAAACGTGCTTATAGAGCTAAAATCGTGAGCAGCAGCTTATACAGAAACTGAGATAAACGTTTCATAACCATGAGTGAGTTAAATCTTTACAAAAGTGAGATTACAAGCCCCTAGATTTATCTATGGGGATATTTTAAATTCTGCGTTCTTCAAATGGGATTGTTATCAAAATGAAGAGTTCACGCTGTGTGCAACTTTTTCTCAAACCTAACCCCCAACCCCAACGCTACAAGGGTTGGGGAGCAAGAATCAAAGCCTCTCAGAAGTGAGAGAGAGGAATGGAAGCGGGGTTTTAAGAATAAGTTGCACATCGCGTGAGTTCACTATTCAAACATTATTAAGTTACGGTCAAATACCCTGGTGTGTCTCTCTCATTTATCTAACAAGTTACATCATATCTACATCTTGTGCATATATGACAACCTGTCATATGAATAAATATGACAGATAAAATTTGATAATTTATATACAAATCATGAGATAATATCTAAAATTTGGTCATGAAAAAATCTCGTTAATCTTTTTGGTTATCTATGGAATATGGTATTCTCACAGCAGGAGGATCTCTGTCTGGTAGCGGAAGCTTTTGGGGCAAAGAAAATAGATCAAGCTAGGTGGATTGCTTGTCAGTAATTATGGCAAGTAGATGTTCCGTCTTTAGAGGATGTTTTAAAAGTCCAAGAAGGTATAAATTTTACGTTCTGACTGGGTTAAATCCGACAAGAAATCAAGATTTTAGCCAGATGCTGAGATCCTATGCAGTGTTAACAATAAGAGCAAAAGATACTTTTAAAACATCTTCTTAGCCGTAATGCTTCTAATTTTGTATTGAGGTTCTATTCTGCTATTATCAGCAGTGACTTGAATTGCGGATTTTGAGCTATTAATTGCTAACAAGATTGCTAGTAGTAAGGATGCAAAAGAGGGGGTTGTGTTGTCAGAAATGAGTGGAATGGTAAATTAAGAAGTTGATGTGCTGCTCAATGCAATGTAGCGCTCCAGCTAGTTAATCTAAACACCAAAATATTGTCATAAATTATGAGCGACCTAAAACCAATTCCCGAAAGTACATTTGCAGAAACTGTAGCGATCGCCAAATTACCCAGCAAATTTGGTCATTTCAAAATTTATGGCTACCGTAATACTCTGGACAACTCAGAAAACGTTGCGATCGTCAAGGGTGAACCGACAAAGTTCGACAACTCGGTAATGGTAAGAATACACTCAGAATGCCTAACGGGGGATGCCTTGGGTTCTCTGCGCTGTGATTGTGGAATGCAGTTGCAAATAGCACTGAGGATGATTGATAAAGCAGGTCAAGGGGTGATAATTTATTTGGCGCAAGAGGGAAGAGGTATTGGTCTATTGAATAAGGTGAAAGCCTATTCTTTGCAAGATTTGGGATTGGATACAGTCGAAGCAAATGAACGTCTGGGATTCTCTGCTGACCTCCGTGACTATAGCATGGCGGCGCAAATACTTAAGGATTTAGGGGTAAATCAAATTCGCTTGATTACTAATAATCCTCGCAAAATTGCTCGTTTACAAAACTACGGTATTGAGGTAGTCGAACGTATTCCTTTAGTAATTGAACCCAATGACTACAATTTAAATTATTTGACGACAAAGGCAAAGAAGCTGGGGCATCTTCTAAAAGTAAAACACCGACAATCTCTAGCAATAAATGCATTGAAAATTGATGAATATTTAGAAGATATTTGGCCAGCATTGCTAAAATGCAAAGAGGTCATGAAAAATGAACCTCCCCAACTTAATGAATATTGGGCTTTTTTTGGGAATGCAAAAAGTCCGTGGAGTTTCCAAAAACTTTCTAGCGAAAAGATACCGCATATTTCAGAAAGTGATTTCTTGATTATCATCGATTTTCCAAATGATTTTTGTCAAAATTTGAATTTTGCAAATCAACTATTTTCTCAAGTACAATCTGCCATCGTATTCAAAAGCGGCTCCCCTTTTAAAAGCGATATCGTGCAAGATGCCCAATGTTTTAAAGGAATGTGGAGCAGCAATGGATGGCAAACTTTTTCCTTATATATAAGGCTCTTAGTTGCTCAAAGAGAAGCTTACCTAGAAAAGCGTCCCTTTCTGATGGCTCACTTGGCACAATCTCTTGACGGCAAAATTGCAGCAGTCAATGGAAACTCTCAGTGGCTCAGTAACGAGGCTAACTTGAAACATGCCCATCGTCTGCGTGCCCTTCATGATGCCGTCATGGTAGGAGCAGTAACAGCAACACTCGATAACCCTAAGTTAACGGTTCGTTTAGTACCTGGCAAGCATCCAACTCCTGTGATTATAGAAGGTCAAAACGATTTGAGGGTTGATGATTTGCAGATGATGGCGCTTCATGAAAGAGTGATTGTATTATCTCCTCAAGAAAAGCAGGGTCGAGTACTACCACAAGCAGCTAAAGAAAAAATTTTGGAGCTTCCGATCTCTTCAACAAAAGATTCTCAAGAAAGACCCGTTTTAGCTCCCTCGGAAATTTTAAAGGTTTTATATGAAAATGGCATTTCTAGTATTTTTTTGGAAGGTGGAGGACAAACCGTATCCTATTTTTTACAAGCTAATTGCATAGAGCTACTGCATCTCCATTTTTCTCCTTTGATTTTGGGTTCTGGACGGTCGAGTTTTACCCTTCCAGTTATAAACTCGATCGACGAAGGACTCCGCTTTAAAATGAAACACTTCGATCTCGATGGAGAAATTCTGGTGGAATTACTCCAAGATAAGCAGTCACGCATTTAATTTGCTCGTTGAGGCTGATCAGGAAGTCGGAGAGATGAATTGTTTGTGCTCTTGCTTAAGACTACGCAATTAAAATGTACAACAGCTTTAAAGATGTCTACAAATTCTCCAGCTTATGCCTACTGGTTAGTCTCTCCTAGCCTTGGTGAAATTAGAGAAACCTCAGTCACGCTGTCCCTTAAAGATCCTCTATTTTTGGACACGCTTTACAGTGGCATTAGTCCGGGTACAGAGCGGCTGGTAGGTCTAGCAAAAGTCCCCCAAGAGTGCTGGGAAACGATGCGCTGTTGGTATATGGAAGGCAGTTTTGCCTTGCCTTTAAAGTACGGTTACAGTCTTGTTGGTCAAGCTGATGAAGCTTCCAACCAGGGGAAACGCTTTTTTGTCATGCATCCCCACCAATCAAGAGTCGTCGTCGAGAGTTCTGATGCTTTAGAGTTGCCAGATTGGTTACCTAGCAAACGGGCGACTTTAATTCCCAACACGGAAACAGCCTTGAATGCGGTCTGGGATGCCGAAGTTAGTCAGGGCGATCGCATCCTAATTGTTGGTGCAGGTATTATAGGTATTCTGATTAGCTTTGTCCTCAGCAAAGAGTATGGTATTGGAGCAGACTTTTTAGAACAAGATAAGCAGCGAATTCAATACTTAGAACAACTACCCTGGTTGCAAAATTCCCGTTTAACAACCGACTACAAAGAAGGCGATTACAATATCGTTTTTCATACCAGTGCTTCTTCTTCTGGACTTCAAAGTGCAATGAATGCTCTGGCTTTTGAAGGTCGCTGTATCGAACTAAGTTGGTACGGAACACAATCAGTTTCCTTGCAATTAGGGGGTTCCTTTCATTACCAACGCAAACAAATTATCGCTTCTCAAGTTTCTGCGATCGCTAAACCCATGCGAAAGCTAATTGACTATCGCCAGCGCAAAGAACGGGTTTTAAGCTTGCTTACAGATGCAGCCGTAGATATTCTCTTGGAACCTGTGATTTCTTTTAGAGACTTGCCACAATTTATGTCACAGTTATATCAGCGTCAAGTGCATCCAGTTTCGCCATTAATTGAGTATTAAAAATCATGTTTTCTGTTGCAGTAAAAGACCACTTTATGATTGCCCATAGCTTCCAAGGGGAAATTTTTGGCCCCGCTCAAAAGCTGCACGGAGCAACCTATATAGTCTCGGCTGAATTCAAAGTACCTCAGTTGGATAAAGATGGCTTAGTAATTGATATCGGTCAAGCGATCGTAATTCTCAAAGAAGTTCTAGAACCGTTAAATTATCAAAACTTGGATACTCTTGAACAATTTAAGGGGGTAAATACAACGACGGAATACATGGGTTATTATATCCATCAGCAAATTAGCAAACAGGTCAGTTCTTTTTTCAAAGGCTCTCTCAAAATTACTCTGGAGGAAAGTCATATCGCTTGGGGAAGCTATGAAGCTGAGGTATGAACTGAATATGATCTATTTTATTCAGCCTAAACTAAGTTTCACATCAGGAGGCTCGCTCTACAATTTAGAAATTGTCAAGCGCTTGCAAGAGGAAGGCAAAGGAGAGAATTTTTTTTATCCCTTAAATGGCTCTGTTTCTGGGCTTTTTGAACATTTGAGTGCTTTGCCTTCTAATTGTATCCTTGTAATTGACGCACTCTACTTGACAATTACTGAGTTCAATGCTTCCTTAAAGGAATTTCTTCCCTATGCTCAACGGACTTACCTCATGCTCCACCATCTTGAGTCATTGAATACCTACTACTCAACTCAGGAAAAAAAAGCGCTCTGGAGTGATGAAGCGCAGTGGTTAAAAGCTATGAAGGGTATTATCGTTCCTAGTTTCCAACTGCGGAACTATATCTTAAATGGTGGCATAGAAACAGATAAAATCGTGGTAGCATCACCAGGTATCGATAAGGCTCAAGCTTGCCATTTACCTAATCTCAAAGACCGCTCGGAAAATGAGCAGATAACTCTAATTACCATAGGAACCTTCTATCGACGCAAAGGCCAACTTGAATTAGTGGAAATGTTAGCCCAGATGAAAATAAAGAATTTTAGGCTGCATTTGGTTGGTGATTGCGAAGAAGAAGCCTACAAAGACAAGACTCTGGCGTTAATCAAGCGTGCGCGATTGGAAGATGCCGTCATTGTCCATGGCCGTGTTCCTCAGAAGACTATGTTGGAGCTGTTGTCCCAGTCCGATCTTTATATCTCCCCATCTACCTATGAGAGTTATTCTATGGCCACTGCTGAAGCAGTTGCTCACGGACTACCAGTATTAGCTTATGCAACTGGAGCAATTGGTGACTGGATTGAGGATGGAGTCAATGGGATAGTGATTGAGCTAGGTAAGCCGGAACAATTTTTCATGGCACTCAAAAGGTTGCTTACAGATCCTAATGAACTTAATCAGTTACGGAAAGAAGCTTTTAATCGTGCTGTGAACCTATCCTTTAACGATTGGAATCAAACTTATAGAGATTTTTTACAAGTATTTACAAATAACTAGTTACTAAAAATCCTAATATTTGCTCAATGACTAGAACTACTAAATCATTAGGAAACAATTAATATGTCCTCTTTCTGGCAGCAGGTAGGGATTGTTCGCTCATTATTAATGTACTACGGTATTCCCTTTCGCATCCGTCAGTTGTCACACTTTTATTCACTGTTTGTCCAGCCAGGCGATCTTTGTTTTGACATCGGTGCCCATGTTGGCAATCATCTTCTTGCCTTGTCTCGTCTTGGTGCCCACGTTGTCGGCATCGAGCCCCAACCTCAGTGTATGCAACTGTTGAAACGCTGGTACGGTGATCATTCCCAGATTACCCTTGTTGAACAGGCTGTTGGTGTAGTTTCTGGGACGCAAGACTTATTGGTGAGCCGACGTACCCCAACTGTAACCACCCTCTCCCGTGATTGGATGCAAGCTGTTCAACAGGTTGACTCTTTCGCTCATGTGCGCTGGGATACAACCGTGTCTGTTTCAGTAACAACCCTTGATAGCCTCATCACTCAGTATGGTAAGCCCGCTTTTTGCAAGATTGACGTAGAGGGTAACGAACTCGAAGTTTTGCGTGGCTTGTCGCAACCTATTCGTGCTCTTTCGTTTGAATACACTCCAAGTGCAATAAACATTGCTCTGGCCTGCATTGAACAATTGAACCATTTGGGACCTTATGAGTTCAACTGGAAACCGGCAAAGTTCGGCGAATCGTATCGATTGCAGTCCGCTAACTGGCTTAATTGTGGCGAAATGATCACTCAACTCAAAAGCCTACCTGTGAATGTAAACTCCGGTGATGTCTATGCACGTTCTCTGCTTACTCTCGATACCCTATGACTAAAAACTATAAATTAGCCCAATGGCTGGAATTACGCATCCCCTATGATGCCAAGGGGCGTGACTCAATTATGGAAGCTAGCTGCCAACAATACCTGAAAAAGCGCAAAAGCCTTAAAATCGTTGATTTAGGAGCAGGTACGGGAGCTAACTGTCGCTATTACCTTAGTAAAATTTCCCAGGATCAGGAGTGGTTTTTGGTCGAACAAAATCACGAACTTTTGGAAATCGCCTTTGATAGGTTAATCGTTTGGGCGCAGAAAAATGGATATGAGTCACAATTGCAAAACTCCAGATTGGTCTTGACAAATCAAGTTCATAAAATTACCATCCACAGAATTGTCGGCTCTATTTTGGATCTGGAAAATCTGATAGACTTAAATACTTTCGATTTAGCTGTCGCCAATGCAGTGTTCGATTTGTTTAGCGAAAAGCAGTTTCAGACACTACTCGAATGTTTAAAAAAGTACCAATTGCCGATGCTAGCTACTATTAACTATACTGGCATGAATTTTATTCCTCAAACCGATAACGATTCGGACTTTATTAAATACTACCATCACCATATGCAGCGCCATCAAGACTTCGGCAGGGGGATGGGCCCTGAGTGCGGTTCCTTTATGTGGGAAGCAATGAAGGGTATTGGGATGAAGGTATTACAAGGAGAAAGTCCGTGGGAAATCAGTAACAGCGATCCTGTCTTTCTTGAGTTCATTTTAGGGTTTATGGAAGAATCGATTCCAGAAATTATTGAAGAAGCAACTTTACAGCATGAGTTAAATACCTGGTTGCTTGAAAAAGAACAGATGATTGCTCAAAAAAAGCTTAGTTGTAGCGTCGCGCATCAAGATTTTTGGGGTTACTGGGAGTAGCTAACGAAACTCACGAATTTCTGAAAAACCAGCTTGTTAAGATCGTTGGAGATGAAGATTATCATATAGACTTCTATAACCTTATTAAAAGGGCAAGGGATGAAAATGTGATTTTCAATAAAGACAGGTCTGACCCAACAATTAGACCCATATCAATCCTTTACCAATAAGTACAGAGAGTGCTGAATGTGGATGCGATCGCTATCAGAGTTGATCGAAAATAGCCAAGACAAGCGAGAAGTTCAACGGGCGATCACAGTCAGGATGCTACTAGAAGGATATACTCATGTTGCTATCCAATCGATATTGGATGTTTCATCAGGATTTATAAGTAAGTGGAAAAAGGCATTTTTCACTTCAGGAGTAGAGGGCTTAAAGCTCAGATACAAGGGAAGTCAGGGATTTTTGAATCCACAATAGCGCTGTTGTGTAATTGAATGGCTCAAAACCAAAGATAGGTGGAATTTGAGCGAACTAGAGTCCGAGATAGCATCTTCGTATGCAATCGCCAAAGCCGTTAGGACAGTTTGCGGGAAACGCGTCTTCAACAGCGTACTTTGTGATTTTATTGCTGTCCTAAGCTTCCTGTTCGTTGTTATAACTTTCTGATTTTTGTGCAAAAAGATTCCCAACTTTTTAAATAAGTCGGGAATCTGAGCTTTTAGATTTTCACTAGTACACCACGGCGTAAATCCAGCTAGCTAACAAGGGGCAATTATTCGTTGGGTACATGGTTGGGCGATTCCCAAACAAATTGCGATTGGACAAAATCCCTTGTTAAAGGTAGGCAAACTGACGCCACACTGTACTAATATGAAGTTGATAGATTATTGACTTTTGCCTATTCTCTAATGAGGTACAGCCAATTTTGCATCGGCTACCTGAGCATTATCGGCAACAATTTTGCGGAATAAATCACCTTCAATAGTCTCCTGTTCTGCTAACAAATCTACTAAACGCTCCAAAACTATGCGGTTGAGTTGCAACAGTTCTTTTGATCTGATGTAGCAATTGTTAACAATTTCGCGCACCTGTGAATCAATTTTGGCAGCAATTTCCTCAGAATAGTCTGATTTATTCATCCAATCGCGTCCCAAAAATACCTCTGCACTCTGATTTTCTAAGGACAATGGGCCTAATTCTGACATCCCGAACCGTGTCACCATCTGCCGGGCCATAGTTGTCACATGTTGCAGGTCATTCCCTGCACCTGTGGTCACTTCTGGCTTCCCAAAAACAATTTCCTCGGCGGCGCGACCACCTAAAGTAGCTGTTATTCGGGCTTTGAGTTGGGAACGGGAAATCAACCCCTGTTCTTCGTTGGGAGTAAACCAAGTTAATCCCAGTGCTTGTCCCCGTGGAATGAGTGTAACTTTCTGTACAGGATCATGGTCTTTGAGCAATGTGCCCACTAAAGCATGTCCAACTTCATGATAAGCAATAAGGCGCTTGCTCTTGCTGTCTACCAAGGCGGTACCTTCCATACCGGCAACAACTCTATCCACAGCAGCATCAATTTCTAAAAGGGTGACAGCTTCTTTCCGCCTCCTAGCAGTGAGAATGGCAGCTTCGTTGAGTAAGTTGGCTAAATCTGCGCCAGTAAAACCAGGAGTGCGGCGAGCGATCGCTTCTAATGATACGCTGGGATCAATTTTTTTATTCCGCGCGTGGACTTTCAAAATATCCAGTCGTCCTTTGAGATCCGGTGCATCCACCATCACTTGTCTGTCAAAGCGTCCTGGTCTGAGCAGCGCTGCATCTAGAACATCGGGACGGTTAGTGGCAGCAATAATAATGATGCCTGTGTTACCTTCAAAACCATCCATTTCAGTGAGTAGTTGGTTGAGGGTTTGTTCTCGTTCATCGTTACCACCACCAATTCCAGCACCCCGTTGTCTACCTACTGCGTCAATTTCATCGATAAATATTAGACATGGGGCATTATCTTTGGCTTTTTTGAAGAGGTCACGCACACGGGATGCACCCACACCGACGAACATTTCCACGAATTCTGAACCGGAAATGCTAAAGAATGGTACACCTGCTTCACCTGCGATCGCTTTTGCTAGTAAAGTTTTACCTGTACCAGGGGGGCCAATTAACAGCACTCCTTTGGGAATACGTGCGCCTACAGCGGTAAATCTTTCTGGCTGTTTGAGGAAAGTAACAACTTCTTCCAGTTCTTCTTTTGCTTCTTCAACCCCAGCTACGTCTTCAAATTTCACTCCAGTTTTGGCCTCCATTTGGAAGCGAGCTCTGGACTTGCCGAAATTCATCGCTTGGCTAGAAGCATTAGTAGAGCGCCGGAGGAACAATAGCATTAAAGCCAGCAGTGGCAAAATCCACATGAGATTAATCAACAGTCCAACAGCAGCTCGACTCTTAGCAGAGGAAACTTCGCCAAAATCAACATTCTTATCTTTGAGTATGTTAATTAACTCTGTGTTTTGTGCCAAAAGTGCCACCTGTTGCGGTGGCGTATTCTCCTTTTGCCCCTTTAGATAAACCCTTGCTAACTGTTCGGTTTCGTCAATCTCTACTTTTTCAACTTGTCCCGCCTTCGCTTTCTTGAGCAAATCACCATAATTTAGAGAGGTGCTCTCAGCTTTCTGTGCCAAAACGGGAGTACTCACAAAAATTCCTGGCAACATAATCAAACTAGCTGCGAGCGCACCAACCCAAGCAACACGTTTTGAAGACTGCCTTTTTACCAATGCTTTTTTTCCCAAATTTGTCATAATAATTACCCTTTGTCTCCTGGCACAAGTTGAGCGCTGGTTTTATGCCTATTCTTCTAGCAAAAATTGTAATAACTGGAAATTACACTTTTCTTATCTAGTCTAACTTCCATACAAAACCATTCCCAAGTTTCTTTCGGCTATTGCATGAAGTTGAGCAACCTGGATAATTATTCTAGCTCCTGACTCCTGACCAAAGAGGCAGGGGAGCAGGGAGGAGGGGGAGAAAAATTCTGAAATTCCGCTAGCTTTAAGGATTTCATTTTAATTTGACATATTCCGACACAAATCGCTAAAATAAGCATAGTCATAACGATTCCGCATTAAAAAAATCTGTTAATAGTAGCTAGTTAATAGTTTGTAGGTTAATTATGGTTAAAATTGTTGGCATTGGCGGTAGTTTAAGACCCAACTCCTATACCCAGCTTGCTTTAGAAGTAGCAGTGCAAAGGGTTGAAGCTGTGGGTGCAGAGGTAGAAATTCTCGATTTACGGCAGTTGCAGCTACCGTTTTGTACTGGTGCAAAGGAGTATCCAGAGTATCCAGATGTTCAGCGGTTGCAAGATACAGTCAGTCGCGCAGATGGATTAATTTTAGCGACACCTGAGTATCATGGTGGGGTAAGTGGTGTCCTGAAAAATGCCCTGGATTTGATGAGCTTTGAGCAACTGTCAGATAAAGTGACAGGACTAATTAGTGTCTTGGGTGGTCAGTCTAATAGTAATGCTTTAAATGAGCTCCGACTAATTATTCGTTGGGTACATGGTTGGGTGATTCCCGAACAAATTGCGATCGGACAAGCTTGGGGTGCTTTCAGTCCTGAAAACAAGCTAGTAGATGAGAAACTCTCTCAAAGATTTGATCAATTTGCTCAGAGTTTAGTTGATAATACTCGCAAGCTAAGGGGTGTAAATTAGTTGTAGGGTGGGCAAAGCTTTGCCCACCCTGGACTCAATAACGGTAATGGTGAATGAATTAAAGCTAGG
The DNA here is from genome assembly GCF_036919595.1 of Nostoc sp. Taxonomy (GTDB): domain Bacteria; phylum Cyanobacteriota; class Cyanobacteriia; order Cyanobacteriales; family Nostocaceae; genus Nostoc. The sequence goes on along the minus strand of NZ_JBALCO010000012.1, from coordinate 850 downwards.
TAGCATCACGTAAATAAATAGAGGACTAATATTTGATTTCTGAAAAAGCTCCGTACATTTGAAGAGTGTCAAAATCACTCGTTTGTGTGTCGGATAAACCACTCAAACATCCATTTTATATGAGAGAACGAAGAAATCAAAGCACAGAAACGCCGCACCCAGGTTTTATTGTAACCAAATATCTTCAATAGGATTTTGTGATGGGCAATTAGGAGCAAAGCGGACGCAATGAATTTTCCACTGCTCTTGAGACAAACCTTGGTTTATCTCGCCTAAAAAGTTTTGAATCAGATGTGAACGATGTTTTGAAGCACCATCCCAAAAAAGAAGCAATCTTTGGTTGGGGGACTGATCTAATAAATAATGTAGATAATCAATCGTATTTTCTGAGTTACCTGCATTATATGCTTTCAGTAGTAAGCCTCCCAGAAGATAGTCAACTGCCCCGTAGTACGTCTGTTTGTCGCGGACATTAACAACTATCACTGCTATTTCTTGGTCAGTTTTTCCCCAGACATATCCACTTAAATCTCCCCACATTAAATGACACTCATCAAGCAGTAATACTTTCAACTTTCCTGCTTCGATTTCCTCCCGATGCCTTGCCAATAGTGTTTCAATCTCTTTTTTTTTCCGCAACAGCGTCCTTATCAGCTTTTGGATTCAAAGAGGTAGTTTTCTGACAACTAATTCCTGCTGCATCAAATAAGTCATAATAGCTCCGTTTTGACTCATAAGTTACATCGTATTCAAAAGCCGTGCGATTCGCTGATTAGTAAAATCACGGTAATTAGTCCGTAAATAACTAATCCAGCCTGACAGCAGATTACTGTCACTAAAGGCTGAACTC
>NZ_JBALCO010000011.1:0-68467 GCF_036919595.1 Nostoc sp. | reverse complement strand
ACCTTCTATACCAAAAACATTTTGCTGAATGAGGGTATCCGCGCTTGGATGGCTCCTCAAGATCAACCCCACGAACAATTTGTATTCCCTGAGGAAGTTCTACCTCGCGGTAATGCTCTCTAAGTACTAAAAGCCGACCATGATCTGAAATTGTGGTTACTAAGAATTGACATCACCCAGATTAAATAATCTCCTTGGCATGAGCTAAGAATGTGTCAATATTCCCCATTCTCTAGTCATCTCCCGCTTATTGGTGGGGGATTTTTTTATATGGTTAATATTTCTAAATTTATGTGTTATATTAGATGAAGGTTATAAACCCGGAGCAAATGCTCTGCCCTTTTGAGACTAAGACCGCTTAGGCAACAAGGAGGTGATGCCCATGATAGAAAGTAGTAAATGCATGGGTCATCAGGTTGCAGTTAGCCGGCTGTGCGCCGGGGCTGTTCTCTGAAAGTTAGCCTTAGTCATCTTGAGAGACTAAGTTAGCTCAAGTAGCTAGGCAAGCTCGGAGTTCCTTCCGGCAGTCTGGTTGCAACCTGAAGACCCGCTAGACCGCTCTGATTTAGATCATCTGATCTAAATCAGAGCGGATAGTTTTTTATGGGTGATTTTTGTTTTATCAAGGGTTGCTTTAGAAAACTTGTATAGCGATGCGTGTGGCCGGTAAAGCCAACGCGTTTAAATTTGCTTAAAAAGAAAAATATTTTGGCTCAAACCCTGGTGACTGACCAGATGTGAGTAATAACGTCCATCTACTAAGTTTAATTTAAATATACATACACGCATTATGCCCTAGTTTATCCTCCTATACTTTCTGTGTGGAGAATAAAAGGGGCTTACCTTCGTAAGATGCAAGATGTTACAGATATATAGGAATTTTCTGATATGCCACAACTACTCACTGAGGCAGAAATTCAAGAAAGTGCAAAGGTTTTGTCAGGTTGGACTGTTGAAGACTCCAAATTGCAGATTACCCGCAGATTCAAGGATTTTATCCAAGCAATTGAGTTTGTCAATAAGCTGGTGGAGCCGGCTGAGTCAGTAGGACATCATCCAGATATAGAAATTTCTTACAACAAAGTGAAGATTACCCTGACAACACATGATGCAGGCGGGCTGACGCAGACAGACTTTGATGTAGCGCGGGCGATTTCCCAAATCAACTAAGTGATTTTTGTGATATCTTGCACTAGAAAACCGGAAGTCACCGCGACGCGAGACTCAGGTTTAGCAAGCTTTAAGAGTATAACTACGGGTTTTGCTTTCGAGGGCGCGGGTTTCAAAACCCTTGATTTCTAAGCTGGTGTTTGTGATCACAATACAGACAAGCAAACTTCGTTTCTATAGCCAAGCCAGTGTGTTTTAACTGGTGTTCTATTTCTACCAGGGCTAAGTACAAGAAGTTATTTTTGCTGACAAGCTGCTAAGTGTCTGAAGCTTTGAGCAATTTAGCCAAGTAGAGAGCAAATGCCCTAAACCCTACTCCCTGCCTAGATATTTAGATAAGTATGTGTGACAGTTATTAAGCCGATCACTCTAATCTTGCCATCTAGATCAGATGTTTTATAATGTTATGATATAAACATATGTTTTTGCATAAGTTAATCACATAAGTTTTTAACCCTAAGTTAATCGTTTATTAGCTTTGCAAAAACTAGAATTGTAGTAGTGGCAACTATGCCTCATGCACAGGTTTCAATGATATGTCACATTTTTGAGATTTTAAGTGCAACGAATACAATTATCTAAACAAGGTGTGAGGAGTAAAGAAAAGATGTCTAATCTATTGTGGAAATCCTTAGTGGTTAGCCCAGCAGTTTTAGGAGCAACATTGTTAGTTTCGACAACAGCAATTGCGGCTCCAACCACAACCACTGAAGTATCACCAGCCAAGCAACCGGGTGTAACGGAAGTTGCCCAACAGCCAGAAATATTGGCTCAAACAACCATAGACCAAGTTAATCGCTACAGCAATGAAGGCAACCAAAATAACGCTCAGTCTCAAGTAACATCGGTTTCTCAATTTTCCGACGTACAACCCACTGACTGGGCATTCCAAGCATTGCAGTCCTTGGTTGAGCGCTATGGTTGTATTGCAGGTTACCCAAATTCTACTTATCGCGGTAACCGTGCTTTGACCCGTTATGAATTTGCCGCTGGTTTGAATGCCTGTTTGGATCGGGTTAACGAATTGATTGCCACAGCAACAGCTGACTTGGTGACCAAACAAGATTTAGCGACTTTGCAACGGTTGCAAGAAGAATTTTCTGCCGAATTGGCAACCCTACGCGGTCGTGTCGATTCCCTAGAAGCGCGAACTGCTGAATTAGAAGCTAATCAGTTCTCCACTACCACAAAATTAGTCGGTGAAGCCGTTTTTGCCGTTAGTGATGCGTTTGGAGGTAACACTGGTGACAACAACAATACTGTCTTCCAAGATCGGGTACGTTTAGACTTGCAAACCAGCTTCACAGGTAGAGACGTTTTACATACTCGTCTAGCTGCTGGTAATGCACAAGCTTTTTCACTAAGGGATAATGCTGGTAATGCGATCAACACTGCTGAAGGCACACAAACGTTTGAGGTCAGTAGCACTGGTAACAATAGTGTCAAGATAGACCGCTTGACCTATGAAGCTCCCATAGGCCCAGCCCAAGTTTACATTGCAGCTAGTGGCGGACGGCATAGCCATTATGCCGCTGTGAATAACCCTTACTTTTTTGATACTACTGACGGCGGTAATGGTGCTTTGTCTACCTTTGCTTCTGAAAGTCCTATCTATCGTATTGGTGGCGGTGCAGGTATAGCGCTCAATCTACCTCTTGGTAAAGGTGGCGGCATCCTGGGAAATAGCTCAATCACTGCGGGTTACTTGGCATCAGAAGCTAATACTCCTGTTCTTGGTTCAGGTCTGGCCGAGGGTGACTATGCTGCTTTAGGACAGTTGAATTTTAGTGTTGGCAATCGCTTGGCTTTAGCTGCTACCTATGTTCACGGATATAGTGCCGCAGGTGGTTTGTTGTTCAACTCAGGTTCCACATCAGATGGAACTTTTGGAGATGTTCAAGTAGGTACTGGACAAGCTAACCTTCTAAGTACCACAAATGGATCTTCAAGTAATTCTTATGGTGTGGAGGCTGCCTTTAGGCCCAGCGACAAACTGTCAATTAGTGGCTTCGTCTCTTACCATAATATCACCGGCTTTGGTGCAAATGATGATTTTGACGCTTGGAGCTATGGTGTTGGGTTAGCCTTACCTGATTTCGGTAAAAAAGGTAACGTTTTAGGTCTTTTTGCTGGTGTCGAACCCTATTCCTTTAACCGACCAGGTTTTGTTGGTAATGATAAACCCTATCACTTTGAAGGCTTCTACAAGTATCGCGTATCGGATAATGTCTCAGTTACCCCTGGTGTAATCTGGTTGACCTCTCCTGGTCAAAACAGCGATAACGATGATGCGTTTATCGGTACACTCAGAACAACTTTCAGCTTCTAGAGTGCTGACTATCCACTGATAATTTTGAACTCTATTGATCCCCGCCATCAGGCGGGGCTTTTTGTTGTCGGTAGCAGCAATAAACCCCTGTAGGTAACCGGAGTATACTAAAAAAGTTAAGATCTGTGAGTCAAGAATTGAATAGTTCTAACTTACGGCGTGAGTAACTTTTTTTGAGCGAACTTTTCTAATAGAGGTTGGCAGTTACATGTTGCCTAATATCTTAACTCTGCCAATTTTAGATTTTGGTCGCACCTTTGGTGCGCTTCCAGCGCAACTCGGATTTTAGATTTTTCCTTCAATCTAAAATCCAAATTGAATGACTCCTAACCCTAACTTATTGCTGCTTGTGGAACTATCGTGTAAATCGGAATACGCAATTCTAGCCTTATTAGAGATGGCCGCTCATTACGAAAGCGGCGAACCGCTGCAAATTCGACATATTGCAGCACAACAAAACATACCTGATCGCTATCTAGAACAGCTACTAGCAACCTTGAGGCGTGGGGGTATAGTCAAGAGTCAGCGTGGATCAAAAGGTGGCTATCTGTTAACGCGAGAACCCCGGAAAATCATCCTTTTTGAGATTTTGGAATGTTTAGAAGGGTTAGAGGTGCGGACTTGTGAAGAAAACGTTAATCTCAAAACGCTAGACAGTTCGGTTATAGAAGAAATTTGGCAAGAAGCAAGTCGCGCGGCAAATTCAGTGTTGCAAAAATATACGCTCCAGGATCTTTGTGAAAAACGAGATTCCCGGCGGCAGTTGGATATCATGTACTACATTTAGTCAAAAGTCATTAGTCATCAACAAATGACTTTTGACTCTTGACTAATAACTAAGTAAATAGGCAAGAATAAATCAACCTATGTTACGCAATGTAAATATAATTAAATTAGCTCGCTGGAAGCGGCTCTCTCCCTAGAAAATAGGGCTGGAGCCGCTTACTCTTCTCACATTGGGAGAAGACTTGCTCTAAGCGTTGGCGCAGCCTCTCTAAAAGTTGCCATGCCGTTGGCGTACCCCTACGGGGAAGCAAGCTACACGGAAACCTTTAATTAATCATACCCATTTAACTTAATAAGTAATAACTAATAATTAAGGACTAAATATATGCGAATAGCTCGTAACATTACAGAACTGGTTGGTCGTACACCCCTAGTGCAGTTGAAGCGCATTCCCAAAACAGAAGGATGTGTTGCTGAAATTGTGGTGAAACTGGAAAGTATGAACCCATCGGCATCAGTCAAAGACCGGATTGGGGTGAGTATGATTAACGCCGCCGAGGAAGAGGGGCTGATTACTCTTGGGAAGACAGTATTGGTAGAACCCACCTCTGGAAACACAGGAATTGCCCTAGCAATGGCAGCAGCAGCCAAGGGTTATCGATTAATTTTGACAATGCCAGAGATGATGAGTGGGGAACGTCGGGCAATGTTGCGGGCCTATGGAGCAGAACTGGAACTAACACCAGGAATGGAAGGCATGAGCGGGGCAATTGGGCGAGCGCAGCAAATGGTTAATACTACACCAAATACCTATATGTTGCAGCAGTTCCGCAATCCAGCCAATACAAAAGTGCATCGGGAAACCACAGCAGAGGAAATCTGGGAAGATACCGATGGACAAGTAGATATGATCGTGGCAGGGGTCGGCACAGGTGGTACGATCAGTGGTGTAGCAGAAGTGATTAAAGCACGCAAGCCTAGTTCTAAGGCGATCGCAGTTGAACCAGCCAATAGCCCAGTTTTATCTGGGGGACGGCCAGGACCGCACAAAATCCAAGGAATTGGCGCTGGGTTTATTCCCCAAGTGCTAAAGATAAAATTGATTGATGAAGTGATTACAGTCACCGATGAAGAAGCCATCGCTTATAGTCGACGTTTGGCAAAAGAAGAAGGGCTACTATCTGGTATTTCCAGTGGAGCAGCTTTATGTGCAGCAATTCGCGTTGCCCAACGTCAAGAAAATAAGGGACGTTTAATTGTGATGATTCAGCCCAGTTTTGGTGAGAGGTATTTGAGTACACCGTTGTTCCAAGACCTGGAGGCAAGATTAGCCGCTAGCGTCAGTTAACGATAAATTGAATTAATGGTCAATTCTAAGCACGTTTCTAACCATTACGAAACTCTCAAAGTTAGTCCAAGTGCAAGCCTTGCGGAGATTAAGCAAGCTTATCGCCGCTTGGTTAAGTTGTTTCATCCTGACAGTAATCAGGAAACAGCTGATAACGAGCAGATTATCCGCATCAATGCAGCCTATGAGGTCTTAGGCGATAACCAAAATCGCCGTAATTATGACCAACAGCTGCAAGATGACTCCCAAAAATTAAATAGCGATCGCCTACAGCGGACAGCATCAGCGCAACAGCATTACCAGACAAGACGAAAAACAGGACGCGATGTTGACGAGCAAGTAGAAGAATGGCTGCGTCAAGTTTACCAACCAGTAAATCGCTTGCTTTGTAACATTCTTTATTCGTTAGAAGAACAAATGGATCAATTAGCCGCTGATCCCTTTGATGATGAGTTGTTAGATGAATTTCAGGAATATTTAAAAACCTGTCGAGATGACTTGAAGCAGGCACAAATTACTTTCCGCTCCCTGCCGAATCCGCCTAGTCTAGCAAGAACAGCCGCTCACCTCTATTACACCCTCGATCAAGTAGCAGATGGACTCGAAGAATTAGGTTACTTTCCTTTGAACTACGATGAGCGTTATTTACACACAGGTCAAGAACTATTCCGCATAGCTACGGGATTACACTGTGAAGCGCAAGCATCTGTTACATAGTCATTGGACATTGGGCATGGGTCAATTTCACTGGATGACAAATGACACAGAACTTAGGAATTAGTTTATGCTGGAAACAGAAAAAGATTAAGAAATTTTAAATTCTGCTCCTAGTGTACTCATGCAATGCATTGTTAATCGCCGCGCCCAGTTTTCGGCAAGTCATCGTTATTGGTTGCCAGAACTGAGTGAAGCCGAGAATATTGATAAATTTGGTGCTTGCTCTAGATTTCCGGGACACGGACATAACTATGTCTTATTCATCTCCATAGCTGGGGAATTGAATGAATATGGCATGGTGCTGAACTTGTCCGATGTGAAACACGTAATCACAGGGGAAGTTACCAGTCAATTGGACTTCTCTTATCTCAACGATGTGTGGGCAGAATTTCAACAAACTCTGCCCACCACTGAGAATATTGCACGGATTATCTGGCAGCGACTAGCACCCCACTTGCCTTTAGTCTGTGTGCAGTTGTTTGAACATCCTGAACTTTGGGCAGATTATATGGGAAATGTAATGGAAGCCTACCTCACCATCAGTACTCACTTTAGCGCCGCCCATCGGCTAGCTCACCCTAACCTCAGTAACGAAGAAAATACTGAGATTTATGGTAAGTGCGCCCGTCCCCACGGTCACGGACACAACTATCATCTAGAAGTTACTGTCAAAGGGAAAATTGACCCACGCACCGGCATGATTGTCGATTTAGGGGCATTGAACCAAGTAATAGAAGATTATGTGGTCGAGCCATTCGATCACACATTTTTAAACAAAGACATTCCTTATTTTGCCGAAGTTGTGCCCACTGCTGAGAATATCGCACTTTACATTAGCAATTTATTGCGATCGCCTATTCAGGAATTGGAAGCTAAACTTTACAAAGTGAAACTGATTGAAAGTCCCAATAACTCCTGCGAAATCTACTGTACTGAATCAGAATCAGATTCAGTCAGCGCAGCCGTGAATCAGCCAGTATTAGCACGGGTTTAGCTAATTGAAAATCCAGGCATAGGACATAGGGAATTTATATCATCCCCATGCCTAATGCCCTATAAACGAAAAGAATCTAAAATTAGAACAGTTTACTTACTAAAGAGCGCAGCTTGTTTGATGATCCCAGTTAGGTGCTTTAGTCACAAATAATTCTCCATCAATAATCTCATAGCGATTTCTGCGTTCACGAAGTGTCTCGGAACGAGAATCGCCAGCAAATAGCTCTAGGTCAGCAGTCGTCCAACGCACTGGAGTTGTTTGCATAGAAACCCCCTAGCATTTTCCTAAATCATATTTTAAAAATACCGCCGCCGGGCGGAATGTCGCAAATAGCGATAAATGCCCCAGGCTAAAACTCCAAAAAAGAGATTTAGTAAAAAGCGACTAAATATAAACCACAAAATATCAGCATCAAAAAGCTTTGACGGACTCAAGGGACTTAAAATCCTGGCTAAGAGAAACAGCCCAAAAATAGCATTTCCACCCAGCACGAGGGCAAACAGCACTAAACTTCTCTGCCAGTAACGGCGCTGGGGTGTACGGTCTGAAATCAGGATAATTACAGATTTATTTTGCACTTTTCGCAGCAATTGTTCTAGTCGCCAAAACATCCACAATAGAAATGGAAATAAACCATAGCTAAGAAAACGCAGGGGTAGTGAGTAACGCCAAGCACTAGATAGGACATTAACTAGGGCATGACAGATTACAGAATTTAGCCAAGCCCGAAAAATGAACTTCTTGTCTCGATTTAACCGAGTGTGGGAGGAAATATAGATTCCTAAGGCATATCCCCAAGGCGCAGAGAACATGGCGTGGACTGGTGTACCTATAGTCCGGTCAAGAATTGATGCGGTATCATGGAATAGGTAAATCCAATTCTCTTCGGCAGTGAATCCGAGGGCAACCGCTACAGTGAAGAGGAAAACAGTAGAGTGAAGTAATCGATACCTGCGTTGCAGATAGCAGGTTGGGACAACAACCGCTACCAACTTACAGCCTTCTTCAATTGGGCCTACTTCCACGAGCTGCCGCAAGGCTATACCAAAAAGCGTAGACGCGCAGCGGCTTGTCGCCAGACATCGCTTAATCTGATGCCAGTCCCCAACCTTGTTGGCTACAATTTCAAAAATCCATTCGAGGCTAAGGGCTAAGATACCAGATATTGCCCCGATGATAAAGAACATTAACAACCTTGACAGAGTTGGGGCAAATGGCACCCGACAATAGTAGTAGCCTAGCAGCAGCAACGGTGGTATCGCTGCCCACAGCAGTAGAGAAAAATCAACCACTCACCTGAGCGATTACTGTACGGTGACGGTAGGTATTGTTGGTGATAGTAGGAGTTTGAAAACCCGCCTCAACAATAGCTTGCTCAATGTCCAAAGCAAAATATTCATCTAAATACGGTTCAGTACTTTTGAGCAACGTCAAAATGTAAGCTGGCATTTTCTTGTAAACTTCAGATTTGGGATTCATGTCCATGATTGCCAAGTAGCCACCTGGACGCAGCACGCGCCGCATTTCAGCAAAAATTTGTCGGGTTGCTGACTGGGGTAATTCGTGGCACATCAAGAAAATTGAGACTAAATCAAATGAGGCATCTGGTAGCCCAGTAGATTCAGCTTGGGCATGAAGCCAATTAATTTTAGCTTGACGTTGTTGAGCGCGGTAATTGGCAACAGCTAAGAAGTAGGGAGATAAGTCCAAGCCTGTGATTTTGCCATGAGGATAAATTTCTTGCATGGCAAAGGTACTCAAACCTACAGCACACGCCAAGTCTAGGATGTCTTGGGGTTGATTGAGGATCTGGGCTTTGAGGATATTGTGGTAACTTTGGCGCAGTTTAGCATCTCCTTCGGCTCCAGCATCCTGCCAAATTCCGGCATGGACAGTACGAGCAGCAACTTCTAGCTCCCAAGCGGCTTTCCAACTGAGGTCTCCACCTTCGTAGGCATGGAATGGCCGCAAGTAGTATTCTGGATAAGAAAGCTGAGGATTTTCTACTTGAGCTAGATCAGCCTTCCAATCACGCGCCTGTAGTGTCTCGACTTCTTGCGTCCAAGGCACGCCAATTCTTTCGGCACGTTTAATCATCATTTGTCTAGCTTGATGCTTGGCTAGGTTAGCTAAAGGCTTGATTGCCAGTACCCCATTTACCAAGCGGGAAGCGAAACCAGGAGTAGTATTTACAGCAGCGGTCATAAATTAATTCGCGTTCAACAGCTTTTTTACTTATGACATACTTGCTGGATGTCAGTCTAGAAATGAATTGAATTGTATAACGGCAGTCTGCCTCCTTTGGCTTGCCCCAAGCAACAAATATTATAGAAGGTTGACATTTGGAGAGCAGCAAAGTTCTGAGAAAATGAGAATTATGCTGGTTTACATTTTGGAATTTTATTCAAGACTGGTAAAATTTTGATACTTAGCAACATTTGTCTCAACAGGGATAGCAAAAAGGTGAGTGCCATTTATAACAGTAAGTTAAGCTTATTGGAGTCAAATATGGCCAGAGGAAGAAGAGCAAGTGGCTTTTTAAAAGATTTTCAAGATTTTGCCCTTAAAGGCAATGTAGTTGACTTGGCGATCGCTGTCATCATTGGTAGTGCTTTCGGCAAGATTGTTACTTCCTTTGTTGAAGATGTAATCATGCCATTGATTAATCCCTTGGTTAGTTTTGCTGGCAAAGACTGGAGAACAATCATCATTAGTCCGGGAATCAAGATTGGTGAATTTCTTGGCGCAATAGTTGACTTTGTAATCATTGCCTTAGTTTTATTTGTGGCAATTCAAGCCTTACAAAAATTCAAGAGAAAAGAAGTCGCCGATGAACCCTTGGCAGATCCTAACCTTGTAGCCCAAGAAAGATTGACTGGCGCGTTGGATAGACTCAACCAAACCTTGGAAACTCGGAATAATCAAGTTTTGTAAGCGGGGATTGGAGGGAAATGTCCAATACCCAATGCCCCATGCCCCATGCCCAATGCCCTACTTTGCAGTAGGCTTGAGAGCTAACAACATTTCTAATTCACTAGTAGATTTATCAGGACTAATAGCGGTAAAACCAATACCACGAATCGAATTCAGGATGGTGATGGTATCGGCGTTAGACGAGATAAAACTATTGATCAGAGGTACAGTTTTAGTTTTGTCCATATCCAGGTAGAAATAGCCGCCGTTGGGCCTTTGCAAAGAACCAGTAACGGCTTTGAAGACATCGCCATTGTCGATAGATGGATTCTTGCGATCGGCAACTGCGTCAGCAATTGGACCACCAAGAGCTACAAATACAGTATCTTGATCCAGCCAACCATGTGCTAATAAAGCTCCCTGTCGGGGAATTTGCCATTCAGTTACGTCTTTACCACCGATATTTCTGTTGGCGACGTTGATTTGTTGGTTTTTGGCAAGAGTATCCAATTTTGTTAAGGTGGCTTCGGCAGTTTTGCGATCGCTAGTGTCAAATACTAAAGCACCTCCAAAACCAACAGTTGCTAACACGCCTTGATTAGATGGAATCGCACCAAAGGCGAATTCTCCATTCATCCAACCAAAAATATCCTTATCCAGGTCAATATTGACAAATTTCAGTTGTCCGCGCACTTGTTCCAAAGCTTGCTTCATTTCTGGATAATCTTTTGACTGTTCTACTAGCGTTTCCCAGCCACGGCTGATGCCATTTCCGCTAATCAAAGCAAAGGTATCAGTGGGAAATTGCCCCAGTATATTTCCCGGACTTGATTGATACTGAAATTTATTTAGTTGCGGATCTAAATTGGCGATCACTTTTACCCGCATTCCTGCATCATCAACACCAACACCCGCCACCACAGATTTTATCTGCTTCAGTTGCGCCAAGGCTTGTGGAGGTAACTGCTTTGCCTGCGGACTTGCAGCTGCTAATTGCTGTACCATCCCTGCATAGTCTGGTACATAAATTTGGGCGAGGCTGTTTTTGACATCTACTCCTTTGTTGAGAATGGTGCTGGCACCTTCTTTACTGGCAAAAGAAGATTGTCCCTTAAAGGTGTCAATTGCTTTTTCTACAGCTTGCTTTTGGGGGGCTAATACCAAGTGACTATTATTTAAAACTACGCTATATGTCAGCTTGCCATTTTCTGTAGTTTCGATAATTTTTTGACCTTGGTAGTCAGATTCCTGGAATTTTACCCCTTTTTCTGACTTCAATTTTTTAGCAAAATACAAGGCACTGAGTTTATCCTTGATTCCCACCACCATCAGGATATTTGGTTCCTGCTGTAAATTTGTTGGTACATTAGGTGCCTCAGAGGGCACGTTTAACTGTGCGGATTTCACAGGATTTGGTGGCAGTACAGCAATCATTACACTACCAGCCCAAGGCTTTATGTCTTTTTCATAAGAAACGTTACTGCCACTGAATATTTGCTTATTGAAATCTTCCAGACTTTTTGCCACTAACTTTTGTGCTTCTGGAGTGCCAAACTGCTGTAACTTTGCCCAGCCTTGAGAGTCAGTAGTAATATAAGTTGCCATCAATGCTGTTGAAGGTACTACTTTAGCACTGCTTAGAGCGTCTGAGCTACCTCCTGATGGGCTTTTAAAATACGTATAAGTTGCTATACTTCCTGCTACAACTACAGCAGCGCCAATAGCAGGAATGAAAAGCTTTGATTTACTTTCGGGCATTTTATTATCCTCTTTTGCTCAGATTGTCACCGAGATTTATACAAGTGTCATTGTAGAGTTTTCGGATTTATTAATAATTTCCGCTCATTGATCGGTATTTACTGATAAAATTAGTAGTCCTATAAGTTAGCGGTCTAAAATTACTCTCAAAAATACTTCAATGGCATGAGGAGCGAATCCGCAAATGATATGCTGTTCATTTCAAACAAAATAGCCTGTTCAACAGAGGCAAGCTATCCTAAGTTATAAGAATAATTAGGAGTATTTGTACTTAATGAGAATCTATTGAGGTGTAAGAGACTCTTGACTCGATGACAAAAAAGTGCAAAACATCAGGAAAAGTAGATGCGGGAGGGATATGGAAAAAAGTTCAAGGATCGGCAGCCGACGTTCAGAAATTCGGGTGAGATTAATTTCAATTCCCCAATCGCAAAGGGGAGTCCTCAATTGATTTGGGAAATACAGACACCGCTTTTTGCTTAACTACATCCAGCCAAGCCAGACTTTTCAGGATTACAAGGTCAGTAAGGATCAATGTCGAAGTTTTATTTTGATACAGATAATAACGCACACAAACCTTTTGAGTTACCGGGAGCAAGACCACACTACAACCCCGATCGCCCCGGACAGGTAGAGCATATTTTTCTCGATATCAGCTTGGATATTCCCAAGCAAAGCTATCAGGGCAGTTGTAGCATTCGCCTCTTACCAATCCGTAATGGCATTGATCGTCTGACTTTGGATGCTGTCAACCTGAATATCGAGTCTGTGCAGGTGGACGAGGTGGCACAAAATTTTGACTACGATGGGGTAGAGCTTTCCATCCAACTTTCTGAGGCGACCCAGATTGGTAAACGCTTGCTGATTGCGATCGCCTACTCGGTGGCAAAACCGCAACGCGGTATTTACTTTATTCAACCAGACAAGCACTACCCCAACAAGCCTACTCAAGTTTGGACTCAAGGAGAAGACGAAGACTCTCGCTTTTGGTTCCCCTGCTTTGACTATCCAGGACAACTGTCTACTTCAGAAATTCGCGTCCGCGTCCCTAACCCTCTGGTGGCGATTTCTAACGGCGAACTGATTGATACTACAGAAGATAGTGATTACAAAATCTACCATTGGTCACAGCAACAAGTTCATCCTACCTACTTAATGACTTTGGCAGTCGGTGACTTTGCCGAAATTCGGGATGAGTGGAACGGGAAAGCAGTCACCTACTACGTAGAAAAAGGACGGGAGGAAGATGCTAAACGTAGCATGGGCAAAACTCCGCGCATGATCGAATTTTTGAGCCAAAAGTATGGCTATCCCTATGCTTTTCCGAAATATGCCCAGGTTTGCGTCGATGACTTCATCTTTGGGGGGATGGAAAACACCTCCACAACCTTGCTAACAGATAGATGCTTGCTGGATGAACGCGCCGCCTTAGATAACCGTAATACCGAAAGTTTAGTCGTCCACGAACTCGCGCACCAGTGGTTTGGTGATTTAGTAGTGATTAAACATTGGTCTCATGCTTGGATTAAGGAAGGAATGGCTTCCTACTCTGAGGTGATATGGACAGAACAGGAATATAGTCTAGAAGAAGCAGCTTACTATCGTTTATTGGAAGCTCGTCGTTACATTAGTGAAGATAGCAGCCGCTACCGCCGGCCAATGGTAACACATGTTTACCGGGAAGCTATTGAACTTTATGATCACCACATCTACGAAAAAGGGTCTTGTGTTTATCACATGATTCGGTTTCAATTGGGAGATGAATTATTTTGGCAGGCTATCCAAACATTTATCCAAGATAATGCCCACAAAACTGTAGAAACAGTAGACTTACTCAGGGCGATTGAAAAGGCTACTGGACGAAATCTTTTGTTCCTCTTTGACCAATACGTTTATCGTGGTGGTCATCCCGATTTTAAAGTAGCTTACTCTTGGGATGGAGATGCTAATTTAGCAAAAATTACGGTAACTCAAACCCAAGCTGCTGAAGGTAAAAATGGGAGTAAGGATTTGTTTGATTTAAAAATCCCTATTGGTTTTGGCTATCCGCTACAAGAAGTGAGAAGTGGGGAGTTGGGAGTTAAAAATAATTCCCAACTCCAAACTCATAACTCACAACTCAAAACTTTTGTAGTGCGGGTAAATGAACGTGAACAAAGCTTCTACTTTCCCCTAGAAAATAAGCCCCAATTTATCAGCTTTGATGTTGGGAATAATTACCTGAAAACAGTAGCTTTGGAGTATCCAATACCAGAGTTAAAAGCCCAGTTAGAATCTGACCCCAACCCAATTTCGCGCATCTATGCAGCAGAAGCTTTGGCGAAAAAAGGCGGGTTAGAAGCTACCATTGCACTATCTGTGGCGCTAAAAAATGACCCCTTGTGGGGTGTGCGTGTGGAAGTGGCTAAACAACTAGCCCAAATTAATTTAGACCAAGCCTTTGATGGCTTAGTTATTGGATTAAAAGATAAAAATGCTTACGTGCGACGATCTGTAGTGGAAGTACTTGCTCAAATCAAAACCGCTGAAAGCTATAAAGTTGTGAGAAGCTTGTTGCAAAAGGGCGATCCCAGCTACTACGTGGAAGCAACAGCCTCTCGTGTGATCGGGGCGATCGCATCTGCAAATTTGGAAGAAAAACCCAAGGAAGACAAGGTATTAAAGCTGCTAAAAGGCGTTTTAGAAGAGAAAGCAGGTTGGAATGAAGTCGTGCGGAGTGGTGCAGTTGCTGGTTTAGCTGAATTCAAAACTTCGGAAACAGCCTTAAATCTGCTAATCGAATACACCAAACTTGGCGTACCACAACCTCTACGTTTAGCCACAATTCGCGCTTTAGGAAAGATTTCTGTAGGTCAGAATCCGGTTAATTTAGAACGAATTTTAGAAAAATTAACAGAACTAGCCAAAGAAACCTTCTTTTTAACGCAAGTGGCGGTAGCAGCAGCATTAGGACAAATGGAAACACCCAAAGCAGTCAGGATTTTGCGATCGCTAGCTGAACAAGCAGTCGATGGGCGTGTACTTCGTTATGCTGAAGAAGAAATTTCTAAGGTGCAAAAGAATATTGGTTCAGAAAAAACCCTGCGTCAATTGCGTGAAGATTTCGACCAACTCAAACAACAAAACCAGGAATTAAGAAGCCGTCTAGAAAACTTGGAGGCTAAATCTAAATAGCACTACATGATAATTAAAAGTAGCTTATTGGTAATTGGTAATTGTGGCAAAACCACTACCAATTATCAAATTTATATCATTCCTAAATGATAATTATATTATGAGTCGCGGGTTGATTCATCCACCTAACTATACATTTTGTCCTGCAAGAAACCGAACAGATATAGGACTTACGCAAAAAACCTCTCAAACTCTTATTCCTTCGTGTCCTCTGTGGTTCGATTTTTCGTTACCTGTGCGTAAGTCCTGATAAGCTAATCGTCATTCATTTTTCCAGGATGATTCGCTTGTAGTAAGGGCTTCAGCCCTGTTTTTATGCAACTTAAATGCTGATTAGCTTATCATTTCTCTGTGAGGCTACGCCAAATTTTCTTGGCTTCTTATTTGTTTATTTATTTCTTTGTGTCCTCCCCTGCGGTAAGCCACAACTCTTAGAGACGCTTCTCTACGAGAGGCTCCGTCAACGCGAACATGTCTATGCGTTCTTTGCGGTTCGTTCGTCATATAGTTTGGTGCATATTCATACAGAATTGGTATGAAATAAATCATCTGACTTACGCTCGTTCTATGCGCGTTTTGGCTTCGTTGAAACTAATATACGGTGAGGATATAACATGTTTAAATTGCAGTAGTATACTACTTGGGCTTGTCCTGGTTAGTCAATAAAAGTTTGTTTCTGTTAGGAATAACTTCTGAATGGGCTGTAATTACAGTTACAGCAGTCACCTGTAATGCTATTTTATCAACTTCATTATGGACGAGTGTTTTAGAAGACCATGATCGCAGGAGTATTCAGGCAAAGCTAAATGGGTCGCTAAGACAATCTGAATTTTAAAATGATTAAATCCAAGACAGTAATAGTACTACTGCTCCATATAACTGTTAGTAAATAAAGTTACTTAACTGTCACAGTTTATTTAAATTTTTATACATCAAATATAGGTAAATATTTATATTTTTATAAACAATGGTTAAAAAAAGATAAAATCATCTGAAACTTGGATAAGTAGTTGTAGTTTTATAAAGTATAATTAAGAAAAAGATAAAGAAATCTAGGCAGTAATATAGGCTAAAATCGCCTCGAACAATATCCCCAAAGGATAAAGTTTTAGTTGTTTTAGATAAAAGACTACTGCAATCCTGAACTTGCAACTAACTTGTGGGTCAGCATAAAAACCATAATTGTAAATTTTTCAGTGGAAGAGGCAAAAAAAGGCGTGGGTCAGTATCAACCTACTCAGCTAAAACTCTATAATCCAGATGTGATCGCTCGCTACTATAGTTACCGTCCGTGGCTTGCCTGGGGGCGACTGCTGAGAATTATCTCCTCTTTTGCAGGATTTCTACTCAATCTCAAGTGGGACGAATGGCAAGATAAAGTTGAGCAGAATAAAGGTAAACGAGCTATCCAGTTGCGAGAACTGCTGACCAGGCTCGGTCCGACTTTTATTAAAGTTGGTCAAGCCCTCTCTACCAGGCCTGACCTGATACGCAAAGATTTTTTAGAAGAACTGATCAAGTTACAAGATCAGTTACCACCTTTCGATAATGCGATCGCTTACAAAATTATCGAAACTGAGCTAGACCGTCCAATCCATGAAAGCTTTAGTGAACTGTCACCTAACCCGGTAGCTGCTGCTAGCTTGGGTCAAGTATATCGTGGTCGTCTGATCAGCGGCGAAGAAGTCGCAGTTAAGGTGCAACGCCCCAACTTACGCCCGATTCTCACCCGCGACCTCTATCTATTGCGGTGGGCGGCGAGTTGGATAGCTCCCTGGTTACCCCTCAATCTCGGTCACGACCTAAGTTTAATTGTGGACGAGTTTGGCACGAAGCTATTTGAAGAAATCGACTATATTAATGAAGGCCGCAATGCCGAACACTTTGCTAGCAACTTCCGCAACGACCCGCAAGTTAAAGTTCCAGGAATTTACTGGCGTTATACCAATACCCACGTTTTAACGCTGGAATGGATTGATGGCTTCAAGCTGACGGACACTAAACGCATCCGCGAAGCAGGTTTAGACCCAGAGGCGATCATCCAAATTGGTGTTACTTCAGGATTGCAACAGCTTTTGGAACACGGCTTCTTCCATGCTGACCCTCATCCCGGCAATTTGTTTGCTGTGGTTGATGGTCGGATGGCTTACATTGATTTCGGGATGATGGATCAGTTGGGGGAAACCACCAAAGAAACGTTAGTAGATGCACTAGTGCATTTGGTGAATAAAGACTATACCGACTTAGCTGAAGATTTTGTAAAATTAGGATTTCTGACTCCAGACACGAATATTTGCCCAATTGTGCCAGCATTAGAAGCGGTGCTGGGAAACGCCATTGGCAAAAATGTCAAGGATTTTAACTTCAAAACTATTACCGATGAATTCTCGGAACTGATGTACGAATATCCTTTCCGAGTCCCAGCGAAGTTTGCTTTGATTATTCGTTCCCTGGTGGCTCAGGAAGGTATTGCCCTGAGCCTGAACCCAGATTTCAAAATTGTTGAAGTGGGTTATCCCTATATAGCACGGCGGTTGCTGACAGGGGAATCGCCCGAATTACGGCGGCGATTATTGAATGTGTTATTCAAAGATGGTAAATTCCAGTGGCAGCGGTTAGAAAATTTGATTGCGATCGCTCGTAGTGATAACAACTTTGATGTATTGCCCACAGCCCAGATGGGGTTCCAATATTTAATGTCCCAAGAAGGCAAGTTTCTACGGCGACAACTGGTACTTGCTCTTACCGAAGATGACCGCCTCCACACCGAAGATGTCCAACGCCTGTGGAACCTGGTTAAAGATGACTTAAAACCGGATCGTTTACTAAATATAGCGATCGGTATTTTAACAGACTTATCCAGGGAAGGCGCAGCGGCTATCCTCCCAAAAGCTACATTCCTTGGGTCTTTTGCTGGAAACCAGTCAACAAACAAAAAATAAAAATTATTTAATATCAATCAGGAGTTTTCATGTACTATTTTCCTCTGCAACCGCCTTATTTTCTGTTACTTGTTGGCTTTCTAACAGCATTAACATCTGGTTTGGCATTATCTGGCACTTTGAAAGTAATTGTGCAGAAATGGCCAAGCGATCGCACGGAAAATACTAAACCTCGTTCTTCACTGAAACAATTATTTGTGCCATTTCTCGGCATAACTGCCGGTACTTGTGTATTTCTGTCTTCAGGCTTAGAAATATTTGGCTTTCCCTCCTCTTTGGCTTTAGGAGTCGGTCTACCAATTAGTCTGTTTACTTGTTTATTAGTTTGGTTGCAGTTGGGAAGTATGATGACCTTTATAGAACGCGAAGGTATGCAATCTTTAGATTTAGATTCTATGTCATAGATTTAGAACAAGCTGATTTAACTGGCATAGCTTTGCTATATTATTAGTACCCATTAATTCTATCTTTGAGGTTACGATACTTTAACTTGATGTTATTGACTCTTTGCTGAATGAAACTACTAGTAGACTTTTGTAGAAGCAGTAGCTGGCTTGGACGCGTAAAGGTTTGAGGACGTTGTTCAGGCGATTTTAAATACCGATAATATAAGAAAACATCGCGGTAAGGAATATCAACATCTTCACCCCCACAAAGCCGCACAAAAGCTGAAGAAGATATACTCATATAGTGTAAGTACATCAACTTCCGCCCTTCGTCGTAAAGGACGTTATTTAGCAGATCAAATTGAGAACTCCAGTGGTTACCCGTTGCCTGTTCGCAGTCATGAAAAGCAAAGTTATAATACGAAATTCCGCTTCTCACAACCATGTAGTTAAATAAAGATTGGTCAGGCGCTAAAAAAGCCATAACATCTGCCTCACCTGATGTTAATTTGTTGAGTAAGTCGGCTCTTATAGCTGTAGAAAAAACATTTTTCTTAGTGGCAAACCAACCAGCGCAAAACACTTTAGATTGCAAGTTATCTGAGTTGAAAACTTCCTGCATCTGCTCTGGCGAACCATCAAAAATAAATTTTAAATCAGACTTATACTGAAAATCATTGACTACCCAATCATAGGTATCTAGTTTTTCATATACATCATCTACGGATCCCATTAATAAAGTATCTGCATCAAAATAAATAAATTTATCAAAGGAACCATCCACAGCACAAAATTTGCGGTGCATTGGTAACTCATAGAGTTCCGGGAAGCCCCATTCTCGCCAAGTTTTTTGTGCTCTAGGATAATTTTTCCATATCTGGATAGCAAAGTTATCCCAATAAGCTATGGAATCATAATTTTCAAATAAGGTGACATTATCTCTAGATGCAATCTCTACCTTTACTTTGTCTAATCGCTGATTATATGGAAGTATACAAATAGGAATTTTCCTGCCAGCATTAGCTTCTATACTGTTGAGCAACGCAACTAATTGGTCATAGACAACATCATTTGCTAAGATATAAATGCCATCAATCATTGGGATACTCCTAATATTAAGTGCGGGCAGCAACAAAGGGAAATAAACGGCGAGTCAGTTTGGGGATGAAGGCGAATTTGCCCTCATGGAGATAGCGATAGTGTTCCCACAATTGCCAATAGGGACTACCAGTTTTAATCCGCGTACCAGCCCAATGAAGATATTTTAGTCGTTGTCCTCGGTCATAGAGGGCGTATTCTTGCTGCTGGAAATTTTGCGAACCTGCCCAACTACCAGGCCCTCCCCCAGGAATTTTAACGAGATTACCACGCTTGGCAATAAGTTTGAGAACAAGATAATTCAGAATAGGTTGGTCTGTAACTCCTTCAGAAAAATCAAAATATTCGCGATGCACTGCACACTCGCGCAAAACTTCATCCATCTGTTGTTCGGTAATAATTCCTTTTCTTGAAGCCCAAAAGCCACTGTTAAAAACATCTTGAAGTTGAGCATCGGAAAAAATTTGCTGTTCTTTCACAAATGGGTCAAAGATATTTCGCAGCTTGTCATTGGCATGATGGTAATCACAACAGAAGAAATCGACTTCTGAAAGTTTGTCTAAATTGTCGGCGATTTTTTCAAAAACGACAATATCTGTATCTATATAAATAAATTCATCTAAAGGGCCAAACCATACCACCAGTTTACGCATTTTGTTGGGTAAGGCAAGAAAATCTCGATCAAAAATTTCTCCAATGCGTTTGGTAAATTTGTCAATAAGTTCTAAATCTGGGAAAATTTTGATGTTGTGTAAGGTAGCAAGCTGTTCTGCTACCTTATGATAACTTTCATTAAAAGGTATTAGATAAATGGTTACTTCTGGGTCATAGTAACGAATGCTATTGAGTAAGGCAATAGCATTATCGATAACACGATCATTGGCAACAATATAAATTCCCCTACTCATAAATTATCCTTGGTTAATTAACTTAAATTTTCGCAAAGCTCTTGTAAGTAAATTTGGTATTGAAGCGTCATTATAACTTTTAGGAGGGTTTTGAAAGACTGGACGCTTTTCTGGTTCGTGTAAGTAACGATAGTAGAGAAATAAATCCCGATAGGGAAACTCAATATTTTCTCCGGCACAGACTGCTTGATTGATATTAGGAGGAACACCAATGTAATGCAGGTAAGTTAGTCGATTACCTTTGTCATAGAGAATATGTTCTCGTTCCTCGAAGTGCTTAGATGTGGCAGAACATCCTGTTTTTTCATTATCTGGCAGTTGGCGAGCAAAGTTATAAATAGAAAGATTAGACCTCATTACCATGTAGTTTACTAATGGTTGTTCCCCAGCACCTTCATATAAAATTTCTGCCTCACCATTTTGTAAATGGGATATCAGCCAATCTCTTTGTTCAGAGTTAAATATTCCCTGTTTCGCACCATAGAAGCCTGAGCAAAATATTTCGGAATCAATGCGTTTTTGCTCGAAAACTTCTAGTAATTTGGGAGAATTAACATTATATATTTTACTAACGTCTTTAAATTGGAAATCGTAGACAATAAAATCATAACTATCTAGTTTTTCAAATACTGTCGCTAGTGAGTTCATCACCAAAGTATCTGCATCTAAATAAACAAACTTATCGAATGGCCCATCAAAAGCGCAAAAACGACGGTGAGCGCCATAAAGACGGGATTTCCTACGATTCAATCGTTCTGGTGCTGCTGTCAGCATAAATTGATCCCAGCGGTTGATTGATTCTTGATTATCGTAAATAAATACATTAGGACGTTTAGCTATTTCATCAGCAATTCGCTGTGTCTGATCATCGAAAGGATAAATGCAAACAGGAGTTTCTGAACCTAAAATAACATCAATACTGTTGAGCAAAGCCACCAGTTGATCGAAAACATAGTCATTGCCAAGGGTACAAATACCATTCATAATTTATGAGTGTTTAGCAACAAAGTTTGACAACCAGTTAAGCAAGTTTAATTTGTGTAAAATGATTTGACGTGCTTCTGCGATCGCATCTTTGGCAGCATACCAAGCATCAGGTGTAGCTGTCACTTGTTGGATGTAGGCAATGCCTTTTTCATCTAAACTGGGCAATCTTAAAAAACTACCTGGTGGCAATAATTTATCAGCTGCCGGCCCACCATAGTAGATTGGTAGACACCAAGCAAGCAAACTATCCCAAAGTTTTTCACTCACATACCAATTATTATCAGCATAATTTTCAATTGCCAGATTGTAATAGTATGGTGCCATGCCATACCATTTATTACCCAATTCTCCCGATTTTTTAGCCGATTCTGGTAAGTTACGCCCATATAAATCAAATTTAATGCCACTAGATTGCAGAGACTGCAAAAAGTCTAAACGCTGGCGATGATTAACTGTGCGGCTAATTCCTGAAGTAATCCAACTACATGGAGCAACCTTTTTGGGAGGTGGCATTTCATTTAAATCTTGAAATGAATTTGAGTGATACCAAATAGCAGGCATATAGTCTGGAGTAGGAGCAAAATTATCAGGACCAGAAACGTAGCCGGAATACTTTTGGGCTTGTTGATAATTATGATTAGTTATTTCAACAATTTCATCTAAAGGTGGTTCTCTTAGTAAATAAATAATCCCCTCTTTGTTCACACCACGCAGTAGAGAATCAACATTTACTATTGATTTTTGCTGCTGTTTACGAAAACTATCTAACCAAGATTTTTGTGGCGGTGCTTGAGGAAAATCAAATTGATACATCAACAGAAAATCTGGTTTTACTGCCAGTGCCTGCATTTGTATATTTCCCCAAACTCCAAATTGATTCGGGGTTTGTTGCCACAGCCAATCGGCTCTGGTTTCTAAACCTCGATAGCTGCTAATCATACCTACAGTTTTAATAGTCATTTTAGTTATTAATTGTCATCAGTTATTTTCCCTAATTTCACCCATTTTCACTTACACAATAAGTGAGGGAAGCAGAGATTCATCAACATAACTAAGGATTTTGGCCGCTCTATTTTCCCAAGAAAACTGCTTGACAAACTCGATACTATCTGGATAACCTTCTACTTTTCTGGGATGAGTTTCTAAAACCTGTTTCAGACATTCGGCAAAATTGCTGGGGTTATCAGGCTCACACCAAGCAGTAATGGACTGAGTATCTTTAAATTCAACTAATGAAGGAATTTCTGTCGCTACAATGGGAGTTCCAGAGGCAAAGTAGTCAAATAACTTTAAGGGAGATGTGAAAGTTGCCGCTTTTCCCGAACAATGAGGGTGAGCTAAAACATCGGCTGCTTGTAGCAAAGATGCTAACTCATTATGCAAAACATATCCCAAAAATTTAATATTATGAATCTGTTTTTTTGTGACAAATTGCTGATAATATTCGACTTCTGTTGGCTTACCACCTGCACAGGCAAATTGCACATTCGGCATTTCATTAGCCACATCAATTAGTACATCAATACCTTTAAATTGCTGTAATGCTCCCGCATAAACTACTAATTTTTGGTTTTCGTCTGGCAATAGTTTTTTACGCCATTCTGCTGCTTTTTCTGGTTGTCTCTGCATAAATAAGCGATTAAAACCATTGTGCAACCTAATTACTTTTTCTGGCGGCATCCCATTTTTAATCATGCTTTCGCGGATAGTGTCTACAACTGTGACAGCAATTTGCAATAGCGGATTTGTGACAATTTCTGGCTCAAACAGCTTATCTTCATGGTGATGGTGTTCGTAAATTGCGGGAACGCCATTTTTGATGGCAGCTTTTACAAAATTCCAGTTGCGACTGTGGACAAGTTTAGTAGTTGGAAGTATGTGAAATGGTAAATAATACTTGCTTGCAATAGTGTTAGAGTCAGTAAATTTGCTCCGAAAATGATCAATTGGCCAAGGCATCGGTAAGGGAGCAACTTTTAACTTATCATGGAGGTTGTAATATTTAACAAGTTCCGTTGGTGTTTTTATCGGTTGAAAAGGACGAGCTATATTAGCTATATTAATAACTTTTGCTTTTTTGTGAGGGTATACTAAAACTGTTGAGTATCCCAAGTTGGCGGCGGCATTAGCTGCATTTGTAGACTGCACTAGATGAGCCTCTGGTTGGGGTAACTCTTCACCAATGAAAAAAATATAGTGTTCTTTTAAAGTAGAATTTTTCATAATTTTAGAGATTAATACTATCCTCAAAATTTTCTAAATTATCGAGCAGATATATAGCAGATTCATAAGTTTCAGTAATTAATCCATTTTGTTCTTCTGTAGTGGATATTAAATTATCAGCTAGAGAGCGGAGAGAGCTAAGGATGAGATTAAGAGAAGTCCGAAACTCAACGGAGATATGATTAAAGCTTTGAGAATAGGTATTTATAATATCTTGATTTTGATCAGAAATTGAGATGAATCGCCCCTTCATTTGCAAGTTGATAACATCCTCAAAAACATCTATGGTATTGAGAATTCTCCAAGCTGATTTGTAAGAGTCTTCAATTAATTCCTGCCGTTCTTGGGAATTGTCTACCAGATCATCAAGTAATAAGCGCAGGAACCCAATCATCGAGTTCAGTTGCGTCCGAATTTCGTGAGAGATGCGGAGCCAGCTTTGATTGTGTTTAGTAGCTTCAGGATATTCAGCAAATCTTTTGGAGTTTAGGCGCATTGCCTTAAGAATTTTTGTCTGAATCAAGTTTTTATTAGGGCGATCGCTAAATTGCATTGAGTACAAACGTGAGTAGTAACCACCCTTTTGTAAAAGTTTTTCATGGGTTCCTATCTCTACTACTTGTCCTTGATCTAATACGGCTATTTGATCGGCTTTTTGGACTGTGGAAAGGCGGTGAGCAATTACTAAGGTGGTGCGATCGCGACTAAGATCATCGAGTGCAGCTTGTACTAAGCGTTCAGAAACGGTATCTAAAGCGCTGGTGGCTTCATCTAAAATCAGAATTTCGGGGTTTTGGAGTAGGGCGCGGGCGATCGCTAATCTTTGCCTTTGTCCACCAGACAACATCACGCCGCGATCGCCAATCAAGGTGTCAAATTCCTGAGGCAATTTGCTAATAAACTCATAGGCATTTGCCCGCTTGGCGGCTGTAAGAATTTCATCTCCAGTAGCTTCTGGTCGTCCATAGGCAATGTTATTTCGCACCGAGTCATTAAAAAGAAAGGTATCTTGACTGACAATTCCCATTCGCTTTCGCAGGGATATAACATCGAACTCCCGCAAATCGATGCCGTCAATGGTAATACTGCCAGCGATCGGGTCATAGAATCTGGGTAAAAGGTCTGCCATAGTGGATTTCCCAGCACCAGAACTGCCTACTAATGCTAAGGTTGTGCCACGCGGTAAATATAAATTCACATCTTTGAGTACCAACTTCTCATGACCAGGGTAAGCAAAGCAAAGAAAATTAAAAGACACGCCCTCTTTTAATTTTGTATAGGGAAGCTTACCTTTGCCCATGAACGGCTTATCATGCAGGCTTAAAAACTCATTGGTAACATCTACACTGGCGGCGGTACTGGCAAAGTTGCTGCGAATAGTATTTAACTGAGAAATCAATGGCAGCACTCGCAACAGCACTAATAAATATGTCAGAAGTACGGTAGAAAGGGAAGAAACTTGGTTAGCAAAGAAGGTTTTACTTAAAAGTACAATCAGCAGTAAAGCTGTAATACCCATCACCTCACCCATAGGTGTAATCGCTTCCGAATTAACCTGAGATTCAAAATCTGCTGTTTCTCGATCGCGAATTAATTTTTTAATCCGTTGATATTCTTTTTCTTCATTTCCTGTTGCCTTTACCAATCGAATTCCGTTCAAAGTCTCTAGCACAGAGATTGAATATGCTCTAGACATCTGACTGAGTTGCTTACCAAAGTTTTTAGACCGGGAAATGGCATACTGATTTATTAACGTCACCAACGACAGCAAAAATGTAGCAGCAATTGTCAATTGCAAAGAAATTGACAGTAATAAACCGACAAAAACTAAAATTGTAATTACCAGAATAACTATCTTGACTATACTACCTATAGCACTTGCAGCCCGGCCAATTTCTCCACCAAGACAGTTGATTAAATCACCAACCTTCGTTTTGGCATAATAATCTATATCAATTTCTAGTAACAGCTTTAACCCGGTTTCGCGCATATCCGATGTCAGCTTTCGGGTTAAAGAACTCGATGTTAAGGAACTGGCATAAGTAGCTAAGTTCTTTAAAATAATTGTAAATATAATTGCCCCAGCCATTACTGCTATCCGGTAAGGTTCTGGAGTATGATCAAATGGAGATATCAACCTTTTTAGGATGGGAGGAGCGCTACTTAAATCTACTTCTTGCCCCACAATTTTTAAAACCACTGGCACAATTAAAGCTGTGCTGATCCCATTAAATAAAGCTCCAGAAAATCCTAACAATATTGTCAGCAGAATTAAACCTGGATAGGGTTTAGCGAATCTTAGTAGTAGTTTTCTGGTAGACATTGGGTATTTTTATGCAACTTTCACTTATTAATATTATTCACAAATTACTTGCAAAATTTGCTAAAGTTCAAATAAATCAAACTAAATAATTTTCATGTCTCAACTCCGTTAAAACACGGTTCCATCTACAACACCAGCTTCTAAAGATTTTGCTAGATAGAATACCAGAACTGCTGTGGCACAATGAAAGAATGAAAATCTCTTTTTCAATGCCCCACGCTCAATCAAGATTCACAACTGAGCAATTACTGACTTGAGCACAGAAGCCATAGCCTCTATGCTATAGTGTTCAACACATCTTTCTCTTGCCTTGATACCTTGCTGGTTTGCTGACTCTAAATTTTTAAATATCAATTGAATTTGTTCAGCAAGTTGTTCAGGACAAGCAGGGTCAACCAAATAACCAGTATTACCTAAAATTTGGGGAATATCTCCAACGCGCGTTGATAATACAGGTTTAGCCATTGCCATGCCATCTGTCAACTTCAGGGGAAACTGAGCGCGAGCAGTCAAAGTATCTCGCTGGGGAACAACTACAATGTGAGCAGCTGCTACAACTTTAGGCATTAATTCTACAGGGCACTTTGGTAATTTAATAATCCAACGCCCCCACTTTTGAATCAATTTCTCGTCATAATCATCGTAAGGACTACCACCCACAATCACTAATCTTAAATCTGGCTCATGCAACAAATTGAGCGCCATTAGGATGTCTTCAACCCCCTTGTGAGGTCGTGGTGCCCCAGGAAACATGAGTATTCGATACTCAGAAAGACCATAATCCGTTCTGCTAGACTCAGAATCATACTTCTGGGGGTCAAACATTGCGGTATCTTTACCATTAGGTACGTAAACACCACCGAAGCGTTTTTGGAGAAATTGAGTATCTATCGTTACTGCATCTGCTTTTGAGACTAAGTTTTCCATCCAGTTGAGATACAGTGGGTGATCTGGAAATTTCAATGCCCCATTTTTCTTGAAAATGTCGCGATAAAATTGCTTAAGACTAGGACGATATTTCCACTCATCACCTCCGTGCCAACTAAGTTCCCAATCATCCATATCTAAAATTAAAGGACGACGACCACTAAATTTTTTAAGTAGCGATAGACCAAAACTTGTAAACTTTGGTTTTACTGCATAAATAATATCTCCATCTATTTTTTGCAGGAGTTGACGAGCAGATATCAGAAATTCCGGATAATTTGTACCTGCAAGAGAAACAACTGAAATGCAAGCTGGAGGAATCGCATACAGTTCTTTCCCATAAATAAAACCAACAATCTCTACTTGATAATTAAGGCTTTGCAGTACTTGAGCTAGTAAATATGCTCGAATACTACCGCCTCCTGATAGATCACCAACAACTAATGAAACTTTCAATTGTGAAATGTTCTCCTGTCAATTTGCAATTTCAATATTAATAAATATTTAAATTTTGCCAGAGTGTCATACAGGAAAAAGACCCGTGCATATCTTTATAATGAATATGTCATTTCTTGCGCCAGGGATTTGTAACTTGGTTCGGTAAAAATACTTTAGCGAATCTGTCAAAAATCCTTGTATATAATGAACGACTAATATTTTTAGCATATTGAGGTCGATAAGGATAGGTACAGTGAAGAACTTTAATTTGTTCCTGAATATTATAAGCATCCTCCCATTTACTGAGATAATTATAGGTGGGTGGTAGGATTTTCATGTGAGGGCGTACAGATGCGATCGCAGAAGCAAAAGCCCCTTGGTCTTTTAAAAGTAATTTATCTTGGTTGTTTTTGACAATCTCAAAATAACGTTGAAATTCCTGAAAAAACACTTTAGTTACTTCTGTTTTACAAAAAGCTATCAAACCGCTATTATACTGCACACTATCTGCTTCCAAAGGTAACCCGATAGATTGCAGAATTGGCAAAACATCTTGTAAAAGGTCTTCTTGCTTTCCACGCAATAAATTTGTGGCTTTAACAATAGAAGGTTGCACATCTTCAGTTAATAGCAAATCATATTTATCTAAATATTCAAATACGTCGTTGATATCGGAAAGTAAGCAAATATCTGAATCTAAGTAAATCGTTTTATCAAACTCAGAGGCTTCATAGAGAGCCAGTTTTGCTTGACGTGATGCTAAAACAGTATTTTCATTTGCAGGTGCTGGCTTTAAAATTACATTTTTAAAAGCTTTCAGAAAAGGATAGAGTACTATTGGAACTTGGTCAATTAAAATAATGATTGGCTCTTGATGAAACTTTCTAATTGCCGCCAAAAAATGAATACAATCTTGAAAAGGGTAAAGTCCAGTTAAAATTGTAATAAATCCTCTACTTTCTGTTTTCATAAATAAGTTAAATAATTATTACTTTTAATCCTAGTTCATCAATTTTAATGTGTCCATTCCCAGACACTTTTACTCCAGTCTTCGTTATAGTAAAAAACTCCTTGCCATTGGGAAAAATGAACAAAATCTTCGATTTTTAACGTTTTATTCACATCCCTAATCATATAGAGAGGTCGCTCACCGTAAAATGATGCCCACATAGTATAACTACTAGGAGGGCCAATAATATAATCACATTCAGCTAAAGAATACATATCTTCAATTATATGATTATTGCCATAAACATAAGATAAATGTTGGAAATAATCCTCATTTTGTTCCTGATTTGAGCAAATCAAAAATGTCACTTTTTTGTTATGAAATAGTGTTTGTGCTGATTCCATAACCTTTAAATAATCTTCAACTAAATAAAAATATCTGCCATTTTGATGTTGCTGATAATCTCCATGACGGACATGGACTCCAATGAGCACATCAGTCTGGCTACGAATATTGGATATAAGTTTTCCTACATTTAACTGATACTTCTTTAAAGGTTGAAAGTAAGCACGAATTTTTCCCCCATGTTTTTGCAGATTTGATATATCATCTACAAACCATCCATCGCGAAATATCCATCCTTGAAAAAAGTTGATATACCGTGATTTTAATTCTTTTGTGATGCTTGAATTACTCCAGCTAAAGGGCTGATTCCGCTTAATATTAATTGTGTTAAAGCGTCCGCTTTCAGCTAAATAACGATTGATATTATAATAGTATTTACGTAGCAATCGGTTTCCTACAACTGAAAATTGTGTAGAAGGGTAGCAACATAACAAATCTTTATCTGTTGACGTAAAAAAATCAGCATACTCTTCAAATGCTGGGTTTAGAACTGTGAAATTATTTTCAATAGCAAATGCAAGAAAATTAGCATATAACAATAACCTGTTACCTAGTTGTCCAGATTTTGCAGAGATTACTAACACGTATAAAACCTCTAAAAATGAACAGTGATAATATTTAATCAACCTTTAATATCCAAAAGAATATATATAGAATTTTAATTCTATTAAATCTTACAGATGAAAGAAAATATCCCCAATGATTGAATCGATTTTTTGGTATCCTTATAACAGGAAATAACAAAGTAAATCTAACTTTGTATTTGCGGTTATTTCCAGAGAAAATCCACTGATAAATCCAGATAAATTTTGTTTTTTTCTGGTAAAGTTACCGTATACCTACGGTTGTATATTATCATATATTAATCAGGCTTTACATTTATACTAAACCAAGTATAAATACTTGATGTAACTTATGCAGGTAGCCTGGTTACTTGCTGAGACTTAGGATTGTTACACAATACAAAAGATTTATGTTGTAAGGGAGGCAGAGGTAATGCAGGTAATCCGTCTGGAAGCACTCTCAGACAACTACGTATTCTTGTTACATGATCGCAAACAAAATATCGCTGCTGTTGTCGATCCAGCAGAGTCTCAACCAGTATTAGAGAAACTGGCAGAATTAAAAGCTGAGTTGGTAGCAATTTTCAACACGCACCACCATAACGATCATGTGGGTGGTAATAAGCAATTAATAGAACAATTCCCCCAACTGATAGTTTATGGAGGCGCCGAGGATCGTGGTAGAATTCCGGGACAGCAGGTGTTTTTGCAACAAGGCGATCGCGTCCAGTTTGCAGACCGCATAGCTGAAGTTGTCTTCGTTCCCGGACATACCCGCGCTCACATCGTTTACTACTTTCCCCCCGAAAAAGCTGGTGAGACAGGCGATTTATTTTGCGGCGATACCTTATTTTCTGGCGGTTGCGGTCGCTTGTTTGAAGGAACAGTAACCCAAATGGTGGACTCTTTAAGCAAACTGCGCTCTCTACCCGATGATACACGCGTCTGGTGTGCCCACGAATACACCTTAAAAAATCTGCAATTTGCCCTAACTTTAGATGGCGACAATGCCGACTTACAAAGACGCTTCAATGAAGTAGAAGCTTGCCGTAGTCGAGGAGAAGCTACCATACCCTCGCTACTGGCAGTAGAGAAGCGAACCAATCCCTTTTTACGTTGGGATCAGCCATCATTACAATTAACTGTTAAGAGTAGTGATGCAGTCCAAACCTTTGCGCGTATACGGGAAATGAGAAATAACTTTTAGGCATTGGGCATGGGGCATTGGGCCCCTGCTCCCCCTGTGTTCCGTCATTCCCCACTGCCCAATCCCCCACTCCTTCAATTTTCTAGCGTTAATAGTTGCGATCGCACCCTTCCTTTCGCTACGATCTGTAAGCTTTAGGGTATAGGCAAAGAAGCTTGGAATACAGCATTGACATTGTGAGCTATCCTACCCAAACCCAAATTAATCAGATTTTACAGGAAAAACGAAAAACGATGGCGAAACGTGTGCAGTTAGTTTTAAATCAAGATATCAGCAAGCTAGGAAAATCTGGTGACTTAGTGGAAGTAGCTCCTGGCTACGCTCGTAATTATCTGATTCCCCAGAAATTGGCAACTAATGCCACTCCTGGTATTCTCAAGCAAGTAGAACGCCGTCGTGAGCAAGAGCGTCAACGGCAATTAGAACTTAGACAACAAGCTCTTGAGCAAAAAGAATCTTTAGAAAAAGTTGGCAGCTTGACAATTGCCAAGCAAGTTGGTGAAAACGAAGCAATTTTCGGTACTATCACTACCCAAGATGTTGCAGATGCCATTAAGGCAGCCACTGGTCAAGAAGTTGATCGGCGGGGAATTACCATCCCCGATATTAACCACCTTGGTACTTATCAAGCCGAAATCAAGCTGTATTTGGAAGTAGCGGCACAACTAGATATTCAAGTCGTCGCTAGCTAAAAGACAGCAAAAGGAGCAAAAGGAGCAAAAGGAGCAGAGCAAGCAGGGGTAGCAGGGGTAAATAACAACTCCTAACTCTTATACAGACGCGATTAATCGCGTCTCTACTCCCGACTAGCTTTCATCTCAAAACTAAAATCGTTTATGGCTGAAGAACTGAGTTTTCAAGGGCTAGGTAGCGATGCCTACGGCGGTAAACTACGCGTACCACCCCAAAATATCGAGGCGGAAGAAGCTATTTTGGGGGGTATTTTGCTAGATCCAGAAGCGATTAGTCGAGTTAGCGATCGCCTCCTTCCAGAAGCTTTTTACATTAGCGCTCACAAAGATATTTATCAAGCAGCTGTGAGGCTCCACGCCCAAGGTAAACCCACAGACTTGCTCTCTGTCACCAGTTGGCTGACTGACCATGAGATCCTTGCCCGTATTGGTGGTAGAAATAAGTTAGCAACTCTGGTAGACCGCACAGTGTCAGCTGTGAACATCGACGCCTTAGCAGGGTTAGTGATGGAAAAATACCTGCGGCGACAGTTAATTAAAGCTGGCAATGAAATTGTACATCTTGGTTACGAGACAGAAACCGAGTTACCAACTGTTTTAGATCAGGCAGAACAGAAGGTCTTCGGGGTTACTCAAGAACGTCCCCAATCGGGTTTAGTTCATATTTCTGATACTCTAATTAATAATTTCCAGGATATTGAGGATCGAAATCAAGGCATCGCCTTACCTGGAATTCCCTGCGGATTTTACGATTTAGATGCCATGACCAGCGGCTTTCAACGATCTGATTTGATTATTGTCGCGGGGCGCCCATCAATGGGGAAAACGGCCTTCTGCTTGAACCTAGCTCATAACATCGCCGCTTCTTATAAATTACCAGTTGCTGTTTTCAGCTTGGAAATGTCTAAAGAGCAACTGACACAACGCCTATTAGCTAGCGAGGCGCAAATTGAAAGTACTTATCTGCGAACTGGACGCCTGAGCCAAACACAGTGGGAACCTTTAAGCCGTGCTATTGGTATCCTCTCAGAGATGCCAATTTATATTGACGACACGCCAAATATTACAGTTACACAAATGCGTAGTCAGGCAAGAAGACTACAAGCTGAACTTGGAACTGAATTAGGATTAATTGTAATAGATTACTTACAATTGATGGAAGGAGCAGGCGATAATCGAGTTCAAGAATTATCAAAAATTACGCGTCAACTTAAAGGTTTAGCACGCGAATTATCTGTACCAGTTATTGCTTTATCTCAATTGAGTCGAGGGGTGGAAGCGCGTACTAACAAGCGTCCGATGTTGTCAGATTTGAGAGAATCGGGTTCGATCGAACAGGACGCAGATTTGGTAATAATGTTGTACCGCGATGAATATTACTCTCCAGATACTCCCGATCGCGGTATTGCAGAAGTAATTATAGCTAAACATCGCAATGGACCTACAGGGACTGCAAAACTTTTGTTCAATCCACAGTTTACAAAGTTTCAAAATTTAAAAATTTAGCCAGACTAAATAATTATTTAAATCAATACCTTCGCCAAAGATAGACTACCTCTATCTTTGGCCGAAATAGCCCAACACAAGAGCGTGCAATCCTCTTAGGCAAATATCCTAGTGTAGATTATTCAGAATATTTAATCGAGGGCTTGTTGATGAAACCATCAGGCTGGATACAATAGGAAATAACTGCAACAGAATTTTATATTTATGATTTAAAAGATTAAACCGTAACAAGATTTTTATTTGAGCAATGAACGAGCCTGATTTACTCATTAATGATGAATTTTTGCCGAATAGTCATTCTCTATTTGATAGTCTTATATCCATAACTAACTGGGATGAGCGTATACGGGCGCGAAAAACAGCCAGCTTTGGTTCCCCATATAACTACTCAAACATTTCTTATGAATCATGCCCGATGCTGGATGAGTTACTTCCTATTATTGATAGGCTTGAAAAAAACTTTGGGTTTCGACCGAACAACTGTTTAGTCAATTATTACACAAATGGTAACTCAACAATGGGATTTCACTCCGACTCAATTGATGAACTCATGCAGAATACTGGTATCTCTATTATTTCGTTAGGGGCTGAAAGAATAATTACATTTCAGAATAAACAAGACAAAAGCATAGAATATAGTTACTTACTTAAAAGTGGTTCTTTACTTTTTATGCCTCAAAAGACGCAGCAAGATTGGAAGCATGGAATTCTCAAGCAACCAGAAATATTCGGGCGTATCAGTCTGACGTTTAGGTTGTTGGTATAGTCGCGGCAGTTTGATCAAAGTTACAGATACTTTTTCTCACGTTTTCTAGCTGTACTTCTGCCCCATCTATACTCTGAAATATCTAATTTATTTAATAGGG
Source organism: Nostoc sp. (assembly GCF_036919595.1). GTDB lineage: Bacteria > Cyanobacteriota > Cyanobacteriia > Cyanobacteriales > Nostocaceae > Nostoc. The sequence goes on along the minus strand of NZ_JBALCO010000011.1, from coordinate 34,915 downwards.
CATTGAGAACAGAGAAAATAGAAACTTCTTTTAATAATTCCCTCTCGTCCCCATTCCCCATGCCCTAGTTCCTACTTAACTCCCAGCAATTCCACATCAAACAGCAGAGTTGCATTGGGCGGAATCACACCACCAGCGCCACGAGAGCCATAACCTAACTCTGGAGGGATGATTAACTGACGACGACCGCCTACTTTCATAGTGCTAAGTCCTTCATCCCAACCTTTGATTACTTGTCCGACGCCAATTTTAAAGCTGAAGGGTTGACCGCGATCGCGTGAACTATCAAACTTAGTACCATCTTCTAGAGTGCCGATATAGTGAACTTCAACCGTTTGTCCAGGTTGAGGAGTCGCCCCAGTCCCCTCTTTTAACTCGACATACTTTAATCCAGAGGGGGTAGTTACAGCATTGGCATCAGACATAGTATTACTCGCAATTAAGATATTGTTTTCAGTTACAGTTGTGGGCGCTGACGACGTTTGGGTTAACTGGGCAGCAATGGCAGTATTCTGTTTACTGCCTACTTGCCCCACAATCAACAGCACAACACACACCAGCATGAACGCCACGCTGAGGAAAATTGGTTTCAAAATCAGTTCTCCTTACTTAGGTATCCTGGCAAAAACATTACCAACAGGACACAATTAGTTTAAATCAGAAAGGACATCCTAACGCCAAAGCTTATTTTCCAAATCGCGCAATTGACGCTCTAAACGGTCAATTCTACCCCGCAGTTCATCCACTTCCGACTGACGAGCTACCCCCAAATCCTGCATCATATTTCGCATTTGCCGTTGCATTTGGACATCGAAGTTTCCCTGTTCTGACTTTAACTGCTGGGCAATATCATCTATTACCGCCTTGGCTTGCTCAGGATTGAGCTTACCGTCTTTAACTAAATCATCGCTGACTTGGCGCAGTTTTTCTGCTACTAAAGACGTTGTGCCAAGGCCCACCATCATTAACTGTTGCAACCAGTTGTTGTTGTCCATACTCCCCTTCCTCTTACTTATTTCAAACCAGCCGACCCTTGCTCCTGAGTGTAGGCAATCAAGCTATGCTAAAAGCGTAGTTATTCTAGCCTACAGCTCTATTTTGGCAAATTAGTAAACACAGGGTTCAAAGGGCGTGGTTATAGAACTCCTCAAGTTTAAGGTTGTCCCGGATTTGCAGGAAGATTTTATCCAGAAGGACGCACAAATTTGGACAACAGAGCTGGCTGAATATGCTAGATTTCTCGGTAAACAGGTTTGGATCAGCCACAATCACCACACAGAAGTTCTCGTGATCATTTGTTGGGCAACGCGGTAACAGTGGAAAGCCCTACCCCAAGCAGATTTGCAGCCTATTGAAGATAAATTCATTCCAGCACTGGGAGAATTTTATCCAATAGTGGAATCAGCAGAGTATCAAGTACGGAAATTCCCCATTTGTAGGTGAAAGATTACTCTCAACTCGTAGAGGCGTATAGCTATGCGTTGGTGTCTCCATTTTTCAAAGTAGAGAGAAGTTAAATTTATGCACGCCATTTCTGAAAGGCTATCTCGTAATCCTCTGTTTTAGTCTGATAAACACTCCACCAATGAAAAAATAGTCCTAACCCCCAGCCTATAACTGGGAAAATAGCCCAAAAATAACTAGGACTAGTTATTAAATTCAAGAGAATGAGAAATAAATTCACTGTTAGGAAGGAAACAAAATGTGTCCAAAATTCTCTGCGTTGGAAAGTATTAAATGTGCGTCGTGACCGTTCCTCTTCTTGTTGAGCTAACCACTTTTGTTCTGTTGTTTCCAAAATATTAGAAGAAATACCTAACTCAGACGCCATTTCTACAAGCTGTTCTCGTGAAAATTCACTTTCCTGTTTACGAGTGAGTGCTAATTGAAGGATTTGTTGCACATCTTCGGAATCGTACGTCATTTTAATTACCTTATAAGTTTGTGTGTAAATGTGCTTTTTATTTCACGAAGCTTTTGATAGGCTTCGTTCAATTGAGTTAGCGATCGCCTCCACATTTGCACCCAAGATTTAGTTAAATTCACAACCTTATTATTTTCTCACAATCGATTTAGGGCTACTGTATTTGTCAATACCTCTATATTGCTTTAATGACATTAAGCCAAACATTATCTAAAACTCGAATACTAGAAGTGTCAGAAAATATTGACAATTGTAGAGGTAAAATTTTCGCTTTTGAAGGGGTTTTTTGATGTTAACTAAAAACCACGGCATTTGCATCGGATTTGGATGCAATAGACACATCAATGTTAGATAAATAGTTTAAAAACCTTGTCTCGTCTAGATTTTAGTTTGTGTAATCTAACGATCGCCACTCTCTCGATTTACAGAATTGGACACTTAAGTGCAATTCCCACTTATTCATGTGTGTATGTGGTTTTTTGAGTCAATTCATCCGCCTAACAGCTTACGACAAGCGGAAATTTCAATTTATCGGCGGTAAATTAATGAGTAGAAAGCAGCAAGTGCAACTCACATGTCTTATGAACAACAGTATTTTTAACCTAACCGTCTCTCCAGTTGCGATCGCCATCATTGGTGGTGGCTTTAGCGGTTCTCTGGTTGCAGCCAATCTTTTACGCAACGCAACCATGCCACTGTCCATCAAGTTGATTGAACGTAATTCTGAAATAGGTAGAGGAGTTGCTTACGGGACACCAGTGGACTGTCACTTGCTGAATGTGCCAGCGGATAAGATGAGCGCATTTGGTGATCAACCAAATCACTTCCTGAATTGGCTGCACAAAAATGGTCATGAACAGGCAACTCCATCTACCTTCGTTCCACGTCGGGTTTATGGGGATTATGTGCAGGCGACTTTAAAAGCAGCACAGGTAAATGCAGCAGCTAATGTGCAGCTAGAGAAGATTGTGGATGAAGCGATCGCCATCGAAACTAAACCGAGCAACACAATAGTGTACCTGAGCAGTGGTCAATGTTTGCATGTGCAAAAGGCGGTGTTAGCGTTGGGCAATTTCCCCGCAATTCTGCCTAGACCAATTGCTACTCTCAAGAACGACCATGTTAAAGATGCTTGGTCTGCTGATGCGATCGCTGACTTAAATCCAGAGGATGCTATTCTGCTGGTGGGCACTGGGTTAACAATGGTAGATGCGGTTGTTGCCTTGCACCATCAAGGGTTCCAGGGACAAATTCATACCGTCTCGCGCCACGGATTAATGCCCTATAGCCACAAATCAACAACTCCTTATCCAGCATTTCTTGATGTAGAAACTGCACCAAAAACGGCGCGAGGACTGCTTCATGTGGTACGTCAAGAACTGCGCGAGGCTCTTACTCAAGGACACGCCAGTTCCTACAACAACGGACTGGCTCAAGATTGGCGAGCAGTAATTGATGCCATCCGTCCAATTATTTCAGAACTTTGGCAAGCACTGCCATTGCCGGAACAGAAGCGATTTCTGCGCCATGTCAAAGCTTACTGGGAAGTTCACCGTCATCGGATTGCTGAAGAAATTGCCGAAGTACTGGATGCTGCAATGGAGTCTGGTCAACTGATCCATTACGCAGGTCGGATTCAAAGTTGTCAGGAGTTTGAGAATGGAGTGAATGTGAAAATCTGTGAACGGGGGACGCACAAAGATATCGTTTTGCGAGTTAAGCGGATTGTCAACTGCACCGGCGCAAATTGTGATTACCTCAAATTGCAGCACCCATTGGTCGCTAGCCTCCAAGAACAACGGCTGATCCGTCCTAACACATTGTCAATGGGAATCGACACTGCCCTAAATGGTGCGCTGATTGATGCAGATGGAAATGTATCTCAAATGCTGTACACCTTGGGGACACCGCGCAAGGGCAATCTTTGGGAAACCACCGCTGTTCCTGAAATTCGGGTTCAAGCAGCAAATTTGGCACAGGAGTTACTGAAATCTCTCAATCCAAAACCCGATGCTACTACTTTGGCGTTGAAGAAACCTGCTATGTTATTTCGTCAATTATTCGATAAAGAATCTTGTACTTATACTTACCTAATAGCCGACCCAGAAACCAAAACAGCTATCCTAATTGATCCTGTATTAGAGCAGGTCGAACGTGATCTTCAGATATTGCGACAATTGGGGCTGACCCTAAACTATTGTCTGGAAACTCACATCCATGCTGACCACATCACTGGCACAGACAGACTCAGATCACTTACGAGTTGTTTAGGGATTGTGCCTGAGAATGCCGCGGCTACCTGTGCAGACCAGTACATTGCCGATGGAAATATGTTGGAATTTGGGAACGTGCAGATTCGGGCGATCGCTACCCCTGGTCACACTGACAGCCACATGACATACTTAGTCAACGACACTCATCTATTAACTGGAGATGCCCTGTTCATCCGGGGTTGCGGTCGTACCGACTTCCAAAGCGGCGACGCTGGATCACTGTATGATGCCGTTACTCAGAAGCTATTCACATTACCGGATGACACCTTGGTATATCCTGGTCACGACTACCAAGGACAGACAGTATCCACCATTGGCGAGGAAAAGTGCTGGAATCCTCGGTTTGCAGGACGCAGCCGCAACCAGTTCATCGAATTAATGAAAAACCTCAACTTACCCAAACCTAAAAAGATGCTGGAAGCTGTACCTGCAAACCAGCATTGTGGCAAAGTTCTAGCTGCATTGGACTATCAAATTTGAAAATTTAGCTATGAAAAGGGTAAGCCGATGTCTACAACAAGCTATTTGGTGACGCACTTTTTCTATTGAGATTATATGGCGATGTCTAACGACAAGCCGCTGCGCGTCTACGCTCTGTTGTTTTCTGAGAGAGTTATTCTTTCTAACTCAGGACTTACGCAAGAACTCTCTGAAACTCTTATTCCTTTGTGTCCTACCCTGCGGGAAGCCACTTCGTGTCTATGCGTCCTTTGCGGTAGCCTGCGGCAAGCCGCTTCTCTAGGAGAGGCTGCGCCAACGCGTCTACGTTTTATCATGATTTTGCGTAAGTCCTGTAACTAATTGCTTCTAATTGCCTTCTTTAATGTCGTAGGAACAATCAAAACTAGACTGTTTTTGACGACGTTTTTACGAGTACCTGCAACCAATTTACTTGGAGTTGAATTCTGCAAAACATTTATTTGGTCGTTGGCAGCAGAAATGAAAATATCTGCTGGTGCTCCTGCTTGTATTTGCTTGAGCAACGTACCAGAAGCACCAAATGTATAGACAACGTTGACACCTGGGTTAGCATTTTGGTACTGAGTCTTAATGGTATTCAGCACATTTGTTAAGCTGACAGCCGCATACACGTTAAGTGTAGTTGCGGAACTTGCTGGTGAAAAATTGACAAACTGTAAGCCAATTACCAACATCATGCTGGTAATTGCCGTAGCAATCCAAGTAATAAGTCTTCTTCTGTTCATGAAAGTCATAGTTTGGGGAAAATATTACCTAAGGATCTTATTGCTCACACACATAATTTACGTACAGGCAACGAAAAAACCGATCATATAGAAGGAAGGCAGAGGATACGGATAAACGAGGTTTGAGAGGGTTTTTGCGTAAGTCCTACGCATAATCAATTCTGGAAATAAACGACCAATCGCAATTGCTAAAAGCATTAGTGTGATGGAAATTTATTGTTTCCAGGTAGGATTACAGAAACGGCGAGTGAAATGTATTTAGTGATGAAATATTATCAGTTAAATACGCTCATTACCAATATTTTTGGTTAATAAACCCTGACAATAGGGCAAATGCATTTATGCTAAATATTATAAAAAAAGCTAGGTTGATTGTGTGGCAGGAGTTTTGTCATAAGTTTATCGGCTAAATTCTAAATAATTAAAATTTTTGTAATACCAATATTTTAAAAATGAGGCGCGTTTCCCAATTTATATACTAATTTATTTGGTAATTAAATTGCTGCGTTGATACTACTCAACAGGCATCGCCCCTACATCTGTGTAGAAGAAAAAGGAGCGCTTGCATCCAAAAGTGCTTGTATAGCAACCGCCTGGATCAATTTCATATAATTCTCTGTTTAGATAAAAATATTTACAATTTTTAATCATAGCAATAAAACATTTTGTTTAACATGCATCTAACGATAGATAGATTTTATAAAATAAATAGTCTAGATTTGTAACAGATTACACAGAACTAGGTAAACACATGGCCAACATAGTTGACACTGCCACTAATAATGGTTCTTTCACGACACTAGTTGCAGCAATCCAAGCTGCTGGTTTGGTAGATACACTGAAAGGTCCTGGTCCATTCACTGTCTTCGCACCCACTGATGAAGCGTTTAACAAGCTTCCAGCAGGTACAGTAGACGCATTACTTCAAGACATTCCAAAGCTCAAGAAAATCTTGACCTATCATGTTGTCTCAGGTAAGGTACTAGCTGCTGATGTAGTTAAACTGAAGACAGCTACAACAGTTGAAGGTTCAGATGTAAAAATTGACGCTTCTAATGGCGTTAAGATCAATGATGCAAAAGTTGCAACACCAGATGTTGCTGCTGATAATGGTGTCATCCACGTCATTGATACAGTTTTGATTCCTGCATAAGTAAACCTCACAATAGCGAATGCTATTTGTGGGGCGACTACCTATAGTCGTTTGTTGATAACAGTCTGGTTGGATGTCTTTTAGTAAACACCAACTACCAATAAATCCATCTAGATATTGTCTAGATGGATTTATTGTTTCATGCGTTTAGAGACATTGGATTGCAACGTCTCTAGTGTTTGATTAGATGTAATCAAATTTTTAGTTTTGCCAAACCCAAATAACGGATACCTTCGGGGGAAATGTCAAAACGGCAAGGTAAGACTTCTAAACCAAGTGTGATCGCATCCCGTAATAATTTACCATATACAGGATCTGTGCGATCGCCAGGGGAAAACTCAGTACAATCACTGCGATTGATAAAGTAAAGCATCACCGCACGAGTTAGAGGTAGTAGCGCCATTAGTTCTCGCAAGTGCTTTTGTCCTCTTGTAGTCTCCGTATCAGGAAATAGGGCTAATCTCCCCTCAGACAAAGTTGTATTTTTCACTTCTAAATAAATCGGGCGTTCCTCATTACTCCCCATCAAGAAAAAATCCACTCGACTTTTTTTATCTAGTCCATAAACCACCTCGCCCTTGATTTGACTATAGTCGCCCAATTCTGGGAAAAGGTGTTTCGCCAAAGCTATCTTTACCACCCGATTGGGTAGAAAAGTATTTATACCTACCCAAGTCGGCTGGTTATCATCTACCTGAATTAGTTCTAAAGTGTAAGCCAATTTGCGGTTAAGATTATCGCTTTTGGAAAGCTGTACCGCACTTTGGGGAGTCGATACTCCAGTCATTGGCCCTGTATTTGGACAGTGTGCTGTCACTATTTCGCCAGAAGTAAGTTGAACGTCAGCAAAAAACCGCTTGTAGCGTTTTAGCAGAATACCCGGATACAAAGGTGGGTAACGGTAAAGCCAATCAATCATTATGGAACCTTGTTGCTGCTAGTAAATATACGTCGATTTCTTCCCCACCGAACGCCCATCAGTAAATCTTTTCAGCAGCTACTTATACACCCATGAGTATTACTCCACCCTGTGACAGAATGTGAGTAACTTTATATATCACAAAGAGTCAAATTTTGTAGTTAAATTGACAACATCTTAATAAAAAGTAGCATATACTAGGTGTTATAAGCCTCCCATAAAGAAAAATTTGGGAGAATTTCAATGTGCAAGGAGGTAAATCCTATGCAAAAAGTGTGGACAGCAACGGAATTAGAATATGCTTTTCTGTTTACTCTTAGAAAGGTAAATTCGATCAATCCAGAAGGCTTCAAGCCATTTTTTAGTAATATGCCTATTGACCCTTATATCAAAGGCAACTATCGTTCGAGAAGATTATCTCGGTTCACAGTCTCTGGAAATGAGTTAATCAAATTACCTCATGGCTACTTCTTTCAAAGTAAAGAGTATAATCGATTAGTGGGTGATGTAAAAAGAGAGTTTGCAGAATTAGATGATGAACTCATAGAACTTGATATTTTCAGAAATCTTGTCTTAGCATTTAGTGATTCTTGTAAACTTCATCCAGAAGCTGAAATCGGTGTTCATCAAATTAGAATTATTTGTTCACCAGATAATTCAGCTAATCCAGCGCCTGAAGGTATCCATCAAGATGGTACTGATTTTATTGGTATCTTCTCAGTAGATAGAGATAATATTGAAGGTGGAGAAACACATTTGTATACTGCGAAAAAAGAAAAGCCTGTATTTAGCAAAGTTCTAAATCCGGGGGAACTTTTATTGGTTAATGACCATGATTTTTTCCACTTCGCCAATCCCATAAAACCAAAAACTGACGCTCAAGGAAGTTGGGATATTTTTGTACTAACTTCTCCTAGCTTGCTTTCAGAATAATTTTAGTTAACTGTAAATATTTTACAATCTACGAGATATGGGGAATTGAATGTAGTCATTTCCCCAGCTTTTTTATTTGGAATTGGAAATAATCCGGCTGGTAGTGGTTTATCTAACTTGATACCTAAAGTTGCCATATCAATTAATAAAGCTGCAATTGCTTCAATTGTGATATCATCACCTGGAATTGGAACTGTATCCAGTCCACAACCATAAACTGCTGAATATAATAAATTTGTAATATCATAGGCTTGCTCGTTAGCTCTGGTAGTTAATCCAACATCTTCACAAACTGGAAGCATCAGTCCAGAGTAACCACAGATTTTTACTGATACATTTTTCAATACACGAGTCAGCATCTCAGAAATTGCGAGAGTTCCCCAACACCCAAACTTGCCACTCATCAATTAAGAGTCACACGCTTATTTTTGTTAATAACATATAAAGTTGCTCAAGAAGTAAAATGAATAAGTACCAGATTTAGATTGACTTCGATATATCTAAGGCGCTTCTGATGAATTTGCCTCAACATAGTAGCAGATTAAATTTAAATCAATAGGGCGTGTCATCAGTTGAGCCAAATCACCGTAGCAGCGAGGTAAATTGCACTGAGAAAATTGACTTTGAGTTTGTCATAGCGGGTGGCGATCGCACGGTACTGCTTGAGTTTGGCTCATATGTTTTCAATTAAGTGACGGGCTTTGTACAAGTCTTTGTCATAATCGCGCTTAGTGGTGCGATTACGCTTGGAGGGAATGACAGGAGTCTTGTGTTGTGCTTGAAGAACATTGATTACTCGTGCATCAGCATCGTATCCTTTGTCTGCTAACACAGTGTCCGTTTTCAAGTCAGGCAACAGTAAGACTTAAAATCCGTTGGAACAAAGGAGTATACAAACTTAGTCATTCGTGGAATGCAAGAGTCAAACCATTGCAAATACCTTGGCATAGCCAGTTGTAGCGAAGCTTCAAAAGTTTGTGGTTTACTGATTTATAACAACTTAGGGTGGAGTGTTCGTTTCAATTCACTGAAAATATGAAATGAAGCAAAGCCACGTTGAATACTTAGAATATTAAAGGTAAGTGGATAGGTTAGGCTACGAAACAAGCCTGCTGGAATTCAACTAACTGAATCAACTAAACAAATGCCATGAATGACGAATTATACAATAGAGGATTGGAAAAGGCTAGGCGAAAAGACTACGCTGGAGCAATTGAAGAATTTAACCATGCTTTAGAACTAACAGCTTACTTTCCCGAAGCATACTTGCAACGGGGTTTGGCACATTATGACTTAGGAGCAATCCTGAATGCTGTTTCAGATTATACCGAAGCCCTGAAGCTTAATCCTGAAAGTGTGGAGGCATATTATTGTCGTGGATTAGCAAGGGTAACGCTGAAAAATCTGCCGGGGGCGCTGGAGGATGTTGAACGCGCTATTGGTCTTAATCTCAATTATGCTGCTGCTTATAATCTGCGGGGAATAGTACGGCGCAAACAGGGTTATATTCAAGATGCGATCGCTAACTTTAAAAAAGCTGCACAATTATATTTAGAACAACAGGATAAAGACAATTGTCGTCTGTGTCTGGAACAAATTAAACAGCTACAACCCAAAGAATTACCTGTTGTACAGCAATCGCATTCTACCAATACGCCAATTTTATCCACCAATGATTATTTTAGGCAATTATTAGAAAAGGCTGAAAAGGGAGATACACAAGAGGCACTCGCCGATTTAAATTGGGTATTAAAAGCCGATCCGCAAGATGCCCAAGCTTACTGCTGTCGTGGGGTTGTGCGTTGTAAAATGGGGAATTATCGAGAAGCGATCGCAGATTTTAATCAAGCATTGCGATTAAATTTTCAAGATGCGATTGTCTATCGCAACCGTGGCAAAGCCCGTTCTGTATTGGGAGATCATCAAGGTGCGATCGCGGATCTTAACCAAGCACTCCAGATGCAACCGGAAGATCCTTTAGTCTATATTGCCAGAGGTAATGCCTATCGGACAACGGGCAATTATCTCGGTGCAATTCAAGATTACACCCAAGCGCTGCAAATTAATCCCGATGATGCTCAAGCTTACTACAATCGCGGCATTGCCTATACTTGCTTAGAAGAAATGCAAAATGCTCTGGAAGATTATCAACGGGCGGCGAGTATCTTTTGTGAACAAGAAGACTGGGTAAATTACCAACAAGTCTTAAGTAGCCTTGAAAAAATCCAGAAATTTAGTCCAGAGCCAAAAAAGCAAAAATATAACCTGCTACGTCAGCGACTTTTGCGAATGGTTGGGGGATATTGGGAAATTGCCGAACGATTGATTCAGCAGAAACAAGATAATTATCCTGGGATGTCAGACGAGTGGTATTTGCAAAAAGTGATTGATGATTTAGAACGCGATCGCGGTAGATAAAATATAAATGCCACTATATACGTAAGGTTAATAGTCAATACTTGCTTTCTGTAGTTACACCACTTCTTCCGCTGCTACTCAAGTTAGGAGAGTACTATTTTAAGCGCATGGTTGTAAAGTAAGTTAAACTGACATATTGTAAACCAAAACCAGCGTAGTTCGGGGAGCCACTGCGCCCTTGCTGTTTCCCGACTTGTACCCCTACGGGAAAGCAAGCTACGCGCAGCGTCTCTCTTAGGAGAAGCAAGTGGCGTTTGAGGGACGAAACCCAACACTAAACGCGACTTTGTTGGGTTTCGCTACGTTCAACCCAACCTACAATTATCCTTAACCCAAGCGTATTGGTTTATAGTATACCTTACGAGCTTTCAAACATCCTCTTAACTGACTACCGCTTCAGCTTTTTGTTCTACTTTTTCCTTAACTAGCACATATGGATTTTCTGCACCTTGTGCTAGATATTCTGCTAGCTGGCTTTCAATTTGATCGCGCACAATTTGGCGATACTCAAGAAAATGTTCGTTGTGGGCACAAGCAGCAATGTAATGTTCAACAACTCCTGGGTTACGCTTGATGATGCTGAACAAATGATGCCAGAATTTCCAGCGAGTTTCCCGTTTGATTCCTTGTCGCCAAATTACAGTCAGCAGCGCTCTAATAACTACCCACTCAGGCATTTTGGCTGGTGCTTTCCAACTTGGCAAACCCATCATCAAGAAACAGCGGTAGGTACGATCCAAGTATTGCATCGGGTCGTATAAAGTACAAAACGCCTCAATATATTCTCGTGCAAGTTCTTCCAGGGGACGGGTGGGAAGGAAGTTCATCAATGTTGTTTGGTTGATGTTGCCATCTTGGTTTTCCCGCAGTCGTCCTTCCTTTTTCAGGCGATGCCAAAGCGCGGTGTTAGGTAACGCTTGCAACATGGCAAAAGTAGTAGAGGGAATAGCTGCTTGTTCAGCAAAGCGGACAATGCGATCGCCTGCACCTGCTTTTTCGCCATCAAACCCAATAATAAACCCAGCCATTGGGCGCAATCCTGCTTTGGTGATGGTTTGCACTGCCTCAGTTAGGGAACTGCGAGTATTTTGAAACTTCTTGGTCATTTGCAAACTATCCTCATCCGGCGTTTCGATTCCCAAAAACACCGCCGAGAAACCACACTCAACCATCAACTCCAACATTTCTGAGTCTTGTGCTAAGTCAACTGAAGCTTCAGTGTCAAATCGGAAGGGATACTTGTGTTCTGCCATCCAGACTTTTAACTCTTTGAGCAACAATTTCACATTTCGCTTGTTGCCAATAAAGTTATCATCCACCATAAACACACCCCGCCGCCAACCCAATTTGTAGAGGTAATCTAACTCTGCCAACAGTTGTGCTGGGTTTTTGGTGCGCGGTTTGCGCCCGTAGAGAACAATAATGTCGCAAAATTCGCACTGGAAGGGACACCCACGCGAAAATTGCACCGACATCATGTCATAGGCATCAAATTCTAATAAATCAAAGCGGGGTATTGGTGTGGTTGTCACATCAGGTTTTTCAGTGGCGCGGAAAGTGCCAGATGTGTCTCCCCTTTTTATTGCTTCAATAAACATGGGCAGCGTGATTTCCCCTTCATCCAGAATCAGAAAATCTGCGCCAACATTTTCAACTTCGTGAGGTACAGAGGTGGGGTAGGGGCCGCCGACTGCGACTAGCTTGCCACGTTTTTTTGCTTCTTGAATTTGGTCAAGTAAATCTTGTTTCTGGACAATCATCGCCGAGAGAATTACTACATCTGCCCATGCCCATTCTGCTTCTGTTGCTGGACGGATGTTGCGATCGACCAGCTTGAATTCCCATTCTTGGGGCAGAATCGCGGCTACTGTTACTAAACCCAGAGGTGGTAATAAAACCTTGCGATCAACTAACTCCAAGATTTTTTCATATGACCAAAAGGTTTTGGGAAATATCGGATACACTAACAAGATTCGCATCTAGTATCAATCCTCACACTTTGATTGTTATCCCACTTTAACGAAAATTAAGAGTTATTGACTTTTTCTTAAAGTTGTTCTAGTTTAGCACTAATATTTTTCTCTGAAATTGGAACGAATTAAGAGAATACAGCCGTCAAAAGTAAGTGTTTCGCTATGATAACTACACTCAGTAATCACAAGATTTATCTCAAGAATTAGTGTAATTTATTACAGAGATTAGTTAGGAGCTTCAACACCGCTAATTTTCAAAACATCACTCATGGTTGTACAATAATTTGGCAAGCCGAAACTATGGGGATTAATTGCTTTTTCATAAGTGAAATGCCGATAGTTCATGCAAAACCGATCCCAAGCAGCCATCTGAATGTGGAACAGAACAATAATCAAATTAGCTAATGCTATAGATACGGGAATGCGAAAGTAAATCTTTTTGCCTAGATAAGCACAAACTTCTTTCACTGCTTGAGTAGCAGTTAACGGTGCTTGACCTAAAACAAGCCAACGTGATTGCTCATTTTTGGGAGGATGATCAATTAAATATCGTACGACAGTGGCAATGTCTCGTCCGTGGATAAAGTGAAAACTGCCATCGGCTTCTAAAAAGCGAATCAAATTAATATATTTCGTAACTTCTGGAATGCCAGATGTGAGGTGAGAATAGGGTTTATTGGCATCACCACCTAATACTAAAGTGGGAAATACCGTGGTAATTTTGGGTGCGAGCGCTAATTTTTCTTTTTTATCTAAACACTCATATTTAGAACGAATGTAATCTGTCCCAATTTCCCCGGCTTCTTTTAATGGTTGATTGTAGCGATCCAAAACACTAGCTGTCGAAAAATAAATCACCTGCTGGCAACGTTCTGGATCTAGCAGTTCGAGCAACTCTATAGTCTTGACGACATTAATATCAAATGTCTGATCACCACCCCAAGCTGTGGCTGTGAGTACCGCCGTATCAATTGTGGATAGCAAATCGGCAAACTGGCAAATATTTTGCATATCACCTTGTAAAACGTTGATGCCTGAACGGGCGTTGGTATCAACTTGCAGTTTACTTGGGTTCCTAACTAGCAGATATACTTCGTGATCTGTTTCTTTAATTAAGGCTTCTGTTAAATAATGACCTATACAACCACTTGCACCAGTCACTAAAATCCGTTTCTGGCTCATACTAAGATTTTAATAAGTTAGGAGTTAAGAGTTAAGAATTAAGTTAAAAGTTCCCAATCAGGAGTTATTAATCAAGTTAGGAGTTAAGAATCAAGTTAGGAGTTAGAAGTGAGGAGTTAAGAATAAAAAAATAACTTTGCACCTCGCAACTGAGAACTTTATAGTTTATTACTCCTAACTCATAACTCATAACTCCTCATTCTCAAGCCTTAACTCCTGCAAGATTCAGTTCCTTTGCGGTTTCAAAGAAGAAAGCGACATTTTCCTCTGGAGTTTCTGGTAATACACCATGGCCGAGATTGAGAATGTGACCCCAATTGCCAGCTTTGCGAACGGTATCGAGAATGCGATCACGGATAAACTGTTTAGAGCCAAATAGCACGCCTGGATCAAGATTTCCTTGAACTTTGACTTGCTTGCCCAATCTTGCCCGTGCATCTGCCATATCCACTGCCCAGTCTACACTGACAATATCAGCGCCAGATTGTCCCATTCTTTCCAACACACCCGCACTACCGCTAACTAGCAAAATCAAAGGTGTATCGGGGTGGGTTTGCTTGACTTGCTGGAAAACTCTCTGTTGATAGGGGAGAGCAAAGGTGTCATAATCTTGAGGACTCAACTGACCCGCCCAAGAATCGAACATTTGCACAACTTGAGCACCAGAGTCAATTTGGTAGCGGGCATAGATGGCGATCGCATCTGCTAATTTAGCTAACAATTGATGCAGTATCATTGGCTCGGAAAATGCCATGTTTTTGATGATGGAGTAGGTTTTAGAACCTTTTCCCTCTACTGCATAAGCTGCTAACGTCCACGGCGCACCCACAAAGCCCAACACCGTTGATTTATCGCCTACAACAGATCGCAGCGTCTGCAAAATTGTTTTGATAAATGGTAGAGCTGCTTCTGGTTCTAAGGGACGCAAACGATCAATTTGTTCTTGAGTCCGCAGGGGCGAGTGAATGATTGGCCCTTTACCTTCGGCAATATCCATGTCAATACCCAAACCAGGTAATGGGGTGACAATATCAGAAAATAAAATTACTCCATCTGGTTGGAAGGCTCTCCACGGTTGCAAAGAAACCTCAATTGCTACATCTGGAATTTCCGAGCGATCGCGAAACGAAGGATACTGCTCTCTTAAGTCTCGATATGCTTTCATATATCGTCCTGCTTGTCGCATCATCCATACAGGGGGACGATCTACTACTTCACCACGAGCAGCCCGTAAGAGATGAGGAGTCGTTGAAGAAACACCCATTTATTACTTCATCCTAAAGAGTCACTTTTTTCTGCCACTGTTTAGCTTATCATTATGAATTACACTTTATTAGCTTATTAGCAACTTGTCAGGAAAAGGTGAGTAGCAGGGTAAACGCATCTAAAATTACTCTTGATCGCAACCAAGGTTAAGAACCAAAGGAAAAATGCTAATTTTTTCCTTTGGTTTAGTTTCCAAGACTCAAAGCGATGTCTACGACAAGCTACGCCTACGCCTAAAAAGGCCATTTATGGGCAAATATAAGGGGCTATTGAGATGAAAGCTTGATTTTACCAGACAAAATTTTGATTCGCTCCCGATCAATTTTGAGTAAGTTAATAAATTAATAAGGCATTATTTGTAATTTTTCTTTACAACTTATCCCATGCAGATATCTCAGGAGACACTTATAAACAGTAATTACCGCCAGAATTAAAGCGGAAATATTAAAAAGCTCGCAAAAAAGCTGTGGTCAACCAAATTTTTTGGTGCGAAACATTAGATAACTAGTACAATAAGGCAAAAGTCAAAATAAAAAATACTTATCCCGTAAGCTTTTTAACCATTCCAGATGGTAGGTTAATTTCTGCCATGACGTATTAGTAATATTTTAAATATTTTGGATATCAGCGCTCGGTTGGCTTGACTACAGCATTAATGCCAGCAAGCGCTACAAGTTATTGTTTTTTTGACTTATCCCATGAAATCATCGTTTTAAGTATCACATAGAAATGCACCTCTCACTTATGCATGAAGGGAACGCATCAGGAAAAGTGCATGACAAGTAACAGATGTGTCTCTACGCCAAGTGTAGAGACACATCCTTAAGGATTTTCAATGGGTATCCTGATAAATTTATGCTTTCACTGTCACTTTATGTTGTGAGCGTTTGAAGAGTGAAGTCATACCACAAGCACCTATTGCTAACACACCTAACATCGCATTAGGTTCGGGAACGCTCTGGCTAGCTAGTCTATAGGCGTGGTTATCTGTTTCAAAGGCAATACCATCTGAGCGCATTACAACTCGGTCAAATGTTTCTCCTGTTCCAGCTACAAGATTGATAAACATATTAGCTTGAGTACTAGTCCAACTACCATCAGCTATAGCAGTTGGCACATCTGCACCACTAAAGGTCTTTAACAACTGATTACCTTTATAAATGTCAATATAGTTATAACTATCCAATGAGCCTGCATAAAAACCGAAGTAATCAACAGCTTCTTTGAAGTTAATATTGACAAACCCACTGTCTCCTGCAACATTACTACCTGATGGAGCAATTGTTAAAAATTTGGTATTATCCCCATAAGGTGAGGCGTATTGACCAGATACACTACCTTGAACAATGTTAGTAGTAATATTAGAGTAGGTAACAAATCCATTGGGATCATTTGCTGTGCCATCGTCAAAGGTGACAGTTTTGGTATTAGAGTAGCTAGAAAACGGGCCAGTGTTGACTTGCAGAGTTACGGCACTGGCTGGATTTGCACTTATGACCACAACAGATGTTGCTACTAAAGCCAAGGATAATTTTTGCAGCATTCTAGTAATAAACCTTGAGAAACACAAAGATAATTAAGACTGAACTTTTCTTTAAACCTAGCTATGAAAAACTGATTTTATTACTCCAACAACATAGAATAAAATCACAAAGATTCTTATGTCCTTCTAGATGACTTTTGTTGGGTACAACAAGCTCGAAGATGTAAGTTTATCTTGATGCTTTGTAATCCTATTGTGATTTTTTTTAGTCGTAAAAGATACGGTATATATACTAAAATATCTTTAAAGATTAAGTGAAGGTTCTTGTGCAATTCTAGTGGGCAGGACAAACGCATCTAAATTACTCTTGATCACAATCAAGGTTAAGAACGAACAAAAGAATCACCATTTCTCGTTTGGTTTAGTTTCCGAAACTCAAAGCGATGTCTACGACGGGCTACACTAATACTTCTCGGTTAAACGGCAATAAAGTTAAAGTAGGAGTAGGTTGAGTTGAGGAACGAAACCCAATATTATCAACCGTTCGTTGGGTTTCGCCACCGCTCAACCCAACCTACCATTCTTATCCGAGAAGTGTTGCGGCCTACCCCGAAATCTTTAGCAATAAGCATATGTTAATGAGATTAGTTTCAGATTTATTGAGAATAAGCTGCTATTATTGACATAACATACCCGCCTTGGGAGAGTGGCGAGTAGCGAGTGGGGAATGGAAAATAGGGACTGGCGAGTGAGAAATAGGGTAAAACAAGAATCAATATTTAATTGAGGATTGGGCATTGGGCACTTGTACTTAGCGTATCCCTACGGGGAAGTAAGCTACGCGTAGCGTCTCTAAGAGTTGCCGTAAAGCCTGCGGCATAGCTACGCTTAAGGCGCAGCCTCTCCAAGAGTTGTATTGGTTATTCTCCCCCTGTATCTCCCTATTCCCTCACTCCCCTAACTTCCTATGCAAACTGACTCTAACAGTCCTGATCGTGTTGCATCTGCTAATAACGAGCCTAACCCAGGAAAGCTTTTAATTCCGCGATCGCAGCGACAGAGGTTTTTTATTCAGTTTACCTTAATGACCCTGATCGGATGGGTTGTGGGTGGCGTTGCCAGTATCGCCTTAGAGAAAATTATTCTCCAAAGTCTCTCATCTAGCGTTCCTATCCAACCACAAACATGGAGCATTTTGGTTAGAAGTCTCAGTAACGTTGTATTTGCCGTAATTTTCGCTGCTGACCAAGCCCTAGTAATTTATCGATATTTACCTGGTTGGCAGTGGCTATTTGCTACTAGTGTAGGTTGGCTGATTGCCAACGGTGTTTCTACAGCCTGGATTAACTACATTTCAACCATTGCCTCATCATCTCCTGAAGATACTTTGATTTTGGGATTTCTATCTGCGATCGCATATATAATCTCTGGAATTTGGCTCGGTATTTGCCAATGGCTGGTATTGAGGCGATATACAGCTAGCATTTGGTGGTGGAATTTTTTACCCTCAATCTCTTTCTTCTTGATCACTATTTTGGTTTGGTTGCTTTTTCTTGTACAAAATTTGATTCCAGAAGTAAACCGTAATTTTATATTGTATTGGAGTGGACAAGGCTTTACGGCAGCAATTCTAGGAGCTATACCAGCAATTGGCTTGTGTACATTGAAAAGAAATTCACATCGCCAAAGTGGAATTTCTGCATAATTGTTATCAACTCAGATTAGGCACGAGCTTTGCAAATCATCATGTATAAGCTGATTGCTGATTATTGATCCCAAATCAGTTCTAAACGCTCTTGTGCTATCTTCAGCGTTTTTTCAGCAGACTCTCCTAGCAATGTAGCCTCGATCGCTCGACCAAGACTCTCAGAAATACGACTATATCCAGGAATAATCGGTCGAGTGCCAGCCAGAGGAATTTGTTCCAAAAACACTTTTAACCAAGGTTTTTGGTTGATGAATTGCTGATAAGCTTCACTTTGAGCAGCTTTCAGGTTAACTGGTAAAAAACCGGTTCCGATACTCCATTCTTTTTGGAATTCTTCACTCAAAACATACTCTAAAAACTTGAGTGCAGCTTGTTCTCTTGTCGGTGTGGTCTTCATCACATACATATTTCCAGTGCTGGTCACGCTAGCAGGCTTCACATTAGCAGGTATGGGGAATACCTTATAATCGACGTTGGACTTAATTATATAAGTCCAAGGGCCTGTGATCTGCATAGCAACACGACCCCCAATAAAAGCATCTTCTTCATAACCTCGTTCTGGGGAAGAAAGTGTTGCCGAACCATCTGTTAACAGGTCGTGCCAAAATTTTAAGGCTGCGATCGCACCGGGATTCGTCAGATTCGGGTGGTTATTGGTCACAATCTCTCCCCCAGCGCTCAATAAAAAGGGGAACCAACTAAAGACAGTCCATTCTTCCTTTCCTAAAGGCAGTAATATTCCGTACTGTTCAGGTTGATTATCCCCATTCCGATCTATGGTTAATTTTTTGGCGACTTTCCTCAACTCTTCCCAAGTCTTAGGAATTTGCGTAATTCCCGCAGCTTGGAAAAGTTTAGGTCGGTAAAAAATGCCTAGATTGCTGGTGTAGAGTGGGATTGACCAAAGATGCCCGTCTAATTTTAATTCTTCCCATAGGTTGGGGCTAATTTCCGACTTCAATGGCAATTTATCCAGCCATTTTTCTAAAGGTCGAATTGCCCCTAGTTCCATAAATTGACCTGTCAATTGAGGATCGAATGACAGAATATCTGGAGGTGCATTCCCCACAACTGCTGTTAATATTTTTGGCAATTGTGGTTGACCTATGAAGATAGATTCTACCTGAACATCAGTATGAGTCTGATTAAATTTATCTACTAGTTTGTTAAACACATCCCGATTAATAGGAGGATTGATTGATTGCCATAGACTCAGATGAATTATACCGTCATTCTTCTGGACTTTCCCTTGACAACCAGATAAAAATATTATACATATACTGACAACAATTAACAGAAGTGAAAGTTGCCAAGCCGAATTGATCAACTTGCGATAAAAATGCTGAACTTGAGATTGTAAAAGGGTAAGGTTCATGCCAATTATTAAATGTGTTGGGCATCTATCACGTTACTATTCTTAAACCATACCGCAGTGTAGTCAATTCGATGAAGGTTAAATTGCTTCTCTCTCAAAGGTTCAAAATCGTCTAAAGCTTTTTGACAACCGTCCCAATGACCTTAGTCATCCACCTGAATCATCCCATTAAGAACAACACCCTGAGCAAGGCTATTTTTTAGAACATGTGTTAGATATTAGCCAGCAGTTCTTACGATTTTATCAAGCTTTGAACTCTGAAGGTAAGATGATAGTGAATTGGTATTTCTTTAAAGTTTTTAATCAAGAATACCCTTTTCGTTTAGATGATCTAAAGTAGTAGAAACATTTTTCCATACACTTCAGAGTCACTTCTTAGAGGTTTTTCACCCTTACCTGATTACAACCCGCTGCTACCGTAAGCAGAGTTGAATTTAATTTCATGTCTTTTGGATGGAGCCACCGCGAAACCCAATAAGTGCGTTGTTTAGGTGAAAAAATAATTTTTGTGAAAATACATTAACGACGAAAATGTACCAGAAATTCTTATTTATGTCTACACCAATGGGTGCGTTAGGTTCAGGATTGGGAGGCGGAGTAGAGTTGACCCTATCTAATATTGCTACAGAGATGCTGCGGCGAGGACATCAATTAGAAATTGTTGCACCACAGGGTTCTGTCAGTAATTCATTACCTATTAGAGAAATCTCCGGAGAACTAATACAGATACCAGCCCAAAATCAGAGTCGTAGTGATCCGATTTTGCTGCATAAAAATTCTGTTTTAGCGAATATGTGGGATTATGCTCGCCAAGTGCAAGCAGATTATGATTTGATTGTTAATTTTGCTTATGATTGGCTGCCACTGTATTTAACACCATTTTTTAACCGTCCGATCGCCCATCTAATTAGTATGGGTTCTTTGACAGATGCAATGGATCAGATTATTGAACAAGTAGCAATCAATTTTCCAAGTAGTATTGGTGTTCACAGTCAAACACAGGCAGCAACTTTTACATTTACAGAACGGTGTATTTGTCTACTGAATGGTTTGGATTTATCTATTTATCAATTTTGTCCCGAACTAACTCAGAGCTTGGCGTGGGTAGGTAGGATAGCTCCTGAAAAAGGACTAGAAGATGCGGTAGCAGCAGCAGAAATAATCGGAATTACACTGAAAATATTCGGGTTAAAACAGGATGTATCTTACTGGGAGAAGATTTGTCAACAATACCCTGATGCTCCCATAGAATATGTCGGATTTTTACCAACGGTTGAGCTACAAAAGGAGCTAGGTAAATGTCAAGCACTTTTAGTAACTCCTCGTTGGATAGAAGCATTTGGAAATGTAGCAATAGAGGCGCTTGCTTGTGGAGTACCTTTAATTGCCTATCGTCGGGGTGGTTTAACAGAAATTGTCCAAGAAGGCAAAACTGGTTTCTTAGTGGAACCAGATAGTGTCCAAGGTTTAGTAGAAGCGATTCAACATTTGGATGAAATTGACCGCCAAGCTTGTCGCCAGCAAGCAGAAACTTTATACTCTTTAGAAGCTATGGGCGATCGCACAGAAGAATGGTTTCAAAAAATTCTGAAAAAATGAATAGTAATAATCTCCTTTAACTTGGATATTATTTGATTTTATGTACTACCAAAACTTTTTGTGATAAAAATATTTGCAGGAAACTATGGTGCGATCGCTAATATCCCCGTATCCCCATTTAAAGTTGCTTCTACACCTACTGGTAATGCTGCATTGGGACTATCATGACCAAAAGGTAGATTAGAGACAATCGGAATATTTAAATCGCCCAGGCGATCGCGCAATACTTCTTCTACACTAAAGCTAGACACAGTTGGTGGCGCTTCACAGCGGGTAAAACCGCCCAAAGCAATACCGCAGACTTGAGACAAAGCACCGCTCAAACGCCACTGTGTCAGCATCCTATCGATACGATAGGGTGCTTCTGTGACATCTTCCAACGCCAAAATTACACCATCCAGATGTGGCAAGATTGGTGTAGCTAAAAGGTTAGTTGCCACCGTGAGATTACCAGGTAATAAAGTGCCAGTTACCGCGCCACCACCCCACCCGCAACCTTTGAGAGGCGCGAGAGGACGACCTTCTACCGAATCGAATAATCGCTCAATTGACCAATCTGGCTCATCTACCAAAGTTGTCAGCACAGGAGCATGAACGCCGGAAATTCCTGCTATATAAAGGCTCCACAATAAAGCTGTAATATCAGAAAAGCCTATAAGCCACTTGGGAAGTACTGAATTTTGTTGCCAATTCCAATCTTCTAAAATGCGGGTGCTACCAAAACCACCTCTGGCGCAGAGAATACCGCGACAATCGGGATCTTGCCATGCTGCTGCTAGTTGATGACGACGAGTTTTATCTTTTCCTGCAAGATAACCCCATTTATCATCTATCTGAGGAGTGATTTCTACTCGATAACCACGCGATCGCCAAATTTCTAAACTATGTTCAAATGCCTCAAATTCTCGCAAAGCACCACTAGGGGCAATTACTCGTAGTAAGTCTCCAGGTTTCAAGGGCGGTGGTAAGATTTTGGATGGCATGAAAAAAGTTAGGGGTTTGGAGAGACGCGATTAATCGCATTAGTACAGGAGTTAAGAATAAAGACTATACCTCAGAACTCCGATCAAATTTTATTGAATCATTTTTCAAAGCGATTGCCACAGTGGTTTTATTTTAGGTTCGCTTTGTATTTAACTGTGGATTTTCCTTAGTTGGGTTTTGCGGTATCAGATAAATACCCCCAGAGATTAAAGTTAGGGCGACAGAAATCCAAAAGGCAATCAGAGAGGGAGTTTGCCACACTTGAGTAAGCGGTGCAATCAAAAGTGCGATCGCGACTATTTGACTAACAGTTTTGAGTTTACCCCAAATATTTGCCCCGGTAATCGTTGTTTGATTTACCCGCCAACCAGCGATCGCTAATTCTCGCGCTAAAATCAGGAATACTCCCCAAGCCGGCACTTTTCCTAGTTCAATAAAAACCAGCAACGGCGCAAGTACCAGAAATTTATCCACTAAGGGATCAAGAAATTTACCCAATTCACTAATTTGGTTGAGTTTCCGCGCCAAATAGCCGTCTAGCCAATCAGTCAATGCAGCAATGAGAAAAATCGCCAAACATATCCACTTAGCTTGAGGTGTAGGATTATATAAACCGTAAAGCAGAAAGGGTATCCCCAATAGGCGAGAGAAGGTAATCCAGTTGGGTATAGTCATAGGGAATTCAAAAATCAAAATTAACAAGTGTAAAGCAACAAGCAGCCAACCAAATATGCAAAATCTATGCAGATTAGTGTATCTGAGTGTACCTGCGTGGGAAAATCTGTTTTCTGTAGCTCTCTTAAAACAATACTATGACTGAACACACAGACTCCCAATTCCGCATCGAACGCGATTCGATGGGCGATCGCCAAATTGCTAGTAGCGTTTATTACGGCATTCAAACGCTGCGGGCAATTGAAAACTTTCCCATTAGCGCTATTAAACCTTTACATACTTACGTAGATGCTGGATTGCTAATTAAAAAAGCTACAGCAATTGTGAATGGAGAACTGAATTGCATTCCCCAAGATATTAGTCAGGCGATTGTCCAAGCAACTGATGAAATCTTAGCTGGGAAGTTCCGGGATCAATTTGTCGTGGATGTTTATCAGGCGGGTGCTGGAACATCCCACCACATGAATCTCAACGAAGTTCTGGCAAATCGCGCCTTAGAAATTCTTGGTGAAGAAAAGGGCAATTACAAACGTGTTAGTCCTAACGATCACGTTAATTATGGGCAGTCTACCAATGATGTGATTCCTACCGCAATTCGCATTGGTGGTTTATTGGCATTATCCAAGACGTTACACCCAGCAATAGATAGTGCGATCGCATCTTTAGAAAATAAAGCTGTAGAATTTCAAGATATCGTCAAATCTGGCAGAACTCACTTACAAGATGCAGTACCAGTGCGTTTGGGTGAAAATTTTCGGGCTTGGGCGCAAATTCTTACAGAACACCAAAACCGGATTTACACCGCCTCTGGTGATTTGATGGTGCTAGGTTTGGGAGGTAGTGCAGCCGGAACGGGGTTAAATACTCATCCTCTGTATCGCGCCCGTGTAGTGGAAGTTCTCTCAGAATTGATTGACACTCCTTTAGAACCTGCGCCTCACCTCATGGCAGCCATGCAGAGTATGGCACCATTTGTAAATGTTTCCGGTGCTTTACGCAACTTAGCGCAGGATTTAGTCAAAATCTCTCACGATTTGCGGCTGATGGATTCGGGGCCAAAAACAGGCTTGAAAGAAATTCAACTGCCTCCAGTGCAACCCGGTTCCTCGATTATGCCAGGGAAATATAATCCAGTGATGGCAGAGATGACATCAATGGTATGTTTTCAGGTGATGGGTTACGACAGTGCGATCGCTTTAGCTGCACAAGCCGGACAATTAGAATTAAATGTGATGATGCCCCTGATTGCCTATAACCTAATTCACAGTATCGAAATTCTCGGCAATACCATCGCTGCACTCACCGAACGCTGTATTCAGGGAATTACAGCCAACCGGGAACGTTGTTTAGCATCCGCTGAAGGCAGTTTAGCTTTAGTAACCGCACTCAATACCCACATCGGTTATTTAAATGCCGCAGCTGTCGCCAAAGAATCTTTAGAAACTGGTAAATCCCTGCGGCAGATTGTCCTAGAACGAGGATTGATGAGTGAAACAGACTTAGCCACAGTCTTAAATCTAGAACAAATGAGTGTTATCTTACCGCTCAGGACAGAATAATAGGTTACAGGGTATTGGGCATTGGGCAATAACTAATAGTTTTCTTCCCCTGCCTCCCCTGCCTCCCCTGCCTGCACTGCTCCCTACTCTCCACTCCCTCTATCCCCTATCTATCCATGCAGACTCAAAAACCATCTGTTAGTCTCATTCGGGCTACATCTTACCAACCAGAGTCCTTACGAGAATCCTTAGTTATTCTCCTGGAACCTTTTGGAGGAATAGCAGCGTTTGTGAAAAAAGGCGATCGCGTTTTACTCAAACCGAATCTACTTACAGGGACGCGTCCTGGTAAAGAGTGTATCACCCGTGCCGAACTAGTTTACGAAGTTGCCCAGATGGTAATTAAGGTTGGCGGTAAACCATTTTTGGGCGATAGTCCTGCTTTTGGCAGTGCCAAGGGCGTAGCAGTAGCAAACGGCTATCTGCCTATTTTAGAAGAACTTAATCTTCCGATTATCGATTTTCACGGTCAGCGTTACCAAACCGTTAGTGACAATTTTAACCATCTGCGGTTGTCTAAAGAAGCAATGGAAGCAGACGTAGTGATTAACCTACCAAAAGTGAAATCGCATATGCAGTTGACATTAACACTAGGCGTAAAAAACTTGTTTGGTTGCGTCCCCGGCAAAATGAAAGCTTGGTGGCACATGGAAGCTGGAAAAGACGCGAATAGATTTGGTGAAATGTTAGTAGAAACTGCCAGGGCAATTAACCCTAACTTAACCATATTAGATGGCATCATCGGTCATGAAGGAAATGGCCCCAGTAATGGTGAACCTCGCCACCTGGGCATTTTAGCAGCCGCATCAGATATATTTGCCTTAGATCGGGCAATGGTAGAAATCCTCAATGTCCCTCCTGAACAAGTGCCCACAGTTGCAGCTTCCCAAAGGCTAGGAGTTTGTCCAAAACTTGCTACCATAGAGTTTCCGCATTTAAATCCTGACTTATTAAAAATAGAAGATTGGCGGCTACCAGACAAGTTAATGCCTATCGATTTTGGTATGCCCCGCGTCATTAAGTCTACGTTTAAGCATCTTTACACCCGATTTATCAAGGAACCAATGAGTGTTTACGGAAGGAATTAGGGAGTGGGGGAGATGAGGGAGATAAGGAGAATAACCATGCCCAATACAACTCTTGAAGAGGCTGCGCCAACGGTTTACCTCGACTTCGCTACTTCGACGCCGCTCAGTACAAGTCGGTACAAGTCGCTCAGTACAAGTGCCCAATGCCCAATCCATAATTTACATGTGCAAACTTCGTTACAGCAATTTCATTTATTAGCAGAGTAATCTGTAATTACCCTCCGATTGCTTAACCAAACCGCCCTATGATAGTTAGTGGCGGTTTTTTTGGCTGATTAATTTGTTATATAATTTCTCGTCTTAGATTTTGATTTATCCAAAAACTTATATGGATTTAGGATTTGGAAATTGGGATTGGATATTTTGTTCAGATATGAGCAAAGTTTGGTGATAACCCGCTACACGTCTACACCACCTTCTAAAACGCTTTTTATTCTTCCTATATATAGATTGACAAAATTACTGTTAGATTACATATATTTTAAAATTTAAATTCTGAAATATTTGTTTAGTGGTATCACTGAATCCATGCTGCACAACACAGTTGATGTATCTGTATTTATTCGGTAGTTATAATTGGTTACAAAAATCATTCCTACCATTTCTTCTCTGGTGTCAAATACTTTGTGTATAACTACTGTATAAGAATCAAAAAAACTGACAGATATTCAGTGCTTTTGCGGTTTTGTATCCTGTATCACAAATTAGCAATTACAGTAAAATGACCTTATCAAAGGCGTTGTAGGATGTTATAATCATGAAGTATCGGACAAATACATTTTGCTAATTAATCTTTAAACAGCGAAAAAATGTAATTTATAATGCTGTTAAAGTTAGCTTGAGGTATGCGAACGTTTACACCATACAGGGAAACATCTGAAAATATTAATTACAAAATAAAACATGATTTGTTTATTTGTAACTTTGTATTAAGAAGTCCATGTATAAAAAGGCTATTATGACAGTTGCAAAACTGATTTAGATTGGAGAATGCCAGACATTTTACAGTTTAAAAATAGCTGAAATAGCATAAAAACTCTCGATAAGAGAGTAGACCTACACAGTGTTACGAAGAACTTCAATTTTGTATGAATTCAAATAGCCAGTCTGCCAATACCGATACATATTCCCAACGTTTGGCAGACATTGTGGGAACTGCGATCGCTCTATTGACTCTCACCCTACCCGTGTTTGTCATTGCCCACTATTCTTCAACTAATGTTCAAAATAACCAGCAACCCCTGATCCAAAACCTCAAAGGAAGTCAAGATTGATAAAGCTTTCCAGTAGTATTTCACCAGCAGGAGAGCTACAAAAAAAAGAAACCTGATTTTGAGAAAATCTCTGTAGATTTGAATGTAGTTCATTAGGAATAAGCCGAAATCTGGATTGTGTGACTCCAGATTTCAGTTGTATTCACAGAATGGCGCATAAATCCCTTTAACAGCAATCAAGGGCGGGAAAGAATAATACCCTTTTGGAAAAAGCGTTGCGAAGTTTCCTCGCAACGCTTTTTCCATTTTTTGGCTAATTTAAGGGAACTAAAAATGAGGGGAATGAGGCAATACTTCTCGGGTTTTGGGGGAAAGGGGAAAGAAAAAACCTTTTCCCCAAATCCAATTCCAAGTTTAAAATGCACAAAGCCAGAAGTATTGGCGGATGAAAGGGATGATGGACAAATAACCAATGCCCCATGCCCTGGAATAAATACCTTGGGAAGAGATCCATATTGCCCTAAAATTCTACACGGGGAGCGAAGCTGACTGAGTGCCCCCATGATTCACTGTTATCAGAGGAGTTTTTTGTGGATTTATCTCGTATTCCTGCCCAACCAAAACCGGGTCTAATCAACGTTCTGATTGAAATTATTGGCGGAAGTAAAAATAAATACGAATATGACAAGGAACTAGAAGCTTTTGCTCTAGACCGAGTACTTTATTCCTCGGTACAATATCCATACGACTACGGCTTTGTACCCAATACTTTGGCTGAAGATGGCGATCCCCTAGATGGTATGGTCATAATTGACGAGCCAACCTTTCCAGGCTGTATTATTGCTGCACGACCGATTGGCTTCTTGGAGATGATTGACGGTGGCGATCGCGATGAGAAAATCCTTTGTGTTCCTGACAAAGATCCGCGCTACACTCAGGTGAAATCACTGAATGACTTAGCGCCACACCGCTTAGATGAAA
The DNA here is from genome assembly GCF_036919595.1 of Nostoc sp. Lineage (GTDB taxonomy): Bacteria > Cyanobacteriota > Cyanobacteriia > Cyanobacteriales > Nostocaceae > Nostoc. The sequence continues at coordinate 7,003 of NZ_JBALCO010000011.1, read as the reverse complement.
TTGCCGAATTTTTTCGTAGTTATAAAAATTTGGAAAAAAAGGTGACTGAAATTCTCGGTTGGCAAGATGTGGACAAGGTTGCAGCTTTAGTAGAAAAATCCGTCAAAGCTTATAGAGGATAATAGAGGAGTTAGGGTTAGGAGTTAGGAGTTAAGAGTTATGAATTTTTATTCCTAACTCCTCACTTTAATGACTTCCGCTTGTTACGGATCGCAAAAACTGCCACCAATCCCAAACCTAAATGCAGCGCACTCTCCTTTTGGCAAAAATTCATAACTGCACCCTCACGGGGGCGAATATTAACTACGTGGGTAGTATCAGCATCGATGAAATCCTTTTGGAAAAAGCTGGGATCTTACCCTATGAGCAGGTGCAAGTAGTTAATAATGCCAACGGTCAGCGCTTTATTACCTATGCGATCCCGGCTCCAGCCCATTCAGGAGTAATTGAGCTAAATGGGGGTGCGGCACGTCTAGGCATTATTGGCGATCGCTTGATTATAATGACTTACGGGCAGTTCACTCCAGAAGAGTCAAAAAGTTACTCTCCTACGGTAGTCATTGTGGACGAAAAAAACAGGCTGTTGGAAGTGCGGCGCTACGATGACCTGCTCAGTAAGGTCTAATTTCAAGAAAAATGTCAAATTTTGAGTTGTCGGGTTCCCAGAGCTACATAAGAGAAAAGTCATCTACCCTGCCAAGTAGCCCAGCAGGTGAATTTCTCGTGCAATTTTGGGGTGTAAGAGGTTTGATTCCCACTCCAAGTAGCAATGCCAGTCGTTATGGTGGTAATACCGCTTGTGTAGAAATGCATGTAGCTGGGAAACGCTTGATTTTTGATGGCGGTACTGGCTTACGTATACTGGGTAAAATTTGGCAAGAACTACAACAGCCATTAGAAGCCCATTTATTTTTTACCAACTGTCAAGCAAATCGTATTCAAGGGTTTCCCTTTTTTGCTCCAGCATTTATTGTGGAAAATTGTTTTCACATTTACGGCACAGCTGCCTCAAATGGAGCCTCAATCAAACAGTGTCTGTATGACCAGATGCTCCAGCCACACTTTCCTTACCCTTTACAGGTAATGCAGTCAGAATTGCAGTTTTACAATCTGACTTCAGAAAGTGACGTGAAGCTAGATAATGTCACGATTACAACTGCATTAATTAATCAAACTCAGCGGTCAGTTGGCTACCGAGTTACTTGGCAAGAGTATAGTGTTGCCTACGTTACGGATTTGCACCCGAATGCTGATCAAGTAGAGCAAGAGCGGATTTTACAGTTTATTAAAGGCGTTGACTTGCTGATTGCCAATGCCACTTACACTCCCCCTACCTCTCACAACCATGACTCTGCTGATTTACTCTGGCAAGCTGCGGTGAATGCAGCTGTGAATGCTGGTGTGCAACGGTTAGCCATTTCTCATCATCACCCAGATGACCATGATGATTTTCTTGACCAAGTTGAAGTCGATGTCAAATCTGCTTTTCCTCAAGCAATAGTAGCCTATGAGGGTCTAGTTTTAACTGTTGGTAAGTGATTTATACTCGTTGGCAGAGAATCACTAACGGGGAGATGAGGGAGGAGGGGGGTAGGATGCCAATAGTTCAGTTTAAGATTTGATTTCCTCCCTTTCCTCCTTTTTAAGGAGGGAACTAGTCTCGAAGCCAGACCAAGCGACTAACTAGGAAATCTAACCTTCAACTTACAATAAACCTCGTTTACCATTGGGGCGCACGGTCATCCAATTTGTTTTTGCTAGTGCTAGCTGCTCATCTGAAATTTTGGCACTGGTGAGATTAGCACCACATAGATTAGCTCCTCGAAGGTTAGCATTGCTGAGATAAGCATTGCTGAGGTCTGCGCCTCGGAGGTCTGCCCCTTCTAAATCAGCATGGTTAAAGTATGCTTTGCTCAAATTAGCATCCTTGAGATTTGCTTGAGTGAGGCTAGCTCTGCCAAAGTCACTATTGTGGAGATTAGCTCCCTGGAGATTGGTTTTTTGCAATTGAGCGGAATGGAAATTTGTTTGGGATAAGTCAGCACCTTGTAGATTCAGCAAACTTAAATTGTGTAGGGCAAAATCCCGTCTTCCCTTCAAATAGGCTGTTAATAAACCTTGGGTATCTAACTTACGCTTAACTTTAGAATTTTGAACTTGCGAACCATTGCTGTTGCTGTTAGCTAAAGTCGCTGATTTGGCCATCCCAGAACTCTGGTGTAATCCAGCCGCTTCCGCTGCCTTGGCTCGTCTAGCGCGAATTGCTGCCGCTACCTGTGCCACTCCTACACTGGTAACAGCAGTAGAGGAGTTGTTACATAAAACAGCAGAATTTTCCAGGTAGTTGTGTGTTCGCTCTTTATATCTACTATCTGATTTAATCAGTAAACCCTTTGCTAAACTTTCTAAGTATGGTTCTATTTCCAATGCTCTGAGAACTTCTGCTGCTGACTGATAGCGATTACGTACAGACACCTCTAACATTTTTCGCAATACATTGCTCAAGTGGTCACTCACTTGCACAAGCGGCTCCCACATCATCTCGCCAGTGTTGGGATTGTAATCTAACTCTTTAGGTGTTTTGCTAGTCAGTAAATAAATGCATGTCACCCCCAGTGCATAGATATCACTGGCGTAGACTGGACGCATAGCCATTTGTTCTGGAGGTGCAAAACCAGGAGTGCCAATGGCATATGCAGTTAATACTGTTTGTCCTGATTGACTCGTCGCACCTTGAGTAACTTGGTCTTTGACGGCGCCAAAGTCAATGAGTACCATTCTGGCATCTTGAGTGCGGCGAATTAAGTTGGCTGGCTTGATATCACGGTGAATCACCTTTTGCTCATGGATGTATTGCAGTAGTGGCAGAATCTCGCTTAAGAATTGCTTGACTCCAGTTTCGCTCAAGATGCCGTTAAGTTTGACCTCCTCCTGCAAGGTATCACCACTGATATATTCTTGAACTAAGTAGAATTGTTCGTGATCTTCAAAATAGTCTAACAACCTTGGTACTTGGGGATGATTGCCAATCTTACCTAGAGTTTTGGCTTCTCGCTCAAAGAGTTCTCTGGCCATCTGTAAAACGTGTGGGGCGCTTCCTGATGGGCGTAATTGCTTAATTACACAACTCGGTTCTCCTGGTAAGCCTAGATCATCGGCCAAGAAGGTTGCTCCAAAGCCACCCTGACCTAATGGTTTGATCACCTGATAGCGCTCGCGCAACAGTAGTTGCGAGCCACAAGACTGACACCTTTGGCTATTTACCAAATTTTCTGGATTGGGACAGGTAGGATTTAAGCAGTAGCTCATGCACTGTCAACTCGCTGCACGAATAATCACGGTGAGTGTTATACTCCCTTTCAATTATTTAGATATTAATCAACTCTTACCAGGTAATTTTTGCTGGAAATCCTTTGAAGAGTTTCTAAAGTTTAACTGGTATTACGTAAAGCGACCGCCTAAATAAGTCAATTGATTATATTTATACCAATGACTAGTGTTTGAGCTCCTTTTTTATCGGTAGTATTGTTTGACATTGCTGAAACAGCCTTAAGCCAGAGACTTTGAATCCAAAATCCAGCTTGCGCTGAAAGCGCACCTTTGGTGCGACCCAAAATCCAAAATTGGTATTAGAAGTATTGGAGGGCAGTGCCCATCCTACAAAAAATCGCTGTAGGATTTTGGATGCCCAAATTTGGAGGCAATTTAGAATCGTCTCCATTAGTCCTTAAGTAACTATTAACTGGCTTTCATGTCCACACTAATCAGCTGTTCGATAAGTGCAAAAACATCACTGCGGCTGAGTTTCTCTTTACCATTAGCAAGGGCATCAAGGGTGCCATTAGCCAATGTTAAGGGAATTTGGCAAAAATCTAAGGCTGGACCTGTAGGAAGATTTTTTGTGTAAGCTTCTGCTAGGGCTAGATTGCGCCGAGCATACTCTTGCATATTTGCTGCACTCCAACCCTCTGGAAAAAAGTCTACCCCACGCCCTAAATCTTGAGTATGGTTACGCAGGATATTAACTGCTTGTAAACCCCGACCAAACCCAATCGCCTGGGTACGGTTAGTTTGCGTTCCATCGTACCAAGTCCATAAGTCCGAAAGTAATAATCCCACTGCACCTGCAACCCCAAAAGTATAACGATCCAAATCAGATTCTGTGTAAATTTTCCAGTTTCTTTCTGCCCAGTAAGCCATCCGGTCTGCCATTGCAGCAGTGGCATCCCAAATTCGAGGTGCAATGGTTTCTGGTGCTAGCAGTGACCATTCTCTAATCCTCACAGTGACTTCTTCTAAGGTATTCTCATACCCACTAAATCCTCCAAAGAAAGCATCTACCGCGAAGCCATCAACCCCTGCCTGTAATGTCAGACTAATCGTTCTTAACAGCTTTGCTTTAGTAGCGTTATCTAATTCGGGATGATCTTCAATTTCATCAATGGCACGCATACACAAATATGCTGATGCTACTGCTTCTTGCAATCCTGGCGGTAAAAGACTGATTGGAATATAAAAAGTTCGGCTAGTTTCTTTGAGGATTTGCAATGCATCTCTACGTAAATTCATGTTTTCACTCCCCGATTGATTTTTGCACCACATGAAGTTTGCAGTTTTTTGATGATACTGGATATAGTTTTGACTAAACCTTAAAAACTATAGACTATAAGATACGCTAGTATTTAATCTAAAAATTAATAGTTTTTGGTGTTGCAATTAACAAAACTCTCAAATTTATCAAAGTCCTATCTAGTATATAAGGTTTTGGTTGCAAAAATGTGTAAGGCGTCGTTTGATATAGCTTTCAGAAAGTTTTAGTGTATATATAAAGAATTATGCTAATATTTGGTTTATTCCCACGAAAATTTTCCATCAGCAAATATCCATTTTAGGGATTTGAAAGTATTTTAAGTCTGCGTTAATCTGACTAAGAAAGTATAACTATTGTATATATAAAGACAACTTCATAAAAGCTGGTAACGGATAACAGTAACTGTTCGCACCTTTAGGTGCGAACAGCGGGCTTGCTGAAGAGTTAAGGTCAGTTACATTGGACATAGAGGGCTGCAATGCTTGGGTTGGGCTACGCCTACGCTTAGATCAGTTACAGTGGCAGCCTCCTTGCTGTTCCAAGTGACATAAAGTGACCATAACTTAGAGTAAGAAGTTCCCGTATATTTACGAGATTGATAAAACAGCCCACTCAACAAAACATTTGTGAATATTTGATTTCTCATCAGTCTCAAGATATAGAGATTCAACAAGTTGTTTAGAGTTAGGCTAAAGCTATGGTCTCCACTTTTTACTTGTTTTCCACTGATGTCACCTCATTGGGTGAGTTGGTTGCTACTACCACAGCGTCAGTTCTCACAACTTTACCACTGCTCGTCTCAACACGGGCAGGTAAACTACCTAGGATTTTTTCTACGTGTATACTTATAAAAATTATATTGATATTGCGTTGTATAGCTTCTGCAAGTCCAGTTAGATATTTCAGTGGGTCAAATTGCCCTTGTCGGGGAAAGCATAGACATACTCCTGTATCAAAATTGCTCAACGGCGCTTTCTTCACCATTTCTACGTTAGTGAGTCCGACCCGTGTACTGCTTCTAACTTTTGCTGAATCTCATCTATTGATTTCAGGTCTGGGGGAAAAAGATAGCCGTCAAGTCTCTCCAAGTCGCAGCTAATGTTTTCTTGGGTGGCGATCGCCTCTATAGTATTAATCGCTATTGTATGACTTTGAGCAACAAGTTTTGCGCCCTCTTTACTGTGCATTTGCTCCAGTTTATGGTAACGATAAGTAAGTACATTCGATAGGTGTGCCGTTGTTCTTGCCGTTTGACCGCTACCAATGGGGCCATCATCTAGTACGACTACTGATTTACCTTCGCGGGTTAATATGGCAGTTGACATCCCTGCTATCCTAGCACCGACAACGTATACATCTGTATGAGTATTTTCGGTAAGCGTGGGTTGGTCTGGGACTTCTGCCGTTGTCATCCAAATAGAAATAGTTTTACTAGAGTCGTTTCACATGTTTGTTTAGAGTCTCAAGCCTAACTTATCTGCTGGAAATAAGGTTATGGAGGTAAGAGTAATAGGAAAGTAAGAAGGAAAAATACTTTGATATTTTTCCTTCTAGGATTGTGCCTTTATGTGTCTTTTAACCTTGCCACAACCAAGCTAATATATGTATTCCAGCTTGTTCTTGTATAGCCTAGACTATATAATTGTAAATAACGTATCTGCATCATGATAGACATAATAATGTGCTTAATAGTGGATAAAATTGCCAACTTTTTTATTAAGAAAACTTAAATTATTTTGTTAATTATTTTACTCTAGAGCCTTGGATAGTAGAAATGAAATCATTAGCCTAATTTACGAAGTTAATTTGCCTTAAAACAAGGGATTTTAATGAAAAATAAATATTAAATTTGAAATAAAATTTTACAAAATATTTAGTTAGATAGATGTACACTGTTGCCAAGGCAGCGAAAAAAATATATTTGTGTTGGCTATGGAGAGTCTGTAAATGCCAGAGCCTGGGAAATTAGGATCGATAATTAATTGTTTATTAATACTGACATTGTTAGCCTCTTGCAGTGGTAAAAACTCCGCTGAAGATATGGATAAAGAAACACAAAGTGTATCTTCTTGGTTAGCAACAGCAAATATGGTTGGTGATGCCTGGATAAGCGGTGCTGTACCAAATATATATGCTGAACAAACATTGAAAAGAGCCACGGAAGAACTACGAAAAGAAAAAGAGAAAATAGACGAAATAAAGTTATCTAAAGATGTAACTGAGCATGATAAATCAGTGCTATTAGCTGAAGTTTTACAGTTATAGCAACCGCTAGGTTGGTTAGGACACTAAACTCAGAACATACTCCATCGCCGCCCGCAAGGTAGGGAAGTACTCCAGTTGCTTGCGGATACGACTTTTTAGCCAAGACTTTTCCCCGCTCAATTTTATTTAGATCAGGAGAGTAAGGTG
>NZ_JBALCO010000010.1:0-10898 GCF_036919595.1 Nostoc sp. | reverse complement strand
TAGCACTCGATTGCAATTACTTTACCGTATTTGCTGTGCTGTTTCTTAAATCCTTTACTAGTAAGCCTTTCAAGACTTAACGGGAAAAGTCAGATACGGTACACCTTCAAGTGCATTGGCGGCTTCGACAAGGGCCCGCGTGCCACCGACTTGATCGCCTAGCACCACAGTGACTTGCGACTGATCAACAGTTGCCGTTTTTTCCGGGTTGGCTAGCTGCCCACACCCATACAGTCCTAGCAAAGGGAGGAATGCAGCAAACAGCATAAGTGTTTTATTGGCATGGTTGAATTGAATCATGTTTGACTTCTACACTCTGATACTTTTATAATTCCTGTTTTGTATGTTGACCCCAAGGTTCACGAGCGAAGATCCGATGTACCATAGGCTCAAAGAAAGTCAGTGGCAGAGGATCATAGTTTGGATCAAATGATTCTTGATCCCACTTATGGCAGAACTCAGTGGTGCAATCAAAGTAAGGATGACCTCGAAACTTTTCTCTTGCATGGCGATCAAGTCCTATATGATGCCAGAAATATCAGATTTACTGGATAACTTTCTTGCAAGCCAACTAAAAGTGTCAGGGCGCGATCGGCAACCCGATTCAAGCGAGGCTTAGAGTGTTCCTGTAATAGAAAATAATCTTCTTTTGTTCCATCTGCCATTTATGTATAGGTGGCAATAGGTCTTTCTGTAGATGAGTTTGACATTACATTACTCCTGATGTAAACCTCAAAATTCTTTGTTGATTCAATGTGAGTTATTTTTTGCAACTTAGTACAGCATTTAATTAATTTGTAGCGAATTAAATTTGACAATATCTTACAGTTTCAATGCATCTTGATGCAATGCCAATGCGTCCTTCTACAATGTCAACGCATCTTGATGCAATGTTAATGCGTTCCTTTACAATGCCAATGCATCTTGATGCAATGTTAATGTGTCCCTTTACAATGCCAATGCACCTTGATGCAATGCTAATGTATCCTTATACAATGCCAATGCATCTTGATGTAATGTTAATGTGTCCTCCTGCATTAAAAACGCTACGTTTTTAATGCAAAAGTGTACTTATTTAAGTAATCTGGGTTATAGCAGTCCTAAATCATTTGTAAAAATAAATTAACCGCAGAGGCACAGAGGAGGGCTGTTGCATGGGCGGGTTTCACTCTATGTGCAAACTGCCCGTAGCGCAGAGAGAGGAATTGGGGATTTTCACGACTCATTTAGGATTGCTATAGATTATCTGGCATTACTTAACCTAGAAGGGATTTCCAGTTAAAAAAACATCCTATCGTAGGGGCACAAGTCCTTGCGCCTCTACAAATGTACAAATAATTTTGGATAATTTATTTTTTGTCAGTCCCTAAACTAATAGTATGACGACAGTAAACAAGGCAGTTTGCACATAGAGTGAAAGACAGTTACTCCAAGTGAAAATTATTAAACCGCCAACTCTTGGAGACGCTTTTGCCAACGCGCAGCGTCTCTCTGAGAAATCGCCAAAAGCGCCAAGGGGAGAAACAGAAAAGTTCATAAATCTAGGACTAGCTTTTTCAAGGTGACTTGTAAAATCTCTTTTTTCTCTCTGCGTTCTTTGCGTCTGTGCGGTTAAAAAGTCTTTTGTTTAACCACAGAGAACACAGAGTCAACAGGTTAAATAGGAGTTTATTGAGCAAAATTTTTACCCACCTTGAAAGGGCTAGTCCTAAATCTGTTCCCTATCATCTGTTACCTATTCCCTTGTTCTGTCCCCAATACCAGATATTGCTATGGGCGACTGGCAGAGGCGGTTGGGTACTGATGTCCTAAGATGGGATGGGGTGTGTAAGGTTCTTCAAGGAACTTGCGTTCTTCATCGGAAAGCTTCAAATCCACCGCCTCCACTGCTTCTTTAAGATGCTCTATCTTACTAGCACCAACAATCGGAGCCGTTACACCCGGTTGATGCAACAACCAAGCTAAGGCAATTTGTGTTGGTTTAACACCGCGTTTTTGGGCTAACTCTACGACGCGATCGACTATTTGGAAATCCGAATCTTGATAGTAGAGATTGTGAGCAAAGTCATCGGTTTTAGCCCGCACAGTTTCCCCATAGCTTTGCTTGCTGCGATTCCCCGCCAAAAAGCCTCGTGCTAGAGGACTCCAGGGAATGATCCCAATTCCTTGATCTAGAGATAAAGGTATCACCTCTCTCTCTTCTTCTCGATAAACTAAGTTGTAGTGATTTTGAATAGATATAAAGCGATTCCAGCCGTGTTTGTCAGCCGTGTAAAGGGCTTTGGCGAACTGCCATGCGTAAACACTTGAGATTCCTAAGTAACGAACTTTACCTGATTTGACTACATCATGCAGTGCCTCTAGGGTTTCCTCTATTGGTGTTTCGTAGTCCCAGCGATGAATTTGGTACAAATCGACGTAATCTGTTTGTAGCCGCCGCAATGAGGCATCAATGCTATCAAAAATATGTTTGCGAGACAGCCCTTGATCATTGGGGCCATCACCGATTTTATTGAAGACTTTGGTAGCAATGACAACTTGATCTCTTTTGGCAAAATCCTTTAATGCCCGTCCCAAGATTTCTTCGCTGGCACCTAAAGAGTAAACATCGGCGGTGTCAAAGAAGTTAATCCCCAATTCCAAAGCTAGTTTAATAAACGGGCGACTTTCTTCTTCTTCTAGTACCCATTCTCGCCATTTCCGAGAACCGTAAGTCATAGTACCCAGAGTAAGGCGTGATACTTTCAGTCCACTTTTTCCCAGATTTACGTATGTCGTCATACTGTTTGCTCTACTTTTTGATAACGTTGTGAAAGTTCTAAAGCAAGTTGAGAAGCTTGATGTGCTTCATCGATGTGTCCTAGCTGGCTATAAGTATTAGCTAATTCCCGCTGAATCACTGGAATATTGCCACGGGCAGCATTGCGCTTTTCCAGGACATTCAAGGCTTTGTGATACTGCCGATCGCGAATCAGTGCATCAAGATAAATTTGTTCAAATAAATCTTGTTGAGCATGAGATCCACCCGTGGAGTATAAATCGGGTAACACTAGCTCTAATTGAGCGATCGCCCTTTCCCAATCCCCACGAGCATGAGCAATCATCCCCCTAGCTGCTGGTACTCCTATCTCTAGCCAAGTACGCCGCACGTAGGGTAAGACTTTCTCTCCATGAGTTTGCATACTCTCTAACATCTGTGCCGCCCAATCATCTTTACCACCCCGCACCAGTGCATAGATGTATTGTAAATCCAGGAAGGCGAGGACGTGTTCGTGTAGCCGTGGTTGCAGGTAAGCAGCAAGTTCCTGCCAGCGCGAACCGACATCTACACCGCGTAACTCTAACCGCAACAATAATGCGATCGCATTAATCTGTTCGCGTCCATTGTCTTTTTTGGCACGTCCCCAAATGTTTTGGTCATAAATTTCTACTACCTTGGCAAAATTCTCTGCATCCAGGTAGTAAAGAGATGTGTGCCACCAAAGATGTCCGTAAAACACTGGATTACCATATTCCCAGGTATCGCTGAGACTTTCCATTAAGGCGATCCCTTCATCTAAGCGCCCTTGAGTTTCTAACACATGAGCAAGGGCGTGGTGTGCCCAACGGTTATCTCGTTTCAGGGTGATCGCTTGCCTGGCATATGTTTCTGCTTCTGCTAAACGATGACACTCTTCTAGCCCGAAGGCCAACATCCCGTAGATATACGGGTTGTGACGATTGGCGGCGAAAACTTTTTCGGCAATTCGCAGCATCCCTTGACTGTTACCGGAATTTCTATAGTGGTATTGGGCAAGATGCAACGAGGCTAAATCGCGGGGATAGCTATCAGCGATCGCTTCATGGTGGGCGATCGCTTGAGCAATATCTCGGTTTGCCCATGCTTCAATTGCAGCAACATAAAGTTTTTCGCGATCATTAGCGTGGGTGAGGTTTGCCTTTGCCGTATTTAAATAAGATGTCGCCTGAGTTAAGGCAACACCACCAGCAAACAGATAAAAGGCGGCAGCTTGAGTATTGGCGATCGCACAAGCCGGATCAGCCTCAACTGCTTTGAGAATAACTTGGGCATCGTTACCAACACCCAATAATTGATCAACAAAGCTATCGATGGCATTTACCGCTACTGATGAGTCGGTAGTAATTTCGAGTTCAAATGCATCTTTTACCATTGGTTTTCCAGAGCATTGCACAGCTAAAACCACCGCTTACTTCCATTTAAACTATAAAATACGGTAAACTTATCGACTTACTGTACTTTATAGATATTAAATTAGAATTTCTCACAATCGGTGATGAAAATCAAGAGGTTTTGACCAAGTTTATCTAAAACATCATTTTCTCTGTAGTAGTGGGAGGTCTTGCGAAGTGTGTAGACGCTTGTAGGCTAGAATGAAGTATCAGAGGCGATTTTTGTGGAAAAGTGAAGTTGAGAGAATTAGGCGTAGGCGTAGCACGTCGTAGACATCGCTTCCAGACAAAATCCAATCAAAGCGGATTTAGCCTTTACTTGACTGTGGAAGTAAGCCCAACTCTGTGTAAATTGGATGCACTATATTTCTGATTTGGGGCAATTGTCTACTAAAGAAATATGCTCCGAAAATGCAACAAATTCCGCCAAATAATAAAGCATTGGTAACACCCAAATGACCTGCCAATGCCCCGAAAAATAAATTACCAAAAGGCAAGATTCCTAAAAAACCAGTTGTAAATAGACTAGTTACTCTACCTCTTTTATTTTCATCAAGAATAATTGATTGCATAAAGTTATTAATAGAAGCCAGAGTTAAAGTATTATTCATACCGATGATAAACATGAATATTAGACAAATCTTTAAGTTGCTTGAACGAGAGAAAACTATTAAACCTAAACCTAAAATTCCAGTAGAACTTGCTATAATTTTTCCCAGTTCCATGATGTTTTTTATGGAGATGAGATAAATACCTGAAACTATAGAACCAAGTGCCGAAGCTGTCATCAAAAATCCCATAGTTTCAGCATTACCCTTGAGAACTTCTTGAGCAAAAATCGGCACCAAATTGACATAAGTCATTCCCATGAAACAGACAATAATTTGTAATATCAGTAAATATTTAATTGGCAAAAATTTGTATGCGTAAACAAACCCTTCTTTGAGGTTTTCCCAAATTTGGTATTTTTGATTCAATGAATTATTTATAATTGGGTTTACTTTAACAGTTAAGATTGCAGATATAAAAGGTAGATAACTAATACTATCTACTAAAAAACAAGAAGCTGTACCAGATCGAGCAATTAGTAAACCCCCAATCATCGGACTAACAAACTTTGCTGTATTAATCAAGAATGAATGGCAAGCCATCGCACTATAAGTATCTGATTTCTTATCCAAAAGTCTGGGAATAATTACCTGACGTGCTGGTAAATCGAAAGCTTTTACCGTTCCCTGAAGCGTACCGATGACAATAATCCATGCAACATTGATGTTCCCACTAAGAGTTATAAATGTTAGTGTAGAAGATAGCAGAATAGATACTATTTGAGTAGTTAATAGGACATATCGTAAATTCCAGCGATCTAGTAATACTCCTATCAAAGGAGTAATAATTAAGCCCATAGCTTGATTTGTAAATCCAGCCACACCTACTAATACAGCAGAACTAGTTATTTGATAAACTAGCCATACCAAAGCAATTTGAGTCATCCAAGACCCAAAAAAAGATAAGCTTTCTCCAATAACGAAACAAGAAAAATTCACGGATTTCAACGCAGATGGAATTTCAAAATAAACAAAGTTTTGCTTACTTTTGTGTAAGTTTTTTCTATTACTTGGTATCATGAATATTTACCTATTTAAAAATTGTTGCAACCCTATTTTTTTAAAATAGACTTAACTTTAAAATATGAACTAGTGGTTTGTAATGAGTGATTTATCACTAAATTTAAAAGGCTATAGCTGAATGGCACTAAGTTAAGATACAGCCCTTGCCCTGACTGGTTAAGAGCCTCAAGGCTATTAACCTATCGTGGGAAGCAGCAGCAGGAATACATTCCCTGTCTTAAGACTCTTAACGAGGCAACACAAGCCTTTGGGCTTTTCCTTTAACCCATTACGCTTGGAGAAGATAATTTGCACGGACGAGGACATTAGTAGAGACATTGCATTGCAACGTCTCTACTATTTTTTTGATGGAGTTTTAGCAGACTTACATATTACCAGCCCTGAAAGAGTATTAGCAAAGCTTAATGTTTGTAACACAAGAAGTTTGTATGCTTAGTATTACAATAAAAAAATAGCGATAGTATGACTAGAGTATGTATTATACCATGTCTGGTCGAATACCCACAATTTTTACAAATCAACCCCCAACCCGTACCGCCAAGCAGCAAAGGTTTGGGGTGGTTGATCCTCAATTAAGCAGAGGTGAGATCATAGCCAAGCTCGGTCGTATTGAACAGGCCAGAGTTTATCGTGTCCTAACTGTTTGGCTGCCAGATGTGGCCAGTAAGGATTGCGGAGTAGTTCACGTCCTAACAGCACTATATCAGCTACTTCTGTGCGAATAATCTTGTCAGCTTGCTCAGGGGATGTAATTAAGCCCACGGCTCCTGTATGGATATTGGCTTCGCGGCGGATGCGTTCGGCAAACTCAGTCTGATAACCAGGTTTAATTGGTATATTGATGCCCGGTATAATACCGCCCGATGAAGTATCGATGAGATCAACTCCTAGAGACTTGAGTTTGTCACTTAAAGCGATACTTTGCTCGATGTCCCAACCCTTATCTACCCAATCGGTGGCAGAAATACGTATCCACAGTGGATATGTCTCAGGCCAAATCTCTCGGACTGCTTGAACAACTTCTCTAAGCAGACGAGTCCGGTTTTCAAAGCTACCACCATAATCATCTTGCCGTTGGTTAGAAAGAGGTGAGAGAAACTGATGCAGTAGATAACCGTGGGCAGCATGGATTTCAACTACCTTGAAACCAGCTTCCAGAGAACGTTTGGTAGCTTCGACAAAGGCTTGAATAACTTCCTGAATTCCCTGAAGACTTAGGGCTTCTGGAACTGGGCTATCTTTGTTAAAGGCGATCGCACTACTCGAAACCAAGGGACGCCAACCTTCCTGAGATTCATCTAGCGCTTTTCCTCCCTTACTGGGTTTAGCAGTGCTGGCTTTTCTACCTGCATGAGCAAGTTGAATACCTGCAACAGCTCCGAAGTTATGAATCAATGCCACAGTTTTGGCTAAAGTTTCAATATGTGCATCTGACCAGATTCCCAAATCTTGGGGGCTAATGCGTCCGCGAGGTTCTACAGCTGCTGCTTCTGTTATCACTATACCTGCACCGCCAACTGCGCGAGAAGCTAGATGAATAACGTGCCAATCATTAGCATATCCATTTGTACTGGAATATTGACACATCGGTGAAACGGCGATGCGATTGCGAAAGGTAACTTCACGAATCTTGAATGGTTCAAACAGGTGTGCCATTAATATTGATTCCTTCTCTTGTTAGGTGAAAGAAATTGGGGACGGATTTGCAGCATGAACTCGAATTTGTATTAAACGGCTGAAGATTTTGTGTTACGTACACTGAAATGAGCGATAAACGCCACAGTCAACAAAAAGAATCCCAATGCACAAACGCCGTTCCACTGCCACAATCCCCAGGTATAAGTACCGAGAAAAGAGCCAAGTGCGCCGCCAGTGTAGTTAGTGACCATGTACACCGTATTCATACGGCTCTCAGCATTTAGAACTAAGTTATAGACGCAGATTTGGTTTGAAACGTAACCAGTGTGCATTTCTAAGTCAAGAATAAGCATCCCTAATATAAGACCCATTAAATGAGTTCCACCAGCTATCAAAAGGATGACAAAAGCTACTAGTCCGAAACTCGACACAGATAACCAAACGAGATTGGGAACTGTAGCCTCCACCACCAAGGCACAGGCCAGCAAACTTAGCATAGTGACAATTAACCAGCGGCGTTCCATCATGTCGCCCAAAGGAACTAGCAACAATAGCCCCACTGCATAGCCAGTTTGGGTGAGAGTGGGAATAAATCCTACCTGCTGGGCAGAGATATTCAAGCTACGTCCCATATCAGCCAGTAGCGGCTGATTGTAGTAGACATTGGCCACTGCTAAACCATAAGCGATCGCTAAAGTTAAAACGGTACTTCGCTGCCTCAGCGAATTTTCATCAGTGGTCAACATGTGCTGCTTTTAACTTTTTATTATGCACCCAAATATGGAATAGTAGTTTAAATACTTGTTGAATGACTAGAGTCCTCATCAGGACTTGAATGAATAAGCTGATCATCAGGCTTTTGGCTCTGCAATTCCCATATATCATCTTTTCCTAGTTCTTGATCCACTAATAACTGTAGATGATCTGGTAATTTAGTTGTTTGCCAAATTGACCAAATTTCTCCACAACATAATTCATTTTCAATTTTTCCAAAATACATGGCTTTATTTTCCAAGTAATGTGACCATTTAAGTTTAGTAACTGGTAATTTAGGAAAGATGAAGTATAAAATTTTCATCTTTGATTCTTTCACCATCTTTAAAATACAGGTAATATTCGCCCCTGATACTGCTTGTTAATAAAATCTCTAACTTGTGGATCGTTAAGAAGTTTGTTCAGCTTCTGAATTTTTGGCTCATTTTCTCGACCCTGTAATGTGACTAATGCCAAGGCATACTTTTTATCTTTAGCTGTCTCCCGTCCCATAGATTGCGGTGTTATTCCTGCTAGAGCAACAATTTGAGCCGAGGAAACAATAAAATCTACATCATTAATAGCTCGAACTACTTGGACTCCTTCTACTTCCTTGATTCGCAAGTTTTTAGGATTCTCGGCTATATCTCTTTGAGTTACAAATTTTTTAATATTTTTCTTAAGTTTTATTAAGCCATTACTTGCCAGTAACCTCAGTCCTCGGTCATTATTTATTAGATCATTGGCAATTGTAACAGTGGCATTTTGAGGAACCTCATTCACAGATTTGAGGCTTTTTAAGAAAAGACCGAGTGTGCTTAAAGAAACTAGATTTAATGAGACTAAATTTATTTTGAGTTCCTTGACAGCATTATTCATGAAAGGTCGATGTTGAAAAAAATTGGCATCGATTACTTTGCCTCTTAAAGCTATATTCGGTTGTATCCTGTCATTAAAAGTCACAACTTTTACTTCTAATCCTTCCTGAGGTGCTAGTTGAGTATCTATAAACTTCAAAATATCTTCATATCTGATTCCCGTCACCCCAACTTGAATGACTTCTTTTTGTGTAGTTGCTTGGGCTGTACCACTGTTACCTGCTATTGGACAATTTAATTGCATATTACGGTAAATTTATAGATTTAACGTAGTATGAACTATAAGATTTGCATAGATGAAGATAAAAAACAAGGGTAGAGGCATATAGTTCCAAGCCTCTACAGCCAACTTATGTGGGAGAACGGGTTGCCGTAAAGCCTGCTACAACGGGCTATCGGGATAATCTGCTGGACTAGTACCGCAAGGCGGAAGTTACTCATTCAAAAGGAGCCAGTGCGTTGGGCGGCTCTGCCGACTTGTTCGCGCAGCGTCTCCCTAAGGAGAAGTAACTGGCGTTCAAAAGTCAAAAGTATTACGGAATGGGCTTTTTAAGGTTTTTAAATGGTTGGTCTATTTCCGCCGTGTTGTACTAAATGATCGCAGCACCTGTTTTAAGAAAAGTAGTGTCAATTGCAGTCATAGTTTGGTGTAATATTAAATTTAAATTTGGTAATTGACTCTTTCCATGAACAAATAATTACAAATCAGGACTTACGGATTGTTAATGCACTTCCACTTCAAACTTTGATTCGTGTAAATATTTCAAGGCTTGAGTCACCTTTGCTGCCTCTATTTCGATTTGAAACTGACCAACGCGGCGATCGCCTACGGTTTCGACGCTACCGCTGAGGATATTAATATCAACATCAAAACGACGTGCTAAAGTGGCGAAAATCGGCTGACTTGCTTGTTCTCCCGCAAAGGCGATCGTTGCTAGCACTACGCCAAAACGTGCTATAGCTTTTATTAGTGCCATTCACTTTTAGACACTGTGAACTTTTTTATCGGTTGTGCTGTTTGGGCATATAAAGGTTGGGTGGGCGAACTCTATCCCCAAGGCACTCGCACTGCCGATTTTCTCCATCTCTACAGTCGTAGCTTCACGACTGTAGAAGGTAACACCACCTTTTATGCGGTGCCTAACCAAGAAACTGTAACCCGTTGGGCTGCCGAAACACCAACAGGTTTTGAATTTTGTCTGAAATTACCGCAAGATGTCACCCATCAAGGGTTGTTACAACCTTATATTCCGGCTGCTTTAAAATTTCTGGAAGCGATACGCCCTCTAGAGAAGCGTCTTGGTCCAATGTTTGCCCAGTTACCACCCAGTTATGCACCTGCACTGCTTGACGATTTGACCAACTTTCTCGAAGCTTGGCCGCATACAGAAGCACCCCTAGCGCTGGAAGTTCGGCATCGCGACTGGTTCAGAGAACCCCATGCTAGTAATTTAACGGTGCTTTTAGAAAAGCTAGGTGTAGGACGGGTACTCTTAGACTCGCGCCCCATCTATACTGGAGATGATGACCCCCAGTTACAATCGGAACGGCGTAAACCTAAATTACCCTTGCAATTGAGTGTGACAGCACCTTTTACTCTGATTCGGTTTATTTCTCATCCAAATTTATCAGTGAATCAGCCGTTTATGGAAGAGTGGGTAAAGCAGATTCAGCAATGGTTGCAGACGGGAGTGCGAATTTATTTCTTTATTCATTAGACCTCTTGCAGAATTATTTTTATGTTATAATAGAAGGCTTTGCTTCCATACTAATGAGGTGGAATAATTGACAAACGTGATACTTGGGT
>NZ_JBALCO010000009.1:0-11441 GCF_036919595.1 Nostoc sp. | reverse complement strand
GATTTGGCAGCAGGTGATTTTGCTCCTGTAGCTCTAACCGCTCCTGCTATCAATGGTTAGATAGTAAAGTTTAGCTAAATCAAAAAGCGCTCTCCCGAATTGGGAGGGCGCTTTTAGTATCAACGATAATAGTGCTTAATTCTGGCAGCACATTCTTAGTTGAGCGTGCGGTAGTGTAAAAACAACTCACTTCCAACTTGACGAGTTTCGACAAGTTGCAGATGAGGAGCAGCATGGGGAAGAAAACCCTCTCCCTCTACTGGGGTAGGGGCGTCCTTTCCTCCATAAATGACGGGCCAAATTGTCAACCACCAATCATCAATTCGCCCAGCCTTTACTAGAGAAGCTGTTAAAGAGCCGCCTCCCAAAGCAACGACCTTGTGAATACCCCGCTTTGCCATCAAGCTGTAGGCTCGATCCCAATCTAGGTCTGTATCTCCCAAATCAATTAATTCAGCCAGTTTTTGCAAGGTCGTTGTATCAGAACTGCGCTCCAAACCAGCCCGTGTCGTAAATATCCATCGCTCAATGTCCTCGCTTAAAAAAGCGAAGTCCAGCGATAGGTCAAGGGAACCTGAGACAACGCAGATAATGGGTTGAGGAGACTGACCCCGAACCTCACGTGCTGTTAACAATTTGGGATTGCGAATTGTAAAAGTTACCTCTTCTTCAGCCCGAATCGTCCCTGCTCCTACCAGAATAAGATCAGCAAGGGAAACTTGATACTCTACGTGTGCTTGATCAGCGGCGTCGGAATCACGGGGTGCTTTAAGATCTACGGCGCTAATCTTTCCATCGACGGTCATGGCAAGAACCACAGTTGTTTGGATAGCTGACATGATTACGTTCTGACAGTTCTTTATAATTTTACCTTTTTGAATTCTTTGCCATGAATAGTTATTGCATTGTGCTTTAAATCACTTTTCAAGCTATAGCTCAAGGTGGTAAAAGAATTCTCGTTGGATGATTAGCAAGAGTCAATCTCTTTACACCTAAGAGACTGTCATGCTCAAACGCATATCTGCAATTGTAGTTGTCTTAATTTTAATTTTGGGGTTTGCATCTCTAGTCAAGGCTGGAACTCCCCGTTCAATTTGGGTAGAGAATGAAATTTACCAATGCAACCATCCCTTTGCTTCTCAATTGGCTCAAGAACTGGCAATGAAATATGCACAAAATGACAGCTACACCCTTCGCTTTTTATCGGGGGACGGCTCACATTTTTTATAGGCAATACTTTTCAGGTTTTGGGGAAAAAGGGAATGGGATTGCGGTTTGAATTCACCTTTCCCCCTTATCCTCTGGCAGCACCCACTATTAAAAGAGATATTTTCCACAGATGGAGGCGAGCAGGTGATAGACTTGTGGAGCGATCGCCATTACTCATGGATTATAACTGGCAGACAAAGCTCGATTATTGTTTCGCTTTTTGTAATTAGTTAATCTCCTTTCGCAATAATTCTGGAATCTTAGAAGGACGTTCAGCTACTGGAACTTGCGCTTCTTTTAAAGCAGCTAATTTACTTTGGGCTGTGCCAAAATTAGGATCGCGTCCGATAACCGTTGCTAAAGTCCCAGTTTGACGCCAACTCTTTCCTGGTGGCGCTTGTCTACCTGCAATGTAGGCAATTACTGGTTTATCAATTGCCTCAGCAATGTACCGGGCTGCTGCTTCTTCACTACCACCACCAGGTTGACCGACTAAAACTATCGCCTGTGTGGTTTCATCCTCATCGAGAATTTGCAGCCATTGGAGAAAGGAAGAACCAACGATCGCATCACTACCAATACTGACACTAATCGACTGCCCCAAACCGGCTTTTGTTAATTCGTAAGCAACTTCGTAGGTGAGGGTGCTGCTACGACTAACGATCCCCACTGGGCCAGGAGTATAAAACTCGCTAGGTTGAGTACCCAAAAGAATTTTTCCTGGCACAATGATCCCAGGACTGTTGGGCCCGATTACCAAAGTTTCACATGCCTCAGCTTTGCGGAGTAATTGCACCATATCCAAAGGCGGCACGCCAGCGGTAATAATAATGATCTGGCCAATATGAGATGCGATCGCCTCTAATGCCGCATCTAGCACGTCGTAAGGATCTACACAGATAATTGTCGTGTCAATTGCCCCAAATTGTTCTATTACCTCCTCTACTAAATCAAATACTGGCAATCCATGCAGTTCCTGTCCGCCACATCCAGGATTGACACCGGCTACTAAATTCGTACCATAAGCTTGCATTTGAGCAACATGAGTGCCTGATATAAATTCACAAAAGCCTTGAATTAACACTTTGCTGTCTGGCGTTAGGTTCATAATCTTTCTCCGAGAAACCCAATCCCCTTGTGGGTTTGGAGGGAGCGGTAAAAATTAATAATTTCTGATTTTTGAATTGTCACAAAATGACACTCACTATTTCTTATGAGCCGTTGGTTTAGCAAGACGAATTGCTGCCGCCACTGCCTCATCTAAATTTTCTACCACAAGGAGCGCGTCGTTGTGGGTTTTTAGTGTTGCTAAATATTGTCTAGCAGCATTGAATTCAGAACCAGCAAGACGAACAACTAAGGGTGAAAAATTCCGCTCTCGCCGACTTTTACTACCATTAGAATGTACAACCTGTGATTGAAGTTCGCTGTTGTCTTGCTGCACAACTCTGGCTATAACTTCAGCCACTTCCTCAGTTAGAGGAATGCTACCCAGAAAGTTAATTAGTATTACTTGAATGCTTTTGTCAGCCTCTAGGATTTTCAGACCTATCTCTAGGCGATCGCAGAAGGTAGTTGGTGTCGTATCTGTCAGGAAAGCATGACGTAGATTTAAACAAACACCTGGATTACCACCAGCATTAGCGACTAGATCCAAAGTTGCCATCACTGAACCAGTACCATTACCTAAAATACCGATTTTACCATGCATTTTCACACCATCCCAGTCACCCAAAATACCATTTATTTCAGTACTGGTATGACGGCTGATAATTTTTGCCGCCATCTCGGCAAGATCGGGATGACGCTTGATCGCTCGTTCGTTGACCCTGACTTTACCATTAAGAGCCATAACTTGACTAGTAGCACTGACTGCCAAGGGATTAATTTCGACTAAATCCAGGTCTTTTTGCACAAATAACTGGTACATTTTCTCTACAACGCTGCTTACCGACTGCATCAGCGTCCCCTGTAAACCCATTTTCAAAGCCAATCGTCGGGCATAAAATGGCGAGAATTCTTGTTCCACAACAACATAGTGCATTCTTTCCCCAGCGGATTCCCAATCGATGTTTGCTTCTTTGCAACCTAAAAGTACCGGTCGGCAAACAGCAGTATCTAAAACTACCGCTAGATAAAATTCCTGGTTGGCGTCGTATTGGGATTCTGCCAGCACAACTTCTGGCAATTCGCCCCATATTGGTAGACTAAAGATATTTTGAGCAGCTGCTATCGCATCGATAGTCGTTTCGGCAAACCTGACTCCACCTGCTTTTGCCCGTTCCGCTCCATGTACTTGAGATTTCAGTACAATTGGAAAGCGAATTTTTAAACGTTTCAAATCTGTAGGATGGTCAATTCGTTGCGAAGGCAATACAGGAATGCCTATTTTCCCAAACCATTCTTTAACTTGATACTCTAATAAATCCATTGATACACCTTGTATTGACACTTTCCCAGCCTTTAGTTAGTGCTGTCTTAATATTTTGCAGCACCTTTATTGCAGAATTAAGCTTTTGGCAGCTATAAAAATTTCTTTTTCACGGATCAATTTTATCGAATTCAGCAAATGAGGCACATTAATTTTGATAGCCAATCTGTTTGTACCAGAGCCACAACACGAAATTAATCTCCTCAGTAAGTTTCCCAGCATAGAAGATAATTACCATTTATGTCAAAACTCTCTGATATCACATCGTTTCTTTAACCTTTGGATAAATTTGTCACAACTGTGTAACTAGAATTTTGCACAGTTGTAGCTCCTGTGAATTTAATTGTCACGAAATAATGTGGTGGAAATACTCAAAAACTCTATTATTCCCATTTTTATTTGTAATTTATATCTGAAGACAGATTATTTAATTTTGCATCTAGTGCTGTAAAAATGTAGTGATGCGAAGAATTACTCCTCTTTGAATTTTTGGTGAAAAGTTAAAATTTGTGTTAGAAAGTTGGTCGTTCAGATTTTCAGGCTGTGGTTGGTTCAACTGTGCATTTGCATTCAACAAACCTAAAAAGTTCATTTTATCTCCTTAAAGATAATCAAAACAATATAGAAGTTCAGCGGGAAAGCTCTATGAAAGTAGCAGTCCAGCAGGAAGATTTACAGCTTTTAGCCAAAACTTTGCAGGAACAATTACTTGTAGATGTCTCAACGGCTGAAGTCTTCGAGGTTAAGTGTGCCGTCAATAAAGACGGGTTAATGATTTTAACGCAACATGAATCAGATGTAATTGTTGACGCTCAGATAATCTTTGCAGTCCTTGAGAAAGTACTTCAGTATATAGCACCTAATAGTGAGCAGCGAGTGCAATGTTTCCTCAGAGTTTTTGGTGAACAACTTCCTTATGCGAAATGTTTTCTACACCTGAAGCAAAAGGGGGGATGGGAAGATGAGAGAGATGGGGAAGCAGGGGGGCAATACTTTTCTGCCATTTCATCATCTCTGACCTATTCTTCATCACTCGATGAGATTGAGGAAGAGAAACCATTTGACCCGTTTGCAGATGCGCCGAATTTGCCGATTTCAAAGCCAGCATCTCAAATCAAACTTATCTTAGTGGGTGCAGCTTTAGTAGGAATTGTAGTCTTAGGCGGTGGTACTTACTTTTTGACTCGCCCTTGTGTAATGTCTGAGTGTAAAGAAATACAAAACGCCGAGCAATTAAAAACAAAATCTCCGCAACTGATGCGCCGCGCTAAGTCTGAAAAAGAATTAGTAGCTGTACAACAGCAGCTTACAACAGCCAGTGCAGCCCTGAATGCAATTCCTAGTTGGTCGCCCCGTTTCCAGGTGTCAAAAGAACTAAAAGCAAGTTTGTCTGGACGGTCAGAAAAAATCAATCAGGTGGTCAAGGCTTTGCAGACTGCATCTTTGGCGACACAAAAAGTTCAAACTCCTGCAAATAGCCTAAAGGAATTACAAAGTAGGCAACATTTATGGCGACAGGTTATAGCGCCACTAGAAGATATAAGTTCCAATAATGAACTCTATGGGCTAGCGCAAGGGAAATTATTTGATTATCGTCTCCGTTTGCAGGCTGTAAATCAGCAGATATTTACTGAGGAAAAATGGCTGAAAAAAATAACAGCAGCAAAAGCTGTAGCTAATGCAGCCAAGAATCGGGAAGCCACTGCTAAATCTTTGAATGACTGGCAAAAGATTCAGTCTACTTGGCTGGTAGCCATTAATGCCTTGAATAGCATTCCCTTAACTAGCCCTGGATACCAAGAAGCCGAAAAGCTGTTGGTAGATTATAAACCTAAATTAGTTGCGGCACGCGATCGCGCTGCTAAAGAACAATTAGCTGCTAGAACCTACCAACAAGCCGTTAGCACCGCCAAGCAAGCCAAAGTTTATCAGCAACAAAACCAATGGCAAGCAGCGGCGACATACTGGGATCAGGCTTTGCAAACTGCTAAAAAAGTTTCCCAAGATAGCTTGTACTACACTCAGGCTCAGTCTCTCATCGAACCCTATTCAACAGCCCTCAAACAAGCACAAGAAAAACTACAAGTTGTTAGTAGTTTGCAACAAACCCGCACTGATTTGGATAAAACCTGTATTAATGGAATTCGGATTTGCACATTTAGCATAGACAACACAAGAATTATTGTTCGGTTAACGCTTGAGTATGACCAAATAAGGCAAAATAATTTGGCTAATCCTTATTCTGAAAATTCTAATACTGCTGTTGATGTTATCAATCACTTGCAAATCTTACGGGAAGCGCTAGCTGTAATTGGTGACAATGCTAACCTGTCGCTTTTCCTCTATGATTCTCAAGGTCAGGTAATTTATACGCGGACTTTGGGAGGGTAAGTAGAAAAGTTATAAGTTAGAAGTTTTTTAATTGGAAGTTCTTAAAAGGATATTAAGCTATTCCACATTTAAAAAAGCATAATTGGGGTGGGCATTTTGCCCACCCCACAATAGTTATATTTAATTCGGTTATGCAAATTAAATGTTTTTCAACTTAGCAAAGTTTCTTTGCTCCTGCCCCACTCCTCACCACCATTACTTTTCGGCACCCTGAACCATTCTTGTAAATTTTCACTTTTAGCTTGTCTGTTCAATTGTGCTTAAATACGAAATTTCATCTTCTGATCGCAATCACAGATCAGATTCGAGTCCTCTCAAAATCGCGCTTATTGCGTTTGTGGGGAAGGCTTTCTGAAGAAGCGATCGCTCAACTGAACCGAGCGCTATTGATTGCTCTTGATCTGCCAGGGCAAGATGATAAAATACTCTTGGATGTAGATTAATTCCCTCACCTTATTAACTGCGCGGCGGAATTGAAAAATTGACGACACAACCCCTTCGTGACTAAAACTGTTGTCAACAAGTTAGCGAAAACAACCATGAACATAATCAAAATTTCGTAAGATACTGCGTCCAGAGGTTTTACACCAGCTAATAACTGTCCGGTGGTAATTCCTGGTATTGCGACCATACCTATGAGGATCATTTGATTGAGAGTGGGAATCAATCCGGCTCTGATCGCGTCTTTGCGGTACTGGCTAACTGCTTGCTCTGGAGTTGCGCCCAAGCTCAAATGGGTTTCTATTTCGAGATGGCTGGAATTAATGGTGCTGACAAGACGATCGCCTGCTAAGGCAGCTGCATTAGTAGCATTACCTAAGACTATCCCTGCTAGGGGAATTATATACTGTGGTTCATACCATCTTTCTGGTTGAATGATCAAGAAGTTGGTGTAAAGCACTGTCAGGGCGGTACTAATTAAAATTGCACCCCACACCAAAGGCAACACATAAGGAATTTTTTGGCTGATGCGATTTCGTGCGACAATCGCCGTAATTGTCAGCATTATTGCTAATAGCGCCAAAACTGCCCAAGCATTGTCTAAAGCCAAGATGAAATCTAAAATGTATCCCAATACAAGTAGTTGTAAGATGGTTCTCCCAGTAGCAAGGGCTAAGTTAAACTCTAATCCTAATTTTTCCCAGGCAGATAAACCAATGGCGATCGCCATCAATCCCACAGCAATAGCTAAATCCACGAAATCCAGCTTGATCAGATTTTGCATGGGTTCTCTATCTCCTGGTATTTTGTTATCAAAGCAGCCCACACGCCTGGAACTTTGATCCGATGTGTTGGATCTTGGTTGATATATATCACTTTCATCAATTCAAAATTCAAAATGATACGACCAAAACATGGCAAACACCTAGTATATCTACTATCTGTAAATTAAATGTGCGGTAGTTTACCGCCCCACAGTTTAAGTAAAAACCCTAATAGATGCGTATCTTGGGCGATAGTCTTTTAGTAGCTCCTCTTTGATTAATAATTCAATCAGCAAAAATTGACTGTCGAAGTGCATCCTTTGTATCTCCCGATAAAATGAGAACTCATGATCCAAAGTGTAAATCCCATCCCTGCCTTTGATATTAAGCAGCAATACACCACCATCGAAGCAGAAGTAAGTGCAGCTGTATTAGAGGTTCTGGCTTCTGGCCGCTATATTGGCGGCCCCTTAGTCGAAGGCTTTGAGCAACAGTTTGCTGTTTATAATACTGTTACTGAATGTGTGGCTTGTAATTCTGGTACTGATGCGCTCTACTTAGCATTACGAGTCTTGGAAATTGGTGCAGGCGATGAGGTGATTACAACGCCTTTCACCTTTATTGCGACATCTGAAGTGATTAGCGCCGTGGGTGCAAAGCCTGTTTTCGTTGATATTGACGCTACTACGTTTAATTTGGATGTAGAGCAAGTGGCGGCGGCGATTACACCCAAAACCAAAGCGATTATCCCGGTTCACCTATTTGGACAACCTGTGGATATGACATCATTGATGGCGATCGCTCAGTCTCACAATTTGTCAATAATTGAAGATTGCGCTCAGTCTACAGGGGCGATTTGGGCTGATCAAAAAGTAGGAAGCATTGGACATATTGGTTGCTTTAGTTTCTACCCTACCAAAAATCTTGGTGGTTGCGGCGATGGCGGGGCAATAACGACTAATAATCCAGCGATCGCTACTAAACTGCGAATACTACGGGATCATGGTAGTAAAATTCGATATTTACACGAGAAAATAGGTGTAAATAGCCGCTTGGATGCTCTCCAAGCCGCTATATTGCAGATTAAGCTGCGTTATTTAGATATTTGGAATGATCGCCGCCGAGATATCGCAAATTATTACTATCACTTCCTTAGTCAAGTTCCGGGGATCGTCCCGCCTCAAGAATTACCTGGGGGTATTGGGGTATGGAATCAATACACTATTCGCATATCAGGTGAAGGACGAAATGGTTCTAGCGCCAAATATCGAGATTGGGTGCGTAGTCAATTGCAAGAGCAGGGCGTCAGTTCAATGATTTACTACCCCCACCCTTTACATTTGCAGCCAGTTTATCAAAGTCTGGGCTATCAAATTGGCGACTTACCAATAGCAGAGCAAGCTTGTCATGAAGTCATATCCTTGCCTATGTTCCCAGAACTGACAGAACAGCAGCAAGATCAGGTGATTTATGCGTTGAAAGAAGTTATGAGTTAGGAGTAGAGACGCGATTAATCGCGTCTGTAGAGGAGTTTTGAATGAATAAGTTTCTTCAACTCATCACTCCTAACTCATTTCATTACTGCATTTGCAGTCGCTAAGGCTTCCACTAAGCCACGCACAGCGGCAATCATGGCTACTTCGCTATTGAGTTGATTAATGGCGGAACCAACACCAACACCAGCAGCACCAGCAGCGATCGCTAATGGTGCGGTAACGTTAGAAATGCCTGAAGCACATAATACTGGCACTGACACCACACGGGAAATCTCAAAAGCTGCTGCTAAAGTGGGAGCAGCTTTTTCAATTAATCCTAAAGTTCCAGGGTGAACTGGGTTACTGCTAGTACCGCCTTCGGTTTGGATAATGTCCGCTCCAGCTTTTACCAGTTCTTCTGCTAACTGCACCTGTTGATCTAGTTCCAAAATGTGAGGAACGGTGACAGATAGGGTGATTTCCGGGAAAAGAGCGCGGGTTTGCTTAGTCAGCGCTAGCACTTCTGGAGCCTCAAAGCGGCGTCCTTGAGCATAGAAGGAATCGAAATTCCCGATTTCAATTAAATCAGCACCAGCTGCCACAGCTTGCACAAATTTCTCTGGTTCTACTGCTGACACACAAATTGGTAATTTTGTCAAACTTTTAGCTAATTGGACTAAGGCTGGATCGGCGGCAATATCGACAAAAGTAGCACCGCCAAATTCAGCAGCTTTGACAGTCGCAGCGACGCTAGCGGCGTCGAAGTTATTTAAGCCGCTGATCACTTTCAGAACGCGGCGGTTATTAAATGCACGTTGGAGTGTGGAATGCATCGTCATAGTTTGGCTTTTGAAGCTACGAAAATTAGGTATATTCTACCGTCCCTCAGTTGATGAGAGACTAAATCACTATGGTAGTTGTCAAATCTTGATAGTTTTATGTTATTTCTCGGATTAGCGATCGCTATATTGTAAAATTTGTTACTAAATATCGTAATTTAGCATCCCTCTATAGGGTATTGAGTAACCGTCCTTTGCAATAAAATATAATCATCTTATTGCCCCATCACTTTTGCTTATATTCACTGACCCCGATATAATATGCCAGAACAAAATGATGTTGATGATATTAGAAAGAAGCTTGGAATTGTATCTGTTAGGGATTTCCTTACCCCAGGAGAAGCCAATCACAAAGAACGTCTTCAAAATTGACTTACTATTAACAACTTGAAGGTTTTCTTTCAAAAAAGTAATCTAACTATCCAGTTCAGAGGAACTAAGTTAGTTTCCTATGAAGTTGATTTGGAGAGATGTTGCAATAGTGATGAATTATTAGATTGGGTATTTCAGTTGAAAGGTAAAAACTGGGAACTGGGTTTGATATACGGCTTTCTTGAAATTCTGAATGATACTTATAAGGATGTTTTTGGATTTCCGGCACTAACATTATATCAACCTGGCAATAATCTAGATTGGAGAAATGGAACCTGGCATAAAAGCAGTTGAGAAGATGATAAAGGAGTATGATGAGTGAAAAACGTTTTAAAAAATGTAAATAGCGTAAAACTGCCTTTATTTCTACGTTATAGACATTGTAAACGACATAAATACACTATTCTAGTCAAACTCTAGAGGCCACAAATCTGCAATTGGTACTTCCCATCCTGGAAGCAGTTCAGGAACTATTAAAATATCGCCATCACGAAGTATTATTGGCTCTTGTCCAAAGTTGTAAACTTCAACAATCCGCTCATCTGGATTGAGCAAAATTCCTACTTTAGTTCCCAAACTCAGAAATTCTTGAATCTTGGCTCTCAGATCCTCTAAATTATCACTAGGGGACTTCACCTCTACAGTCAAATCGGGAGCCAATTGAGCAAAAGACTTCGGACTACGACGCAAGCGTTCGGCTAAAACAAACGAGGCGTCCGGTGCGCGTAAATCTGAATTTGGCAATCTGAAACCAGCGCTAGAAGCTGCTGTTCGTCCCAGTTTACGCGGTCTTACCCAGTTACGTAACTGGGCTACCATTTCAGCGGCAACTTCATCTGATTCGTATCCTGATGGACTCATGACAATAATATTACCCTTAACTAGTTCCATGCGATAGTCAGGATGCTGTTGCTGCATTTTTTCCAAGTCTTCAAGCGTTAGGGACATAAAACCTCTAATTATCACACGCCCTGTATTTATATTATGGAGACAACAGACCTCTCTAGGAGCGATCGCCCCATGAATTTCCCTGTCATCGCCAAACTTGTCACTCCAAAGACTTCCTATCTTCTGCTGTATCGTGAAAAAACAGGAATAAGCAGTAAAATAAAATATTATTGCTTATTTTGCAAAACACTCCATTGCTGTTTGAACTTTCTTAACTTGCCTGGGTGCTTGCATTTCGTGAAAAAGAGTGCTCGCTTGCACAAAACTTTCTTTACTCTGCTCAATTTCACCCATTTTTTTATGAGTCAATGCCAACTGATAATAAGCCTCAGCTAAATCTGATTTAGCACCGATTTTATCAATAATTTCTATTGCTTTTGAATGATTAAAAATTGCTCTATTAAATTCTCCCTGTTCTCGAAAAAGTTCAGCAAGACAACTTATAGCTTTAGCCTTAATCTGGGTAAAGTTGTTTTCTGTAACTGCCCAGGTAGGAATGTCAGGAATATTCCCATGAGGGAAGAAAGATGGTAGTGTTCAAGCATGAATCCAGAAGAAAAAGATCAAAAAA
>NZ_JBALCO010000008.1:0-58990 GCF_036919595.1 Nostoc sp. | reverse complement strand
ATTCATTGGGAGACCTCAAGCTTTGGTTTCGTTACCTTTATCTTGTGGTTTCCCTTTCTTTTTTGCTACCCCTTCTCACTCACATAAGGCGTAGAGTATAAAAAAGTTTATCACTGAATTGTGACATAGTAGCAGTATTCTGGCTTGAGGTCGCGTGGCTTGCGGGACATCAATAACACCTCATACTAGACACAAATCTTGTTATTTTACAACCATCCATTGCGTCACAGGCGTCATTGCTCGCCATCCCAAAAATTTACCAATAGGTTCTGCCCGCTGGATGGCAACACGAATTAAATCACCACCGACTCGTTCATGCCATTGAAATAAAGTTTGCTCACCCTCTACCGTCACAACATTTGCCACCAAACGTCCACCAGGCCGCAGTCCTTCCCAACAAACATCAAAAAGTCCCGTTGCTGTCACTCCACCACCAATAAAAATGGCATCTGGTGCAGGCAAGTCTTTCAGGGCATGGGGCGCTTTACCTTCAATGATTTGCAAATTTGGAGTACCGAGAGTGGCGGCATTATCGGCAATGTAAAGTAGTCTAGACAAGTTTTGTTCGATCGCGATCGCCCGACACCGAGTATGGCTTCGCATCCATTCAATAGAAATCGAGCCGCAACCCGCGCCCACATCCCACAACAATTCTCCCGGTGTGGGTGCCAAAGCTGCTAAGGTGATTGCCCTAACTTCACGCTTCGTTAACTGTCCATCGTGGTGGTAGGCGTTATCTGGTAGTCCTGGTAACTTTGGTAATGGCACAACCCCAGCATCAGCAGTACAATAAACTGCGATCGCATTCAAAGCAGCAAGTTCGTTTTCATTCCAAGATGCAGCTGTACCTTCCACAATTCTTTCATGAATGCCACCCATGCGCTCCAATACGGTGATTTTGCTGCCACCATAGCCGCGATTTGTCAAAATTTCGGCAACAATGGCGGGTGTGTCCTTCCCTTCACTTAAAATCAAGAGCCGCGCTCCCGGATAGATGTAAGATTGGAGTAGGGAGGATGGACGACTATTCAAACTCAAGGTTTCTACCTCAGTTAAAGACCATCCAACCCTGGCACAGGCGAGGCTGAAGGCTGAAGGTGCGGGAATAATCGTCATTTCTGAGACGGGAATTCGCCGCATTAAGGTAACACCAACGCCGTAACACATCGGATCGCCGCTTGCGAGTACGCAAATTGATTCACCCCGACGCTGGATAATTTCCTCAACTGAGGCGCTAATGGGGGATGTCCAGACTAGTTTCTCACGTTGATCATCTGTAGGGAGCATTGCCAAATGGCGATCGCCTCCTACAATTACTTTAGCTTGAGTGATTAGGGAAAGAGCGATCGCGCTTAACCCCTGTAATCCATCTTCTCCAATACCGACGATAGAAAGCCATTTCTGTGTCATGCTAATTCATGATTCATACTTTCTCGGCAATTACAAACAAGTAATCTCCTTGATTGTTTTCATATTTATTGACAATCTCTGTGATGCGTCCTGTGTTAATATCTGCTGCTAGCCTTTTACACCCTGCTGCGATTTCATCCGCAGAAGCTAGCAAAGCAAAGGTAGAAATTCCAGAACGCACATTCTCGTCTAAATATATTTCTGGACGATGTTTTCCACTATAGAAAAATAGGTCTTCTAAGTTTTCAGAAATATAATAGGGTTTGATATGTATTGATTTAAAACCTGCCTCATTGAGAGCATATTTGACCTTTTCTAAACTTGGCATCTGTTCAGCAGATTTATATATAGCCTCTGGAAAATATTCGACTAACCAATATTTATTTATTTGCTCAGGTGTGGCAGTAAATAATACAAAACAACCAGCAGACAAGACACGGTAAATCTCCCGAAAAGCAGGAGTTAATGCAGCAAAATGATGTATTGCTAGTGTGCATAATACACCAGAGAAAGTTTCATCAGCATAAGGTAACGCCTCAGCTTCTGCAATTTGCCAAGCTACAGCATTACTCTTATTCGTAGCAGTATCAATCATCTGTTTTGACTGGTCTACTCCATACCAAACACCACCATGTTTTGCTAAAGCTAGTGTGTAATTTCCAGTTCCACACGCTACATCTAGATATGAGTAATCTGATTTTAGCTGAAGGTGAACAGCTAATTGGGCAGAAATTTCAAGGTCAGCGCGACGAGTCAAATCATAGCCTTTACCAATTTGCTCATAAATAGCCATTTATTGAATTTCTCACAACTTTTTAAATATAGTGAACAGTCAAAAGTTATCAATAACTAATGTTCACTAGTTACTGATAACTATTATTAATGTAGTGTTTCACTAAAAGATAAATCAATAACTGATCACTGTTAAACTAGTATTGCTGTTGCTTTCACAGTAAAAATTTTCTTAATCACATCTTCTACCACTTTATCTGGCGTAGAAGCACCAGAAGTAATTCCCACAACAATTTCTCCATCTGGTAGCCAGTTTTCTGTAGTTATTAACTGCCCATTTAATTGCCGATGTTCTATCGAATCTCCTGATTTAATCCGTTCAACAGTATCAATATGATAGGAAGGAATTCCCCGCTCAAAAGCAATTTGTTGTAATTGAGTAGTATTCGAGGAATTAAACCCGCCAATTACTACCATCAAATCTAAATTATGTTCCACTAGCTCTAACATTGCATCTTGCCGTTCTTGGGTAGCGTCACAAATAGTGTTGAAGCTTTGAAAATGCTGATTTAACTCAGTGGGGCCATACTTTTGCAACATAGTCCGCTCAAAAAGCTTGCCAATTTGGTCAGTTTCGCCTTTAAGCATCGTAGTTTGGTTGGCAATGCCAACTCTTTCTAAATCCTGATCGGGATCAAATCCTGCTGAACAAGCTTTAGCAAATTTTGTTAGAAATTCTTCACGGTTCCCACCATTGCTAATATAGTCAGCAACATATTCTGCTTCTGGCAAATTCAACACTATTAAATACTTGCCAGCAAAGGAACTAGTAGCGACTGTTTCTTCGTGCTTATATTTACCATGAATAATGGAAGTATAATCGACTCTTTTGTGTTTTTCTACTGTATTCCAAACTTTAGATACCCAAGGACAAGTTGTATCAACAATTTTGCAGCCTTTATCGTGAAGTATCTGCATTTCTTGAACGCTAGCCCCAAAAGCAGGTAATATGACTACATCACCAGTGCCAACAACAGAAAAGTCTTTATTCTTTCCTTTAATGGGGATGAATTCTACCTCCATCTCTTGCATCCGCTGATTCACAGAAGGATTGTGGATAATCTCGTTAGTAATCCAAATGTGTTCTGTGGGGAAGTGTTGACGGGTTTCGTAGGCCATGGCCACAGCTCGTTCTACACCCCAGCAAAAGCCAAAGGCTTGTGCTAGTCGGATCGTCACATCACCTCGTTGTAGGGTGTAATTGCGATCGCGAATTTCTTGAATCAAGTTACTCTGATACTCAGATTGCAACTGGGTGGCAACTTCTGCTTTATGACCAAAGCCCTTACGATTGTAATTTTCTGAATGTTGGAGCGTGCGCTTAAAAGCTTTTGTATCCATTTGATTTGTCTACTTAAACCACTATTTTTTATTTTCTCGCGCTAAGAGGCGATTTATACACAGTTGTCTTCAAAGATATTACTTCTTTTTGTGCTTTACCCTTTTTCCCTCGAAGGACGTTAACGCTGGGGTTTTAATTCGATTTCGCTATAAATCTGCAATGCAGAACGCCAAACTATATAGCCTTCAGGGCTTAAATGTAAGCCATCAGTAGTAAATTCGCGGCGGAGATTACCTTGCTTGTTGGTAAACAGGGGATATAAATCGAGATATTTGACACCTTTTTTGGTAGAAACGCCTTGCAGTTGCTGATTCAACTGGCGAATGCGACTATTGGCAATAGTCTGGAGTTTCTTTCGTCCTTTCCAGGTTGCTTCCTCTGCCCCGTGTGGCAAAATCGATTGGACAATAATTTGGGCTGTGGGATGCGCCTTTTGTAGGTAACTGATAATTTGCCCCTGATTATCTAAAATTACCCCGTCGCTCATCCCCCCAATTAGGTCATTAATGCCAATCATCACAAAAATTAACTCTGGCTGGGTGCGGTCAAATATCTTCAATCTTTTCAAAAGTCCATTGCTGGTTTCGCCAGAAATTCCTTGATTGAGCCAATTTTTACCTTCGGGTAATAATTCTGGGGGAAACCACAGACTCAAAGAATCTCCCGCCAGGATGCTTAAATGCGGAGTCCGTTGGTCAGCAGCTACCTTGGCTTCTTGCTTAAGGATGTTTACCCACTCCTGGTAAGTGAGTTGGTGACGGCGACCTAAATCAGGTGTAACAACTTGGGGTGAGTTGTTCTGGTTGATTGGCTCTGGGGATGTTATTACCCCCCCAAAAAAAGCGGCCAATCTCTGCTGTTGCCAAATTAGCAGGATGACCGCCAACATGAGGATGCCGTTGGTTAACAGCGAGAAAAATGCCCAGATAGGAAAGGTTTTTGCTGAAGTAGACACGACTAGCGAAATTTACCAATTATTAGAATCAAATTTTAACGCTAGCGATCGCAAATTACACAATCTTACAGCTGGGGACTGGGGAAGCAAACAGAAAGTTCTTCCATCCAAACTCTTAACTCAGCATCGGCTAAACCATAGCTATCCGCTAACAGCACTCTTTACTAAATGGGACGATCGCCAAACTCGGAGTTGTAACCTTCTTCACCGTGTTCGTTAATATCCAAACCTTGCAATTCAGCTTCCTCCTTGACTCGCAGACCGACTGTAGCATCAATAACCTTGAGAATAATCCATGTACCAACACCTGCGATCGCATAGGCAACGGCAATTGCTGCTAGTTGAACTCCCAATTCACCAAAATTACCATGTAGCACTCCGTCTTTACCTCCTCCGTTGATTTCAGTCGTAGCAAAGATGCCCGTTAAAATTGCCCCCACTGTACCACCAACACCATGCACAAAATAGCTATCTAAAGCATCGTCAATTTTTAGCTTGTGCTTGTAACTTATCGAATAGAAGCAAACAAAGGCAGTGACGAAACCAATTAAAATTGCTGATAGCGGTGTCACAAATCCGGCGGCGGGAGTGATGCCCACTAAACCAGCAACGGCTCCTGTAGCTGCTCCCACAGCGGTTGGTTTACCCCGTAAAACCCCTTCCAAAATTAGCAACATTAAAGCCCCCGCTGCCGCCGCCGTATTGGTGGCAACAAAGGCTGATGTTGCCACATTTGTGACTAAGTTCCCAGAAGTTCCACCAGCAACAGATAAGGCACTCCCAGCGTTGAAACCGAACCAACCAAACCACAGCAAGCCAGCACCCAGCAAAATAAACGGAACGTTGTGCGGAGGGCTAAGACGATCGGGATGGGTATTCCGAGCGCCAAGGACGCTCGCAGCTACCAGGGCTGAAACGCCAGAACTAATATGAACTACTGTGCCACCTGCAAAGTCGAGGGCACCCAAACCACCGTACAAACCTAAAAATCCACCTTTCGCCCATACCATGTGGGCCAGGGGGGCGTAAACAAAGGTTGACCACAGTAGCACAAACAGCGAATAGGCGCGGAAACTCATCCGTTCAACGATCGCCCCAGAAATTAAGGCTGGGGTAATAATGGCAAACATCGCTTGATAAATCATGAACGCCTGGTGGGGAATCGTTCCAGCGTAGGAGACAACATCAGCATATTTGGAGTCTGCTGCTTTGAGCGCATCTTCGTATGGCAGATGCGGCAAGTAGCCTTGAATCTCTAAACCGACACCATTCAACCCCAACCATTGCAATCCACCGATGAACGGTAAACCTGGCGCGAAGGCAAGACTATAGCCCCACAAAATCCAGGTAACTCCCACGATCGCCATCAACACAAAGCTCATCATCAATGTGTTTAAGATATTGCGCGATCGCACAAATCCCCCATAGAAAAACGCTAATCCTGGTGTCATTAGCAGCACGAGTGCTGCTGAAATCAGCATAAATGCCGTATCTCCAGTATCAGCAGCAGGCGGCGCAGCAGCTGGTGTTTGGGCAAAAGCATTGCCCATCAGCGGTACTCCCAAAATCAGTAGGGTCATAGCCCCAATCATTACAACTTTCTTCAACACTTGTTTTTCTTCCTAAGCACCAATTATTTGTATACTTCACTACATTTGATTACTTTTAGTTAGACATTTTTGTCTTGAAAGATACCTAACCTTAATTTTCTGCAAATGTTAACAAAAATATAATTCTGATTGTAGTTGCCAAGATTTAAATAAGGGTATACACATGCAATCATTGCATCTTTTTTTTTGTTTTTGAAGAATAACATTTTATTCAACCGTTACAAAATTCCAAATTCTTAGTTACCTACTGTTACAAATACAAATCAAGATCCTTGTGAGAATTGATAATTATTGTAAATTATCAGAGAATTTGCCCAAATATCAGCCCTAAAAGGACTGAGAGTGTCAATTAAGTTCTGGGTGCAAACATGATAATTAAAACACCCACTAAAGCGAAACTTGCTCCTATTAGGTCGTAGCGGTCTGGAGTTACCCCGTCTACCTTCCAACCCCAAAGCGTTGCCATTGCAATAAACACGCCACCATAAGCCGCATACACTCTGCCAAAATTTGTCGATTGGAGAGTTGCAATAACCCCATAGAAAGCTAAAGCAATTCCACCCAATATGCCCCACCAGAACGGCTTACCTTCACGCAACCACAACCAGACTAGGTAGCCGCCCCCGATTTCAAATAAACCAGCCCACAAAAAATACAGCAAGGACTTAATCATTTAACTGATTTTTTAATCAGGTCGAACTCAGTGAAATTACCCTAACGCTTTTAACTAAACTATTGTCATTAATTGAAGTAAGTTTGTTGAACTGGGCATTGGGCATTGGGCATTGGGCATTAGTATTTATATTGAGTAAATTAAAATATTGGGCACTAAATGTTGGTTGCCCTACCCCCCTGCCCCTCTGCTTCTTCCCAGAATGTAGATAAGGCTCAAGGATGAAAGCACCATTACCTGATAACGAAGTACAGAGAATCGAGACGCTTTTGCAGTATAAAATCTTCGATACGCCATCTGAAGGCGTTTTTGAAGAGGTCACCCGTTTAGCCTCGTATATTTGTCAGACTCCTATTGCTTTAATTAGCTTAATTGATACAGACCGTCAGTGGTTCAAGTCAAAAGTCGGAATGGAAGCCCAAGAAATACATCGAGATTTGGCATTCTGTGCCCATGCTATTCTACAGCCTGATGTTTTGATTGTGCCTGATGCAACAAATGACGAACGGTTCGCCGCAAACCCACTGGTCACTTCTGACCCAAATATTCGGTTTTATGCTGGTGTACCTCTGATTAATCCTGAGGAATATGCACTAGGAACACTTTGCGTGATTGACTACGTACCACGAGAACTTACTCCAGATCAGATAGAGGCATTACGAACCTTAGGTCGTCAAGTCATTAAGCAACTAGAATTGCGCCGAAATTTAGCAAGTTTGGTACTTGTGACCAACAAAGGCAAACAGACGCAGAGAGTACGCAAGCAATTTTTCAAAAGGATTGCGGCAGGTTTCAGTTTGGCGTCGGCAATTTTAGTTTTGATTGGTGTGGTTTCCGATCAAAATACAAAATCCTATACTAATAATGGCAGTATAGGAAAAAATACTTCTAAAAAAATTAACAGTTTAGAAGAACTACTGTCCCAGATCAAGGATGTGGAGACTGGGCAAAATGGTTATATCCTCACTGGAAAACAAATTTATCTCAAACCTTATCAGACAGCACTTGCTAACGTCGATCAAGAAATTGTTAAACTGAAGATAACAACAGATCAACCGAACCAACGACAGCAGATCACACTGGTTGAATCTCTGATAACGGCTAAACTCACTGAACTTAAACAGACTATCGACTTGCGCCAAAACAAGGGATTAGAGGCGGCATTGCAAGTAGTAGTGAGAAATAATCAACAAAATCTCATGGATGATAGCCGCAAGGTGATCAATGAGATGGAAAACGAGGAAGGGGGACAACTCCAACACACGAGTCGCAACACAATTCTGACATTTGCGATCGCCATCTGTGTAAGTTTTATCGTTCTTGCTGTAGTCTACTACCTCATCTATCGTCAGGTGATTGAGCGCCAAAAGAAAGAAGAAACCTTAAATCAAGAACGCAACTTTATCTCAGCAGTCCTTGATACAGCCAGCGCTTTAGTAATAGTTTTTGACTCTCAAGGGAAAATCGTTCGCTTCAATCAAGCTTGTGAGCAAATAACAGGTTACTCCTTCGATGAGGTAAGGGGTAGGTATTTCTGGAGCTTGTTCCTAATTCCTGAAGAGGTGGAGTCAGTCAAAGCAGTTTTTGAACAATTGCTAACTGGTGGAGGCTTCCTAGAGTACGAAAACTATTGGGTAATGAAGGATGGCAGTCGGCGGCTGATTTCCTGGTCGAATACCTTCTTAAAAGACTATGAAGGATCAGTGGAACACATTGTTAGCACTGGCATTGACATCACTGATCGCAAACGATCTCAACAGCATCTGACTGCACAATATGCTGCAACCCGCGTTTTAGCGGAGTCCGCCACGACGGGCGAAGCTACTCACCAAATACTGCAAGGGATCTGCGAGAGTTTGGGATGGGATTTGGGTGAAATTTGGATGGTAGATCAGCAAGCAAATGTGCTGCGTTTTCTCGATATGTGGCATAAAACATCCCTTGAGGTGCAAGAGTTTGAAGCACTGAATCGGCAAACCACGTTTCCACCAGGAATTGGACTACCTGGTCGGGTTTGGGCTAGTTCTGAACCTGTTTGGATTGCTGATGTTGTTAAAGAACTCAGTTTCTCCCGCTTCAAAATTAACGCTCAAGTAGAATTACAAGCAGCTTTTGGTTTTCCAATTCGCAGCGGTCACAAAATCCTTGGTGTCATTACCTGCTTCAACCGTGAAATCCAGCCACCTGACCAAGATTTAGCAAAAACGATGAATTCGATTGGCGAGCAAGTGGGGCAGTTTATTCAGCGTAAACAGGCTGAAGAAGAAGTACAACGCCAAAACTTGCGATCGCAACTATTTACCGAAATCACCCTCAAGATTCGCCAGTCTTTACAAATCGAAGAAATTCTCCAAATCACTGTCGAGGAGGTGCAAAAGATTCTCCAGACCGACCGAGTTTTGATCTATCAGCTTTTGCCAGATGAGTCTGCACCCACCGTCATTGAAGCAGTAGTTTCTGGCTTACCAGCAATCAAAGAGCAAAGCATCACTCCCCCCTACTTCCAAGCAGAATATCTACAACAATACTATCTACAGCAGTACCGTCAAGGACACGTTTTAGGGCTGGCTAATTTGGATCTGCTGAAAGTCGAACAAAGCCATCTGGAATTAATGCAACAGTTTGGGGTCAAAGTCAATTTGGTTGTGCCTATTCTTGTCAAAGAAGAACTTCGCGGTTTGCTCATAGTTCATCAGTGTGATGATTCCCGCCACTGGTCTAACTTTGAAACTGATCTTTTACGGCAAATAGCCGACCAAGTAGGTATTGCCTTAGCCCAAGCCCAACTATTAGCAGCAGAAACTCGTCAGCGACAAGAACTTGAAATTGCCCGTCGCCAAGCCGAATTAGCTTCTCAGACTAAAAGTGCCTTTTTGGCAAATATAAGTCATGAAATTCGGACTCCGATGAATGCTGTATTGGGAATGACCAGTTTGGTATTAGATACTCCCTTAGATGCAGAACAGAGAGATTTTATTGAAACAATTCGGAGTAGTGGAGGCGCCCTTTTAAGTTTAATCAACGAGATTTTGGATCTTTCCAAACTTGAGGCTGGAGAGATGGCTCTTGAAACTCTAGATTTTGACCTATTCACTTGTGTGGAAGAAGTAGTGGAATTATTGGCTCCCTCAGCTCATAACAAGGGATTAGAAATTGCCGCCATGATTGAGCACAACGTCCCCAGCCACCTCAAAGGAGATAGTGGTAGACTGCGGCAAATTCTTATGAACTTAATCAGCAACGCAATCAAGTTCACTAGCGCTGGCGAAGTATTAGTGCAAGCCGAATTGCGTTCGCTTTCCTCCACTACAGCCACCATCCATTTTGCCATCACAGATACAGGTCTTGGCATTAGCCCTGAAGACCAACGCAAACTCTTTACGCCATTTACCCAAGTGGATGCTTCTACGACTCGCAAGTATGGTGGTACCGGTTTGGGATTAGCCATCTGTAAACAACTGGTGACCTTGATGGGAGGAGTGATTGGGGTAGAAAGTCAGATGGAGAAAGGATCTAAGTTTTGGTTTGAGGTGCTTTTTACAAAGCTTGTTGAGCCTGTTTTGCCAAAATGCGAACGCGGACTTTTACATAATCGCCGCTTGTTAGTGGTGGATAACAACGCTACTAATTGCAAAATTATCTACCATCAAGCTATTCATTGGGGAATGCAGGTAGATCAAGCTGACAGTATTCCTGCGGCCCTCAAAGTTATTCAGAAAGCTTGTGAGCAAGGAAAATCCTATGATGTCGCCTTGGTTAATATGCAAATACCCCAAACAAATGGCATGACTTTAGGAGAACAAATTAAAGCCAATTCTGCAATTGCTGAGATCCCTTTGATTATGATCATCTCTACTAATCAACGAGATCAAGTGCAGAAGGCGCTCCAAATCGGATTTGCTGCTTATTTGGTCAAACCCATTAAGCCATCACGACTGCATGATACCATCATGACTATTTTAGAAACTGTGCCAGAATTAGAACAAGGGGCCAGAGGCTCAAGGCTTGAGGCCACTGAAGAAATCCAGAGTACAGAAACTTTAGGCATTCTTACTTCCTCTTCCCCTAACCCCTTTACTAAATCCAAGTTAAGAATTCTGCTAGCCGAAGATAATTTGGTGAATCAGAAAGTAGCCTTGAAGCAACTCCAGAGTTTGGGCTACAAAGCCGATGTCGTTGCTAATGGAAAGGAAGTTTTGCAGCTATTAGAAAAAATTCCTTACGATTTGATTCTAATGGATTGCCAAATGCCAATTCTCGACGGTTTGGAAACCACAAAAGAAATTCATCGTTGGCAAGAGGACGCTTTTGCCCTGCGTCGTCGTCCTGTGGTGATTGCGATGACAGCTAATGCGATGAAAGAAGACGAACAAATGTGTCTAAATGCCGGAATGGACGACTATCTGACTAAGCCAGTGTTTAAAGAAAAATTGGCTGCGACTCTAGAGCATTGGACAGGCGTGATCTTC
Organism: Nostoc sp.; assembly: GCF_036919595.1. Classification (GTDB taxonomy): domain Bacteria; phylum Cyanobacteriota; class Cyanobacteriia; order Cyanobacteriales; family Nostocaceae; genus Nostoc. The sequence continues at coordinate 47,739 of NZ_JBALCO010000008.1, read as the reverse complement.
TCACAAGAAAAGGCGGTTATCTATGAACAGACAGTTTCCACTGACCTAGCAATTGATTGGGAACACTTGCATCGGATATCGGGAAATGACACAGAATTTGAATTAAATCTATTGCGAATATGCCTTGAAGATATTAAACCCCGTTTAGAAATAATTATTGCAGCGATCGCATCTCATGACTTTAGGCAAATTTTGCGAGAAGCTCATCATCTTAAAGGTGCTACTGCCAATATTGGAGCCACAGCTATGTACCTAGCAGCCGACAAACTAGAACAATTGGCTTACCATCAAGAGCCTAAAGATACTACTAACTTAATTTTAGAGTTAAAAGAATTTGTCAACTGCATTCAAGACTTTTTAATCAGAAACAAAGTAACAAATTAGACCTTATTACACATCAAAAATGATCGGGCATAAACCCGCAATTAAGATGCAAAAACAGCCTTGATACAGCCGCATAAATAGATGAAGTATAGATTGTTGCATTAATTACTTAAGTAAAACCTGCATAAAATCTTCCTACGTCTCCAGCAACTTTAGATGACAGGTTTGCTGATATAGTAACTGATACCGTCAGTACTTGGCGATTTATGATTATTCAAGAGGTTTTATGAAACGCTTAATCTATATCATCCCCGTTACTGCAATTGGCTTACTGACATTGGGAGGATGCAACAGTGATCAAAAATCTCCTACCCAGACTTCTGCTACCACTCAAACCACTGGGGGGACAACAGCATCGAAAACTCCTAGTACTACGCAGGGAGGTTTTAATCCTTTGGTCAGTGTAGTTTCAAATACAAAAACTGCGGTGCAAGCCGGAAATTTTGACAAAGCTCAACAGGAATTTGATAAGTTTGAAAACTCTTGGTCTAAGGTTGAGGATGGTGTCAAAACTAAATCTTCAAAAACCTATAATGTAATCGAAGATACTGCGACCCAGGTGAAGGGTGCGCTGAAAGCAAAAGATAAAGCGAAAGCTCTTAAGGGGTTACAAACACTTGACACAAATATCGCCACTGTTTCTAAAGGGTGAGGGAAAACTAACATAGAGCAGGAGTTAAGCAATTTTGGATTTTGGACTTTCCTGCGGAACGCTACGCGAACGGCTATGCTCAGTCGAACGATTTTAGATTTTAGATTGACCCTATGTTTCCAGGTAGTTGTTCTGAATAAATAATTTTAGATTTTGGATAATAGAATTGTTTTCGCGTTTCAATTCGGGGTCAACTCTTACAAGACGTGCAAGGCACAGACCTTTTTAAATTTTGAATTTTGAACCTTTGAATTCCATTATCCAAAATTTAAAATCTAGAATTCAGTCAAAAGACAGGAGACATTAGAAGAACAAGCTTTTTATCTGGCTTGGAGATAAATAGTTCTGTACCTGATCAACTTGCAAACTGCTATAGTTTCCACTGGAGATTTTGGATAATGCGTTCATTTCGCAAGTACCACCGGACTCTAGCGATTATTTTGGCTTTACCGCTTGCTGTAACATTGTTAACTGGTATTGCAGCTACGCTGGTAGGTGAGTGGTCAGCTAACCTTGGAGTTGGGCGTAGTCTACTGCTTTCGATTCATCGTGGTGAAATCTTTGGTTTACAGGGAATCTACCCGATTTTGAACGGACTAGGACTATTGGGATTGTTAGTTACTGGATTAAGTATGACTAGTTTGTTTGGTAGGAAAAGGTCAAAATCTGAGAAGGATTAGAAAAGACATAACTTTACTCAAGAGCGATCGCGTCTTTTAATATATAAAAACAAGTAGGTTACCCTGCCAAAGCAATTGCGTAATCAAGGCATAACCCATTGTATCCAGTGCCGGAAAACACATTGCAGAAGCTGTTTATAGAGGTATTTCTACTGCTTCATAACGAACTGGAATTTGGACAGACATAACCTTTTCATTTCTTTGACAAGCTCCTGTAACATCAAGCTCTTAATTTAAAACATATTAGTTTTGGCGAAATAATTATCTGTGATCACAACGAGAAAATCTTGACCAATTTTTGAATTTCACCTTTTAAAATCAAGCTAAAAACTGATTTCAGTTACAAGTCACCTCAGTAATTTAATCATCCAAAATTAATAATTTCATTATAAGTTGATTTCTGAATGTTACACTAATTCTCTGGGATTGAAATTTATTTACCTCTAAACCAACAAGTATTTCTGAAGGTTCAAATAACTATGAATAATCTATCTTTCCAGTCTCTAGAAGTAAACAATAAAAATGATAAATATTTATCTACTGTTGATCCAGTGCGTACTTATCTTCGTGAAATTGGACGTATACCTTTATTAACTAATGAGCAAGAGATTAATTTCGCCAAGCAAGTTCAAAAAATGATAGCTTTACTTGCTGCAAAAGAAAAATTAGCTATTCAATTAAAACGTCAACCAACACAACAAGAGTGGGTTGAAAATATAAATATCGGTGAAAAATCATTGCTGCAACAGTTACATCAGGGACATCAAGCCAAGCAGAAAATGATTCAGGCTAACCTGCGACTTGTGGTGTCTGTTGCTAAGAAGTATCAAAGACATAACCTAGATTTCCTCGACTTAGTTCAAGAAGGAAGTTTAGGTTTAGAGCGAGGAGTTGAGAAATTTGACCCTACTAAAGGGTACAAGTTTTCAACTTATGGCTATTGGTGGATTCGTCAGGCAATTACACGAGCGATCGCCGAACAAGGACGTACTATCCGCTTGCCTATTCATATTACAGAAAAACTGAACAAAATCAAGCGTATTCAACGTGAACTAACTCAAAAATTAGGTCGAACTCCTACCGCAGTTGATATCGCCGAAGAACTATCTTTAGATCCTAAACAAATTCGAGATTATTTCCTCTTAGCACGTCAACCTGTTTCTTTAGAATTGCGAGTTGGCTCAGAAAAAGATACAGAATTACAAGATGTGTTGGAGGATGATGGACTCTCCCCAGAATTATACACTGACCAAAAGTTTCTCAAACAAAATATTCAAATTTTATTGTCAACATTGACTCCCCAGCAACGAGAAATATTAACTTTGCGTTTTGGTTTAACAAATGAAAAGGAACTTTCTTTGGCAGAGATTGGTCAACGTATGGGTATTAGTCGAGAACGAGTAAGACAGATAGAGCAACAAGCTTTGGGTAGTCTACGAAAACAGAAGGATAAGACACACAACTATCTAGCTAGTTAATTCATAATTCGTAATCACGCTCTCTACGAGACGCTGCGCGTAGCGTATCGTAGAGAAGAGAGTAATTAAGTTTTGTAACGGAGATTTATACCTGGCCACAAAACTTGCCGCTTGTTAGTTGCTCTTTACTTAAACCTTGAGAATTTCGTAAATTCTGATGGGCTATGTCTGCGACAAGCCGCTAAGAGCGTCTACGCAATTTACAAAAGATGCACTGCGATCGGCTTAACCACCTTTAAGCGTTGACGCACATGTGCTTCATTTACAGGGTATGCCAACCAAGTTTGTTTCCGGAGTTGGTGTGCTAACCGCAGCCGTATTTGGGGAAAGTTTTGCAGGTATTCCGCAATTTGGGGGAAGTCTGCTTCTTCTATAACGGTTGCTGTCTTCTCATCCACAGCCTGAAAAATACCCCAACCTTCAAATTTACTAGGCTTTGGCGTGAAAGTGTAAACCATTCCGGCTACCCTTGTGCGAACTCGTCCACCTTCAACACAAGGTGCAAGGAATTGGGTAGCAGACAACTGTGCTTCTGCGATCGCAATTTGGTTGATTAGCTTACGGATATCAGCCATAAATAATACCAATTTTTCAAAACAAGGCTACAGATGCAACCCTAGAAATCTAGATAAAATTTGACTTTCTTCATTACGAATTACGAATTACAAATTAATATAATTCTGCGTGCAAGTTGGTGGAGCATTGCGTGTTTTCAGTTACTAGAGGGACTCCACTGGTGAGTTGTTACACACTCTTTCAAGGATGGCTACTTTTAAGCCTACCTACCAGGTTCTTCGCACTCCCCGTTCACACACCCCACTGTAATTGACAGTGTTACCGTTCCTCTCGTACTAGTATGTAGGCTTCACGAGTTGGGGCAAGCAGGATATTATTATAATACAATGTACTACAATAAATTGCTACTTTCCGGATTACAACACAAGAGATAAAGCTAGATGAAGATGATTGAATTATCAACTGGATCAGCGAACGCTGATTTACACCTGCCATGCGTAAGGGCAATGGTACGGAAGCATCCTTCATCTGGGCGATCGCACTCGGTATGCATGACTAAATATAACTATTGCCACTGCAACTAATCGGCACAAAATAGATACAGGTTGCCTTTGAAAGTCCAAATGCCAGAACTCCAGAGCATCTTTTTTATAGATTTTTGTATTTATTTCAACTCTTTTTAATAGGTACAAAAAAAGTTAATAATATAAAATTAAGTCCTAGATATGTGTACTTCTCACCATATAGGAGCCGTCGGGAATTGTAGGCTTTGCCTTCCCGTTCGCGCTAGCGTTGCGTAGCAAAGGGTACCCGAATCCTGCAACCCCGTCCGTTTGTTGGTTTCGCACCAGTTGAACACCAATCGCGACCCCAAAAGTGGGCACTGCCGAAGGAAGTTACTAAGCTAATCCCCAAAAAGTGGTATCTATACAATTGTCAAGGTTATAAGAGGTTTTAGTTTTGCCTTTTGAGGAGGCTTTTATTTACGTACTACGTAAATATTACAAAAGTTACATAATGTCAAGGGGATACTACAAATTTCGCATTTCAATGCGTGTCAATTAGATCCTCTTTTTTAAAACAAGAGAGCTTACTCCCCTTCCCTGCAAGGGAAGGGGCTGTTCTTGTTAGGTTTTTTTAATAGTCTACTGAGTTGAAAATCGCGCTTATTGCGAAATTAACTGCGGTTATCTATCTGAGCGCGTTGCAAACTTCCAGAAAAGTCAACATAAACACTTTTCCATTCTGTGAAAACATCCATTGCAGTAGTTCCAGCCTCGCGGTGTCCGTTACCGGTTTGTTTGACACCACCAAAGGGCAAGTGTACCTCTGCACCAATAGTAGGGCCGTTAATATAGGTGATACCTGCTTCAATGTCGCGCATGGCAGTAAAAGCCCGGTTGATATCGCGGGTGTAAACTGAAGAAGAAAGACCATAATTGCTATCGTTGAGAATTGCGATCGCTTCCTCAAAGGAGCTAACTTCGATTAATGCCACTACTGGCCCAAATATCTCTTCACGGGCAACTCGCATATCAGGAGTTACATCATCCAAAATAGTTGGTTGAAAGAAATAACCGTTTTTTAATTCGCCTTCACTGGCAATTTCTCCACCAATTAAAACCTTTGCTCCTTCCTCACGGGCTATATCCAAATACTTGCTCACCTGTTGGAGTTGCTTTTCATTGACAATCGGGCCAATATCTGTATTGGGGTCAGTGCCAGCACCCAAGCGTAACTTACTGGTACGCTCATAAAGCATAGCGGTAAATTTTTCTTTGATATCACGATGCAAAATCAGGCGACTAGTAGCCGTACACCGTTGACCGGTTGTCCCAAAAGCACCCCACACTGCACCATCGAGAGCAAGTTCCAAATCGGCATCTTCCATCACTACTTGGGCATTTTTACCACCCATTTCCAGACAGACACGCTTGTGAGTGCGTCCGCAAGTAGCGCCAACAAAGGCACCCGTTTCTGAAGAACCAGTAAACGATACCAAATCTAGATTGGGATGCTCAACTAAAGCTTTCCCCGCCTCTTCTCCTACACCATGCACCAAGTTAATCACTCCTGGTGGTAAACCTGCTTGGTGGAAAATTTCAATCAATTTAGTTGCACAGGCGGAGGTATCCTCGGCAGGTTTGAGGATGACTGTATTGCCACATACCAAGGCTGGCATAGCTTTCCAGCAAGGAATTGCCACTGGGAAATTCCAGGGAGTAATTAAGGCACAAACTCCTATGGGCATTCGCACAGTCATGGCGAATTTATTGGACATTTCCGATGGTGTGGTTTGCCCGAATAGTCGCCGCCCTTCCCCAGCACTGTAAAAGGCACAGTCAATACCTTCTTGCACATCTCCCCTAGCTTCTGTCAAGGGTTTACCCATTTCCCGACTGATTAACTGGGCAAGTTCTTCTTTATTTTGGAGTAATATTTCCCCAACGCGAAAGATGTATTCTGCCCTAGCTGGGGCCGGGACTTTACGCCAACTGTGGTAGGCTTTCCGGGCGGCGGCTACCGCTGTATCTACATCATTAACTTGGGAACGGGGGAATGTGGCAACGACTTCGGTTTTGTCAGCAGGGTTGCGACTTTCTAAAGTTGCTTCCCCTACAGCACTCAACCATTGACCGTCTATGTAATTGCGGCAAGATAGCGGAGTTGTCATCTTGAAAATCTCCGGCTGATGATCCACTGGAACTTGTGTATTAAGTTTGCTTGCTTTCTAGGTTATCCGCTAGTCTGAAAAATTGGCGTGAGATAGAAATATCGATATAAAAATTAAGGCACTAACGCCAACACACCCACAGGAGAACCAGAACCACCACGCAACCTCAGAATCCCGATCGCTAGAGTAGTACCTTTTGGTGGCAACTGATCCAAATTGGTGAGATTCTCCAACACAATCCGCGGTTGTTCTAAAATCAGGCGATTGGTAGCAAAACTGTTATCTTGTCCAGGATCTACACCATGAGTATCAATTCCTACCCCTGCAATTTGCCGTTCATTCAGTAAAAATTGAGTCGCATCACTGCCAAAGCCCGGAAAGTGGGCAATTCCTTGAGCATCATGATTTAGGAATGCACTTTTATCCGACCACTTGTTCTGCCAACCAGTATTCAGTATAACTACGCAGCCAGCAGAAATTTCACCGTATTGTTCTTCCCAAGCCACAACATCAGCAATAGTTAGGGCATAATCAGAATTAACCGCTGTGGCTTGGCGAATATCTATGACTACCGCAGGTACAACCAAAGATTGGGCGGGGTATTGGTCAATTCCCATACTATAGCTATGAAAGCTGTTAGGGGCGTTAATATGGGTAGCGCTATGTTCTCCCAAGGCGAAACGCCGCAGGTAATAGCCATCATTATTCAGTTCAGCCACAGTTTCAAATTCTACTGTAGGGTCGCCAGACCATTGGGGAATATCTATGTCAATTACATGACTTAGGTGGATAACGTGTGTGTAGGTGATACTATTTTGACTTTGGGGTTGTATCATCCCAGCCTTCTATTTTATTTGTACTCAGGGATTTTTTTCAAAGGTGCGACGCCGATAGCGCAGCGGTAGCGATAGCGCAGCGGTAGCGATAGCGCAGCGGTAGCGAGGAACGAGCGTCGGAACGAGCGTCGGAACGAGCGTCACAGCCCGTCTTAGACATTGCCTAGGTTGGGCTATTCGGCGTCGCAAAGATACCACTACCATTACAACGTTTTTGAATCAATTTAACTGCAATATTTCTACTCTTAATTCCCTATACTGGGATAAATAATCCCCCCAATTCCTGTAAATTTTAGGTTATTGGGGGGTTCAAATGTTGCAGCAAAAAGTGAATTAATCTTAGTTAACAACCACTAGGTTAATTTTTAATTAAGCTTAGGTTAAGCTTGGTAATATCTACGTAGAGGGTTGCTCCTGTAGTGGAATCGCAATGATAAACTCGGCACCTTCTCCTAGTGCTGAAATACACTTGATTTGCCCACCGTGTTCTTTAACAATAATTTGGTAGCCAATTGATAAACCCATGCCCGTACCTTTACCGACGGGTTTCGTAGTGAAGAAGGGGTCAAATAGGCGTTTACGTACTTCCTCAGTCATGCCTGGGCCATTGTCAGCAATGCCAATGATTAGACGGTCTTCTTGGATGAGGGTGCGAATGCGAATTGTGGGCATTGGGCATTGAGCATTCTCTCCCTGCCTCCCCTGTACCCGTAGTCTCCACTCCCTACTCCCCATTCCCTCTTCTAAAGCATCGATCGCATTTGTCAACAGATTCATAAATACTTGATTCATCTGTCCAGCGTGACACCCTACCGCTGGTAGGTTGCCGTAGTCTCGGATTACTTGGATTTCGTGATGTCCTGGTTTGGCTTTCAGGCGATTTTGCAACAGCAGTAAGGTGCTATCAATACCTTCATGAATATCCACTGCTTTAGTGCCGTCTTCATCAAGGCGAGAAAAATTGCGTAAAGATAGGACAATCTGCCGAATGCGTTCGGCTCCCATGTTCATAGAATCTAGGATTTTGGGCAAATCTTGCCTGAGAAAGTCTAAATCAATGGCGTAGATTTGTTGGTGAATCTCTGATGTTGGTGGGCAATCGTTCTGTTGGTAAAGTTCTATCAAGTGCAGCAAATCCTTAGTATATTCACGGGCGTGGCTAATATTGCCGTAAATAAAATTGACGGGATTATTAATTTCATGGGCAATACCTGCAACTAACTGTCCTAAACTGGACATTTTTTCAGTTTGAATCAGTTGCGCTTGGGTTTGTTGAAGTTCTAATAGCGCCGCTTCTAGTTGCTGGGCTTTGTCTTGGGCAGTTTGGGCAGCGATGCGACTTTGGGTGTAAAGTTTGGCTTGGTCAATAGCGATCGCTAGTTGAACTGTAACTGCTTGTAGTAATTCTACTTCATTGTCTAGCCAAGGTCGAAAGCCACTACAAGAACCACAGCTAAATGCACCTATTTCGCCAGATTGGGTGTGTACGGGGAGCGACATAAAGGCAGTGAAACCGAAATCCTGAAAAAACAGCTGTGCTATGGAATCACCCACAGTCTTAATATCATCAATGCGGATAATTTCTCTATTCAAGGTTTTAGCTGCGATTAGTTCAATTTCTGCATTAGTTGCTTGGTCATCAATCAGACAGGGTAAAGAGGAACTTTTTGCCTCATATACACTCTCCCAGTAGGGAACCTCAGCGTCTTGCCTATACCAAAAGAAGGCACAGCGATCAATCTGGAATAAGTTGCGAATCTCCTGCACTGCGGTTTCCACAATGTAATTAAGATCCAGAGAAGCTCGAATCTGGTTAGAAAGACGATTGAGTAGTGCTTCCCGCTGGACGCTTTCTCTGAGTGCAACTTCTACTTGTTTGCGCTTGATGCCAATAGCAATCTCCTGGGCGGCAAATTCCAGTGCTGTGAAAGTTGATTCTGTCACCGTTTGGCGGGCAAACATGGCTATCACCCCTACAGTTTCATCTTCAATAATCAGGGGATAGCCAGCGAAAGCGACCATACCTTCTTGCTGTGCCCACTCTTTGTTAGCCACGCGGGGGTCTGTCTGCACAGAGTTAGTTAGGTGGGGTTTGCCCTCTTCGGCAATCAAACCAATTTTGAATTGACCAACTGGCACATATTTATGGGTTCCATTAATGTGGGTATACATCCCAGAACTGACTTGCAACTCCAATACGTTGTCTTTTTTATTCAGCGTCCAGATGCGAGCAAAGGCTGCATCAAGATGTTCAACTAGAGCCTCAGTGCAGCGGTGCATCATCTTCTGTAAGCTGTCACTCTGAGTAAGGGCCGCGTCTACATCAGCACGAAAATTTGCTAAACGCGCTCGCTCTGCTAGAGCTTCCTCTGCAAGTTTTCGGTCAGTGGTGTCATAGCAAATACCAAGGAAGTTTAAAAAATTACCATTAACGTCTTTAATAACAGATGAGTTGCTTGTATGCCATCGCCAACTACCATTTTTGTGTTTTACTCGATATTCAATTGCGTCTTGTTTGTCGCTTGTTGTCAAAAGTCTTTGGAAATAATCGGCACAAATAGACACATCGTCAGGATGTATAAGGGGAATAAAAGATTTACCTTCAATTTCTGCAACTTCATACCCTAAAAGATCAGTCAAATTAGGAGAAACGTAAGACAATATCCCTTCAAGGGTCACTGCAAAAATAATGTCATGGGCGTTTTCGACCATGCTGCGAAACTTGGCATTGCTTTCTATTAATGCTGCTTGGATGTTGTCGCTGGTGTCGCGGACAAGAACTATGATTTGTTGGTCTGGTAATGGTAATAACTTAGCTTCAAAATTCTTGTTCCCTTTCGGTAGAAGTAAGGTATATTCAAAACTGACTGAAGATTGAGTTTCAAGTACTTGAGTTATTGCTTGACCGAAGCGATCGCCTACAGCAGTTGGTAGATATTCTCGCAAACTCTTGCCCTGACAATTTCCTGTTGGAATATACGGATTCTCCATCAATCCTTGCTTATAATCCAGAATACTTCCATCAGCATCGAGACGAAAGTATAAATCAGGAAGCACTTGCAAAATCGCTGCAATTTCTGATGTTTTTTGGCGTAATTGTGCTTCAGCTGCTTGGCGTTTTGCAGTTTCGGCTTGTAGTTGCTCTAGTGCCTTTGTTAATTCTGCCGCCTGTTTTTGTTCTGTAATTTCATGCAGACAATAAGAGGAATTTGTAGATGTCGAGCAACTTTCTCTCATAGTATATCGCACTTCTATTATATCCACACAATAACTAATGTAACCGACAAAGTTGCCATCTACTGAGAATCGTGGCGCGGCTGTATCTAAAATCCAGCGATATTCACCATCAGCCCGACGCAGACGATATTGCCACTAAAAGGAATCATGCGTTGTAAATGCTTTTAAGTATATATTTTTACATATTTATCTTCTGGATGGACGCTATAAGTCCAGATATTGCCAATCTCCTCTTCTCGCGCCGATGCAGAGGTGCCTGTTGTTAGACATACTCCAGTAAATTCCAGCTAATTGGAATTAAGTAACAGTAGAGTGGATTGCATCTCATCAACACAGGAAATTGCGATTCTTCGCTCCACTTTGTGATGCTCAGAATGACAAATTATACCTTTGGTACACTTTTCAGACATTCTCTAATAGTTGCGGCACGAAGTGTGAAAATAGGGGTTTCAAAGCATCTCAAGAGCAGGACAGAGAAATAGAAGTGAGGTTTCAAGTATACTTGTTGACTTTCCAAGCATCCTTTTACGTCTTTATAATAAATTCACAATAATCAAGAATTTCATATCAAATAAATATTGATTTTTTATCAAGAAGAATTCAGCATGAATTAAAGTCCGGTTAATCGATGTAGCTTGCTTAAAATAAGAGGTATATAGCGATTCTCATTTGAATGAAGTACACAGGTAGGGACACAGCAATGCAGTGTGCTACCTTGTATCTGTGTTCATCTGTGGTTAATTGTTTTTTCTGCACTTTACCCATGCAAGAACCGCTAGAAAAGGGTTTAATACCCATATCTATCCTAAGCAGTATCCAGGAAATATATAGTATAAAAACCCACTTTTGTATTCAAAATCCTATATTCTGACAAATGTATTGTTTTTTATTTTTCTCAATGAAACCCGACTTTTCAAAATTGTCTTTACCGTTCAAAACGCCTAATACCAAAATCGCAAATTAAATGAGAGAAATGCTAAATGTGATATCAAGACATTGCAACAATGGCTAGCGATCGCATTTTATATGTTATAAAGCTCACAGAAATTAATGTTAGGCGGAAACTATTCTATGGAACCAGACAAACTAGGCCGTTTTAAGGAGTACGGCGAATTCATCGTCCGAAAGATAGATTCTGTGCCCCAACACCCTTCAAAACAAGAAGATTGGGTTCCAGCTAGTCTTGATGACTGTCTCCTGCGTCTGCGGTCAGCTGCCCAGAAAACTGTAGACCTTGCAACTTCACCTGTCAAAATTGGGGTGATGGGGGAATTCAGTAGTGGGAAAACCTTACTTTTAGGCGGTCTGATTGGATATGCAGATGCTTTGCCAGTCAGTGAAAACCCCACTACAGGTAATGTTACTGCCATACATATCATCCCGCAAGAAGAGTTTGCGACGACTCAAGTAAGTAATTTTACTGTAGAGTATCTTTCTCATGAAGGAGTACATGAGTGTCTACGCTTCATGTTAGGGGAAGCCAATAAACGGACAACAGCAGCAGGGCTTCCTCCTATACCAGTATCGAAACTCAACTCTGGCAAAGATATTATTAGCTGGTGTGAAGAAGGATGGAATAGTAGTAACAATTTAGAGCTACGTTATTTACTCCGGGAGTTAGTGTTATTCCTACGGGCTTATCAAGCCTATGGGGAAGTTATGTGTGGTGGCCGCTACCAGATTGATGCTATCACTGCCCGTGAGGGGCTACAGCTGGTCGAACAGCCAATGGCAATCCAAACTCTGAACTTTGAGGATCTACCTCCAGCGCATATCCGATTACCGAGTCCACCTCAAAGGCTACCAACAAAGTTATTGCAAAACAGTTTCCCACTCATCCGCCGCGTAAATATCGATGTAAAAATCTCACGGGAAATTTGGGATTTTGCAGACGCAGCCAAATTTATTCTCATCGACTTTCCGGGATTGGGGGCTGCTAATTCGGGGGCTAGGGATACCTTTTTGTCACTGCGGGAATTAGCAGAAGTACAGACAATTTTAGTACTGCTAAATGGTAAATCTCCCGGTAGCGATCGCGCCAATAAAATCTTTACCATGATGCAGCAGCAGCGACCGGGACAAGACCTGAAAGATTTAATTCTCGTAGGTGTAGGTCGCTTCGATCAACTGCCTTTAGATAGTGAGGGTGGCGAAAGAGAACTTGACCAACTGATTGAAGATAGCCCAGCCAATAGCCATTTACAAGAGGAAACCGTTTTCCAAAAACTCAAAGTTCTGCAAACTACCATTGATGGTGCAGAAGCGTTTACTACCCAAAAAGACCGGATCGTTTTGCTATCGCCACTGTTGGGACTAGCGGAATTAGCAAAACGTTCTAGTACAGTCAAAGCAGGATCAACAGACTTTTTGGCTAACTTGGACTATCCTGATTACTTAGATAGGTCTAAACGGCTACAAGACAAATGGCAGCACTTAAGTGAACGGCTGTTAGACTCTGATCCCTGCAATTATTTAGGCAGACAGCTAGGTTACTTTAGTCAAGATGGGGGTCTTGGTAAGCTGCGGGAATTGATTCAAATCCACGTGGCGACTCATGGTTTGAAGCAACTGTATGAAGATACTCAAAGAGCTGCTAATGTAGTGAGTCAGCAACAAGATCACTTGAAGGACATCATAGATGAAATTCACGAGCAAGGTATTCCTACAGGAGACAGTCCGGCATTTATCGAGTTGCGCTTTGTGGTCGAAAGCTTGGATAAAATCTACAGAAATTTTCAAAAAGATTTAGGGAAAGAACCACTCAAAGACCGGCGCGGTGTTGTCGTCAGCGATGTAGTGAAAGACGAACTCACCTTTAGAATCCTCAATTGGAACCAGTGGACTTTACTCTTCAACAAAGCCAACAATGGAGCGATCACTCTGGCAGAATCTAAAGGTGCAGCCGGGAAATTATTTGACCGAGGAAACCGTGTAAATAGTTCCCTTCCAACCAAAAGCGATGATTTTTATCCAGTATTTGAAAAAACCGTTAAGGAAGTAGAAGATTTTGCCCGCGATCGCATTCATCAAGCAGTGGTAGATTTGTTGAACCAATTGTCAAATTATGTAGCCCCAGAACGCGAACAATTGCAGGCAATTTTCCATCAAAAAATGGAGCAAGAAATCGAAGAACAATTTGGTTTTGAAGATGCTGATCTCTTTTACAAATTATTACTAGGATGCGATCCTAATGAATGGAAAGAAGCAATCATCTCCGAAATTAGTAGCAAAGACAAAACCGTTGCACCCGAAATCATTTTTCCTCTAGCGCGTCAAGACGACAAACATAACGTTGGTCAAATCTTTGACTGGGCACCAGAGAAAAGCCAAGGTTTACCCAGATCGAGCAATCACCAACTTTTAGTACTGCGGCTGCGAGATGAAATCACTGCTAGTGCCAGCCTTCATCTTGTGCAGTATGTTAGCGAAGTTAATCAGCAAATTAATTCAGAACTAGAAGGCATTTTGGATCAAATTATTCCTAGTCTGCAAAACCTTTCAAAAAAAGAAACTTTGCTGAGATATTTGGCAGCCGGGGAATTGCCATCTGAGATAAAAATTCCTACTTGGTTGGAGATTATTTCAGAACTAGCTGCTGTTTCTCACTTAGATGATTTGAGATGAGCTAACTCATAAAATAACTGATTGCGATCGGATACGGATCTGAGGATGTATTTGTGAGACGTGATGCTATCAGTTTGATGCAGTTTACTATTGCTTTAGAGCTTTTTAGCCAGCTATAAAACAAACAACAGAAAGTTATACTCTAATGAACCCTTTCCAATTGAACAACTATACTGATCAACAACCAAGCGAGAAACAACAAAAAAGATTTCCAGGATGGTTTGCTTTAGATTTTGGCACGTCGAACTCTACAGTTACACTCTTCGATCCCATTGAAGTGCCGATCGCAGAAATTCTACCAAAAGAACAAGAAGTGCGGCTGCGCGATCGCTTATCACAATGGCTGAGTTCTCCCGCCTCAGTGGCTTTACCAGATGTCAGCGATGATGATTGGGCAAAGTTTATCACAGAAATTAGCAAAAATCTGGAGATAGATCCAAGAAAGTTGAGTGAGGTATTTGAAACTGATAATAAAGAGCGATTTTTGGAAGCAATTCGCCAAATTGAACTTTCTTTAGGAAACAGCGAGAGATTCCGTCGGGCTGTCAGCAAAAAACTTTACCAAATCTATCATGAGGTGTTCCGCGTTCCTACCCTAGAGTCGCAAAATCTGATCCCAGTTGTGCTGGATATTGATCGCCGTGACACGGAAATTCCTAGCGAGTCGGAAATTTCGCAGTTAATGGACTTAAAATTGCAGATGGGTAGGGAAGCTAGAGATAACCGCAAAAAAGCGATCGCCCAAGGTACAAGCAGTTCTTTAAAGGAAATTATTAGCAGGTTTCACCATTCACCCAAACGCTATTTTGGTCAGGAGCGATCATTTTCAGTTATTTTGGATGGTGAAGAAGAAATAATTACCGCTAACCAACTGATCCAATCCGCTTGGGCGCATTTAATCGAGTTAACTGAAGATTACCGCCAACGCGCACAACGCAGATTTTCAGAAGGGACTTTTTTGACAGCAGTTGTTACTTACCCCACTGTCGCCCCACCAGTTGTTCGCAAGGAAGTTAAGGAATTAGTTGAGCAGTTGGGGATCGATGATGTCCAAACTGCTTATGATGAAGCTGTTTCTGTAGCAATATTCTTTTTGTGGCGAGAATTTGGCGGTAATCTCAACATTGGGATTGAATCATTTAAAACTCGTTGTCATCAAGTAGGAAACAAATGGTCACAAAATGTTCTCGTCTTGGATATCGGCGGGGGAACTACAGACTTAGCTTTAATTGAACTGACTTTAGAAGATAAAACTCCTACTTTTGCCAATTATGAAGACCGAGGTTTAGGAGGACGTTACTATAAACTCACCCCCAAACTATTAGGTTCATCCGGTCATTTACAGTTAGGTGGGGAATTAATTACACTGCGAATTTTTAGATTATTAAAAGTTGCGATCGCAGACTTTTTATTGACAGCCGTAACAATAGGTTATCTAGAAAGCGAAAAGCTAGAAGATTTAATTAACTCTGAGTTAAATGAGCGCTTCTTAGAACAAGGGAAATTTAAAACTGGCAGTATTTTAAAATGTCTAGATAAAGAGAATCCAGAAGGTGATCTTGCTTACAAAGATGCCCTAGATACTGCCGAGAAAGTACTACCCACCCGTTGGCAACAAGCACCCCAACGTCTACAATCCTTTTATATTCTCTGGGATCATGCAGAAGCAGCTAAACTTAAACTTGGGCAAAAACCACTAACAGATAATTCTCTATTGACCTTCACACTTTCTGAACAACAAATTTCTGAACTGCTTACCCAAAGCGCCGTTAAATTGCAAGTCAATGATCCAAATAACATCTGTATCACCCTAGATAACCAACAATTTGAACGAGCCGCCACTTCCGGAATTAAAGAAGCGATCGGCATTGCCAAAGGATTAATGGAAAGTCGCTTGCGTCCCGATGATATCACTAAAGATTCTTGGAATTCCCAAAAAGTTGATTGGTTAATTCTGTCTGGAAAAACTTGTAATTTAGACATAGTGCAGCGCCAAATCTACCAAGAATTTAGTAAGTCTCCATATTTTGTGTGGAATCCAGAGCGAATTACTTTTGTGCTGGAATTTACCAAATTAGCCACCTCCGCTGGTGCTTGCTATGCTGAGAAACTGCGAAGATTAAGGTTCGATCCAGAAGAGTCTAAAAGCTTGCTGTGTAAGGGAGCCAACCAATTAGAAATCGATGTCAAAAACTTGTTTTATTATTTGCCCTGCAACTTCAAACGCAAAACCCAAAGTAACGATTTGCTTACGATATTCAAGGCTGGACAAGAACTCTATCAACTTGCACCTTGGGAAACTGTTGCCAAGGTTCGTACTGCATGGCAAGGAATCCAATTAACTAACATTATCTACCGTCAAGACTACGAGGATGGAGATTTACGACTATGGGGTAGCTTCGACGGCAAAAACCTCATGAATAAACTGGGAATACAAGAAGCAGAGTTTCTGAAAAAAATTAAAATCCAGTTTGAAATTGACCAAACCCTTGAATTTAGAGTATTGCTTTGTCAGGGAAATCCCCATTATTTAATTGATATTCCTGGCATTAATTTGGAATCGGTAGTTTCAGAAACTTCGCCGCTATTTGCTGATGGAAAATTGAACTGGAATATTGCTGTCCAACGCTTCAGTAAAGATTTAAATGATGGTGATATTGCCGTCAATGTTATTGAGTCAGCAACTGTTGATCAACCAGATGCCTATCATCTTGTATTTGAAGTAGGAAATGATGGTAGTAAATTGTTCCAAAAATTTCACTATCTGCGCGATGGTGTGACGCAACCAGGAATTGGGTTAATTAGTAATCCCTTACCTCCCTTCCCACAAACTGGCCAGCACACTTTCTATGTTTATCAAACAGACGCCCAAACCAACAGCAAAAAATGGATACGAATTGGCGCACTCAGCAAACCAGATGTGACAACAGATTATCCTTGCCAATATCGTGTAACTCTCGATGAGCAAGGCATTCTGCGGATGCACGCCGGTGAAGTGCCTTACTGGACATCAAAAAGTCAGGAATGTCTAAAGGAAGAAGGATGTGTTTATCTTGCTGAATTAGAATTGCAGCCCAATGAAGTTGATAAAGAACGCGATCCATTTTGCGGTATACATTAGGGACTTCAAAATAATACAAATATCCCAGAACTGATGCAAAAATCCTCTCTGTGTATTCTCTGCGTCTGGAGTGGTAGCCTGTGGCAACCCGCTACGCGTCTACGTTCGTTTGTTTGAATAATTTATTTCTGGTAAATCCCTTAACTGGAGTAATGATAGTCTCATGCAAATGCATTAAACCTCTATGCTCCTTTGCGTTTAAAAATTAATGTTTTTAAACGCAAAGGAACGCAGAGTTTTGCCAAATTTAATTCGCTACAAAAATATTTGGAGGTGATATTCATGCAGCACTTGCGTCAATTATTAGAGATCCAAAACTCAGAATTAGCCCAGTTACTGCGGTTTAGTTTGTATGGACTAGAGGCTAGTTTAAATCAGGCCCGCACAGAATTTCCGCTAGATCCAGGATCAAAAATATGCGATGAAGTGCTGCAAGAACTTCATCACCTCTTGCAACCTACACCCCCAAAATCAGATGATTTAAAACTAAGTCACCTCCGCGAAGCTTTCGATTCTGACTCAGAACTTAGTTATTATCTGGGTAATTCCCAACTGCAAAGTACAACGGACTCTGATTTGTGGAATGAAATTCAACGCAAGCTGCTGCGAGTCCCAGAGGATTTGGCTGCAACTTGGCGATCGCGCACCTTGGATTTAGCTCAAAAAGTTGGTGCGATCGCAGATAATTCTAATCTCTATCAACTTCCCTTTATCCGTGATGAAATTATCTACCCTGGACTTAGTGGTACTGTTCAGACTCAGGGATTGGGCTTATCTCAACAAATACTTTTAAACTCTAAAATTTCCCCAGGTAATATATCTGATTTACCAGCGGCATTCCTATTTTTATATATAAATTTTATCGAAATCGACCCCGATTTACATCATGCTTTAAAGAGCGTTTTTAGCTTCGATGTCATTTCCTTACATTCTAAATCAGAACAGCGCCATCAATATATTGATGCTTTAAGCGATCGCTTTCAACGCACCCAAAAAGCAGAGGAAAACACTGATCCCCTGTCAATTCTCCGTACTTGGATTGACGTGGACGAGGCCATACATTCCCTAGTATTTGTACCTCCAGCTGAACGCTATTCTTGGTGGGGAAAGCTACAACATGAATCACGACGCATCCTAAAGAAAGTCGCTGATGAAACAATTAAAGCAGGTTATGAAGTGCGGATTCGCCAATTATCGGGACTTTATGCGGATGTCTGTGCTTCATCCAAGGATGACTTACAACTAGACTGTGGCGGTGTTCCTGGCGAAGTATTAACTTGTCTTCGAGTATATGCGCGAATTAATCAGGAAGAATCCCCAGGTCGTGTAATATTTCGCTCATCACGGTAACAGAATTCTCTCATAAAGCAAAGGCAGACGATTTTACAAATCGCTGCCTTGCCTGATTATTTAATGAAGGCAAAAACGTTTAAATCTATAGAATGCCCCAGAAGTGTAAAATCCCTTGACCAGAAAACACTTCAAGTAAAACGGCAGATAGAAAACCAATCATTGCAAAACGACCGTTCCAGTTTTCGCTTTGAGGAGTGAAGCCCCAGCGCAAAGCATTAGGATCTTCTGAAACCGAAGGCGTAGTCTTCTTAACGTTTGCCATAAATAACACTCTGAGCTTTTATGTTGTAACAGTTATAACTGCATGTAAAGTAATGTAACATAATTTTATGTAATTGCAACATAAACTCAATAAAAATTCAGTTAGCAAGTGTATATTACGGCTACGTAATTTTATTAGAGCAGGTTTGCGATCGCGCAAACGTGAAGTCCGGTTGGTTTGCCCAGCTTCAGTTGACGGCAGATGCTTATTATAGTTTTGGGAACAGTTTCAGTACAGTTTTAAGTCCCGCTAAAGGGTAATCAGTCTTTGGATTGAGTGTTAGCGCAGCTTACCGGAAATATCGCACGTCCAATTCCCTTGAAAATTTGAATAATTTAGGCAGATATGATTGTGAGAAATTCTTCTAAAGAACTCACAGCGATGGCACTATCCATTAAATTTTCTAATTTTTCCGCGCTCTGGCCCTCAAGCCTTACTTCCGCCTCATGGGGAATTTCGCCAAAGCGTTGTTGCAATACCCGGATTAGCTGCCGTCGCGCACCCTCTCGAATACCTCTTTGCTCAATTTCATGATACCAAGGCGATTCTCGCAATTCTACCATATCCCACCTCATGATTTGTTCCACTAAAGGCGTGTCTAACACAAAGCTAGCAAAAAATGCCAGCAGGGATTCTAACTGGTTCAACTGTGCATCTGCTCGTAGCACCTGTAGTGCGCGTTGCACAACTGATATCTCTCCTCCTCCTCGCAGAATTGGCACGAAGGGTAACAACGATGGTAGTGGTTGCTGAAATACTATCTCAACATCGATTTCCCACAAATTAATCACGTGATAATCTTGGATGGCACGTAATCCCAAAAATTCCTGCTCGTAGCTATTGACAATAGTTAAGGTGGATGGAGGCGGCAAAATGTTGATCAGTACTGGGTAAGTTGGTAGTCGGTAGCGCTCTTGTGCTAAGGCCGCATAGGCTCTCATGCGTAGAGGCATATGGGCTGTGTAACGTAATTGTAGTTCGTTAAGTACTAAAAAATCCCCGTGGGTAGTGCTGTATGCCTTCACCAACACATCTGTTTCGCGGTTAATCCACTGAAATTCAGAACCGAGAATTTCTTTTGCCACAACTTCAGGACGCTGTGTCACCCACTGTACCCATGCATCAGGAGCTAAATTAATTAGTCGCTTGCTACCAATATCTGCTGCTTTTGTCACAGGACGCTTGATATGCTTATCAATAATTAATGGTATATCACAATGATTGCAGTATTCTGGCATTATTTTTTAAGTTGAAGCAATGACTGTAACGGGAGCATTTCAATGAGTCGAAAAACACGCCTGTCCTGGCGAATGGAATTCGCCAGCCAGTTGCTTCTCCTAAGGAAGACGTTGCTAGCTTGCTTCTCTGTAAGGGTACAGGTCGGAGAACCGCAAGGGCGCACTGGCTTGGCTATATGAAACTTTACCTACCTGTATGGGTTTCAAATTCCTTAAGTTTGCGTAAGCGGACGAAAGTTTGTGTAGCTGCGATTTCTAATCGCCAGGTATATTTGCAAAGGTGAGATGCTCCCGACTACAACAGGCTATGATGCTCGAACGCAAGAGCATGTCGCAGACAAGACTCGCTCTAAGCGTTAGCGCAGCCTCTCTAAGAGTTGCTATGCCGCAGGCTTTACGCAACTTTTGGAGACGCTCTTGCGTTCGCTATCGGCGTCGCCCTGTTTTAGGAAATGTATGATTAATGTATGTTAGGTTTTGAATCAACATTTCTGGATATAAACCGCCAATGAACACCGATATTAGACCTAATTATACAATTTTAGAAGTTCAAGAACTTGATGTTAATTATGGCGGTATTCAAGCTCTAAAAAAGATTAATTTTATTATTAATAAGGGTGAGGTGGTGACTCTAATTGGTGCTAATGGTGCTGGGAAAACTACTACACTCCGCACCATATCGAAAATAGTTAATCCTAAGAGTGGTGTGATTATCTATAATGGACATAATATTACCCGCCGACAAACTCACGAAGTTGTACAACTTGGTATTGCTCACTGTCCAGAAGGACGCAGAGTATTAGCACGGCAAACAGTGTTTGATAACTTACTTTTGGGTGCTTATATTCGCTCTAATAAAACAGAGATAAAAGTAGATATTCAACACCAGTTTGAGCTATTTCCGCGATTGTCACAAAGACGTGATCAACTAGCAGGAACCCTCAGCGGTGGTGAACAACAAATGTTAGCGATCGCTCGGGCTGTAATGAGTAAACCACAACTTTTACTTTTAGACGAGCCTAGCTTAGGTTTAGCACCTGCGATCGTCCGGGAAATCTTCTCTATTATTGAAAATCTCCGGGCTACAGGGGTGACTATTCTGTTAGTTGAACAAAACGCTAATCTTGCCCTACAAATTGCCGATCGCGGTTACGTTTTGGAAGCTGGTTCTATCACTTTAACAGGCGCAGCATCAGAATTAATTAGTGATGAACGAGTTAAAAAAGCTTATTTAGGGTGATTAAATTAAAAATTGTAAGGTACAAGTGTATGGTAAAATCACCAATTAAACCCCTAACTTTAGAAGATTTTTTGAAATTACCAGAAACAAAGCCTAGCTCAGAATATAAGATTCATATCTAGCTTTGGGAATACTAAAGGTAGTAATTTACTGAAGTCAGAGTGAGATAATGGATTTCGTGAATTTAATAAAAACGGGTAATAGTTGGAAATTTGCGACTGAAGCTGATTTAGAAGATTTTGTCTGGGCGAATTTAAAGGAACTTTTCAAATTAATTCCGCTAAAGCGACAATATTATGTTAAAGATCAAATTTGCGATATTTTAGCCTTGAATGATAAGAGACAGTTAGTAGTCCTGGAATTGAAAAACGGTGAAGACAGATATATTGTTCAGCAACTAACTCGATATTATGAAGCTTTACTTGAGAATAAACCCTTTCAGGAAGAGGTTGATTATGGACAACCCATTGGTTTAATAGCGATTACAGCCAGATTTCATAGAGATAATTTTACAGATAGAAAGTATAACTGTCTTTCAATTGAGTTTTTACGTTTTGAAGTTTTGACAGATGATGAAAGATTTTATCTATATTTAAGAGATATTAATAATCAAAAAATTTCAGAGGTAGAAATTCATTATAAAAAAGAAAACAATATTTCTATTGAGGATCTTCCTCAGCAACCAAAAGTACTTGATAAAATTTTGATTGTTTGTAATCCTCAGCAACAAGAACAGTTAATAAATATCCGGCATAAAATTCTTATATTTGATAGACGTATGCAAGAAATTTCTGTGCATGGAAGCATTAAATATGGAAAAGCAACAAGTTGTTTTTGTGCTGAAATTTGTTCCGATAGTAAGGGACAGCCAGTATTATTTCTCTGGTTGCCTTTAAACTATTCTGATGGTAAAAAGATTGGTAGGATGAAATTTTTGACAGATTGGGAAAATCATACTTTAATTGAAGGCCATGTACCAAAAGGAATTCGTACAAGAGCAATTAGTCAAACTGAAAAACAGCGTCAAAGGGGAGTTAAAATGAAAATATTATGGAGTCATTCAGGAGGTATAAGGTACAAAATAGGTAGCAAAGAAGTGAGTGAAACGGAATACATCAACGAAGACAAAAAACGACATCAAGATTATCAAAATGCTATTAAATCTCGAAAAACTTTGAATGAGCTAGTTGATATTGCTTTAGAGACTTGGCTAAAAAGGCTTTAATTAAAGCTACACTGACACTACTGATAAGTTTTCCAAATAGTTGATATCATTACAAAATATTACAAATTTTATCATATATTAATATTTATAGCCCTCCTTGCAGATATCTATATTTGTTTAGCGGCGAATTCTATTCACCGGAATAATTAAACCCATGAGTCAAATAGTCTGGATAGCAAGACACGCTAACCGCCTCGACTTCGTAAACCCTGATTGGTTTCTCACCGCCGAACGACGCTACGATCCACCCTTGTCTGATGATGGTATGGTGCAGGCACAGCAGTTAGCTAAACGATTTAAAGGAGAAAATATTGCCCATATTTTCGCTTCTCCTTTCCTGCGAACCGTACAAACGGCAAACGCGGTTGCAGAAGTGCTTAACTTACCGATCAAATTGGAAACAGGCTTGAGTGAATGGCTAAATCCAGTTTGGATGACAGAAGAACCCGAAAGACTCTCAACTCCAGCATTAGCAGAGTTATTCCCCAGAATAGACGTTGGCTATACTTCGCGCATCGCCGCCAATTATCCTGAAACTCGCGAAAAAGTGCGAGAACGTTCTGGACAAACTGCTAGATGTTTAGCTACTGAATTCCTCCCAGACAATATCCTGCTAATAGCACATGGTGCATCAGTGTTAGGGGGAGCAATGGGGCTAGTGGGGGAAATTGCCATAACAGAAGTTAAAGCTTCTTTATGTTCCCTGGTAAAAGTGGTACGCGAAGATCCAGAATGGTTATTAGAACTAAAGGGAGATACTTCCCATTTAACCCACATAGAAGAAGTTATTCGATTTGCTTAAATCTCTGATCGGGATTTGCGTTCATGGCTTCTGCGAGGTTGGGTATATCCTACAAAAAAAGTAATTAATTCACGAATAAATTCTATGACTTTGTTACTAGCAGGAGACATCGGCGGGACGAAAACTATTCTGCGATTGGTTGAAACATCAGACTCACCAAGTTCAGATCCTATTTATCAGGAAAGTTTCCACAGTGGCGATTTTCCCGATTTAGTACCTATAGTGCAGAAGTTTTTGGTCAAAGCTAACACACCTATACCACAAAAGGCTTGTTTTGCGATCGCAGGCCCCATTGTCAAAAATACTGCCAAGTTGACCAATTTAGCCTGGTTTTTGGATACCGAACGTCTAGAACAAGAATTGGGTATCCCGCAAATTTCTTTGATTAACGACTTCGCTGCCGTTGGCTATGGCATTTTAGGTTTACAAAAACAAGACTTGCTGACATTGCAAGTTGGCAAATCTCAACCCGAAGCCCCCATTGCCATTATTGGTGCTGGTACCGGCTTAGGGCAAGGATTTTTAATTAAGCAGGGAAGCTACTATCAAGTCTTTTCCTCAGAAGGTGGACACACTGATTTTGCTCCCCGAAACGAGATGGAGTTTCAATTGTTGAAATACCTGCTGAATAAACATGATATCCAGCGCATTTCTGTAGAACGCGTAGTTTCGGGAATGGGAATTGTCTCAATTTACCAATTTTTGCGCGATCGCAAAATTGCCCACGAATCACCAGACATCGCCCAAATCGTCAGAACTTGGGAACAACAAGCTGGACAGGAAGAGAAAATCGATGCTGGTGCTGTCATTGGTACAGCTGCACTAGAAAAACGCGATCGCCTCTGTGAGCAAACTTTGCAATTATTTATAGAGGCTTATGGTGCAGAAGCCGGAAATCTTGCCCTTAAACTCTTACCTTACGGTGGCTTATACGTCGCTGGTGGAATTGCGCCCAAAATCCTGCCCTTAATGCAAGACGGCAGTTTCTTATTAAATTTCACCCAAAAAGGCAGGATGCGCCGTCTCCTTGAAGAGATACCTGTGTATATTATTCTCAACCCGCAAGTGGGGCTAATTGGTGCTGCTTTACGTGCTGCTGGGTTATAACAGCTAGCATCATCAGTGATATCAGCATCTCGAAAGGCAAAAATATGACAGTTAAAAGTCTGTTGCCATTAATCGCCGCCACTTTTGTCTGTGGTGGGTCTATTCTGGTGGAAGCACGTCAACTTAAATCTCTGGCGGGTGTTGTCAAACCAACCGTTTCTCAACCCACACAGCTACAATGGAAGTTATTCACCGCTCCAGATGGGCGCTTTTCTATTCTGATGCCGGGAAGCCCCAACAGAAATACCCAATCCCAAAAAACTTACATGGGGGAAATTAACTTAGAAATATTTGTCGCTCAACCACCAAAACAGCAAGTAGCATATATAGTTACTTATAATGATTTTCCTTATAGTTACGGTCAAATGGCTGACCCCCAAGCTCTACTTAATAATGCACGGGATATGGCTTTAAAGACTACGAAAAGTAATTTAATTAGTCAACGAAACATTCGTAGTTCCAATAATCATCCTGGCAAAGAAATTGAGTACATCAATTCTGGAGGGAAAATCACTAAAAGTAGAATGTATGTTGCCGAAGGAAGACTATATCAAGTAATGGCAATAACTACAAAAAAACAGCAGAAGACATTAGCTAAAACCATTACGGGATATTTAAATTCCTTCCATGTAGTTTTGAAAAAGTGAAATAACTTAATCAAAAG
Organism: Nostoc sp.; assembly: GCF_036919595.1. Lineage (GTDB taxonomy): Bacteria > Cyanobacteriota > Cyanobacteriia > Cyanobacteriales > Nostocaceae > Nostoc. The sequence goes on along the minus strand of NZ_JBALCO010000008.1, from coordinate 22,646 downwards.
ACCTTTAAGAGGTTTTACTACGGAAAACTGTCCCTCTCGCCTGTCAAAGAGGGATAGACTTAAACTTTAGTTCAAGTTTGGGAGAGGTTGATCGAATTTAAAAAGCTGCAAGATAAGCGTCAATACAGTTCAGTTTCAAAGGTGTTGACTCGTTTATCGCCTCTGCATCCACAAATGAAGCTTTTGCAAAGCTTCTAGCAGGTACTGTAGAGACATTGCTTAAGAATATTGATCAGCTCCAGCAACTCCTGAGGTATCACATTGTTTCCAGCAAGGTGATGCCCATAAAGTCGATTGAAGGTTCAAGTTTAAAAATTGACCCTTTCTATAATCTCAATGTTGATTATGACCCACAGCCTCAAAACCCGATGCTACTGATGATAACGGTGTCATCTACATCATTATTGATTCCTGAGTAAACAAACGTATAGATAGCTAATACCAATTCTCCATGAAGATGCATTTAATATTGAAAAACGAACCGCCAAGAACGCCAAGAACGCCAAGGAAGATAGAGGTAATTATTTAGTGCAAGCTTATAGAGAATTGGTATAATAAGGTGTGTGGATTAGAAACTATTTATAGTAGACCTTTTGTATAAATTTCAATTGTCATGTTAAGCGGAGCAAATTAGAGTAAAGCTGGTATTTTGTATAATGTTAAAGGGTAAAAATGGTACGCTCACAGCAAAATCCTTAAAATTCCAGATATTAGTAAAAGTTAAAGTTGATAATTTGACGAGCAAGGTTTTGTGCTATGGTCAAACGCTCGCTCCAAGCATCACTCATCGGCATTGAAGAGGCTAAAAGAGCATTTGCCCGCAAGGGGTGGACACAAGACAATCTAGCAGCGGAAGTCAACCTTAAGACTAGACAACCAATTTGGCGGTTTTTTAGTGGTCGTCCGGTTGAACGTCATACTTTTATTGAAATTTCTTTGGTATTGGAACTGAATTGGCGGGAGATTGCTATTAATCCGTCGGCAGAATTGTTGGAACTAGAAGAATACACTCAGCCCTCTGTCGTGGATATTGATACATTAGTGCAACAAGTGCGATCGCAACGCTTCGATAAAATTCAAGACCAGTGTGGTATTTTGCAGTTATTGGATATCAGCCATCCCGTTGCGATCGATGACATATATATTGATGTGAATATTTTGGAGGAAATTGAAAGCCTTCAGTGGCTAGATATCTCAGAACTACAAAACCTGAGTCCAGAAGAATTTGACCGCTTTGGCTTAGGTAAGGTTGACCTAAAACAAATACCTGGCATACGGGCAGTGGAAACCTACCCCAAGCTCAGGGTGTTAGGCAAACCTGGGGTAGGTAAAACCACCTTTTTGCAACATCTCGCCATTCAGTGTAACCAAGGCGCATTTGTGGTGAACCAAGTTCCAATCTTCATCACACTGATAAATTTTGCCCAAGAGTCTAAAGTCACCAACGAGTTCAGCCTATTAAAATACATCCACCAGGAGTTTCTCACATCTGGAATTTCAGATCAGTCAGTCATCGAAACCTTGCTTAATGCAGGCAGAGTGTTACTGTTGCTTGATGGCATAGATGAAGTTCTTAACCAACAGAGCAATCCTGTCTTAAGCGAAATTCGTAGGTTTTCAGATAAATATCACAAAAATCAGTTTGTGGCAACCTGTCGAACAGCAGATCAAAGACTTAGACTCCGAGGCTTTACTGATGTTGAGATTGCGCCATTTTCCTCAGAAAAAATCCGAGCCTTCGCTGAAAAATGGTTTGTGGCCTTTAGCAAGACGAACACTCAAGATGGTCAAGCGCAGTCTGTTGAGTTTATTCAGAAGCTGGACTTACCTGAAAACTGGCAATTTCGCCAACTCGTCATCACACCCCTATTTCTGCATCTTGCCTGCTGGGTGTTCCACGGTCAAAAAAAATTTCCGACTAAGCGGACTGACTTTTATAAGCAAGGTTTAGACCTTCTATTGGGCAAATGGGATGAAGCTAGAGGTATTGAACGGGATGATGTTTACCGAGGGTTTTTATTACCACAAAAGCTCAAGTTATTGAGTCATATTGCGGCAGCGACATTTGAGAAAAGTCAGTACTTTTTTGAGCAACGCACTGTTGAGCAATACATTAGTGACTATATTCAGAATTTGACCAACGTGCCAATGGATGCAGAGGAACTGCAAATAAAAAGTGAAGCGGCACTGAAAGCGATCGAGGCTCAACATGGGCTACTGGCAGAACGGGCGCGGGGAATTTTTTCCTTCTCCTATCTGGCGTTTCACGAATACTTCACAGCGAGGAAAATCGTTGCCAGCCATAACCTACAGGCATTAGAGCAAGCTCTGGAAGGTCTAGTCAGTCACATCACCGAGCCGCACTGGCGCGAAATCTTCTTGTTAACCGCTACCATGCTCCGGAGTGCAGACTCTCTAGTACAGTTGATGAAGCAACAGATTGATGCACTGGTTGCCCAAGACCCTTATTTACAAGAGTTTTTGACGTGGGCTAGCCAAAAATCCCGCACTATTCCCACTCAACCAAAAGATGCAACAGTGAGAGCATTTCACCTTGCCTTGAGTCGCACTCCTCACGTAGCTCCTCACTTTGCCCTAGCCGCCAGCCTCGACCAGGGGATGTTTCTGGATGCGGCTTTAGATAACCTACTAGTGGAGTGTGCAGTTTATGGGAGCCAGGACTTTGCCCACATCTACGCCTGTGGAGATGCTCTCTCGGTCATTCTGGGCATTGTTCTGGATGTTGGACTCTATAAATCCCTGCAACAACTCTCTGACCAAATTCCAAATTATTATCAAAGTCAAGAACGGTTTGAGCTATGGTGGCAGACTAATTATTCAGCCTGGGCTAAACAGTTAAGCATAACGATCATTAATTATCGCAACATTAACCACCAATGGCATTTCAGCCCTGAACAACAGCAAGTACTGCAACGATACTACGATGCCAATCAGTTACTACTCGATTGCCTGCATAGCAATTGTGAAGTGACGCCTGCTATCATACAGGAAATTGAAGCCACCTTATTGTTGCCGATAAAGGAACTTGAAGACAGGGAATGGCAATAATCTAGTTAGCTAATTCCTCAAATCGGGTTGGGTTGCCACATTTGTCTCCTGTTACGTTTTGTGTCGTAGTCAATCAAATAAATCAGAAAATCAAACAACGCCTTGTGATATTAGAAGAAGAGAACTTTTCAGTTAATTTCTTGCAAAAATCCTTCTTTTGGTAGTTTTCTCTGAGCCTAGCCTTCTGCTGACACCTAATACTAAAGATTTTTTAGCCCACTTTGCACTTGAATCCCTAATTGCAGTTCTTGTTATGAATTTAATTAATGGCTTTTGCTTGACAGCTGGGATACTCAAAGGTGTACAAGTACTCGTTGTAGACAACGATCGCGATAGTAGAGAGTTGTACGAGTTATTACTTACAGATATGAGCGCAAATGTGATTACTGCTGGTTCAGTAAAAGAAGCTTTAAAAATTCTGAGTTGCTTCACGCCCAACATCATTGTAACTGAAATTAGATTTTTCGGTGAAAGTATTTATACATTGCTAAATAGGTTGAATGCTATGAAAGCAGACAATGGCAACCATATCCCAATCATTGTGACTTCAACATCTACCACAGGTACTCATGATCAAATTCCAGATGTAGAGTTTGAAGAATATTTACTTAAACCATTTGACCTTGAGAAATTTGTTTTCATGATTAAAAATCTAGTACAGGAAGTTGTGGTGGAAAATTTTTGCTCCGATGTACTAGTTTACATTAGTAACCCAAGTTGCTAGTTATGGGGGAATGCGATCGCATTAGACATAGGAGGGAAAACTTTTGTAGAAACGTTACATGTAACGTCTATAGAAGGGTTTCAGGTAACGCATCCTTAATTTATGGAGATGTCTAATCCCCATTACTAAGCACTTCTTAACGCCACAATCGGGTCGAGTTTAGCCGCGCGACGTGCAGGAACAACGCCAAAGAATAAACCAATACCACCAGAAACACCAACTGCCATAATAATCGCTGTTGGAGAAAGTGCTGCTTCTAAGGGAGTTAAGGCTCCCACTAATAGAATGCCACTGACACCAACCGCAGTCCCAACTAGACCGCCAGCGGCTGAAACTATTACAGCCTCAATGATGAACTGTAGCAAAATATCTTGCTCAGTTGCACCGATCGCTTTTCTCAATCCGATTTCTTGAGTACGTTCGGTCACGGAGACAAGCATAATATTCATGATGCCAATGCCGCCGACAAACAGCGATATACTTGCGATCGCTGCTAACATAATTGTCAATGCACCTGTGATTTGACCGACAGTTTGCAAAGCATCTTTTTGAGAGCGAAGAGTAAAGTCATCTTCACCATTAATTTTGTGTCGGAGGCGCAGCAAATTAGTAATTTGAAATTCTGCTGCATCCACGCTATCTGAATCACGAGCGGCAGCGACGAGGTAATCTAAAGAAATACCATAGGGAGAATTCTTTCCCACAAGTCGGTTTGCTGAGGTTGTAATCGGTATTACCGCAGCATTATCATAATCTGCTCCGATGCTGGAACCTTTAGCTATTAACGTCCCAATCACTTGAAAGCTGGTATTTCCAACTCGCAATTGCTGACCGATAGCGTTACTATTACCGAATAGTTTTTCTGCCAAGTCTCCACCTAGCACAACGACTTGGTTACTTCGCTTGATGTCTACCTCGCTAAAAAACCTACCTTTAGCAGTTTCAAAATCCCGCACTGATAGAAAACTGGAAGTTGTGCCAATAATGTTGACATCAGTGTTTCTGTTGCGGTATGTAATTACCTGTCTTGTGTTTAACTCAGGCGCAACTCCTACTACTGTTGGTACTTGAGAGGCGATCGCTTCGGCATCTTGCAACACCAGAGTTTTTGGCACTTCAAAGGAGATCCGCTGAGTTTCTCGATTACCTGGCAGGATAAACAGCACATTTGGCCCTAATGACTCCAGCTGTTTATTCACGTATTTTTGCCCACCTTCGCCAATGCCAATCATGGCAATTACTGAGGCGTTGCCAATAACTATACCCAGCATGGTGAGGGCACTACGCAGCTTATTTGACAGCAGGGTTTTACCCGCCATCTTAAGGCTTTCTAAGGGGTTCATACTAATTTGTAATTAAAATTTCAAAAATCTTGTAATCAGAGGTTTTCTATGCTTTAACCTGTTGAAACAATATATTCTTGCTAAAGGAATTATTTATTATTTTGTTCCTTGGCCTTTTCGATTTTGTAATCTTTGGGTGGGTTGACAAAAATGCGATCGCCTTCTTTAACTCCCTCTAAAATCTGAGTTTGGTCTTGGATTTGTGCCCCAACTGTAATTTCGCGGAACTGGGGTTTCTTTTTTGCATCTGGTACAAGTACGCCAGTTTTACCCTTTTCGGTGACGATTGACACCGTTGGTAATACCAAGGCATTATTAACGCGATCGCCTACAAAAGTCAGATCGACATTTAAGCCAGAACGCAGTTTATCTATACCAGTATCGAGAGCAACGCGCACCTGGAAGGATGTTACACCTTGTTCTATCACTGCTTCTGGAGCAATCAGGCGCACATGACCTTTAAAAACTTGATCAGGATAAGCATCAGCGACAATTTCCACCTGCTGTCCCTGTTTAATTCTGCCAAGATCGGCTTCGGGAACTTGAGCTAATACTTCTAAACCGCGTGCTACGGCGACAATTGAACTGGAAGTTGCGGACGCACTAGTAGAAGCAGAAGTTGTGGGTGTGACAAACGCACCTGGATCGGAATACTTTTGCGTTACAATTCCCGAAAGAGGAGCGCGAATAATTGTATCTTCCAACTGCACTTGCACACCCTTCAATTGAGCCTCAGCAGCTGCAACAGCTGCTTGGCGCTGGACAACTTCCTCAGGACGGGTGCCATCTTGCAATAGTACCAATGCTGCCCGTGCTTCAGTAACAGCTGCTTGGCGTTGGTCGATTTCCTCAGTTCGAGTGCCAGTTTGGACTAACGAGAATCGTTTTTTAGCTTCTTCTAGACTGGCTTTAGCACTTTTGTCTTCACTGATGGCTTGATCGAGTAATTGTTTATTCTCTGCTCCCTGCTCGTATAAGTATTGATAACGCTTTACCTGTCCACTGGTGTAATTCGCTTTTGCTTGAGCCGCATCCACTTGGGATTGAGATTGAGCAATTTCTTGGGGACGATTACCAGACCGAGCTGCGGCTAGCTGGGCTTGAGCTTGTGCTAACCGCGCCTTTGCTTGAGCGATTTCTTGAGGACGACTACCAGCAACGGCTTCGGCTAGTTGTGCTTGACTTTGGGCTAAGTTAGCCCGGTACTGGCTTCTTTGGGCATCAATGCTGGCACTATCCATGCGGGCGAGAATTTGCCCTTGTTGAATGCGATCGCCTTGTTGTACATATAATTGCGATAGCACTCCAGGGTTCTTCGGACTAATATTTACGCTCTGAACTGGCACGATTTTACCACTAGCTGTAATCCTCAAGGTGACGTTTTTCGCTGCCACTGGCACAGTTAATTGAGCAATGTCTTCTTTTGTCCCTTGATTTACCAGGGTGTAGGTTGTGATACCAACAACCAAGGCACTCCCTGCTATCAGCCCCATCAGCCAGCGGAATGGATACTTAAGTTTGCCAAAATCAGGAATTTGTATGTGCGTAGCCATATTTAGAAGCCTATAAATCTTGCTTTATGGGAGTAGCCTGTAATTAAAGGACAAGTGCAGGAATGCGGAGTTGTTAAAATTTTTGGATTAAATCTTTAATTAGTGAACTAACAACTAGACGCATAATTAGATTCATAGTTGCTTAATCTTACTTCATAATAGGTATTAAATGTCTGTATGTCTTCACCTAAATGGGTGACTTTAGCCACATTGTCAAGTCAAATGCTAGCAGACGGACTAGAAGTGAGGTTGCACTTAATTTCCACCCAGGCTTTAGCCTTTGTCGTTACCCATATCTTTTTAATCTCTGGCTTCGTTGCTAACCCGTAGCTTGCTTTTAATTGCCACATTTTTGGCGATCGCCACTATTGCACCAAAAAAGCCACAATACTTAGGATGCTAGCTTGCAGTATTGAAGCATAATGCTTGACGTAGAGGCAAAGCGGAAGACTCCGAAACTCCAGACTTGTCGTCAAACCGATCACCATAACTAGTTACTTCATCGAAAAAATAAATAAAGTCGAATTCAATAAGCAAAATACTCAAATGAGAAAGCATTTAAACTAAATGCTTTCTCAAAATGCCTGATTGCTTTCTGATTTCGGTAGATTTAGCAAGCAAAAAGGCATATTGCTTTCTCAAAATGCCTGATTGCTTTCTGATTTCGGTAGATTTAGCAAGCAAAAAGACATATTGCTTTCTTAAAATGTCTGATTGCTTTCTGATTCCGGTAGATTTAGCAAACAAAAAGGCATATTGCTTTCTCATTTGGGTAGATCGCGCACTCATGTTGGTGTTTTGGGCAAGCAAAAAGGCATATTGCAGTTTGTCTTCTGGTTATTTCCAAACATGAAAATAAAAGTGTCGTAGACATCGCCACCTCGCCACGCTTAAGCAAAAGAAACTTATAACGGCTTCTTTGGTATCTTCGTCCTGCGATCGTCGTTGAAAGTTACCATTGCAGATACATCCCGAGATATTGAACTGAGTCGTCTAGAAGCTATCTTTGAGCGCTTTTATCTGGAAGAAGGATTCTTGCAAGTGTGGGTAGAAGCACAACTTGAGATTTTGGGAAAGGGCGATCGCCATCATCTGATCATGCGATCGCACCCCACACACCACTAAACTAGAAGTAAGATGCTCAGAATAGCCTATGGACGCCACAACAACCACTTTACCTTCTACACTCAAATTGAAAATCGACTTAACTGATGATCAATTTTTCCAGATGTGTCAGAAAAACCGCGATTATCGATTTGAGCGTACAGCATCAGGGGAATTATTAATTATGCCACCTACAGGTAGTGATACTGGCAGACGTAATGTTAAAATTACTACTGAATTAGATATTTGGAATTCAGAGAGTAGTTTAGGCGAAGTTTTTGATTCTTCAACCGGCTTCACCCTACCCAATGGTGCTGAACGTTCTCCCGATGCTTCTTGGGTGAAAATTGAGCGATGGAATGCTTTAACCTCAGAACAGCAAGAAAAATTTGCCCCGATTTGTCCTGATTTTGTAGTAGAGTTGCGTTCTCGTACTGATTCCTTGAAAGAATTGCAGGATAAAATGCAGGAGTATATCGAAAATGGCGCTCAATTAGGCTGGTTAATTGACCGGAAAAACAAGCAAGTAGAAATTTATCGTCCAGGTAAAGATGTAGAGATATTAGACAATCCTACTAATTTATCAGGAGAAAATATGCTACCTGGATTTGTATTGCATTTACAGCAGATTATGTAGCTTTATCGATTAGGATACACATGGCGCATTTCAAAGCGACTTTGTTCCCAAAGTGGTAGCAAAGCCTGTTTAGCAGCATTTAATTGAGCTTGCGAGAAAGAGATTTTTCCATTTTGTATAATCCAAATAAATGTCCGAGTTATTAAATCTGCCTTTAAACTATTCTCGTATTTACAATTATTTATTCTTGCTACTTGCTGATCTAAGTAATCCATAGCATATTTAAAAGTTAAGTTTTTCCAGTCTCTGGAATTGTGAGGAATTTCTTCTTGCGTATTTTTCCACTCAATCCTATGCAAATTTCCGATAATATAATCTATACCTATTATAGACGAATCAGTATTACGTACCAAATTTGTATAGGCTTGGTAATATGGTTTCAAGAACGAAGCAGGAATATTTTCTACATATATATGTAGCCAAGATTGGATGTCGCGAAGATAAGGTACTAAATCTCTGAGATGATCAATTTCTTTAATAAGCGCACGGTCACTTGTGTAATTTGTTATTTTAGCTAACAATTCAGTTTCAGATAGTTGAGACTTTCCTGAGTAATAATTAATAACTTTTGGAATATATTTCTCTAATAACCACTGTTTGGTATATCTAGCTGTCCAGGTTCCCAAAACTCCAATATCTTGCTGCCATAAGGTTAATTTACGTGTCTCAATAGATTGTAAATTAACATCATTTAGCTCATAGATTATGTTAATTTGATTATTGGGCAATAAAGATAAATCTCTATCAATTTTGGGTAAGATAAATGTATGATCGCGAATTCCTCGACTGACTCGAATTGATATATATTCTCTATGAAATAGATGCCATTCTGACTTACCTTTAGTATAATCAAATTCATCAGCAAACTGCTGCATTAACTCCCATAATTCTTGTTTTACAGAAAAAAGGATAAAACCGCGATTTTCAGAAAATTTTACGAATTCAAAATTCCATGTTTCTAAAGTATTTTCAAATTCAATTATTAAATTTTTATATTCTTGGCAAACTCCATCAATACACAAACACAAATCTACTGCTTCTAACTCTGATAAAATTAGAGTTGTTTGACCTAAATATACCTCAAAAGTATTTTTATCTAACTGCTTAGAAAACCGACGGCATCCCCAATCTGGCTGGGTGTGCAATCCAGTCATAAATTGACCTAAAATCTCTTGATGATTTAAGTAAATTTTTAAACCTCTGAAAATGATGCTGCTGAACTCTATTTCACAATTACCCTCTCCAAATGCTTTGGGTAAATTACATGCGATCGCTACTTTTGTTTTCACAACAATTAAGCGATAGCCTTCTCTCGTAGTGGAAGGCTCAAAATCACATTGTTCTAAAACATCCTGTAAATCTGGATAGCGTCTGATAAATCTTTCTATTAAGTTATATTTAGTATAAGTTAAAATACTGGGTGTATTTTTATCGATATTTTTAACAAAATCAAAATTGAGTTGATTATAAAAGTTTGAGGCAATATCAATATTTTTCAGTATATCGATATTTATATCAAATATCGACTCTTGCTTATGGTAACGTAGACGGTTAAAAACCTTTATTTGATATCCGTTAGTAACTATAAAAAACAGTGAATTAAAATGAATACTATAAAATTTGGCTTGTTCAATAGCATCATAAAATTTATTTTTATACGGTTCTATTGCTTCAATAAAAATTAGTGAGGTATCTGTATTTTGTTGCTCAATATTATCTGTTGTATAATAAATATGAGCAATTTCTGGATTTTTGCTGTACTTTCCTGACTTAGATGTTTTCAAAGGGTATTCACGATGACATTTATCTGGATAGCAGAGATAGTAAAACATTGGCAAAATTAACTTTTCTTTTACATCATTTTCATTTCGCAAAATTCGATGGTCAAAACCTTGTATCCATGTGATAAATTTTTTAATTGACTCTGGAATAGTCATCAGATAATCTACCTGCTAGTATAAGTTTGCTATGCCTTATTTTATTTATTTGTGTAATTAGCAATTTATCAAGTCAGGTTGGATAGTATAGTGATTTTGAATACTATAATGAAACCATTCGTCTTGAACTTGACCTGGTAGCATCTCAATAAGTGTCAAAATATGCCCAGCCCTGGCGAATAGAATTCATCTGCCAGTTGCTTTAAGTCGGCACCGGACGCCAGTTATCAGATAAGGGAAACCCGTCTTCTGCTAAGGAAGACGCACTCGTGTTCAGTGTTGGCTACCCAACGCATTGGCTTGGCTATAGCGATCGCAGCTGGTCAATTAAACAATAAAATCAAGAAGCCTTTTTAAGTAGTATTTTTTAAGACAAAATATATTTGATTAACTAAGTACTTGATTATCCTCCAGGCGCGGTTGCATTATAGATAACCGAGATTTTATTGTGTGCGATCGCCTAATTAGGATAACCCGATAATTAATAACCCACGACTTGGTTTATTAGCACTAACAGTAACTGAATTATTTATATTTTTAGTAAGATATTTTTGCATTATACATAAATATGCTGTAAGTAAGTTTAAGCCTAAACTAAGGGCGTTACAAAATCAAAATATGATTCAGCAACGCCCTTAATTTAATTTCTTAAGCCTCGACAATCTAAAGTCTAGCTACACAATTATGGTTGAGATTAGTAAACAAGGCAAAATTTAGTAAATTAGATGGGGCTTTGACTAGTGAACAAACCACTAATTAAGTAAAGGCAAAAATTTGCGAATTAACCCAATTGTCACTGCTGGCAATTCTAACTGCGGTGTTAACCCCACATCTTCCAACTGTTGAAAAAATCGGATCGCTTGGGGATTAATTTCGGCAAGGCGACGACCAATTGAGGGGCCTGTAAATTCCGACCTTTGTCCCCAAATAATGGCGGTGGGAGTGATTAACTGTTGAATGTAAAGGGATAAATCAAAGCATAAATCGCCACGGACAAAGGACAGTGCTGCATACTCAGCATTAGGTTGTTGGGCGGATTGTAAATAAGCATCTACAATTTCTTGGTACACTCGATTAGACTGAGCGAATTGCCGTTGCTCTAAGAAGCTGCGAATACCCCCACTGGTGGCTATTCCAGTGCTGTAAAGTAAACGGTCAACAAGGGGAACGCTGACTAACTGGGCAAAAAAACTATTGGAGTAGTCTTCGCCAAAGTCAGAAAGTCCTGAGGGGGTAGTGAGAATTAAAGACTTGAATAAATTCGGATGAGCTGCTGCTACTCGAATTGTAAATCCTGCGGTCAAAGAAGAAGCGATCGCTGTTACTGGTCCAGTACAAGTCTGCTCGAAAAACTCTCGAATTGTGGTCAAATAATTCTCAATTTTATAACTCTGTGCCGGATGCTCAGACCTACCCCAACCGATCAAATCTGGCGCAATGATCCGATATTCAGTGGCAAAAGCCGGATAAACCTTTGACCACTCATAAGCAGAAGATCCACCACCAAAGCCGTGCAGGAACACCAAAGTTTCCCGATCATCTTTGGCAGTTACATTGTCCTGCCAAGGTGACCCAGCGGCAGTATAATATACCATTCTACCTAGTGAGGTATTTATGGAGCGTTGTTCAAATCCTATTGGTTGGAACATAAGTATTTTTTGTTGAATGTAGTGATTATTGGCATAAGTAACATATATAATATCTGTAGGTTGGGGAGCCACTGCGCCCTTGCGGTTTCCCGACTTGTTCGCCCTTGGCGTTCCCGCAGGGTAGCAAGTGGCGTTTGAGGAACGTAGACCCAAAGGGGCTTCCCGCAGGGTAACCAACATTAATAAGAAGTAATTTGTTGGGTTTTACTGGCGTACCCCTACGGGGATCTTGCTACAACCCAACCCACATTGATAGATTTTATTATAAGTAATCACCCGAACTTGATATTACAACCTATTCAGGGTTAACAGTCTTAATGGGAGCGCCTAAAAGCGGATTTTTAGAAGCTACTTTCTTGCGTTTGCTTAAGGACTTCCAGTTAAAAAAAGATCCCATCTCTGGGGCGCAAGGGCAAAATCCTCTACAAATGTACAAATAATTTTGGATAATTTATTTTTTGTCACTCCCTTAAGTCGGTTAACGCTGTCACTAGTTCGCAACGACTAGTGCTTTTTGCCGACGAGCGCTCGCCAACTCCTCGATCAAACTCCACTACCAAGCGCTAATCTTGCCAATTTAGACTCGGCAATTTCCCCCAATACCTGATTATCCATAACTGTGAATAACATCTACAGCGTTACCTTCTGTGCTTTTGATGGTCAATTCACTCTTGAGAACTTTCGTTTTTGTCTTTAAATTCGCAAAATTCACGCATTCAAAATTTAAAAAGCCTTTACGCCCTTGCTTTGAGGCATTTAAAATGTTATCTTGATTTCCGCCGTCCTGTACTAGTCTACTATCCGTCCATGAAAACCGGGCATCTTGTAGTTTGGGGCTTCACCCTTTCTTCATCTCTAGTAAAACTTATACAATAGGTAATTTTGTAATCAAGTAGGTAAACACTGTGGCACAGGCTTCGTCTTCTTGGCAGCAATTGATCAACCAGATCCCCAGATGGAACTGGTCGCTGACAAAGTTCAAGACAAAAGGAGCTACAAAGCAGCAAACATTTAAGCGCTTCTCTGGGCCTGGGGGCTTTCTTGGGTTTCTGACAATCGTCGTTGCCATGTTGTTATGGAACTGGAAACTGCTATTGGCTCTCTTAATCGGCATTGGGATAATGGTATTGGTTTACTCAATGCAGGATTGGGACTGGCAATTGCACTGGTCTAAAATCCGTAAGTTCTTAAACAGTTCAAATCGTCGGTTAGTCTTAGCAGTCGTCAGTGGTGGTCTTGCTACTGTCAGCACTTACATGGCAGCTGCAATTTGGGTTGACTCTCACAGTCCCTGGATTGCTGCTGGTGCGATTGTGCAAGGCGTGGGAACCCTGTTAACTTTAATTTTATTGGTATGGCAAATTGTCAACTTCTATGAAAATCGAGAAGAAGACCACCTCGATCAGTTGTTGGTCAATTTAACAGAAAAAGATCCATTGAAGCGGTTGATTGCCCTACGTCAACTAACTAAAATCATCAGCCATAAGCGAGTTTATTCTTCAGTGCAGCAAGATGTTGTCGAATGCTTGCAACTCCTACTCAGTCGAGAGGAGGAAGTTGTGATCCGAGAGGCAGCTTTTAAGAGTTTACAAGCCTGCGATCGCCTCCAGTCGGTCGGAGACCATCGCCTACAAGTCCTAGCACCCAAAACAGCAAAAACTTTCGTACCCGTATCAGCAAAAGTCAAGCACCACGTTTATTAGTTATTTGCCCAATGTCCCATACCCAATCCTTATTTTCGAGACAGCCGTCCATTGCGAACTTGCACTACCCGATGATTGCATCGCCGCACCAACTGTTCATCGTGGGTGGTAACAATTACTGTAGCCCCAAAGGAATTTAACTTCTGGAGAATCTGGATCACTTGCCAGGAATTATCTGGATCGAGATTTCCAGTAGGCTCATCCGCCAACAGCAGCGGTGGTGTACCAACGATCGCACGGGCAATACTCACCCGCTGTTGCTCTCCCCCAGACAGTTGATCTGGAAAGCAGTCAGCTTTATTCAGTAAACCCACCAGCTTCAAGGTTGGTTCTAGGCGTCGTTGAATTTCTTTACGGGTATACCCTTGAGCTTGCAGCACAAAAGTTACATTTTCCGCGACTGTTCGTTGGGTAATCAATTTGTAATCTTGAAACACAATGCCAATCCGTCGCCGCAATAATGACAAGCGATCGCCCCGTAAACCTGCTACATTACATTTGTCAACAATTACTTCTCCCTGTGTGGGCAACTCCTGGCCATACAGTAGTTTCAAGAGCGTTGATTTACCTGAACCACTTGGTCCGGTGATAAACAGAAATTCTCCCTTTTTTACCTCAAGGTTCGCATTCAACAAGGCGTGAGTGCCGTTAGTATAAGTCTTGGTTACAGATTGCAATTGTACCTTTGCAGTAGTATTACTACCGTGCTGTTGAGTTTCACTGTCCTCTCTATGAACGGATTTGTGTGTTTTAACTTGAGTTGTTAATACTGGCATTGTTAAATTTTCCTCATACCCACAACCAAACAGTTCGTCGGCTTAGATGTGACATTCCTCTCAAAATAAGGATTCCCAGGTTTCGCCTGGGAATTTAAAATTCAACAAAGAAAATTTTAAATTTTTTAAAGACTTTAATATTAACTAAGTAATAACACTCACCACTCTCAACTAATTGCACCCCTTGCTGTCAAACGATAAACAAACGCTTTCACAGCAAACGCTGGCAAAGCCAACATCCGCCGCCAGCGCCAAGGTTCTTGATAAAGCCGATACAACCATTCCAAATTATTATTTCCTAACCAGGCGGGAGCACGAGTTTTAGTTCCCGACCAAATATCAAAACTGCCACCGACGCCAATCCAAATTGCTTGAGGACACAAATGGCGGTTTTCGGCAATCCATAACTCTTGACGTGGCACTCCCAAACCGACAAAAATCATTTGTGGCTGCAATTGAGCAAGAGTTTGTTGCAATTGTGCTTCTTCTTCTGGGGAATGGTAGCCTGAGTGAGTGCCTACTATACTCAAATCTGGAATTTGCTGCTGCCAAAAATCTGCCGCAATTGAGGCCAGTCCAGGCGCTGCTCCATAGAAAAATACCTTTGCCCCTGTCTTTTGTTGCCCAAGTTCTTGCAAAAGTTTTTCTGCTAGTTCAATCCCTGGAAAACGCTGCACTTTTTGCCATAACAGCCACCGCAAATACAGAACAACCCCGGCTCCATCTGGAATCACTAATTCAGCATTTTTAATCACTTGAGCTAAGAAATGATTTCGCTCTGCCTGCATAATCATTTCTGCATTGAGCGTTACTACATGAGTTCCTCTGCCTGCGTGCAGGCATTCTAACAACCAGCCTGGATAGTTAGCCATCACATAAACTGGTATTCCCAACACTGAAAATACTTGATTGCCGTTAGACATAGCCTATTCTTGAGTAATTCTCACACCAGATTTCCTTGAATGTTAAGTTTATCAAATTTTTTTATATTAGAACTTAGGCAGGAGAGATTCCCCCTTGCCCTGCAACAATAGAAAGCATAATTAAACTAATTAGTTTTGGGCGCTTGTAGTTGGGCTGAACCAGTCCAAATTTTATTGTTAAGGTGTAACATTCACTCAGTATAAAACGCTCAACTCGCAACTCTGGTTCCGGGAACAGAAGCCCCCACTATACTGCTTGCAGTTAGTGTGGGAGTATGTCACGAAACTCGACTTTACGGTTAAGGTAGTGTAACGGGCTGAAGTTGGCTATGAGTAAAATTCGTATCGTTCTGATTGAAGATCATGATCTAACTCGTGTGGGTATTCGGACAGCATTACTGCAAAAGGATGAAATTGAAGTTGTAGGTGAAGCTGCCAATGCTGCTGAAGGACTAAAAATGTTAAAAATGGTACAACCAGATATTGCCATTGTAGATATTGGTTTACCAGATAAGGATGGCATTGAGCTGACACGGGAGGTAAAATCTACTGCTAATGGGCAGCAGCTAGTCACAAAGGTGTTAATTTTGACACTGCGGGATAACAAAGAAGCTGTGTTGGCAGCTTTTGCAGCTGGTGCAGACTCTTACTGTATGAAAGATATCAAATTCGATAATTTGCTGGAAGCAATACGAGTAACTTGCAATGGCAACGCCTGGATCGATCCAGCGATCGCTCGGATTGTATTACAACAAGCGCAGCAAAATCCTCAAAAGTTGGAATCGGCTTTTGTAAATATCAAAACTATTGCCTCTAACCCTGATGATGTCGAGAATCTGGAAGGAATTCAACCTTATAGCCTGACAGAAAGGGAGTTGGAAGTGTTACAGTTGATTGTCGAAGGTTGTAGTAATGCAGTAATTGCGGAAAGACTTTACATCACTGTTGGGACTGTTAAAACTCACGTTCGCAATATTTTGAATAAGCTATGTGCCGATGACCGTACCCAAGCAGCAGTCCGCGCCTTGCGTTCTGGGTTAGTTGGATAAAGTTAACTTTGGTGTGGAACAATTGAGGATGATCAAGAGAAACTCACAACTTTGAGAAAGTTATTTCAAAGTGAATGGCTTCTCTGATTTTCTGTTATTTATCAGGTGGGATAAACATCACACTATCTCGCTATTCAAATATGTGAAAACTAAAGTCAAATATGGCTGAGATCGGGTTGGACAAACTTAAGCTCATGGTGGTAGATGATGAGCCAGATAACTTAGATTTACTCTACCGCACTTTTAGACGAGATTATCAAGTATATAAAGCCAATCATGCCTTTGGTGCTCTGGAAATCTTGGATCAATTTGGCGAAATGGCGGTGATTATTTCTGACCAAAGAATGCCAGAAATGAGTGGTACGGAATTTTTTAGTCGCACTGTAGAGCACTTTCCGGACACGATTCGGATTTTATTAACTGGTTTTACTGATGTCGAAGATTTGGTGGATGCGATTAACTCTGGTCAGGTCTTCAAGTACATTACCAAACCCTGGAATCCAGATAAACTCAGGGCATTAGTTGAGCAAGCCGCTGATACATATCGCCTAGTTAAGAAGCGCACGCAAAAGTTGCGTCGGGCCCTACGGCGAGAATCTTTGTTTAATGCAGTAACAACGGCAATTCGGGAATCTTTAGACTACGACAGTATGCTGCAAAAGATTGTAGCAACTATTGGACAAAGATTTGAAGCTACTAGTTGCTTGCTCAGACCAGTAGAGGGCGATCGCCTGACACAAGACCAGTTCTTATACCGCGATCCTCAATCCCGTGTATCAGATTCCTTCTTCGATCCCAGTCCTTTAATTGAAAAAGTACTGGAAACCCGTCATTATCAACTTGCTCAAGAAATATACGACGGCAACCCGTGTCACCACCTGGTTGTGCCACTTAGTTACCAGCAGCATTTGTTGGCTGTGCTGGCCCTCCACCAATGTGGAGGCGATCGCCTTTGGCAAGACGAAGACATCCAACTGATTGCAGGTGTTGCCGAACAAGCAGCCTTAGCCCTCTCTCAAGCAAAACTCTACCAGCGTCTCCAAGAAAAGCAACAGCAGATTCATAATGAGTTGGAAGTAGCTCGCAAAATTCAATACAACTTGCTACGTCAAAGTTTACCTGACATCAAAGGTGTGAAGGTGCAAGCTTGCTGTTACCCGGCGCGAGAAGTAGGAGGCGATTTTTTTGAAGTTTTTGTTCATCCCAAAGGTGATTTGTGGTTAGCAGTGGGTGATGTCTCTGGCAAGGGCGTTCCGGCTGCTTTATTTATGGCTAGTATTATTTCAGTTTTGCGCCGTGAATTATCTCAAGAAGCACCAGCCGAGCCGAATGTGGTTATGCAAAACCTGAACCACGCTCTCAGTGAAGATTTAATTAGCAACAATTATTTCATCACTCTTGTGTTAGCGTGTTATACCCCTACCACTAAGGAACTCGTTTACACTAATGCCGGTCATATCTATCCACTGTTATGGTCACGCCAAGGCGCTTTAGCCGACAATCCCAATTACCTCAAAGTCCGCAGTGTTCCTTTAGGGATCTTGCCCAAGTGGCAGGCACAGTCTGGTCGCTTGGTTCTCGCTGCTGGAGACACATTGTTACTAGCCAGCGATGGAATTACAGAAGCAATGGTATCAAATAATTTTGATTTAGCAGTAGAAACTGGGTCTGGCGTTGAGTCAATTAATCGTTCTATGCTGAATCAAGATGGTCTTTGGCAACTGTTACAACAAGAGCAACAACCACTTTCTCTTAACCATTTACTAGCTCGCATCCAGGCAGATAACCACGTTCAAGAAGACGATCAAACTATACTTTCGCTGGAGATTTTGTAAGTAATGAAAAGTGAGCTTCATGTACCAAGTGACTTGAATTTTCTGAATATTGTCGAAAACTGGTTGCTGGGATGTTTGAAAATCCAGTTAGGAGATTCTGTGGATTGGTCCCGGCAATCAAGTCGTTTGAGACTGGCTTTGGTGGAAGCCTACTCAAATGCAGTCCGTCATGCCCACAAGGAGAAACCAAATTTACCGATTTTATTGCGTTTGGAAGTCAAAGATCGGGATCTTGCCCTAGAAATTTGGGACTACGGCGAAGGCTTTGATATGTCTACCTACTACGCTCCAAACCCTATGGAAAAACAAGAAGGTGGTTATGGTTGGCTAATTATGAATCGTCTCATGGATAAAGTAGATTATCAGTTGCAGATTAATGGTGCCAACTGTCTCAAGTTAGAAGCTACTTTACCCGAATTAGTCCAATAGACAAAACTTACTATTTTTCAAGTAATCTGATTTCTACCAATTTTCAATGCCGAGATTTTGTTTTGCGTATAAGCACACTTTATCAAGTAATTATACTTGTTTTTAATTCTCACGACGTAAAGAAAGTAACTCTTGGGGAGAAGCTAAAAGTTTGATTCTAGTGTAGAAAATTTGCCGTTGTTGATTGAGGATAAATAGCCACAAGACATTTACACTACACCATGAGGTTTGTGCTTTGCCTGTTATTTGAACTTGGATATCACCATTTTCTAAAGTCTCAACTATTCCTGTATTGGGATAAGCTTTAATGTTTTGGCCTTCTTGCTTTAAATAGGCTGCGATCGCATCTGTCCCCACAATATCAGATTCAAATGGTGGACGCATCACACCATCTACCGCAAATAAGGCAGCAGTTGCCTCAAATTCTCCTGCATTTAACGTTTCAAAATAACGCAGTACACTTGTTTCTGTAATTCCCTCAATCTGGAATTCTTCTTTCAACTGCGCTGGCGATATAGATTCAGCAGAGGTCATAGAATTACCTGTATTATCCTAGCTAAATGTTAATTTCAATACAAAAATCGGTAAAAAGAAAGCCGCTATTGAGATAGATTGCCATATATACAAATATATACAAATCTTTCTCACGATAGAAGTTTTGCTCAGACAAATCTCAAATAGCATCTTTTGAATAATTAGTTACCAGGATATAATAAAATTTATGTGTAGATAAAGCAACAAATCTTAATATAAAGGTACTGACTACGTAATGTATCATTTATATGCCTTTAATTAGGCAAAATCCAAATAAAAAAATGAATCAGTATTCCCTAACAAGCAGCAGTGTAGTAAAAGGGAAAGCCAGCGAGTTGGGCTTTCACAAAGTTGGAATTGCTGCTGTAGATAGAGTAGATGCCACAGAAGCGCAGAGGTTACAAGCATGGATTGAATTGGGTTATCACGCCGATATGGAATGGATGGCTAACCCAAAACGTCAGGATATCCGCTTAGTCATGCCAGAAGCGCGATCACTAGTGTGTGTGGCGCTGAATTACTATACACCACATCAACGTCCCGTTCACGTAGCGTCTCCGTCAGGAGAAGGCGAGGAATACGCCAAAATTTCCCGTTATGGTTGGGGAAGGGATTATCACAAGGTGATGCATAAAAAACTCAAGCGGCTATCTACGTGGCTAGAATCACTTGATCAAGGTGTACGAACTCGTTATTATGCAGACACTGGCCCGGTGCAAGAGAAAGTGTTGGCTCAACTTGCCGGAATTGGTTGGATTGCCAAAAATGGTAATGTGATTACACCGGAATTTGGCTCTTGGGTATTTTTGGGAGAAGTGTTGACAAATTTGGAATTAGAGAGCGATCGCCCGCATACAGAACACTGCGGTAGCTGTACTCGTTGTCTTCAGGCTTGTCCTACGGGTGCAATTACTCAGCCTTTTGTCGTGGATGCTAATCGCTGCATTGCTTATCATACGATTGAAAATCGGGCAGAGGAATTGCCACAGACACTCACACCTCATTTGCAAGGCTGGGTTGCTGGTTGTGATATTTGTCAAGATGTTTGTCCTTGGAATCAACGTTTTGCCAGCACAACTGATATTGAAGACTTTCAGCCTTATCCTGGGAATATTGCTCCCCAACTGCTAGAATTAGCCCAAATCTCAGATCATGAGTGGGATAAACGATTTCCAGCATCTGCCTTGCGGCGGATTAAGCCAGAAATGTTACGACGCAACGCCCTAGCTAATCTTGACGCATCCAGGCGAAAGAATGACCCCGAAAGTAATTATTTTTGATTTTGATGGCACTATTGCTGATACGGTAGATGCTCTTGTTAGTATTGCTAATCGTCTAGCTATAGACTTTGGTTATAGACACATAAGTCCAGAGCAATTAGCCCTCCTTAAAAACTTAACATCTAGGGAAATTATTAAGTACTCAGGAGTTTCTCTATTTAAGATTCCTTTTCTAGTTAAAAAAGTTAAAGGGGAATTAAAAAACAAAATCCCAGAATTAAAGCCCATTCCGGGAATTAAAGAAGCATTAATGGAACTTAAAAATCAAGGATATAAACTAGGCATTATAACTTCTAATTCTAAAGAGAATGTTACGCAATTCCTGACAATTAATGATTTAAATCACCTCTTTGATTTTATCTACTCAGGAATTACAATTTTTGGCAAAACAACTATAATCAATAATGTATTGAGGCAAAATCAACTCAAACCTGAAGAAGTTATTTATGTCGGAGATGAAACCAGAGATATAGAAGCATCAAGAAAAGCAAATATCCAAGTGATTGCAGTGACTTGGGGTTTTAACTCACCGGAAATACTAGCTAAGCAAAATCCAGATTATTTAATTCAGCGACCTGGCGAACTACTCGAAGTCATGAATAGTCGCTAATTAATCAATAATCAAAAGTCGATAGTAAAAATCTTAACTATTGGCGATTGACCAAAACAGTAAAGAGGGCAATATCTACCAATGCCGAAAACTTACATTTTAATATTTGTGACATTGCCCACCCAACAAAATAGCAAGATATCAGGAAAACTTAATTTTTCCGTTCACCCTTTTCCAAAGCTTGTTTTACTAAATCATCACTAACATTGCTTACACTCTCAGTCGGAGAATTTCCAATTTCCTTTGCTAACTCTAGAAAATCATCAGGATTACCAGTTGACTGCGCTTTAGTCGTTGTCTCTTGTGGTTTAGAGGTTTGATATTCAGGTGCAGTCGCTGCTTCGGCCGCTGCTGCACCTTTACCTGTGCGATCTACATCACTAACGCTGAATTGTTGTGCAGTTGCATAATCTTTATCAAAATCCACCGTTGGCGCTTTTTCTTCACCACTAGCTATACTTTCGGCAGCTAATTGTGCATCCTGGGTGGAAGCTTCATTTAAATTGGGCTTCACTTCTTCATCAGGCATAATTAAAACCTTAGGTAAATTTTTTATTGCTGTAGCGATTGTAGCAAAGTAGTGTGCTGCTTTCTTGCTTCTTGCGGGAGACTTTTACCTCTATTAAAAGGTAGATTAAAGCTGCAATTTTGAATTATTTTAACTCTTTCTATAGGTAGTAGAATTTGATGTTCAAACTTTGGTAAGCCTTAGTTTGGCGGGTAAAATTTCTTTGGAAACAAATTTATGACTGCAAGTTACGATAAAAATATTTCTCAAGCCCAGAGCAATGAAACTCAAAACTTGATGGATGCGTTTAATGCCTTAGATACCGATGCAAAATTAGCCTGGTTCTATTTGGTTTATAAAAAAATGGGTGACTCGATCACCCCAGCTGCTCCTGCTGCTGCTGAACCAGACTTAGCACCACTTCTGCTAGGAGACTATTTTGAGTTATCAGATGAGCAGCAACTAGATATCATGCGGGATATAGTTAACCGCAAAGATACAGAATATTCTCGTGCTTATGGGGCGATAAAAGAAAACAATCAACTGTTAGTTTGGTATGCTTGGGCGGTAGCTATGGGAGATACGGTAGTTGATTTGCCAAGCAGCTACCAGCCAGCTAAAGAAATTAATGATTTGGTTTCCCAAATTGAAGGATTAGAATTTGAAGAACAAATGTCGGTGTTTCGGACAATAGCTGGTGAAGTGGGTTACACCGATGTCAAGCCGATCGCAACACAAGCAGAAACTGGCAAAACGTCAAGTTTATAATTAGACTAAATCCATATTCATAACCGGGAAAAACAAGATACCCGACTTATTAGAGAAGTCGGGTATCTGGGGCTTTCAATTATTAAAAATAAAATAGGCTTGCTATTTAGCTATCTGTTAATTATACGCCTTATGTGAATTAAGCCACAGGATGCTGTTCAAAAGTAAGAACATCAATACCAAAACGCTGGCGCAGAAAAATACGCAGAGTATGA
>NZ_JBALCO010000007.1:0-34599 GCF_036919595.1 Nostoc sp. | reverse complement strand
TTTGATCTTTTTCTTCTGGATTCATGCTTGAACACTACCATCTTTCTTCCCTCATGGGAATATTCCTGACATTCCTACCTGGGCAGTTACAATTTTTGCAACATAATCTCTTGCACAGCCAATACGCGATCGCTCTAACATTACCTGTATCTTTTTAACTGTATATGCCTAAGTTCTGCTTTGTTGTGCTGCTTACGCTGTTGGTGATTTCTGCTTGCAGTTCCTTTGGTCGTCAATTACCAACCCGCGATATAGCTGTTGTTCCCTCAAATCAAACATCACCTGTCCCCGTCCATGTAGTCAAACACGCAATGGGTCAGACTCTAGTTCCCGTCCATCCTCAACGAGTTGTCGTCATAGATCCGTGGCTAGTGGAAATACCTCTAGCTCTGGGAGCCAATCTGGTAGGTGCTCCAGATCCAACTAAAACTCTCCAAGGGCTAGGTTTAGAGGATAAGCACCCAGGCGTTGAAAACATTGGTGCGGTTCTGACACCACCGAATATGGAGAAGGTTATAACTCTCAAGCCGGACTTGATTTTAGGCACGACGCGGAACCGGGATACTTACAGTTTATGGTCTCACATTGCACCCACCGTTTTGCTGAAGGTGCAAAGCAATGGAGACTGGAAACAACCGTTTATGCCAGCAGCAAAAGCTTTGGGGAAAACCGATACAGCAAAACGTTTAATGGATAACTATAACACACGCTTAACTGAGTTTAAACAAAAGATAGGATCTCGACTCAAAAAGACTTTAGTTTCCGTCGTGCGCTTGATCCCAAAGACAATTAACCCGTTAACTAAGGGTGCATTCTCTGGAGTAATTTTAGAGGATGCTGGTTTAATCCGTCCTCATTCACAAAATCTGGATGCTAAAGCAACTCAAAAGAAAGCGGGCAACCCCGTTGGCTACAATATCTCTCCAGAAGCCCTTACCCAGATAGATGGTGATATCCTATTTATAGTGCGCTACGGCTTCAAAGACGCTGCACAGTCAAAGATATCTGTCAATCAACTTATGGCAGAACCTCTGTGGTCAAAGCTTAATGTTGTTAGGCAGGGTAAAGTTTATGTAGTTGATGATTATTATTGGCTTACAGGTAGCTACATATCAGCTAATCGAGTTATTGATGATTTATTTACTTATATCTTGCAACCACTGAAAGAAACTAACAGTAAATGAATAAAGCGTGCAAAAGTGTAGCCTCATTTCTATTGGTGGTTAATTTTCGAGTTGTCAATCTCAAATTCAGATAAAAAAAGACAAACAATATGTAATTATGTTCTTATGATGCATATTACTAAGCTGCTTTTATTTGCTAACATAATTATTCATACCGGATTAAAATAACCTACTTACACAAATTGCCATAAACCAACGGGTGAAAATGTAAGATTAGCAACTAAAAACAAGTCTATGAAACTCTATTAAATGATATTCAATCTAACTCTCAACAAGCAAACTCTGATTGAACGCATTAGCGAACTTGCACGCAATAAGTTCGCCTCTCGCGCCGCTGGTTATGACTACAATGCTAGCTTCCCAAGAGAAGATTTTGAAGACCTTTTTCAAGCAGGTCTGAATGCGCCTGTTGTGCCTACTGAATACGGTGGTTTAGGGTTAGGACATGATAGCGATATCTTTACCCTGTGGATGATGACTAAGGAACTAGCAAAAGTGGATTTATCCCTAGCCCGTTGCTGGGAAGGACACGCAAATGCCCAAGTTTTACTAGCGGCTATGGCTAATGAGTCTCAGAAAAAGCGCTGGTTTGAGGGTATTGTCCAACGTGGCGAGAAATGGGCGGCTTGGAGTGGAGAACCCCAGTCTCAGATTCCAGGTCAAAAAGCCAGCCTTGGCACAAGTGTTCAAGTGGTAGATGAAGGATACATCATTGATGGCACAAAGGTATTCGCTACCAGTGCCCCAGAAGCACAGTGGGCAATTCTCTTGGTCAACACCGCAGGTCCTGGGGGAGCGCGTCATGGCAATGGCTCACGGACATCAGTGCTGTTACTAGCTTGCAACTTATCCGACCCCAGTATTAGCTTTGATGATAGTTGGTGGCAACCAATTGGGATGAGAGGTACAGTGAGTTACCTAGTTCGCTTTGAACGTACTTTCATCCCTAAAGAAAACTTGATTGGCTATCCAGGACAATACATTCAACAGGAGTGGCAGACGCGGTTTACACCTCTGTATGGCGCTGCTTTTCTCGGAGCTGCTGAAGGAGCTTATGATTATACTTTAGCATACATCAATAAACAGCAAAAAGGACATGACCCCTACGTACAACACCGAATTGCTAAGGCAGCAATTAATATAGATACTATGCATCTCTGGCTGCGGCAAGTAGCTACTCTTTGGGAAACAGGCCAGGTGTTAGGGGCAAAAGAAGCAGGCAATCGCGCCCGTTATATAACTGAACAACTAGCTTTGGAAACGGTGAACGACTGCATACACGCTTGTGGAGCTCGCTCATTGATTAAACCGAGTCCTGTGGAGCGAATATTGCGAGATTTATCCTTTTACGTATTACATGATAATTGCGATCGCGTTTTGTCCTCAATTGGTCAGGAGATTCTGGGGCAATCCTTTGATAGGGCTTATTTCAACACCCACCCAATTAGCCAAGAAGACCTTACGGAGTAATTAATATAATTGTAATGGGTAAGTTTAATGTCAATATTGGCGAAGGGAAAGAGATACATATAGGCGTCTAAATCACCAGGAAGCAAAAGCCGAAAAAACATGCTCAAATAGAAGTCTATATGGAGCATATGAATTTCAAGGTGGTGGCTATGTGAATAACACCGATCCGTTTGCTTTCAATGCTACAAACAACTATGATGGCAATGGAAACATGAAGGGTAATATCTTGGCTAGAATTGTTGCAGGAGATGTGAAAACTAATCTTCCTACCCAAGGCAAATAACAAGTGAATAGTGATTGTATCGTTACTATATCTGTTACTATAAACGATGGCTCGACTGCTAATTATATCGGTTCTTTCTACGATAACAATCGTAAGTTAAATTACACTGGAACTGACTCGGGAGCCATCGTTAATTTAAAAGGTGAAAGAATTAGGCATTACTAGCCATTCCTCTCACATAATTAATAGCACCCGATGAGAAGTTATTGATAGTCACGAACTTAAAGTTATCATTGCAGTTTTGATGCAGTAACCGTTTGAGGTACGTTCCCTTGTGACATTGGTCAGTGTAGATGTGTGGGGCGGTTTTGCCAAAGTCATTTTTGAAGAGGTCACTGGATGACAAGAATAGATTTGATTTTTTATAGTGGTGGTGGTGGACACCGCAGCACTGCAAATGCTTTGTCCCAAGTCATCAAGAAGCAACAGCCGAACTGGCAACCTAAGCTAGTCAATATTGAAGAAATTGAAAATATAGAGCATGCGGATATGTTCTACAGAATGACTGGTAAGAGTGGAAATGATATCTACAACCTGGTACTAAAAAAAGGCTGGACATTCCTCATTCCATTATTTCCATTACTTCGGACTTTGGCAAAGGCAAACATTCGTCAAAATTCTTCTGAACTGATAGCTCTGCTTGAAAGTCACTGGCGGAAGAATCAGCCGGATTTAGTAGTATCTTGCATTCCATTTTATAACCGAGTACTCAGGGAAAGCTTGCAAAAAGCAATACCCACCACACCCTTCGTCACTATTCTTACGGATTTTGCGGATTCTCCTCCTCATTTCTGGATAGAACCACAGGAGCAATTCTTAATCTGTCCTACTGAACAGGCAGTCGAACAAGCGCGCGCGTTGGGGCATCAGGAAAAGCGAATCTTCTGCACATCAGGATTGGTCATTAATCCCCGATTCTATGATCCCATTACTGTTGATCGCCGAAGCGAAAGACAACGCTTGGATCTAAATCCAGATTTGCCCACTGGATTGGTTCTGTTTGGCGGTTATGGCTCTAAGGTTATACTCGAAATTGCTCAACGTCTCGAATGTTTTCAAGACAAGATCCAACTCATTTTTATTTGCGGACAAAATGAAGAGTTAGCTTCAGCACTCCGTCAAAGTCAAGGTTTTCAGAAGCGGTTTATTACTACCTTTACTGAAGACATTCCTTATTATATGCATCTTGCCGATTTTTTTATTGGTAAGCCAGGACCTGGTAGCCTCAGCGAGGCTACGGCGATGAAGTTACCTGTGATTACAGAACGCAATCCCTTCACTATGAGTCAGGAAAGACTCTCTTGTGAATGGATTACGGATAAAGAACTCGGGATTGTAATTTATAATTTTCACAATATCGAGCAGGCTGTCGAAAAGCTAATTCAACCAGAAAACTATTCTCACTACCGGGCTAATCTCAACACCCTTAATAACCAGGCTGTATTTGAAACAGTTGATATTTTGGAGAAAATTTTGAAAGCTCCTATTTAAGTAAAGATTCAGGTTAACTGGAGTTTAGACTAGTCAGGAGTGCGAAACTCATAAGGCTCATTTTATAAAGCCTAAAAACCTTGGTTTTAGTTGCCGGAAATATCTTAAATCCGTATCCTTATTTTTTGGAAATTTAGTTTCGCACTCCTGACTAGACTAAAAGCTTAATTTAAAATTAAGCTTTTTCTGTACATAGTATGCTTAACTAATAGTTAAAATGCCAATTCAATAAGCATCTAACTCGGAAATTGTCAAAGTTTATAAATCCATAGCCGGAACGTTTAATCAACTTGATCTTGTTATTAATACCTTCCACAGCACCACTATTTGTCCCATTATCAAAGTAAGCAATTATCTCATCAAACCAACGGATAATAGTATTGTTACTCTTGGGAAAATATTTTTTAGCTTTCGATAACCACATACCGAGTTTAAAAACTCCTGGATACCAATTATCTGTCTCATTAAAAATCCTTCTAAATTTTTCTTTTAGTTCATGCATTTCTTTTAAGATGGGAGATACATTCTTGACTTCAGAAAATTTATTTATTTGCTCTTCATTTAAGTCTGATTCATTTTTAAGTAAAACGTACTTACTATTTTTTAATCCCGATAAAGTTTTTTCATGTTCAGCTTTTTTTGATGATAATTGCGCTTTTTGAATTAATTCTTCTAGATTCCGCTTCTCTCGTTTTCTCTGTGTATCTAATTCTTTATTAATCTGTGTCATTACATGAAATCTATCTGCTACTACTTGAGCATTGGGCATTAATTCTGTGACAACATTTTTATAACCAACCCACAAATCTATACTCACTTCCTCAATTTGTTCTAAGACCTCAGTTCCCCATTCTAAAAGGGCTTTCTTCACTACTTCTTGGGTGCGCCCATTTAAAATAGTTACTAGCTTAGATGTATCTAAATCTATGAGTACGGCGCAGTAATTACCCTTGCCCTTAATCAGAGCTATCTCATCGATTCCAAGTCTTTTTGTCAGAGAAGGTTTGTCATTAGATAATTCTTTAGATGCGTCTTTTAACATTCTTTCTATTTCTTCTGTTGTCACTATCCCTTGATCAGCTACACTGTGGATATCGTTTTCTACTACCTCTTGTATTGTCTTGTGTGCCAGCCGTTTTGTATAAGTTCTTTTCTGGCTCACGAAATCTAGATTCTCACTAAAGGGTTTTTTACATTCTTCGTATTTGAATTGTCTTCTATTTATTTCTAAAAATACTGGTTTCTCACCGAAAGGTAAATCTTTAACAATGTATCGATGATTTTGATGTAATTTATGGCTTTTTGGACCACAGCGAGGACAAGTACTATATGATTTTATTGATTCTATTTGTAAAATCATTCATATCCCGACATGAAGGCGATGTGATATAACTTTCACATCTTTTAAATCTAGAAGCTCTGTTAGTATTTTAATATTTTGTTTCCTGTTCATAACTGTAAATAGACAAAAAATACTTTTCTAGTACTTACAGTTAATAATGAATCTGCATCCTCAGTCAATTATGTCAAAGGTTTTACTAAGCATTTTATGCAATTCTTTATACTTTTTAACCTTTGCAACTAATAATTTAGCATAATAAGTACTGAAGAACCGAATTTATTAAATCTGGTCATGTTGAATTGTCTCTAGCGGTTTAAGCTAAATCTAAAGGAGCGATCGCCTGATGCTGTGGCAATGGTGTTTGAACAGGAGAGCCTTACCTATCGCCAGTTGAGGGTTGTGCTAACTTCCTAGCGCACTATCTACAGAGGCATTGGGCGTCGGCCCAGAGATATTGGTAGGTATCTGCATAGAGCGTCCCTAGAAATGGTAGTGAGACTGTTAGGGCTGTAGCAAGTTTTATACCGAACCAGTGGATGTCCATTTTGTCCCAGGTAATCATGTGACGATGATGAATCAGCCCTATGTTCAGGTCTTAATTACTCTATACTGAGTGTTTTATTAGCATTGCCCACTTTACATCGTTTTTTTTACTGCTACATATTCCATTTGAATTCTTCGTTTTCTTTACCAGCCATTTCTTCAAACAAATGCTCCACATTTGGGTCAATTTGTTGACGCCAACGCAAATCTAAATTAATTTCTAACCCACGATTTTGGTAATAATCTCGGTTACATTCTTGTATATTGAATAACAATCGTTGTAAATTTTTATTTTGTGCCTTTGCTACTAAAAATTGCGTTCCGTTGTTCCCTCCAAGTGGATGATGTTCGTGCTGGTAATATTGAAGCATTTGAGGTTGATAGTCTATTTCCAAAAAGTCACAAAGCTTTCTAGTGACACTTTCTGTATTTGTGGCAAGGTTTTCATAGTGGAGCTTAATTTTCTTACCCTTAAATTTACGGTACAATTCTTGAATTTCATTTATTCTTTCCTTCCAGGTATTAATTACTTCTTTGACATCTTCTTGAGGATATTTTCCGATGCGTGAATTGATGACTGCTCTACCATCTCTTTGGAGAAAGATAAAATAAAGTTGGGAAGATGTTTTTGGGAAAGCGGCTATTTGTTCTTCTACCCAAGAAATATCTTTTGTTGAATTAATTACAATCGGTTTTTGGGTTTTAATAGATAGTTGTTCGTAGATATTTACGCAATCGGTAACAATAAAGTCTTTCCACACTGGACAATTAACACCACAAAATTTGCAGGTTCTTTTTATGATTGAGTAGTTTGTATCTTTTTTATTGAACTCTCCCGAATAGAAACAATTCTGATGACTTCCCAGTATAAATCCCAGAAGCGTAGAACCAGAGTAATTAGCACTACAGATAAAACAAACTTTTT
Organism: Nostoc sp.; assembly: GCF_036919595.1. GTDB lineage: Bacteria > Cyanobacteriota > Cyanobacteriia > Cyanobacteriales > Nostocaceae > Nostoc. The sequence goes on along the minus strand of NZ_JBALCO010000007.1, from coordinate 27,361 downwards.
GATTGATTTTTTGCAAATAATTTAGCATCACATCGCTCCAATAGATAATTCGTTAAGTAGAGGCTGTAGTGGTGTGTGGTCGCGACTCACCAAGAATTCTGGTCTGGGTTGCCCCTTAAAGCTTGGTATATTATCGATGCTGTTATAAGTGATAATTAGGAGCCTGCGATCGTAGGGAGAAATGTTGAGTGCAGAGCCGTGTACTAAATTACAGTGAAAGAAAAGGACAGATCCTGAAGGACCTTTTGGTGCAACCAGACCTTTTTCCAAAGCTAGTTTGGCGATCGTTTCTTTATCGAGGGAGTACTTGAGAGCAGCACTGACATTAGATTTCCAGTCATTTTTTTGACCATTAACTTCAGATGACTCTATTTGTCCCAAGTGAACAAGGCTCTCTTTGTGAGAACCTGGAATGAAATACATAGGTCCGTTAAACTCATTAAATTCATCCAAGAAAACTGCTACATTCAAGGCTTTAGGGGATGGCATACCATCTTCTTGATCCCAAAATACAAAGTCTTGATGCCACGGCCACAAATCTCCTCCAAAGGCTGCTTTAAAGTTGATTTTAAATTGGTAAACATATACATCGCTCTTGAGAATTTTACAAGCAGATGTTAGAAGGCTCGGGTGCCGAACTAAGGAATCGAAAATTTTTGTAGTGATATGGCATCCATGAAGAGCACGCACTGTTTTGTTATCTTTTTCTAAAATCCGCCCAGGTGTATCTTTTACTATTAAATCCTCAACAGCAGCCTGCATCGCCTCGACTTCTTTTGTCGAGAAAAGCTCTGGCATAAATAATAGCCCATGTTCTCTATAATATTCTATTTGGTCTGTGTTTAATTTCATGGTTTTTTCCATCTGACTAGTATAGAAAATAACTATTGTGTAGCTTCTTGTGCAAGCTCAATGCAAGCTTTCAACCGTTCGCCTAAGACTTGAACGTGGGGTTGAATCATCATTGTCACATGGTTGCCTGGGACAAAATGGACATCCACTGGTTCGGCAGAAAATTTACTCCAGTCCCAAGTCAAATCCTGCAAAATCTCAAAAGGCACTTCATTATTAGATTCAGAAACATCAATGAGAGTCTCGTTGGCACGTAAGAGGGTAATTTGGCTTGGATAAATTTCTTGTGGCACATAATTTACTGAAGTGTTAGCTTTCAGCAGCTGCACCATATTATTAAGCAGCGTAATATCATCGTTAGAAGGTAAGATATCAGCATTTTTTAATCTTTCTAAAACGTATTTCAGCTGATCTTCCCAAACCATAGATTGGAGAGTATCAGCAGAAACATTCAAGTTTTTGGTATAAATAATTTCGATTGTGTCTGCTAATTCAACCAAACATTCAGTCTTATCCCAGTCAAAACCTGTGGGATTTTCCTGATAGAAAGGTGCCGTAGTATCAAGAATGGCAACTAAAGCAACCTTATGACCTTTGCGAAGTAACTGCTGCGCCATTTCAAAAGCTAATTTACCGCCAAAAGAATGCCCTGCCAAAAAATACGGCCCCTGCGGTTGAACAACTAAGAGTGCTTGAATATAACGGGCGGCTACATCCTCAACTTGAGTAATTAGTTCTCCTTCTTCACAAAGAGTAATTGCTTGGAAACTATAAAATGGTTGGTTCAAACCCAGACAACGGGCTAAATCATACAAATAAAAGGGATAGCCAGCAGCCCCTGGAAGACAAAATAAAGGTGGCTTAGAACCATGCGGCTGAAGTGCTACTAAGGGAGATCCACTCTTAGAATCTAAATCTTTTTGCACAATAGTTGCCAATTGTTCAATAGTTGGATTTTGGTAAAGGCTGGCGATCGCAATATCTTTACCAAACTGCTGTTTAATTTGAGCCATTAAGTATGGAGTTAAAAGGGAGTGACCACCGAGATCAAAGAAGTTATCTTGTACTCCCACCTTCTCGACTTTCAAAATTTTTGACCAGATTTGCGTTAGTTGCAGTTCTAATTGGTTGCGTGGTGCAACAAATTTGTCTGAATTGCTGGTGTGTAAATCAGGTGCAGGTAAGGCGCGACGATCTACTTTATTACTAGGAGTTAGTGGCAAAGACTCCAACATCACAAAAGCATTGGGTATCATGTACTCTGGCAGCTTTGCTTTGAGGAATTGGCGCAGTTCGTTGATTGTAGGTGTACAGTCCTGATATGCTATCACGTAGGCAACTAGGCGTTTATCACCCCTGTTGTCTTCGCGAACGATAACACAACATCCTTCCACATCTTCATGCTGGCTCAGTACTGCTTCAACTTCTCCCAATTCAATTCGGAAGCCTCGCACCTTAACCTGATTGTCAATGCGTCCTAAGAATTCAATGTTTCCATCCGGTAAATAGCGTCCTAAATCCCCAGTTTTATACAGGCGATCGTAATTAAAGGATTGCCATTGTGTTTCCCTTGTGCCCCCCTGCTCCCCTCTCCCCCCTTTGCCCCTTATCCCCAAAGGGGACCCCGAGTTCCCCCTGCTTTGACCGAAGGGATTGGGGATAAATTTCTCAAGTGTTAACTGTGGTCGGTTAAGGTAGCCCCGCGCCAAAGAAACACCACCAATGTATAATTCTCCTGCTACACCCACGGGTACAGGCTGTAGATATTTATCTAAAATGTACATCTGTGTGTTAGCAATGGGACGACCAATGGGAGGCAGTAGGGGCCATGTCTGGACTGAATTAGTCAGTGTAAAAGTGGTAACTACATGGCTTTCTGATGGCCCATAATGATTGTGCAGAGTACAATCATTAGTTAGTTTGCTTAACCAGTGAGAAATGGCGGGAGTAATTTGCAACTGTTCCCCAGCAGTAATGATTTCCCGCAGATGGCTGGTAAATAATTCACTACTAACAGCTACTTCAGCTAGTTGCTGTAAGCCAACAAAGGGAATAAACAGTCTCTCAATCGCTTTGTCTTCCATCAAAGCTAACAAAGCTACTGGATCTCGGCGCAATTCCTCCCTAATCAAGACCAATGTACCTCCAGAATGCCAAGTAGAGAACATTTCATGAAAGGAGGCATCAAAGCTGATAGGAGCAAATTGCAGAGTTTTTGCTCCACCAGAAACCTTCATATTTTCCAGTTGCCATTCGATTAAATTGCAAAGAGCAACCTGACTCATGGCTACACCTTTAGGTTTACCCGTAGAACCAGAGGTGTAAATCACATAACCCAAATTATTCGCTTGTACGCCAGAGATGAAATTGTCTTGACTGAACTGGGAAACTAGCTGAGTGTCAGTATCCAAACAGACAAGTTTCGCTTGATGCTGGGGTAATCTCTCAACAAGTGAATGTTGAGTTAGCAGTACTTGAACTTGAGCATCTTCAAGCATGAAACTCAGGCGTTCATTAGGATAGTTTGGGTCGAGTGGCAGGTATGCCCCACCTGCCTTAAGAATTCCTAACAGTCCTACAATCATTTCTAAAGAACGCTCGATACAAATGCCTACCAACATATCAGCTCTCACACCCAAAGATTTCAGGTAGTGCGCCAACTGATTTGCTTTGGCGTTCAATTCATCGTAGGTAAGTTGTTGATTGCCAAACTCCACCGCGACTGCATCTGGGGTATGCTCTACTTGTTCCTCAAACAACTGATAGATACACTTATCTATGGGATACTCTGTTTGAGTATTGTTCCAGTCTATTAATAGCTGGTGCCGCTCTCGCTCTGTGAGGAGAGGCAAAGAGAAAACCTTCTGTTGAGGGTTAGCTACAATTCCCGCAAGTATTGTCTGGAAATGTCGGGTCATGCGATCAATCGTGGCAGCATCAAACAGGTCAGTATTGTATTCCCATGTGCCGATTAATCCTTTATCGCTGTTCTGTAAAAATAAAGTTAAATCAAATTTCGCCGTGGTTTTTTCCACCGCTAATGGACTCACTGTTAAGCCAGGCATCTGTATCTGGGGCTTTGGCACCTCAAGTACCAACATTACCTGCACCAGTGGTATGTAACTTAAGGAGCGCTCAGGCTGTAATTGTTCTACTAATTTTTCAAATGGTAGGTCTTGATGAGCATAAGCTTCCAACATCATATCCCGGACTCTTGACAGTAAATCCTCAAAAATGGGGTTGTCTGACAAGTCAGTCCGCAACACCAAAGTATTGGCAAAAAAGCCAATTAACCCTTCGATTTCCGGACGATTGCGGTTAGCAATCGGCGTGCCTACTATAATGTCATCAGAGCCAGTATAGCGAGAAAGCAAGGTAATAAACGCTGCATATAGCGTCATGAACAAGGTGACTTCCGTGCGTTTACTTAACGTTTTGAGTGCCTCTAATAGATAGTTTGGTAATAAAAATGACACATATGCGCCTCGGAAAGCTTGCACAGCTTGGCGCTGACGGTCAATTGGGAGAGCTAGCACTTCAGGTGCCCCGGCAAGTCGCTGCTTCCAGTAGCCAAGTTGTTTCTCCAAGACTTCCCCAGTCAACCACTGGCGCTGCCAAACAGCAAAATCGGTATACTGGATGGGTAACTCAGGTAAGGGACTGGATTCTCCTGATAAAAAAGCTTTATAGAGAGCGGACAACTCCTGAGTAAGTATTCCCAATGACCAGCCATCGGAGACGATATGGTGTATATTTATCAGCAGCACGTGGGACTGAAAACTCACTCGCCACAAATGCACTCGTATCAGCGGCTCGTTGGCAAGGTCAAAAGGTTTATCCGCCTCTATTGTGACTAACCGTTTCACAGTAGTTAAGTGTTCGGCTTCTGGTAAATCCTGTAAATCTACTACTTTTAGAGTCAGGGTTATTTCAGGGTCAATGATCCGCCTCGGAGTACCATTTATCACCTGAAACCGGGTACGTAGGACTTCATGACGCCGCAGAATTTCCGCGATCGCTTTTTCGAGGGCAGCTAGATTGAGGTTGCCGTTAAGAAGCTTTGCAAAGGGTATATTGTAGGTGTTGTTTTCTCCCTCCAGTTGGTTGAGGAACCAGAGTCGTTGCTCTGCAAAGGAGAGAGGTGCAGGAGTCGATTGGGTTCGGCGCTTAATGGTTTCACTGGTCAAAAGTATGCCTTTTTTCTTCAGCAGGTGTTTGAATAGTTCTTGCTTTGCGTTGGATGAAGAATCGTTTATAGCGCTCATGGCAGAAATTTTTTTCTAAAAAAGCTATTTTTTGAGAAACCCGGTTTTTTAAACAATACCTTCCCCAAAATAATCAGGGCGGCCGCATCATGTCAATAAGACTATTCTATTCTCAATAGACTCAAGAATAATCTCATTAAGCCCTACTTATTGATAAACATTTTAGCGATTGCTTTGAGCCTTGGAAAATAAATAAAGCCAGAAATACTGATTTTTCGTTGGGTCTTAATCTTGGTCTTGATCAAGAGTACTTTAGATGCGTTTGCCCTGCCAAAATAATGATGTATCCTATAACTTAAGTTTCTACAGTGAGAGCAAAGTGCTCCAGAGCTTTCTGATAAAAAATGTAATATTATTTTTATTCCATCATCATGAATATAGTTTGTGACTTTTTCTCCTTGTACGGCTAAACGATAAGTCTTTCAGCGTACATAATGATATTAAAATGGGTAATTAGGTAAGGGGAAACTATTACACAGTTGTTTTACTTGGGTACAAACTGATTCCTGTATCTGTTGATCTAATACATAATTTTCCTTGTCAGTTTTCTTGAGAGAGGAAATTACTTGATGAATTAATTCAGCACATTGAGACATTTCTTTTGCACCCATCCCTCGCAAGGCTAGTACGTTAGTTCCTAAGCGAATACCACTAGTTACCCTTGCGTTTGCTCGGTCACCAGGGATTTTATTTTTGTTCACAATGATATTACAGGCTTCCAACGCTAGCTCGGCTCCCAGACCTGTGACCCCACTTGCATGAACATCAACCATTACCATATGAGTATCTGTACCTCCAGTAATGACTTTGTAATTCATTTCCTTCAAGTTACTGGCTAAGGCTAGGGCATTGCTTATAATTCGATGTGCCAATGTTTTAAATTCCTGAGTAGAAAGCCTTTGCAGCATAATGGCTTTACCTGCGATCGCGCTCAGGTTTGGTGTACCTTGAAAGAAGGGAAAAACAGCTTTTTGGATGGTTTCAGCCAGCGTTTTCTTATTATCCGGGCCTAGTTTTTCATAGTCTTTGCCAATCAAAATTAGACCCCCGCGAGGGCCAAATAATTGTTTATAAGTACTTGTTGTTGTAAAATGAGCGTGGTCTATAGGACTAGGATGTGCATCAGCGACCACAAGTCCAGCAACATGTGAAATATCAGCTAATAGATAAGCTCCCACTTGATCAGCTATTTCCCTAAATTTTTGATAGTAGATCGTCCGAGTATAAGAACTAGCTCCACAAATAATCAATTTGGGTTGATACTGCCGCGCTAACTGGAGAATTTCCTCATAGTCAAGCCAACCATCGTTGTTGACGGTATAACTAATAGGGCAAAAATATTGACCTGTCACAGAAGCTTTGGCGCCATGAGTAAGATGACCACCACTATTAAGTTCCATCCCCAAAATCGTATCTCCGGGTTTCAGCAGACTGAATAGCACAATTTGGTTAGCAGAACTGCCAGAATGGGGTTGAAGATTTGCATACTGTGCTTTAAAAACTGCTTTAGCCCGGTCTATAGCTAAGTTCTCGATTTCATCGACATACTTACATCCCGCATGATACCTATTTCCCGGATAGCCTTCTGTCGTCACGTTGGTAGCAATCATACCTCCAGCCAACACAGAAGGATCGGCGATGCTAGAGGATGCAACCATGTAAAGTGAATTCATCTGTCGGTGATATTCTTGCAAGAGAAGGTTATGCAAAACTGGGTCATTCTGTTGGAGAAGTTCATCTCCTATTTCTGACAAGCTTGAGAGTAAGGTTTTAGAGATGGTCATATCATATATTTTTACTAACTTTTCTGAACTATTACACTCACAAAATGACGACATATTAACCAACGGATGGAATATGCTCCCGCTCGCTGTCAGTTATTGCCTGATATCTTCAGCAAGCATTTTTGTGATTTCCTCTTCAGACAGTGCCTGAACTTGTAAGAATATTTCTGAGATTTGGGTAAGATTAATTTGCATCTGTTTCCCCTGAATTTCCATAGTCTCAGCCATTTGAGCAACTGTAGGTGATTGAAAAATCAACCGTAAAGCTACCTCAATTGGGAAAATTTCCTGCAAGCGGTTGATTACCTGGGTGGCGATAAGAGAATGTCCTCCTATGGCAAAAAAGTTATCATTTATACCCATACTATTCACTCTCAGTACCTCTACCCAAATGAGCGCGATGACTTGCTCTAAGGGAGAACGGGGAAGGACAAAAGTGTCTGATGATGTAAGTTCTAAAGACTCAGGTGTCAACTCTAACAGCTTTAGCCTATCGATCTTACCATTAGGGGAAAGAGGAAATTTGTCTACGAGCATATATGCTGATGGCAGCATATATTCGGGTAATTTTTGTTTGAGAAAATGGCGTAATTCTTCGGGGGAAGGGTGAGGATGCTGTGTAGGAATTACATAAGTCACTAATCTTTGTGTAGCGCTGTCCATAGAGTTGCCAATTACCAATGCTACGCATTCTTTGACAGCAGTATGCTTTCTCAACTCCGCTTCGATTTCCCCCAGTTCGATGCGATGCCCTCGTAGTTTGACTTGGTAATCGATTCTACCTAATAATTGAATATTACCATCTGGCAAGTAACGAGTTAAGTCACCTGTTTTATAAATACGCCCTCCTTGCACTTCACTAAAAGGAGCAGGAATAAATTTCATCCGAGTTAATTCTGGGCGATCGCAATAACCACGAGCCAAGCCTATACCACCAAGATGCAGTTCTCCGGGAACGCCAATAGGAACAGGTTGAAGATGTGGATCAAGAATAAAGGCTTTTTGATTCGCCATCGGTTTCCCATAAGGAATACTTTTCCAATTGGGGTCAGTAGTATCAACCTGATAAAGAATTGAATGAATCGAAGCTTCTGTTGCCCCTCCCATACAAACTACTTCTGTACCATCGGTTAACTCTTGCAATCGTTGTGGTAAGGTAGTAGGAATCCAATCTCCGCCTAAAAAAGCTACACGGATAGATTTAGGCCATATTTCTGGTCGGCTGCTGACGTAATCGACTAGCATTTTCAGCAGGGCAGGTGCGGAATTCCAAACTGTTACCTGGTGCTGTTGGATTAATCTGGCCCATTGGGCAGGGTCTTTGGCAATCGCTTGACTGGGGACAATCAGCGTACCTCCAGCGGCGAGAAGTCCCAAGGTTTCATAGACACACATATCAAAACTTAAGGAAGACAACACCAGTACGCGGTCATCTGACCCTACCCTATAACTACGGTTAAGGTCTGTAATGTTATTTACTACCCCAAGATGATTGATAGCTATTCCTTTGGGTTTACCAGTGGAACCAGAAGTATAAATTACGTAGGCGAGGTGAGAGGGCTGGACTCCTGAATGTGGATTTTCGATACTGCTGGCAGCAATATCTTGCCAATCTGCATCTATACAGATCACTTGACGCTCTTGGGCTGGGAGCGCAGAAACCAGCTGGTGCTGAATTAAAACAATCTGGGCGTTGATGTCCTCTAGCATAAAAGCTAGGCGAGCTTTGGGATAAGATGGATCTAAAGGTAAATATGCTGCACCAGCCTTGAGAATACCGAGTATGCCCACGACCATTTCTATAGATTTTTCCATACAAATGGCAACGATGGGCAAAGCCCCGCCTTGTCCTATTGGACACGCTTCGCGAACGGCGATCGCATCTGTTCTTATTCCTTTTTTTTGCAAGTAATGAGCTAATTGGTTTGCTCTGTTGTTGAGTTCACCATAAGTTATTTGTTCTTGCCCGTAGCAGATGGCGATCGCATCAGGATGTTTTTCAACGTTCAACTCAAATAATTGGTGGAGACATTGATCTTCTGGAAAGGCTGTTTCCGTAGCATTCCAATCGAGTAGAATTTTTTGCCGCTCTGTGGCATTCAACAAGGGTAATGTCGAAATATTTTCGTCGGGATTGATGACAATAGTTTGTAGGAGTGTGGTAAAGCAATCTAGCATTCGAGCAATGCTAGTTGCTTCAAATAAGTCTGTATTATAGGAGATATATCCTTCTAAGGCGTTAGGTGTCTCCCACATCTGCAAATTCAAATCTAGTTGTGATGTTGCCCCTTGAATTTTGAGCGAAGTAGCGGTAATTTCTGGTAATTTCAAGGTTTGCAGTGGAGAATTTTGCAGAATAAACATCACCTGGGCGACCGGATGATAACTTAAATCTCGTTCCTGATTTATGGCTACTGTCAACTGCTCAAAGGGTAAATCTTGATGAGCATAAGCCTGTAAGGTTACTTCTCTGACACGCTGCATCAGTTCTGTGAACTTGGGATTACCTGACAAGTCAGTTCGCAAGATTAAAATATTAATAAAACATCCAATCAAGTCTTCCAGTTTCGGATGGTTACGATTAGTGATGCCAGTACTAACAATAATGTCTTCCTGTCCGGTATATCTATATAGTAAAGTTTGAAAAGCTGCTAGCAGAGTCATGTATAACGTGCATCCCTCTCGTTGGCTCAGAGACAATAACCCTTGATGTACGTCTTGCGGTAGGGCAAAGGAATGACTTGCACCACGAAACTGTTGAACTGGCGGACGTGGATAATCCGTAGGTAACTCTAACAAGGGCGAGGCTCCTGCCAGCAGCTTTCTCCAATAGCTCAGTTGTTTCTCAAGAATTTCCCCAAAGAATGTGGTGCGTTGCCATGCAGCAAAATCGGCAGACTGAATCAGCAATTCAGGTAAGGGCGAAGGCTTACCACTGTTAAAGGCCTCATATAAAGCCGATAGTTCTTTCATGAAGATACCAACTGACCAAGCATCAGAAACGATGTGGTGCATGATCAGTATGAATAAGTTCTCTTCCTCGCCCAGGCGAATTAATTGCGATCGCATCAGTGGTTGAGAGGTAAGAGCGAAGCAATGCTGAGATGCCTGCTGGATTAAACGCTGCATTTCTTGCATCCGACTGCTTTCAGATAAAGCTGGCAGTACCATTATGTCTAATGGCATAGCTACAAATGGTGCAATTACCTGAATTGGTTGTCCGGCAACTGTTGGAAAAGTGGTTCTCAAAATCTCATGACGGCGTATAATCTCGGATACACTTGCTTCCAAGGCTTTAATATTGAGTTTTCCTTTTAAATGCAGCGCACAAGAGACATTGTAGGCAGGATTGTTCCCTGCCAACTGATGCATAAACCAAAACCTTTCTTGGGCAAACGATACTTTTAATGCCTGTTCTCTAGAAACAGGTTGTAATGGATGCCCTGTTATAGTTTGATTTGTTAACAGGCTGGTTTCAATTGCCGAAGCAAGACCTGCTATAGTCAAATTTTCAAACAATACCCGAACCGACAAATCCACTTGGAATAATTCTCGCACTCTAGAAATTACTTGAGTAGCAAGCAGGGAATGTCCACCCAATTCAAAAAAGTTATCTTGAATTCCTACTCGCTTAATTTCCAGCAACTCCTGCCAGATATTCACCAAAGATTCTTCGATCCTAGTACGAGGTGCAACAAGATCGCCAATTACAGGTCGGCTGTAGTCTGGTGTAGGTAATGCTTTTCGGTCAATCTTGCCATTAGCTGTAAGAGGTAAAGAGTCCAATATGATATATGCAGAAGGTTGCATAAACTCTGGTAGTTTATTGGCAACAAAGGCACGTATTTCCGGTAATAACTGATTGGCAAATTTACTTTGCAGGGGGTTATTTGTGTACTGATTCCAGGGTCGGAAAAACTCTCTATGACCGAAAGTGGAAAATGTTGCATTCTCCTCCCGACTCAAAAACACATCAAAGCAACCAAGATTTCCTGAAAACGACCAGCTGATGTTGGCATTCCAAGCATATTCCTTGCCCAAGTTCCAAAAATCTTCTGGGTCAGCCGCAGTTGCAGGGATATTTGCTAACGCTTGTTGCAATTGATGAAATGTATCATATTTCCCGTAGTCTGTAAGTAATTCTATACCTTTGATATCTGAGAAAAGACGCGCATTTTTCACATTGGTGATTTTAATCAGTCGTTCTTGTTTTGCTTGCGTCAGAATACGACGGATTTCAGGCAAAGTCAGCTTATCTTTTTCCCAATCTAGACTGAGGTCTTCCTTAAGAGGGATGTCTTCTTGTCCTATTTGTAACGTTACATCGTATCTAAACTTAGTCATTTCATTTAGATACTTCCCTCGTTTTAGTGACACTTGTACACCACTAATTGAAGGTATATGGCGGCTCAGAGCATAGAAAAATGCAGGATCTACCAGTAATTCTTCTTCCTGAGCAATGCGTTTTTGCACTTTAGTTTGTAATTGGTCAGGACTCAGAGCAACTTCTGCTTGATAAAGTTCTACTGACGTGTGAAATACTTCTAAAAGTGGTAAACTACGCACATCACCAATAAATATGTTTGCTTGCTGCGGCAGCAGCTTTACAATTTCCTGTAAAACACGTAATAAATAATCAATATTAGGAAAATATTGGATCACAGAATTGATGACTACTGTGTCATACTTGCCAGCTGCTATACCCGCAAAATTATCTGCCTCCTGTTCCCTTAGTTCTACCATTGGCAGAGGTTGTATTTGTAATTGCTGTTGCACAAAAGCCAAAGCTTCTGGCAAGAAGTCTGTTCCTAAGTAGTGCTGACAATCAAGAGCAAGCCGAAAGAGCAAAAGACCTGTGCCACAGCCAATTTCCCACACATTCTTAGGTTTAAGACTGCTAATTCTGGCAACAGTTTGCTCTACCCATTCCCGCATTTCTTCTTTATGAATTAGCGATCGCGTATAACTGCTGTTCCAGCCTACTATATTGAAGGTTGAATCTTCGGATCTAAATTGTTGAGAATATGAGTCCCTAAATAATTCTTTCCACTGTAACACCTGCTGTAAATGCAAGGCTGTATTCAACCCTTCATTTGCAGATGTTAGTGATGAGCTTTCAGCCACCAGATATGCCACTAAATACTTAGTATCTGACTTTGAGATGGGAACAACTACCACTTCTTTCACCAGTGGATGCTTTGCCAGGATGTTCTCAACTTCTCCCGGTTCGACCCGAAATCCACGAATTTTCACTTGATCATCTAATCTACCTAAAAACGTTATATTGCCATCCGATGTATAACGTACTAAATCCCCTGTTTTATACAACCGCGCTTTTGAATCAGAACTAAACTTGTTAACAATAAATTTTTTCTGGGTCAAATCTGGTTGATTAAGGTAGCCTTGAGCTAAAGCTGCACCACCAATGTAAAGTTCACCGGGAACACCAACAGGAGTCGGCTGTAAATGTTGATCGAGAATGTAAACTTGGCAGTTACTCAAAGGTAGTCCAATTGGTACTTCTTTGAGTTTGACATCCACACCATTAAATGCTGAAAGTCTGTAAAGCGTTGCGGCAACAATAGCTTCCGTAGGTCCATAAACATTAATTACTTCCGGATAATACCCTACATTCTTTTGCCACAGCGCCACCTGCCTTGCTTGCAATCGCTCACCTCCAAAGATAATTAAGCGCACAGATGTCGGCAACTTGCAGTCAGGCTTTCCTGATTCTGCGGCTAACTGATGCCAATAAGCAGTTGTCACATCCAAAACTGTAATCTTCCATTCCTGGCATTTTTGGAAAAAATAGGGAACAGAACTCAACATATCATCGGTGCGAAGCACAATAGTGGCACCACAACTTAAGGAAGGATAAATTTCTTCCAACGCTCCGTCAAAACTGATAGAAAAAAACTGTAATATTCTATCTTGCTCATCTAACTGATAATCTTTTATGGCTGTTTCGGTAAAAATTACCAAAGACTGATGGGTAATCATTACCCCTTTGGGAGTTCCTGTTGACCCGGATGTATATATAATACATGCTAAATTTTCTGAGTTAATTTCACTGCAAATATCACTTGTCGGTTCTTGAAAAATCTCCCCTGCTTGTGTATCAAGATAAATTCTCCTGATACTTGATGTAGGTAACTCAGAGATTATATTCTCCTTAGTTACTAAGCAGGAAATCGCTGCATCCTCTAACATATAGGCGAGGCGTTCCTGGGGATATTGTGGGTCTAAGGGAACATAAGCACCCCCTGCCTTCAGTACACCCATAAACGCTATTATCATCTCTATCTCCCGTTGCAGATATATGCCTACCACTGCTTCTGGGACTAATCCTTGTTTTTTTAAATAATGTGCTAATTGATTCGCTTTTCGATTCAATTCCTCATAAGTTATTTCCGAACCCTGAGAAATTACTGCTATTTTTTGCGGATTTGCTGCTACCTGCGCTTCAAATAGATGATGAATACATTTTTCTGTGAAAAAAGGTTCGGTAATAGGCTGCCATTTTGAAATTAATTGTTGTTTTTCGCTCTCATCGAGCAAAGGAATCTGAGAAATAGGCAGTTCGGGGTTAGTAACAATTCCTGCTAACAATGTTTGGAATACCTTAATCATTCCCTCGATCGTGGCTTCTGTAAATAAATCTGTGCTATATTCTACAGAGCCTTGCAAACCCTCTGCTGATTCCCAGCAAAACATCGTAAGATCGTCCCTAGAAATATCGGGTTTAACATTCAAGGAACTAATAGTTATATCCTGTAGTTGAAATACTTCTCTCGGAGTATTTTGCAATACAAAAGACACTTGATAAAGGGGTCCATAACTCAAATTTCGTTCTGGATGCAATTCTTCTACCAATTTTTCAAAAGGCAGTTCTTGGTGGTCATAAGCTCCCAAAGTTACTTTTTTAACTTGTTGGATTAGTTCACTAAAAGCAGGATCTCTTGAGACATCGATCCGCAACACCAACATATTGACAAAAAAACCAATTAATGATTCTATTTCCTTACGGTTACGGTTAGCGATCGGAGAGCCAATGACAATATCTTCTTGATGACTATAACGATATAAAAGGACAGTAAAAGCGGCTAACAAAGTCATAAAGAGCGTCACATTCAACTCTTTACTCAGGGTTTGCAACTTTTGTGTCAATACTTTACCTAAACTAAAATTCTTCGTTGATCCTTTAAAAGTTTGAGTTAAAGGTCGAATATAGTCAGTCGGTAGTTGCAGGAACTCTGGCGCACCTGCTAGGGTTTCCTGCCAATATTTTAAATGTGCTAATACTTTTCCACTTAATCGTTGACGTTGCCAAACTGAAAAATCTGCGTATTGAATGGGTAATTCAGGTAAGGGAGAAGGCTTTTCAGCAGAGAAGGCAGTATATAAAATTGTGAGTTCTTTAATTAGAACGCTCAAAGACCAACCATCAGAAATAATATGGTGCATTCCTATCAACAGGATGCCAGAATTTTCTTGTAACCACAAAAATTTTACTTTCAATAAAGGGCTTTGAGAAAGGTCATAGGGTGCTACTGATATTTCCCCAATTAACCTTTTCACCTCTGCTTGCTGTTCTTCACTGGGTAAACTGCGTAAATCGGCTTGTGACACATATAGTTGCAGTGCAGGTGCGATCGCTTGGCTGACCTGACCATCCACACTTTTAAAGCTTGTTCTTAATATTTCATGTCGCTTGATTAACTCATTGAGACACCGCTCAAATACAGGAATAGTGATCGCACCTTCTACCTGGAAAGCTTTTATAATATTGTAAGTAGGGCTCAAACCCTCTAACTGGTCTAAAAACCACAAGCGCTGTTGAGCGTAAGATAATGGCAAACTAGCATTCCGATCTACACGAGGAATGGGTTGGATAAAAGAAGAAAAACTGTTTTCTGCTGAACCGAGGAAATCAATGATTTCGCTTTTACGCTCTGTAATTTCCTGGAGCAACGCCTTAGTCATGATACTAGAAGGAGCTTGATACTTCAATTTGCCCGCTTCAACCCAAAGCTTAATCTCCATTTTCTGGAGATCAGCCATGAATGATGCTAAACCTTCATTTTTTTTCATAACTGATACTCCTAAATTAATGAGCCTATATACAATTTTTTTCCTTCAGTTAAACCGAGATTGTTTTCATTTACTCACTGTGCAAATTTATCGTCATCTCCTTTAAGGAATATAGCTTATTTCAGGTCTTTATTAATCATCCTTCGATAAGTAATATCAAATCCGTTTGTATCGAAATTATTCCTCTTTCCTCTTCCTCTGCGCCCTCAACGTCTCTGCAGTTTTTTAATCATTCAGATGCTACCAGATTTGATATAACATGAGAATACCTTGTCGCAGACATTGCTAAACAATTACTGATCAATTAAATTCAACTTTCATGAAATCACATTTATATTCTTATCTAACTTTTTATTTTCTCACAACAATGTAATATATTTTATATTAAATTAAAGTCATCAATCTTACTAACTAAACTGTTGAAATAACTTAATGACATTGATTTGTTTTGCATTTCTGTTGGCATCTTATGTTTTACTACGTATTGCCAAAAAGCTGTATTTGTTTTTTTATCTGCTACTAAAAAACGCTCTTTAAGATGAGGTGTTATTACAACTAAAGATACAGTATAGGGTTGTGTTGATATAGAATGAACTGTGTCAGGATCAAGAGTGTACATTGAGCCTACTTTTTCTTCTCTAATCATTAAAGGTCTTAATTTCTCTATATCTATATTTTCATTCCAATCTTTACCATCACCATACAAATGATGTTGATAACCTCCATGTAGAATTAAACTAGAGAGAGGCCATGTATGGTTATGTGGTCTACCAGAATATTCTTGTAAGTATATGTGCATTCTTATACGTATTCCTTGAGAGGCATCTTCATATAGAACTACTTTATCTAAAACATCATGATGTTCAGTTAAAGAAAGTAAGTAAGAGTTTCCTGCAACCGAGTTTAGTAACAGTCTAAACATCTCTTTGTCGCTAGCTAAATCTATCAATACTTTCTTCGTCAATGTGTAAAATTCCTTTAGATTTGAAAAATCAATATATGTAAGAGGATTAAAAATTTCCATTTGGGAATATTTCCTTTTAAATAATTTTGAAGTTAAATGAGGGATAAAATACTCAAGATACTTGATTATTTTAAAATGTTAAGGAATTAAGCTAATTATACTTGAGCAGCAAATTATTGAGTACTAGTTGAGTATTTTTAGCCCAATGGGTAGTGAAAAGCCTAAGTAAACCCAGACCAGATAGCAGCAAAAGTCCAGTTACGATAAAGTTTAGATGACATCGACACAGAAGAAGATTTATGAAAAGTGGGAACTGTATCTTCAGCTAAAATTTCAAAATTGTGTTGTTTCAATAAAGCTCTAATCTCGTTAGCTGCTAAACTGTAAGACAAATCATTAAAATGGTAAGCAAGTGGGCCAAAGTGGATAAATATTCCATTTTGTTTGAGTACTCTGGCAATTTCTGCGAATAGTAATTGGGGAGGAATTACATCTGTGAAATAAACAGATATAACTGTTGATAAAGAATGTTCCGCAAAAGGAAGATGTAATGCATCTCCGATAAAATAAGAAAAGTTTTCGCTACTAGGTTGCTGAATTTCGACACCTTTCTTATCTGGAGGATACATTGTAGCTGTTAAGCAGCGTGTTGCTTCTGTGTCATAAAAAATATTTTTCTCGTTTATTTCATAAAAAACAATTTCTTTTTCTAGTAAATCATAAAAGAAAGCGGCCATTGTGTAGGATAAATCTGTTGCGTACATCCATTTATATTTATCTCGAAGATCCCACGCTATCCTTCCTGTACCAGCACCAAGTACTATTGCAGCATCGCGTTCAGTGTCGAAGGAAAGAATATATTTTAGGAGTGTATTATGAATCAGTTCTAATTCCTCTTCTCCTTCTGGTAGCCAACACCAGTCTCGTTGCAAATAGCTAAAGTTTGCTGAGTAACCATAATATTTTTCATGAGTAGCAATTTTTATTAACTGATTTAATTCTATATGTTTAGATATCTGCTCCTGGAGTAATTGAATATATTGATTATTGAAAATAATCCCCGATTCAATTGCTTTTATAACTTGAGAGCGCCGGGGATTTTTCTTATCAGATGCTACTATCTCTTGAATCCGAATTTCACTTTCTTGAATGTATTTTTCGTATTCAGATAAAATTTCAGCAAGGTATTTGTAAGGATTTTTTAATAAAATCGGAATTTTTTGTTTAATAATAGGGTATTCATAGGCACAATTAGGACAAATTATTTTGTTTAAGAAGTTTTGGTAATATCCCAATGTATTACCGCAATGTAAACATATCGTATTTTCCAACGCTTCATTCATATTTTTACTACCCAACGCTTGATTTTTAAATCTCTCCAAACTCCTCAAGTATTGTTGAACTGTTTGTATTTATTTGTACAGTTTTCTGATTCCACATTAAGAAATCTATGCGTTTAGACAACTCTGTTAAAGTAGTATCTTCAAACATACTATTTAGGGGAAGTTCTAGTTGAAATATTTCTCGCACTCTAGAAATGACACGAGTTGCTTGCAGAGAATGTCCTCCCAAAGCCCAAAAATCATCCTTGATTCCTATGTTGTCTGTTTTTAAAACTTCCTGCCAAATCGCTGCAAGTTTTTTTTCTGTATCATTTCTGGGCGACTGGTAAGCAATTCCTGTATCTAGGCTAACTTGTTCGAGTATTAGTAGAGCTTGCTTATCTATTTTACCATTAGGAGTTAAGGGAAGTTGCTTTACCTGTATAAAATATGTTGGTATCATGTATTCTGGTAGCGTTTGCTTCAGATGAATTCTAATTTCTGTGACATTGATTTCTTCTTGGGCAACTATATATGCAACCAGATATTTATTGTTCCTTTCATCTTCTTTAGTAAGTATTACTGCTTGTGAAACTTTATCGTAGGTTTGTAAGTTAGCCTCAATTTCTCCTTGTTCTATCCGATAACCTCTAACTTTAACTTGCTCGTCGTTACGTCCTATAAATACAATGTTGCCGTCGGGTAACAACTTTCCCATATCACCAGTACGGTATAAGTATTCCCCTTGTACAAATGGATTGGAGATAAACTTTTCTCTAGTTAGGCTTTCTTGATTAAGATAACCTCTTGTTAGTCCTACACCGCTAACACAAATTTCACCAACAATTCCTGGTGGTAATAATTGCTGTTGGTTAGTCAAGATATAAATGTATGTATTATCAATTGGTTTACCGATGGGAATTCGCTCTAAGGTTGGCAAATCTCCCTCAACTGTATAAGCAGAAACTACACCGGTGCATTCTGTCGGGCCGTAACCATTGATAATTTTTGTTTGGCAATGTGGTGATATCATCCACAAAGTTAATTTTTGAATGTTAATTGGTTCCCCACCAAAAATCAATTTTCGTAAAGAATTAAGTTTGTCAAAGTATTTAGTTTCCAACAATGGATACAATGCACTTGGACTAGCGTTGACTAGTGTTAGCTGATGTTTGGCTATTGTATCTGCAATAGTGTCGTAGTTACCAATCATTCTTTCTGATAGGTAGATGCTAGCGCCAACAGCCAACGGAGCGAATATATTTTTCTGTGCCAGATCAAAACTTAAAGGGGCTATTAGCAACATCGAATCAGGTTCTACTAAGTTTAAGGTTTTGGCATACCAATTCACTAAACTTACTAGGGAACTGTGTTTAGCGAGTACTCCTTTAGGCTTTCCGGTTGAACCTGAAGTGTAGATAATATAAACTAAGTCATCTCCAGTGTTGGTTAGTTGCAGATTGGTAGTCGGATATGTATGCAATTCTTCTGATAGCACATCTAAAAGCAATACTGATTGGCGATCACTTGGCAGGTTTTGACTACAACTTGTTTGTGTTAGTATTACCTTGACTGCACTGTCTTGAATCATATATGAGAGTCGGTTTTCAGGAGATAATGGCTCAAGAGGAAGGTAGGCTCCACCTGCTTTTAATATTCCTAAAAGACCAACAATCATCTGTTCTGAACGATTTACCATCAGTCCGACCACATCATCTGACTTGATGTGGTGATGTTCTCTTAGGTAATGAGCTAACTGATTTGCTCTTGTGTTTAGTTCTCTGTACGTTAATTGTTTTTCATCACAGATTACGGCAATATTGTCCGGGGTCTTTTTTACCTGCTCTTCAAATAAGCTGTGTATAGTTGCCCCTATTGGATAAACTACTTTTGTACCTTTGAGTTCTGTTAACAACTTGGTCTTTTCTACCTTTGTTAACATCTCAATTTGACCAATTCTGATTTCTGGCTGGGCTACTATTTCCTCAAGCATGATCAGGAAATGAGCAATCATCTTTTGCATGGTTTCCCGGTCAAACAAGTCGCTGTTGTACTGCCACATTAGAGTGAGTCTGTCATTATCCTCCCGTTCCTCTCTACCAATCCTTTGTTCTGCAATTGGAACACAGATAACCTCGATATCTACTTTTGCACTATCACTATGTCTAATGGTTAAATGACCTTTCAATCCCAAAAAATCTGGATCAGGTACAGGACTGTCATGGAAGCTGAATATTACTTGGAAAAGAGGATTCATTCCAGGTACCCGTTTCGGGTAGACCTTTTCGACAATTTTCTGAAAGGGAATGTCTTGGTGTTCAAGTGATTCAAATAAAGTTTTTTGTACTCTGACAAGTAGTTCTTTGAAGGTTGGATTACCTGCAAGGTTGGCACGCAAGAGAATCATATTCACCAACATCCCAAGTACATTTTCAGTTTCCTTGCGCCTTCTGTTAGCTGTAGCTGTACCTATCAGTATGTCCTCTTGACCTGTATATCTGAACAACAGGTTAGAAAATGCAGCAAATAAAGTGGTAAATAAAGTTACGCCGTTTTCATGACTTAATTTTCGCAAAGACCGATACAATTCTACGGGTAGGTCTTGTCGTATCAGCCCCCCTTTCAAACTTGGTACTTTAGGTCTGGGTCTATCTGTATGCAAGTTAAGGATAAATTGACAGCCTGCCAATTGTTTTTCCCAATATGCAAGCTGGTAGTTGAATAAACTTTCTTGTACAGAGCTGCGTTGCCATGCAGCATAATCTGCTAATTGAAGAGGCATTTCCTCAAATGGAGAAGGTTTCCCTTTTTTATAAGCATCATATAGTGCTTTTAGTTCTCGTAAAAATGTGCTTACTGACCAGCCATCATGAACATAATGAAACTCAACATTGAGGAAGACATACTCCAGTTCTCCTAGTTGATATAAGTACCACCGAATCAACGGAAGGCGTGTATAATCAAACGGTTTTGCCAATTCTTGCTTAATCAATTCCTCAGCACGCTCTGCACGTTGCTGTTCAGGTAAATCCCGCAAGTCTATTGTTAAAATTTGTGCCTCCCAGGGTGAATGAATGCTCTGAACAGCCTCTGCGTTCACCTCAGGAAAAGTCGTTCGGAGAATTTCGTGTCTTTTAATAATTTCACTAAGGCTCTTTTCCAGAATTTCTTTATCTAGTTCTCCTTGAAATTGAATAGTAAACTGAGCGTTATAGGCTACATTGTTCGGAACAAGCTTATGGAGAAACCATACCTGTTCTTGCTGGAAGGTTAGAGGAATATATGAGTCACGAGAAACCACGGGAATGGGAGAATGTGCGGTTTCTTGAAAAGGTGAAGTTTCAATTTTACTGGCTAAACTTGCTATAGTTGGATTGTCAAATACATCCTTTAAAGTCGCATTTATTTCTAAAGTCTTGTTAATTCTAGCTACAAGTTGAGCGATAACTAAGGAATGAGCACCAATTTTGAAAAAATTATCTTCTATTCCAATGTATTGAATTCCAAGCAATTCCTGTAGAATTTGGGCAATTTCGTGTTCCAGGCTAGTTTGGGGTGCAATATACTGATGCTCATTTTTTCTAGCTGGATAAGGCAAGGCATTTTTATTTAATTTTCCATTAAGTGTACGCGGAATTTTATCAAGAAACACAAAGTAAGTAGGTATCATGTAGTTGGGGAGTACATTACCCAAATGCTTTTTGAGTTCCTCATCAGATATATTTTTCTCACTTCTGATATAGGCTACTAACTCCCTTTGCAAAGGAAGCACTTCTTTTGCACCAATTACAGCTTCTTTTACTTCTGGGTATTTTAATAAAACATCTTCAATTTCTCTTGGCTCTATTCTATATCCTCTAATTTTGACTTGTTCGTCTATTCTTCCTAAAAATTCTATATTTCCATCTAGATTAATCCGTCCCAAATCTCCGGTTAAATATAATCTTTCCCCTGACTCTCTAAAAGGATTTTGGATAAATTTTTGTGCTGTTAATTCTTCATTTCGCCAGTATCCTCTCGACAAGCCTTTTCCTGCTAAACAAATTTGCCCCTCTTCCATTGGTGCAGTTTGATTTAACTGTGCATCAAGAATATATGCTTTCACATTTGAAATGGGCTTGCCTATAGTAATTACTTTTTCCTCTGGCTTTAATTTACATGCCGTTGAACATACTGAATTTTCTGTTGGACCGTACTCATTAATTAATTCTACTTTTGGTAATAAGGCAAAATGTGAGTTGACTATTTCTTGACCTACAGCTTCTCCCGCAAGTGTCACAGCCTTAAGACTAGATAATTTTTTATAACATTCAGTTAATATAATCCAGTAGAAAGATGGAACAGTCAAAAAATGGGTGACTTGATATTTAGCGATTAATTTTTCTATATACTCTAAGTCTGTTCGTAATTCTTCCTTCAGTAGTACTAACTTTCCTCCAGAGCACAGGATGCTGAATATATCTACTACTGAACTATCGAATGAAATAGAAGGAAACTGGAGATTAACATTTGAGGGGTTAAAACCATAGTATTCTTGTCTCCATATTAAAGTATTGATAATATTTCTGTGTTCAATCATTACCCCTTTAGGATTTCCAGTAGAGCCAGAAGTATAAATTAAATAAGCTAAGTTATTGCCTGAAACTATAGAAGGATGGTTGTAGTCCAGTTGTTGATTTACTAACTCTTTAATATTACATATTTGATATTTTTCTAAGTCAAAATAGGTGCTGGGTGATTCTTTATCTGTCAACACTATTTTGCAAGCACAATCATTGAGCATATATGTTTTTCGCTCTTCGGGATAGGTTGGATCAATTGGAATATAAGCTGCTCCCGCTTTTAAAATACCCAGTATTCCAATAATTGTCCATGCGGATCTTTTAATGATGATCCCAACTACATCATCTGGTTTTATTTTGTAGCGAATTGACAGAAAATAAGCAACTTGATTTGCTTTTTGATTTAGTTCTGTATAGGTAAATTCATAGTCTTCATCAACAACTGCAATATTCTCAGGAGTTTTTTCGACTTGTGCTGAAAAAATATCGTGAATTGTTTCACTCTGCAAAAGATTCATCATCATAAATATGATTCTAATTTTGAATTTTTAGTTGCTGTGTTGATTAAGTATAAAAATCCGATTTTATTTTTGAAAGTTTTTTTTGGAATGAATAGCATTAGACAAGAAGTGGCTTACCGCAAAAGAGACGGCAAACTAGCCAAGCAAAGAGTTAGACAGAGAATTTCACAAATAAAATAGGATTGCTATTACAGAACATTAGTAAAAACACAATTCACTTGTCAAGCCTTTTTAAAAATTATATTTTCTCATAAACAAAGATGTAATATTAAGTTTTATTAAAAAAGTAGGATAAGTAAGATATTTGGTATCAACCTTGATTATCCTGTTGATTAAGCTCAGGAGTTACGCAGTTGAACTTAAAATGTAGTAGAAAGAGGGAATGAATCCACCGAAATATACCGCTATTGAATACATCAACTTCTTGATTGCGACGCAAAAACCATATAGCTGTGCGTTCCTACTTAGCAGATCCTTAACTCTTCCACCAACTGCGTAAATCCTGAAGCTGTAGATTAATTTTTTATCCTTGAATTGATTTCATCAAAAGCGGCTTTGGTAGTAGGTAATTGTTACCTATTACTAAATTCCTCGTCCCCTTCTGGATAAGGAGTTTTAACAGGATGAACGCACGGCTTTTCTGAAACCCTTACTGGGTAATGATCTTGATCAAAAAATAGACTAAATTATAAAACGCCGAAACCCTTGCTATTAAAGGATTTTTATACTTTAGATGCGTTTGCCCTGGGAGTTTTAACCTTTTATGTCTTTCACCCCTATGTGTATTTTTTTATCCATGAACGCCTGAAAACACTTGTTTGTTCGTAGACTAAAATAGCGATTGCCTATTCAATCTGAATCATTTAAACCCGTTCATAGTAAGCATTTACGTTTTGCAGATAAGTCTATTGGTTGAGAACAAGTTATAGTCATATATGTGCTTAACTTGACTTAATTATGGTCAATTTGCTTTTTATTTTTCACCAACAAAAACTTTTGTTAATAAAGTAAGAAACATCAAACTATCAAGTCAAAACTCATGTATTCTAACATTGAAGCGTGGAACTTAGAAGTGAGGGAAAATCTGCTCTCAGATCGGCTTAACCTCTTATGGTCTGGGATCTTTGTCCTAGTACTGCTTTTTATCAGAAAATATAGCCCGTAACTTACACACAAGAATAAAGCAGTTACCAAAATGCATTTTAAGACTGCGGTTAAGTTTGATCGAGAAACGTTCAACAGAATGAAGCGAGATATCGAGCTTCTATCTAAGACAAATCGAGGCAGACAGAATTCTCCAAGCTTTGCTACTGAAATTCCACAAGAGATTGGTGTTAAACTTACCTATCAATGCAATTTAAGATGCGAAACGTGTTTTCAATGGAACGATCAAGGCTTTTTGTATCATCTGAATAAGGCTCAGTTGAAGGATGAATTAGACGCTTCTATTTTTGAGAAGATCCTTTATGAAACCGAGTCTGCCAAGTCAAACTTATATCTATGGGATGGTGAGCCACAAGTTTACCATGACTGGTCTGAACTTTGTCGAATGCTAGAGAAAGACCTCGGGACTACTATCTCCACCACCTGGTAATTGCTCAACCTCAATTACCTCCCTAAATTCGTTATCTTGCAGTTGATGGAGCCTATGCCTTGGAGCCATTTGTCACTGGGGTCGTTGCTCTGAATTTGAATGTCATCAGTAAGCTGCGCCGAGATGCGAATCTACGATATGTGTTCGAGGGTGAACAGAAAAAGCGGGAAGCTAAACGCAAATATGATGGCAAAGTTGATTTCGCCGACCCTACTCGCTTGACTTGGGTACGCGAACTGCTTGAAGGGGTTGAACTCTACACAGCAGTTATATGGTACGTTTCACTCAAGCGTAAGATCCGTCTGGCTTATTTACTCGACCGCCGTAACCTTAACAAACCGAGTTACTCAGTTCTATTCTCAACAGATATTAACCAATCGGCAAACGAGATTTATTGTTTCTGTAAGCTGCGCTTTCAAATCAAATTTGTTTTTCATGATGCTAAACAGTTTACGGGACTGAGTGATTATCAAGCCCGTGATGTCAAAAAGCTTGACTTTCATTTCAATGCCAGTTTCACCGCCTTAAATATTGCCAAGCTCGATGCTTATCGACAGCAATCGAGTCAAAAACCCTTTGTCTTTTCAATGGCAAGTGTCAAACGACGGGCACTCAATGACTATTTGCTCGACACCTTTATTTCAAAGTTAGGTCTCTTGCCGACTGTTATTAAATCCAATCCTAACTACCAAAACTTACGCTCTTACGGTGTTATTGCTGCCTAATTTTGTCCGAAGTATTGATATTGACAACTGTCGTACTAAAACTTTTGTAAGTTAGACATTCTAAAACTTTAGTTTGTAATGATGCCATGATATCCCAGTAAACATTTTAAGAGGTAGAAATGATTCAAAGTATCAAAGATCAAAAAAGTCTATTTGAAGATAATCTAGAAGGGGATGTCAATGTTCTGTTAGCACCAGTCAGTGGTAAGGACGAACGGCAACAACTGCCGCGAGAATTATTTAATCGTAAGCCTGCAATATTTATAGCGAAGTTATCATTTGCTCTTGCACTAGTAATTATTAGCTGGATAACGATCTTGTTCAAACCATTCTGGTCATTAATACTTTTAGCAATGATAGTTAACGGTTTAATGTATGCTCATTTAGTGGAGCTACAGCATGAGTGCCTTCATGGACATGCCTTCCTTTCTCCAAAGCTTAATCGGTTTTTTGGGATAATTTGTGGTATTTTCATGATGAATTCTTACTCACACTACCGATATGACCATTTGCGTCACCATGCTTATTTAGGTTCTTTCCGTAATAAAGAACACTTTGACTACCGTTTTCAAAACCTTAATTCATTACTTGGGTTAACTCTTTCATTCTTTGATCTGTCTCGCTACAAACGCATCGCTCATTTCACACTACTGACAATTTTCTGGCGCCCCTTGCCTGGAATTGAGAAGGAAAATTATAACCGTAATATAAAGCAGGAATATTTATTTAACTTCATGCTTCTCGTGGCTAGTATTGTCCTTACGGTATACACTGGTACATCTATATTTATCTTAGCTTGGTGGGTGCCATCATTACTGTTAGCGGAAGGAGTACACTTTATGATAGAGATGCCAGAACACTTTGGCTTAAACACTCAAACCGATGCAAATGTACTTAGTAACACTCGTACTATCAATACTTCAAGGTTAATGTCTTGGTTTGTCAATGGTAATAATATTCACACAGCGCACCATTACCACCAAGGTGTTCCAATGTGCAATGTTCAAGCATTGCACAAGCTAATTGAGCCTAAGATTATGGTGGTTGAACCATCCTATCGTTACTTTTATGACCAAGTGTTCCGAGGTCGTATACAACAAAATGTTGATGAAACATGTATGGAGCGTTGAAGACATTCTTCAATAAGGAAGTACTGTTTGAGCTATACTGCCTCAGCTTATAGATTTATAAATGGCTGCGGCTCTTATCAAAAGACGGTATTCTGATAAAAAGTAGAAATAGGAGTGCTGTCATCATAAGCTTTGGAAACAATCATCAGGGCAAAAAGACAGGCTCCAGATATGGATATCACTGGCGCGAGGTGGAGCCTAACAGGTGCGGAAGCTGTTTTACGTCTTCGTTCCCTCCATATTAGTGGTGATTGGGATGAATACTAGCGCTTCCATTTACGGCAAGAATATGAGCGTAATCATCTGTGCTTGTATTTTGATGGTATTCCTTTGATGAAACGGGTAACTCAAGCTTGCTGCTCTCTTACTCCACCATCACTCCCAATACTTGTCTAACTTCATTCTTCCTCTTTTTAAAAGAGCCGCACCCATTACAATTTTCAAGTAACAGTTATAAGAGATGAAAGCCCTTGTCAAGATTATGATTACTTTAGCACATAGCCAAACATACGGAAAACACTTAGTTGCCGAACAAAGAATCAAAAAAGGAACTGTATTTCATCAAATTAAAAATTACCGAGTCTTACCTTATCCTACTTCTCAAAGCCTTCAAATCAATGCTGACAAGCATATCTGTTGGGAAAAATATGTCTTATTTCTTAATAACTCATGCGATCCCAATACAATTGTTAATGTTGAATCTTTAGAATTATGTGCGATACGTGACATTGAAGAAGGTGAGCAAATTACCATGTTCTATCCTAGTACAGAGTGGGAATTACATCGCCCTTTTGATTGCTTATGTAACTCTAAACAATGTCTTGGAGTTATTAGAGGTGCTAAATATCTCTCAGAATCATTACTGAGTCAGTATTTTATTAATCGTCACATCTATATACAAAAACGTGAAATTGATAGTCATACCAAATCAGTTTAAAGCTGCGTAGAATGGCATTGTCAACTTAAGGGAACAAGTGCAAAATTAAGCAGGAAGCGTAACAAATCGAGCTACTAGTAGTCTGCCAAGAAAATTATGACAGAGCCAAAGAAGGATATAATCGTTGAAATTTAACTCTGACATCTGATGCACCAATGGGTATTGCCCTGACAATTGCATCGAGGTACTCAGAGTGAATCTGTAATGCAATGGCTAACCCACGCTGACTTGGGAACAACGCGATTTTGTCATGTCAGGCAAAAAACGAGCGATCACTAAAACATATATTTAAGTATTTCTTAACTTGCACATTTGAAAACCTTTATACAGTATGGCTTTGAGGAATATCATTAAAATGTGCTTGTTTTATATTTTGCGGGAGCGAAGAACGCGCCCGTGGTCGGCTTATATCTTGCAACTGGAAATATGAATGTTAAATCCATGACTACGTGCAAGAGGAATCATGTGTTCAATATAAAGTAAAAAAGAAGACACAACAGTATTATTAATTATGAGAAATTAAGGGACTTCCAGAGAATAAACTATTCCATTAACAATAATGATAATCGTTTTAAAGGGGGATGAAGGGGCTGCCGACGGCAGCCCCTTCATCC
>NZ_JBALCO010000006.1:0-12628 GCF_036919595.1 Nostoc sp. | reverse complement strand
AATCCTCCGAGTAAGATACTGGCATCGAATAAAACAATTACTTCATGTCTATGTTACCGTCCTTTGTGGTTCAATTACATGAAAATTGCTGTAAGAATCACTTCAGCGAATTTTCCGCCTCTATCGTCAGTCTCAATCATTTTGCCAATGCTGTGCCCTTAATGCCCTTAAGACAGATGTGGTTTAAATACATGAAAACATGGTGTAAGTTGACACCAATACACAGCTGTGGACTCTTACGAACTGTAATTTAGGGAATCCATAACAAAATAACTATACTCAATTTAGCCTAGAACCTGAGTAAAGGCAGATTTAGTTCTATTTAGATTTTCTTTACGAATCAGCTCTCAGGACAGGTTATGACTATTCTCCACGCATTAATAAACGGTAAAGAAGTATTCGGCTAAGTTCATTTTGTTTATCCATTTCCAGAAGGATTATATCTCCGTTTTTGAAAAGAACTTGAAAGTATTTAGCATCAATGTAATCGTCATTGTTTTTACCTTCATCCGCTACTTTTGTTTCCTTGATATCTTCATACTTTAGGTAATATATATTGTCTTCTACGTCTACAACGTTAAATACTATCATCGTCCTTGATTGCTTTTAAGTTAAAGGTTACAACTTTGAGAATAAGTCGTAGAGCAACTCTAAATCTGTACCAATTTGTTCAAAAGTAAATAACTTTTGATGATGCAGAATTAAAATTTTTCACAATTTTTACTGGAGTTGAGAAAATTCTCTAGGCAAGAAATAGCTCAAATATCCTTGCAACAAGCGTTGTAAGGGCTTTTTTTTTAGAGTCAATCACTCTAGGAGCAATGGATTTTGTGAGATGCTTAAAATTCAGGTGCTAAATCACCTATTTAGGGGTGCTGCATCTACGCCTGTCGCAGGCATCGCAGCCAAATAACTGTTTTTATTGAGAATATAGCTCTGTAACTGAGAATTAAAGTGGGATCTAACAAAATCGCTCCCTGAGCAATACTACCTCAAAGCCAGTTATGAGTGTGTTAACTGTACATCAGAGGGCTTATTCCCGCTTGCTAGAGTGTGAGTAGTTCACGTAAAATATAATGCCATTGTTGCAGCAGTTCTCATGACCTCATCTGCGTCGTTTGACACATCAGAGTCTTTACAGGCGGATATCGCTGAATTGATCGCTCGTTTACCGACATTAAAAAATCGGCAACTTATTCAGCAAGCACTTGCTACTATTGTTCGTCTAGCTGATACCGAAATTGAGCGTCTCGATTGGAAAATATTGTCCGCTGCTCTAGTAGATATGGAGCGCGGTTTCCAGCTTTTTTATAATTATCGACACGTTCGCAAAATCACCGTCTTCGGTTCTGCTCGTCTAGCGCCAGATACGCCAGAGTACCAAATGGCCCTTAAGTTTGCTCGTGCTGTTTCTCAATTAGGATTTATGGTGATGACAGGCGGTGGCGGCGGGATTATGCAGGCGGGTCACGAAGGTGCTGGGCGAGAAAATTCTTTTGGATTAAACATTCAGTTACCTTTTGAACAGCTAGCGAACCCGTTTATAGAAGGCGATCCCAAGCTAATTAACTTCAAATATTTCTTCACCCGCAAGCTGTTTCTCCTCAAAGAAAGTGATGCTATAGCCTTGTTTCCTGGCGGCTTTGGCACTCAAGATGAAGCTTTTGAATGCATGACATTAACCCAAAATGGTAAATTTGGCCCAGTACCTCTAGTTTTAATCGATCGCCCTGGTGGCGATTACTGGTGGTCTTGGAGCGAATATATTAATAAGCAACTAGTACAAAATGGTCTTGTCAGTCCTGAAGACCCCAGCCTCTACACGGTGACAGACGACTTAGATGTGGCTTGTGATGTGATTACTCGTTTTTACCAGGTTTATCACTCCTGTCGATATGTTGGCAATAAATTAGTCATCCGCCTCAAGACAGATATATCAGACGCTCAGGTAGAGCAACTCAATGCTAATTTTAGCCAGATTATTATTCAAGGACGGATTGAAAAAAGTCAAGCATTACCTCAAGAAGCACAAGATGAAACTGTTGAACTACCCCGGCTCATTTTGTACTTCAATCAACGCGACTTGGGGCGCTTGTATCAGATGATTGCCACAATTAACCTGATGGGTACTCCTTCACCAGAGGATGCAGCACATCCAGAAAGAAAGTAGGTATTCAGGACTTACGCACTAGTAACAGAAAAACGAACCGCAAAGGACGCGTTCGTGTAGCGTCTCGTAGAGAAGTATACGAAGGAATAAGAGTTTGAGAGAGTTTTTGTGTAAGTCCTGATGACTTAAAAAACCACATCTGTTGTAGGGGCACAGTAATGCTGTGCCCCAAAAGTACGGGTCTATTTACTATCAATGAATGATTAATAAAAGCCTGAAAGAATCACGCTAACGGCGTAGTCTCTCCACATATCAAAAATGTCTGTATAGAGCATTTCTCAAGTATTTAGACCACGACTGAGTCGGTGAATGGGGAATAGGGAGTAGAAAGTGGTGTAGTTCAATTACTCATCGGCTATCTTGATGAGCGATCGCATTTTGGCATCGTCAAAGGAGCCAGGAAAACAATATGATTCACGCTACTTAACAGATCAGAAAAACACCAGTTATTATGACTCAATACTGATTCTGGTAAAAAAGCTTGTATATTAGCACAGGAAACAATATATCAAATCTTAATAGAGGAATAAAAGATGCTGGAATTATTGGGTTCAGGTTTGGTGTCGCTCTGGCTGGAAATGGCCGGGGTACAAATCAAGCCTTTAGATGCCTTAGATGCATTGACTTGGCAAAGTAGCCCTGGCTTGGTTCTTGCCCCTGATCCCAATCCATCTGGGGCGACGACGGTGCAGGAATATCTGAAAAAGCTCATAACATCAAAAGTGGTGGCGCCGAATCTGGCTGAGAGTCAGGGAATTTGGATGCAGTCGGGGCCGATGCTGATGGCAAATCACCAAGGTACAACACCTCTGCCGGCTGCCTCTTTAACCAAAATTGCCACTTCACTAGTTGCTTTGAAAACTTGGGGGCCAGATTACCAATTTGATACTTTGGTGAGTGTGACTGGCCCAGTGGTAAATGGGGTTGTGCAGGGCGATTTGGTAATTACAGGCCGTGGCGATCCGATGTTTGTTTGGGAAGAAGCGATCGCACTTGGTAATACTCTCAATAAAATGGGCATCAAGCAGGTAAAGGGAAATTTGATCATTACTGGCAATTTTGCCATGAATTTCCAACGTCAGCCGATGCTAGCAGGTCTAATGCTCAAGCAAATACTAAATCGTGCGACTTGGGGCCGCCCCGCTATTTTCAGGTACTCAATTATGCCTAAGGGAACGCCCAAGCCTCAAGTTGTGATTGCAGGTGGGGTGAAAGTTGAGGCGCAACCAAACCCTCAACAAACTTTGTTAATGCGTCATCGCTCATTGCCCTTGAAGCAACTGCTTAAGGAGATGAACGTTTACAGTAACAACGATATGGCACAGATGCTCGCAGACTCACTGGGAGGAGCAAGTGTAGTCCAATCCACTGCTGCTAGCCTTGCTAGGGTGCCACAAGTGGAAATTCAGTTAATCAATGGTTCAGGACTGGGCCCGGAAAATCGCATTTCCCCCAGGGCTGTCTGTGCCATGCTGATGGCTATTCAAGTTGAGGCATCTGCCCATCAGCTGAATCTGGCTGACTTGTTCCCCATGTCTGGGTTTGATCACCGCGGTACACTACACACTAGACATATTCCCCTTGCTACTGTGATCAAAACTGGCACTCTCCGTGATGTTAGCGCTTTAGCAGGAGTGATGCCCACACGCGATCGCGGTTTGGTTTGGTTTGCGATTATCAACCGAGGGACAAATGTCGGGGGTTTCCGGACTGGACAAGACCAACTCTTGCAAAGTGTTGTAAAACAATTACAACTACCCTTGGCCGTTCCTGCTGCCCTCACTCCCCACTCAGTTATCAACTCTTTACCCCAGCTAGGTGCAACCAGTCGAAATGAAATTTTATTCAAAAGTTAATTCATTGTCCAGAGTCATCATCTGGCAAGGTTTTGAACCAAAAGTGAGTATGGCTATCCCCTGTCTGTTTTTCATCAGTGTCACTACCTTCAAAGGTCTAGTCTTATTAGCAATCCAAAAGTTTTATTGATGGGTAAAAACCGAACTTGTAAAGTGTAAATGTCCATAATAGCTTTTGGGTTAAATTTTCCATTAAGTTGATTAAAGGTAGTTCGCAAAATGCTCTAACCCCAGTGTTGGGAAAAGCAGGCGAAACCTGAAGTAAAAATAACTGTAAATAGATTTGTCACGACTAAGCAACAATTAAGCTTAATAAATTAGGTTGTGATTATGCGATTTCCCAAATTATCTCGGTCTCTACATCAACTTAGTTCTCATGTGTTAGCGATCGCGTTAGGAGTTATGCTAACTGTTAGCACCCTGCAAGTGTTGCCCTCCCAAGCCGAACCAGCACCCCCTATGACTGCTGGAGATACTTCAAAAGTGATTGCTCAACGGCAATTACCAACCACTGCTGCGATCGGTAGCACTAGCTTTGTTACAGCAGCAGTGAATCGTGTGGGCACAGCAGTTGTTCGGATTGATACTGAGCGCACAATTACTCGTCGCGTTGATCCATCTTTTGAAGACCCCTTTTTCCGTCGGTTTTTTGGTGACGGTTTCTCGCAACAGATGCCTTCTGAGCAGCAGTTGCGCGGTTTAGGCTCAGGTTTTATTCTTGACAAGAGCGGGTTAGTTCTGACTAATGCTCATGTGGTCGATAAGGCTGATAAAGTAACAGTCCGGCTCAAAGATGGCCGCACCTTTGAAGGGAAAGTTCAAGGCATTGATGAAGTCACAGATTTGGCAGTAGTCAAGATAAATGCTGGTAACGATTTACCAGTGGCGCCCTTGGGTTCTTCTAATAATGTACAGGTAGGAGACTGGGCGATCGCAGTTGGTAATCCTTTGGGATTTGATAACACCGTTACCTTGGGAATTGTCAGTACTCTCAAACGTTCCAGCGCCCAAGTCGGCATTAGTGATAAACGCTTAGACTTTATTCAGACAGACGCCGCGATTAACCCTGGTAACTCTGGAGGGCCATTATTGAATGGCCAAGGTGAAGTGATTGGCATTAACACAGCCATTCGTCCTGACGCGATGGGTATTGGGTTTGCGATTCCCATCGATAAAGCCAAAGCGATCGCAGCCCAACTGCAACGTGATGGCAAAGTTGCTCACCCGTATCTAGGTGTGCAAATGCTAACTTTAACGCCCGATCTTGCCAAGGAAAATAACACCGATCCCAACTCTCCCATTCAGATACCAGAAGTTAATGGTGTTTTTGTAATGCGAGTTGTCCCCAATTCTCCAGCCGCATCTGCGGGTATCCGGCGCGGCGATGTAATTCTTCAAGTTGATGGTAAAGCTATTACCAGTGCTGAACAATTGCAGAATTTTGTGGAAGACAGTCGGCTTGGTCAAATATTACAGGTAAAAGTGCAACGAGGTAATCAGACACAGCAGCTTTCAGTCCGCACAGCTGAGTTGCAAAATGCTTCGTAGGGGGACATATCTGTTACTGGTGTTAACTTACAGCAGTTTTCATATATTTGAACCATATCTGTCGTAGGGGCACAGGGCACAGGATTGCTGTGCCCGTACGTGGTCTATTTAACTGAAAATAGCTGTAAGCGTGGAATCTAAGAACATTAAACCAAATGTACCTAGATTACATATTATGCTGACTTTTGGCTTAAGTTGACACCAATATACAGATGTACACCCCTACTTTTACCTGATTCCAACGAGAAACGCCATAAAAATGATTGCTCGTCATATAGTAGCAATCATTTCCTTAGGCTTGTTGTAACTCATCAATACCTTGGAAAAGGTGCGTTAGCTCTCTTCATAACGCACTATCCATTAGCAGTTGCAGATTAATAAATCTCCACTCTTATTCTTCTGGCTCTAAATCGACTTCTTCCTCTTCCTCTCCTTCACTGGGTTTAGCTACAGAGTTAGCAGAAACAACAGCGCCTTTATCTAGCTTTTCACGCACCAGTTGCTTAATTTGTTCAGCAAATTCAGGCTTTTCTTCTAGATACTTAATGGCATTGTCTCGTCCTTGGGAGATATTATCGCCGTTGTAACTATACCAAGCTCCCTTGCGGACAAGCACGCCAGTTTCTTCTGCTAAGTCTACAATACAACCCAAGGTAGAAATTCCTTTGCCAAAAATAATGTCAAATTCCGCTATTCTGAAGGGCGGGGCTACTTTATTTTTAGCAACTTTAACTTTAACGCGGTTACCGAATTCATCTGTACCTTTTTTCAAGGTTTGAATCCGGCGAATATCCAAGCGCACCGAAGCGTAAAACTTCAATGCGTTACCTCCAGTCGTGGTTTCTGGGCTACCGTAGGTAACACCGATTTTTTGCCGCAACTGGTTAATAAAAATTACTGTACAACCAGATTTACCAATATTACCCGTAATCTTACGTAGGGCTTGGCTCATTAACCGCGCTTGCAGACCAACGTGAATATCACCCATATCCCCTTCAATTTCAGCGCGGGGAACCAGTGCTGCTACTGAGTCAATGACTACAATATCAACCGCAGCAGAGCGAACAAGCTGATCGACAATTTCCAAAGCTGATTCGCCTGTGTCAGGTTGGGAAATCAGCAAATTGTCAATATCTACACCTAATGCCGCAGCATAGGTAGGGTCAAGGGCGTGTTCAGCATCAACAAAGGCAGCAATACCGCCATTTCTTTGCACTTCGGCGAGTGCATGTAGCGCTACTGTAGTCTTCCCGGAACTTTCGGGGCCATAAATTTCAATTACCCGCCCCTTGGGTAAACCACCACCCAATGCTAAATCTAAGGTGAGCGCTCCACTGGAAATTGTCTCCACCCGCATCCGGGTGGCATCGCCCAGGCGCATGATTGCTCCTTTACCAAAGCTGCGCTCAATCTGGTTGAGCACCATAGTCAGCGCTTTTTGCTTGCCAGAAGTATCGGTGTTGATAGCCATTCCTGCCTCTAATGCCTCTAAATATATGGTTTTAAGGAGTGTTGCTCTGGGAGTCTGAGTAGAACAGATATACTATTTTAACCAGAAAATTCTGGAATAGGACTTCTCAAATCAAAAAAAGGGTGTGACAAGATCCTAACTCGATCGCTACCAGATTAGGGTAGTCTTGCACAATGATACCAACTTGCATTCAGAGATAGCTTTTTTTGACTGGGTAAGCAAGGGATTTTCAAGAAAAAATAAATTACCTAAACAACACTGTCAGTAGAACCGTACTCGTGAGCATTTGCGGAGGTTGGTATAATTAGGAGCGATTACTAACACGAATCAGCATATCATCTCCCCTAAAGTAGCGGTTTTTTGCGTCCAGTTGAAAAAAACCTTACAACTATGCACTTTTTAGCGTTTTTTCTGCGTCAATTTTTTCTGTTTTAAAAAATTGACGCAGTTTTGATGCACTTATTATCAGAAATATTTATTAATAATGTATATTTCGAGTTAAAAACTATCAACTCTTTACGCTATCAACTTTAAAACCTATTTTTTCTACTTGTTTATTGAGAATACCTACCTTTACCGCGATCACACCCAATCACCAAAAACAAACCCCGTGCTAACGAGGTAATACATGGTGTGATTTGGGGGTGTGGGGGGAATGGAATTCTATTTAAAGTTTTGTAATAGGGTTGAAAATTTTTGGTATTTATTCATTTTAATTTTATTAATGCAAGTATAACTTAATCAAAAAGGAAGTCTGAAATGATTAATACTTTGACTGCTCGTCAAATTAGAAAGGCTACAAACTGTTTTGTTATTGCTACTGGTGCAATGACTGTTGCTTGCAGTAGCATTGCTTTAACTCCAGCTACTGCTGATGCCGTTATTAGTAACTATTCATGTAGTAAAGGAGGTTTTACAGGCACAATTGTAATAGATCACACTCCCTCCGGAAGATATCTAGGCCCAGTAGTAAGAATCAACTATAAAATTAACAAGAGAAGCAATCGCGGCGGTAATAAAGCAAATGTTTATTATGTTGACAACGGATTTCTACCCGCAAAAAGATTTAATACCGGAGATGCAGGCATCCAAGATAATAATCAACATTACTTAGGTGGTCCCTATATAGCAGGTGGTGAAGGAATCAATGCTAGATTCGTTTTTGATAAAAGCTTTGCTCCTGATCCTAGTTGTTCAATCAGAATTCAGTAGATCACAAAGTTTTCCAGAAGTCTTACCAGTCATTTATTTGTGGTGGTATTGAAGGCAATAGGTTGTTTGTGGTCAGTTATCACTGAAGACAGTTTAATTGTTTTATCAGCTAATCGAGTTCAAATTGTTATTGGCTAGGGGTTACAGGTTCTACAGTCTGACAACGATTTGAAAACGATTTGACGATCAGGTGTTGGGAGCGGCGGCGTTGTCGATGCTGTTACCAGTTGGGGGAGAATGTCGAGAAATGAATCTATCCCGACATTGGGCTTAAACAGGCACAGAGTAAGGATTAATAGCGTATTACACTCGTTAGACGACATCCCCCAACAAACAGCTAACACAGAATAAAAAACTTGAGAAGAGTTATCTGCTAAAATATAGGCAAAATGTCTAAAGTAGTCAAAATTGCTATGCAGACCTACACTCTCACAGATGCTCGTAACAAACACGGTGAGGTTTTTGATAAGGCTGCTACTGAGCCAGTTCTACTAACCAAGCAATCACGGCCTAGTCATGTGATTATTTCAGCCGAGAGCTACGAAAAATTAATTAATCGGCTGGAAGAATTAGAGGATATGGTTTTTGGTAAAGCTGCTGAAGTTGCTCTGAGTGAGTCCAAAATGATTGGTACAGAGGCTTTTATATCTGCATTAAAGCATTTAGCTAATGGCGAAGCTTGATGGTTTAGCAACTGTCCTTGATTTTCTAAACGGTTTGCAGCCTAAAATAGCAGCACAGATTGCAATAAAAGGTTTTGGCTTTGAATGTTGAGCCTTTACCCGCTGATAGTGAGCAGCTATCTGGTTATCAGGGTTTATATCGAGTTGATAGTGGTGAATATCGAATTGTTTACAGGTATTTTCCTGAGCAAGATTTAGTAGAAGTGATTTTAGTCGGTAAGCGCAATGATGATGATGTCTACAAAAGATTAAAGCGTTTATTAGCATGAACTTCTGTTTTAATTAAAATGCTAAAATCGCTCCAGCACAAATGCTTTCAGGCATCTTTGATGACTTT
Source organism: Nostoc sp. (assembly GCF_036919595.1). Classification (GTDB taxonomy): domain Bacteria; phylum Cyanobacteriota; class Cyanobacteriia; order Cyanobacteriales; family Nostocaceae; genus Nostoc. Next base: position 3,351 of record NZ_JBALCO010000006.1, on the reverse strand, counting down.
CGACCTTCCCGACTCTCTGATTCTCGATACTGCACTTTCAGTATCTGGATTAACTGACTATATCCGCTTGCTGTTAGAGCAAGATGAACAATTACGGCAAGTTTGGGTAACTGGCGAAGTTTCCAGTGCTAACCACCATCGGAGTGGTTTATTTTTCACGCTGCAAGATACCGATCGCACCGCCGGAATTAAGTGTGTAGTATGGAATAGCCAATTGGCAAAACTCGCCCAGATACCAGTTCCCGGTGAGCAGATAATTATTTTGGGTAGTATTCGCCTTTATCCGCAACGGGGAGAGTATCAGTTATCAGTTTGGCAGACTCTACCTGCTGGTGTTGGTTTACAGGCGCTGCGCTATCAACAACTAAAAAATCGCTTGCTGGCTGAGGGGTTGTTCGACGCCCAAAGAAAGCGATCGCTCCCAATCCACCCCCAAACGATCGCTGTCGTCACTTCACCAACGGCTGCTGCTTGGGGCGATATTCAAAAAACTCTCAAGCAAAGGTATCCAGGTTTACACGTTTTATTTTCGCCCGCGACAGTACAGGGTGAACAAGCGCCGGAATCTATTGTAAAAGCAATTAAGCGGGTGGAAAACGATGGTCGTGCCGAAGTGCTAATTTTATCGCGGGGTGGTGGCGCAGTTGAAGAATTGGCTTGCTTTAATGATGAACGAGTGGTGCGATCGCTTGCTAGTTGTTCTATACCCGTAATTACTGGTATCGGTCATCAACGCGATGAATCTTTAGCAGATTTAGTTGCAGATGCTTGTGTGCATACACCGACTGCGGCGGCGGAAATAGTTGTACCAGCACTTTCAGAGTTGTATACTGAGCATCGGGGGCGAGTTGTCGCTTTACATGAGGCGGTGGATGACTTTAAAGAAAATGCTGAGAATAAATTGCAAGTATTGCGAAACCGTTTGCGACGTTTGCGGTTAGATCGACAAGTAGAGCAAGAGGCGCGTAAGCTAGCTTGGAAACGTCAGCAATTGGTGCAAATTACGACGGGGCGATCGCAGCAAGCAACGCAGCATCTAGAGTTGTTGCGGCAAAAGTTGGTTAGTCTTGACCCGAAAGCGGTGTTGCAGCGTGGTTATGCGGTGGTGAGGCGGGAAGATGGGGCGATCGCTCGTTCTGCAACTGAGTTGGCTGTGGGAGATGATTTGTTGATTCAGTTGGGGCAAGGTGGGGTTAAAGTGAAAGTTATGGAATTAACGAACCGCAGAGGCGCAGAGGACACAGAGAGTTGAATGGTTAAACGTAAGAGTGCTTCTGGTTCTGACTCTATGGAAGGTTGGAATTATGAGGCGAAGGTTATTGAAATAGAGGGAATTATCGCTGGCATTGAGGCGGGTGAGTTGGAATTGGAAGAGGTTTTTGACCAATTTGCTAAGGCTGTAGAGTATTTGCGTCAGTGCGAAAGTTTTTTGCAGCAGCGACAGCAGCAAGTAGATTCATTAATTGAAACTTTGAGTGATGAGTAGAAATATTCAAATTTGTTAGATTGCGTGATTGCCCCCTGGTGTCATGTCAGGGATGCGATCGCTCGATTTTGTAAGCAATGCCAAAAATTGATCGTAGGCATCATAACAGAGATAGCTAGAAACCAGATTTAGATATATGCGTAGGCGTAGCCCTAAATCCGCAATATCCCAAACAGCAAACTGACAAGTTAGCACTCGCGCGATCGCTTTTCCTATCATCTCAAGGCGCGATTGCCAACAAATGATAATTTAGCATTTTTCGCTAATCAGTTAAGATAATCTTCATCAATCTTCTTTCCTTTTACCCTTCTCCTTGGAATTATGACGCAGGATGAGTTGTTGGTACTGATAGATCGCGCCGTGGCTGAGGGTTGGCGAGAGTTAGACTTGTCGGGGCAGGAGTTGACTGAGTTACCTGTAGAAATTGGTAAGTTGAAGCAGCTTGAGTCTTTGATTTTGGGAAAGAAGGTTGAAGGTTATGGATACGTAGGATACCGCCCTCTCCAAAAGGTTTCAGGCAACAATTTAAAAACGCTTCCACTCGAACTATTGGGTTTGCCTAATTTGCGTAAGTTGGATATCAGTGGCAATCCTTTAGAGAGCATTCCCGATGTGGTAACGCAAATACTACATTTAGAGGAACTTATCTTAATTCGAGTAGAGCTAACTGAAATACCTGATGCGATCGCTAATTTAACCAATCTGACGCAGCTTGACCTCGGTAGCAACCAAATAACTCAGATTCCAGAGGCGATCGCTAAATTAACCAATCTGACGCAGCTTCACCTCTATAGCAACCAAATAACCCAGATTCCAGAGGCGATCGCTAATTTAACCAATCTGACGCAGCTTATCCTCTATTGCAACCAAATAACTCAGATTCCAGAGGCGATCGCTAAATTAACCAATCTGACGCAGCTTCACCTCGGTAGCAACCAAATAACCCAGATTCCAGAGGCGATCGCTAATTTAACCAATCTGACGCAGCTTATCCTCTATTGCAACCAAATAACCCAGATTCCAAAGGTGATCGCTAAATTAACCAATCTGACGCTGCTTATCCTCAATGACAACCAAATAACCAAGATTCCAGAGGCGATCGCTAAATTAACCAATCTGACGCAGCTTATCCTCAATGACAACCAAATAACCAAGATTCCAGAGGCGATCGCTAATTTAACCAATCTGAGGCTGCTTGACCTCAGTGACAACCAAATAACCCAGATTCCAGAGGCGATCGCTAAATTAACCAATCTGACGCAGCTTCACCTCAGTAGCAACCAAATAACCCAGATTCCATTAGAAATTCTTAATTCAAGTGATGCAAAAGAGATTTTTAATTACTTGAGGCAAGTTCGCATAAGTGAAACTCGACCATTACACGAGGCCAAACTCTTACTCATTGGACAAGGTAGCGTCGGTAAAACATCCCTGATCGAGCGACTAATCCGCAAAAAATATGATAAAAATCAACCCCAAACCGACGGACTCAATGTAGAAACTTGGAACGTGCAGGTGAATAGTGAAGATATCCGCCTGAATGTTTGGGACTTTGGCGGACAAGAAATTTATCATGCCACCCATCAGTTTTTTCTGACTAAGCGCAGCCTCTATCTCCTCGTTTGTAATTGTCGCACCAGCGAAGAAGAAAACCGCATCGAATATTGGCTGAAACTAATCGAAAGCTTCGGCGGACATTCCCCCGTGATTATCGTTGGCAACAAAAAAGACGAACAACCCCTTGACATCAACCGTAAGGCATTACGCGAAAAATAGTAACTGCCTAGCTAGTAGTAATAGAGGAAAGGAAAACAGAGACATTACCTTCTAAAGCATCAGTAATAACTTCGAGGAGATTAAGACCA
>NZ_JBALCO010000005.1:0-154729 GCF_036919595.1 Nostoc sp. | reverse complement strand
CTTTTTCTTCTGGATTCATGCTTGAACACTACCATCTTTCTTCCCTCATGGGAATATTCCTGACATTCCTACCTGGGCAGTTACAATTTATCAAGCAATACGCTTAGGTTAAGAAGAATAGCTTTGTTGGGTTGAGCGTAAGCGTTACCCAACAAAACCTTGATAATGTTGGGTTTCGTTCCTCAACTCAACCTACGCCAGTTTTAGTTTTTAACCTTAACCTAAGCGGATTAATTTATCAAGAACAAGTCAGAATAAAGCCATTAATTCCGTATGACTCTTTGATAGGGCAGCGCGAAGGAGTCCGCCTACCCCTGCTCAAAAGCCAGCTATACCTTGGTCTGGTAGCGAGCGTCTGAATATTAGTTTAAAACCTTGCTCCTTGTGGGCAAAATAAATATTAAATATTCTTTTTTATTAAAACTCTATACCTTTATGGGTAAAGTATTCACCAATTCTGAATTCTGAATTATGACTCCTGTTTCATTGAAATGATGTAGTGGCAATGGAGTATTTTTGTATAAAAAACACTGTGATTACTCAGAAAATTATTAATATTAATGGAATAGTAGGTCATAATATCCATTCCGAAGCGCGTTCACCCAAATCTAGAGGAATGCTAACAGCTTTACCGAGCCGGGGGCGATCGCGTGTTTGGGCAATAAATGTTTGTACTTGTATTGACCCACCCAAGGCATGAAGATAATTAGCAATGCTATCTAGATGCTCTTGATACTCCGTCTCGCTCAAGGGAAAAGAAGCTTGCTCCAGGTATTTCCACATTACTTGCAAAAATATCTTTCCCTGTGCCCGGCGGAACTGGACATCGTAAGAGTATCCCCACTTATCAAGCAATATCTGATGTAATTCCTGTCCTGTCATAGCTTTTCTCAATCAGATTTTACATTTAGTTATGATGTTAAGTTCCGTGACTCCAGTATGATAAGGATATAAAGAAATGTAATGCTAACAGAAAAGATGCTAAATATATCTTGGAACAGAGAAGTATGGCATCGTTGTGAGCGCTAGCATTTCGACTTAGACAAGAGTTCCTCAGGTACTAGTACTTTTGTCAAAATGCTTAACAAAATACACAAAGAGCGCGTAAATTATGGCTCAATTTTCTGAATCAGCAGACGTGCCCGATATGGGGCGTCGTCAGTTCATGAATCTGCTCACTTTTGGGACTGTCACTGGAGTGGCTCTGGGTGCATTGTATCCCGTTGTCAAGTACTTTATTCCACCCGCTAGTGGTGGTGCTGGTGGCGGTGTAACGGCAAAAGACGAGCTAGGTAACGATGTTAGCGTCGCTAAATTTCTAGAAAACCGGAATGCAGGCGATCGCAACTTAGTCCAAGGACTAAAGGGAGATCCCACCTATATTGTGGTAGACAGCAAAGAGGCAATCAAAGATTATGGCATTAACGCCATCTGTACTCACTTAGGTTGTGTCGTCCCCTGGAACGTTGCTGAGAACAAGTTTAAATGCCCTTGTCATGGTTCTCAATATGATGCAACTGGCAAGGTTGTCCGGGGTCCAGCACCTCTGTCTCTGCCTTTGGCCCATACCAATGTAAACGACGACAAAATCGTTTTGACCCCTTGGACTGAAACCGACTTCCGCACAGGTGATGCACCTTGGTGGGCTTAATCAGTGCTGTTAGCGGATAGCTATGGTTTAGTCCGTACTGAGTGCTGAGTTAAAAGTCTAGAGTCCAAAGTCTAAATTTTAGACTCCTAACTCCTAACTCCTAGCTCGCAACTTTTGAACCTCGACTGTTGACCAATCCATCAGAGAATCGTTGCCCTTATTAGAGATGAGAAATGTTTTCATAACAGCGAGGTTAACTCGCAGTGCTAGAGCGATTGTAAAAACATTGCTCATAGCGATCGCTACCCTGACATTTTACTTCACCAGCGATCTAGCTCTTCCCCAATCTGCTGCCGCCTATCCCTTTTGGGCACAGCAAACCTATCCCGAAACTCCCCGCGAACCAACTGGGCGGATTGTTTGTGCCAACTGTCACCTAGCGGCCAAGCCTACAGAAGTGGAAGTTCCCCAATCGGTGCTACCTGATACTGTATTTAAAGCTGTGGTGAAAATACCCTACGATCTCAGCGCCCAACAGGTTGGTGCCGATGGTTCTAAGGTTGGCTTGAATGTCGGTGCTGTACTGATGCTACCTGAAGGCTTTAAGATTGCTCCTGAAGACCGTATTTCCGAAGAACTTAAAGCAGAAATTGGCGACACTCCCTTCCAACCCTACAGCGAAGACAAAGATAACGTCGTCATCGTCGGCCCCTTACCTGGTGAACAGTATCAAGAAATCGTCTTCCCGGTTCTTTCTCCCAACCCCGCAACCGATAAAAACATCCACTTCGGTAAATATTCAGTTCACTTAGGTGCTAATAGGGGACGCGGACAAGTTTATCCTACTGGCGAAAAGAGCAACAATACTGTTTACAACGCTAACGCTACTGGCACAATTACCAAGATTGCTAAAGAGGAAGATGGAGACGGTAACGTTAAATATTTAGTCAGCATCCAGCCTGAATCTGGTGATGTTGTCGTTGATACGATTCCTGTAGGGCCAGAACTACTTGTTTCCGAAGGGCAAGCAGTTAAGACTGGTGATGCTTTGACCAGCAACCCGAATGTTGGTGGATTTGGTCAGTCAGATACAGAAATCGTACTGCAAGACGTTTCTAGAGTCAAAGGGATGATTGCGTTCGTCGCTCTTGTAATGTTAGCTCAAGTTATGCTTGTGCTGAAGAAGAAGCAGGTTGAGAAAGTCCAAGCTGCTGAAATGAATTTCTAAATTCTTTGCTAAATGATTACTTGTAAGACAGGCATTTTGCCTGTCTTTTTTATATGTTATGGTTATAAGTCTGTATGCAAGACTCAGAAGTTTATATGCAATTTGCTTTAAAAGTATATCTACTTAATCAAAAATTCTTATATTAAGTTATAGTCTTTTTTTGTGGAATCTGTTATAGTTTAGTTGTAAGTTATAACAGTTGTTATAACAAAACATAACTTCTCACATCAAATTTATAGTGTCTAGGTCTTGTATTTCAATGCCTAGTATCTTCCTACTTAGGAATTAGCTCATGGCTGTAAAAAGTTATCCCGTAACTCATGCAAAGGTAGGAAATCAAGATGGGTTTCGCTTACCTCGTGCATTCTCTAAGGATTATCCCCATTTAGCTAATGCTTCAGGCCATATTGAAGTGTTATCTGATAACACGTTCTTAGTTAGATTAGAAATTGATAATGTTGATGAAGCTGATGAAGATGAGGGCATTATGATGAGCCTTTTTCTTGACTTTCTGATGAAGGATGCAATGCAGAACCCTTCTGATCTGATTCCTTATACTCAAGAAATGAGCGATGAAATGGATGATTTACTAGCTGATGTAGTTATAGATTAATGGCTGCATTAACTTGTAATAGTTGGCAGATTTTTTTCTACCCATTGTTTAACGAACAATGGGTAGAATTGCGTAATAGGGTTCGTGTTTTAAAAAATGAGTTACCTAAAGAAGAATTTATTACACATTCAGATGTCAAATTCTTGAAAGTATTGAATATTGGCATTAAAGAAAAAATTCCTCAAGACCCTTTTGCTAATCACTTTGCTTTGCAAAAACCTTTGCAAAAGTATAGTCGTATGAAAAAAATGGGGCTACCTGAACGATATAGATTATTCTTTAGAGCATTCAAAGAACAAAAAATTATTATTATCCTTTGGTTAGGTTTTCCTCGAAAGGAAGGCGATAGAAAAGATTGTTATCAAGTTTTTAGCAAAAAAGTAGAGAATGGGGATTTTCCTGAAACTATTGATAATCTGCTTGCAGAATGTGAGTTAGAAGATTCTGATGATTAAAACGATGCTTGGTAAAACGTGAATTTTGCTTTCATCAGCAAGACAATCTCAACAATAAAATGACATTCAAAATTTTAATACTACTTTGTAGTATTAAATTAGATTATTTAGATAATGAGCTACGATTTTTCACTGCAAAATTGTGACCTAAATAAGCTAAAATCTATGATTAAATACCCTAGTATCCCTACGTATTACTCCTAATGATTTTCTCACCCTAATTATTCTTACTAAATTAGACAATAATCTCAAAGTTCTCCATTAATCTTGCGCCTGATGATTTCCATCTGGGCTTGCATATCAGCCCCTGTCACAGGCATAGGATAGCCTTTAGAATTAGGATCACGTTTGCTCATTAAAAAACGTAGAGCCTCAATGTCTTCGCGGTTTTCCACGACGTAAGCTCTCAACTCTGTAAAACTCATTTGCTCATAATTCTGGTTCATTGACAAAATCCCAGATTCCATTATTTAGTACAATGACTTGCAGTTCATCTCCATAGGATGTAAACTTGCCTATTTTATCGTCAAATCGAAATAAGCGGATGTCTTTATAAAGATTTGATAGCATTTGACAAACCCTTACACAGGCTAAGGCTTGCTCTGTTATTGGTAAAATAAACGCTCCTCACTATTAATATAGGGTGAGCAATGCCCACCCTACTCCTGTTGATTACTTTGTGTGAGACTATAGCGGACGGTAGACGCGATAGTTGATTTCAGGAAAAATATTATCCATTAACTCGACTTTTTCTAGCCAACCACTATCAATTTTGCCGATTTTCACATCTTCGTAGAGCTTATTGAACCGCATCAGGTGCGATCGCGTTCGTCTAACCGCATAGGGTACCATTGTTCCCGTCCGCATAATAAATGCCCAGTCAGAAGATTGTGCCAATAGCAGTTCCCGCGCCGCTTGGTTGAGCGCTTTGCACCCCAATTCATCCTCTGGTTCCAAATGCGAGATTTCAATCATCCGTTCCGCAGCTTTGTGCAAATGCGGATAAATCCACGCATTCGTTTCATTCAACCAATACTCGTGGAAACCCTTGAAACCCCAACTTGACTGCGAAGGACGACAGACTTGCTGATTTGGCTGATCCCGCAAATAGTCTGCTAAATGGGTCATTGCATAGGTTCCTTGGTCATACCACGACTTGCGGAATAGGTAATCGATGAACCAGGGGCCTTCATACCACCAATGTCCAAATAACTCCGCGTCATAAGGCGAAACGATAATTGGTGGGCGTTGCATTATAGCATAGAGATGTTCAGATTGCCTCTCTCGATTATACATAAAATTATCAGCATGTTCTGCCGCCTTTTCTCGCGCCCAATAAGGATCGTAGAGTGCCTTATCTGATAGACCTAAGCCACGCCCCGTAATTTTGTGATACTTAATGCCCGTATTTTTCCGCTGACCATTGGGCATGATGTAGGGCTTGATATACTCATATTCTGCTTCCCAGCCCAAATCTTTGTAAAATTCTCGATATTCCGCCGCCCCAGGATAGCCCACCTCAGAAGACCATACCTGTTGGGACGATTCATGATCTCGACCAAAGACAGCAACACCAGTTTCTGTATAAATTGGGGCATAAGTGCCAAAGCGCGGACGGGGACGGGCGTAAAGGATGCCATGCCCATCAGTCAGGAAGTAGCGTAACCCAGCATCGGCTAGCATCCGCTCTAAACCCTCATAGTAGGCGCATTCAGGCAACCAAATGCCTCTAGGTGCTTGTCCAAAGGTTTGTTCGTAATGTTCGCAGGCTACCTGAATTTGCGCCCACACTGCTTCTGGATACATTTTCATCAACGGTAAATAGCCGTGGGTAGCGCCGCAAGTGATGATTTCCAGGTTGTTACTGTCTTGGAACTTCTTAAAAGCTGTAACTAAGTCACCCTTGTAGCTTTCCCATAGCTGACGCGCTTCCTTAAACTCAGTAACGTAATATTCGGCTAAATAACGAAGATGCCCGTTATTGACATTATGTTCTGCTTCTAGTTGTATAAGTTCTTCTAGTTGAGCTAAGTGTGCGTCATAGCGTTCTTGCAGCAGAGGATCACGAAGCATCGACACTAGAGGTGGTGTCATACTCATCGTGATTTTAAAGTCGATACTGTCTCGCTTTAAGCCTTCAAATACTTTTAATAAAGGGATGTAGGTTTCCGTGATGGCTTCATAGAGCCATTCTTCCTCCAGCACGTAGTCACTTTCCGGGTGACGAACGAAGGGCAGATGTGCGTGGAGTACAAGCGCAACGTAGCCGATAGCCATAGTGATTTTGGGGTGATACTTGTAAGTTGAAGGTTGAGAAGTTTGGCAGAAATTAACAATATTTTAAGACTTTATGGGGATCGTAAAAATAGTTTTCAATTGAGTTCAAGACAGTGCTTGTAAGGGCACAACAATGTAGTGCCCCTACCGTGTATTGTTGTTAACTAGTTTTGAATCTCTGTAAAATCGGTCTATTTGTTTATTGTATAATCCTGTACTTAAAATATTTACTCAGGTTCTAATTCCTATGGCTCATAACAGTTCACAAGATAGTTTTTCTGAGGAGTATCTATGCTACTCGTGATTAAACTTTTATATAGAAGTGCGACGCCGATAGCGTTCGCGCAGCGTGTCTAAGAGTTGCGTCAGCGATTCTTCTCCCTACAGCCCTTCCCTAACGGGACGCCTTACGGCGAACGGGCATCCTACGCAGGCGCTAGCCTCTCCCAAAGGGAGAAGGGGAGACGCCAAAGGCGATAGCGTAGCGTAAAGCCTGCGGCATGGCTTCTCTACGAGACGCTCTTGCGTTCGCTTAGAGAAAGTCTTCTTCCAAAGGGAGACGATGCCGTGCAACTAGCGTCATGAGCGTCACAGCCCGTAGACATCACACTCGTTATTCCTCATCCCGATATAATTCCTGCAAGTCCTGTAACTGAGTCTTCCGGGAAATCCGGCGATATTTTTTGCTTTCTAGCTTGGGTTCGTATTGACTCTGCCCTTTGCCTTTGCTTTTTAACTTCATGGTGGATTCTGGATCGGCTTGTTGGTGTAGCTGAGTTTGACGAGCGATCGCATCGGACAAAAATTCTAAATAATGTTCATATCGTTCCCAGTCTCCCCGCACCGCACACTCAGGCTCGTCTCGATGCAGACAATCACTAAACCGACAGCTAGCAACTGCTAACCGCTTTCTTGCTTCAGGGAAATAATGGATTAATTCTTCTGGGATACAATCCATGTCGGGCTGATTAAAGCCGGGGGTATCTGCAAGCATTCCACCGCTAGGTAACTCAAATAATTCTATATGGCGAGTGGTATGACGACCACGAGCTAATTTACCAGAAACTTCTCCCACTCGCAGCTCAAGAGAGTCAATTAGCGTATTAATTAGGCTGGATTTGCCAACGCCGGAAGGCCCAGCAATTACAGTAATTTTATTGCTCAAATATTTGGCTGCTTGGTCGGTATTTATACCATCTTTTACACTGATAAATATCGGTTGATAGCCCCAACCAAGTAGGCGCGAGCTAACTTGCTGCTGTTCCTGTTGTGAAATTAAATCACTTTTATTCAAGCATAAAAGCACATCCAAGCCAGTAGACTCAGCTTTAATTAAAAACCGACTCAGTTGATAAGGTTCCAAAGGTGGATCAGCTACAGCAAATACCAAGAGAATTTGGTTGACATTGGCGATCGCTGGACGATCTAATTCGCTTTGGCGGGGTAAAACATTAGCGATCGCTCCTCGCCCCCCAGCCCAATCTGGCTCTTCTACCACAACGCGATCACCTACCATTACCTGTTGCCCGATTTTTTTCAAGCGCGTTCTCCGAGTACAAAGTAGGAGAGGGGGATAAGGAAGATGAGGATCTTGCTCCCCCATCTCCCTGATCTCCCTCATCTCCCCACCCTCTTGATCTAGCTGTACTCGGTAAAAATTAGCCTGTACAGCCAGCACCGTACCCAATAACTGTCCAGTTGCAGCAAAATTTTCCCCTGTCATTGCCCAGTAATTGGACGGCGCACTAACAGAGAAAAATAACCAGTGCAGTCTGTAATTTGTTCCACCTGATAACCTGCCATTGTCAGACTATCGGGAACCTGCTCAATCGGTTCACCAGGGTCCAGCCAGACTTCTAGCAAACCTCCCAATGGCATTTTTTCTAGACGTAGTTTTGTCCGCACGAAATTAATTGGGCAAGGGGTGCCGCGCAAATCAAGTTGAGCATCGGGAATTAAAACAGAAGAGGGCTTGATCACTTAAATAAATTTCCCAAGAATCCTTCTAGACCGCCTTTACCAGTGCGATCTCCCTTAATTTTAGCCAGCTTTTCCAACAGTTCCCTCTCCTCTGGGGTCACTTTGTTGGGAATATCAATTAATACGTTTAGCATGTGATCCCCACGACTAACGGGATTACCCAAACGGGGTACGCCGCGATTTTCTAATTTCATCACCGTATTGGGCTGGGTTCCAGCTGGAATGATCAGTTCTACAGGACCATCTACCGTATCTACCTCTAACCGACAACCTAAAATCGCTTGCAGGTAGCTAACTTTGATTTCCGAGAGAATATTAATGCCATCCCGTTGGAATTCCTCGTCCTCATTCACGAACAAGTAAACGTACAAATCCCCAGCAGGGCCATTACGTTGTCCAGCATCTCCTTCACTAGAAATCCGCAAGCGTGTACCATTATCCACCCCAGCTGGAATGGTAATTTTGAGTTTCTTCGTTACTTGATTTGCGCCCTTCCCATCACAGGCATCACACTTATCTTCAATTACCATCCCTGTTCCATTACACGTCGGACAAGTCGAGACTTGGGTGAAACTGCCAAAGGGTGTTCTGGTGACACGGCGGACTTGACCCGATCCGCTACAAGTAGAACAAGTCCGAGGGCGGGTTCCAGGTTTAGCACCAGAACCGCTACAGACTTCACAATTTTCTAGATGTGAAATGCGAATTTCTTTTTCACCACCAAATACCGCTTCCCGAAAGTCTAACTTCAAGTCTAGCCGCAGGTCATCACCTCTGGCAGGCCCACTGCGCCGTCTTTGTTGGGTGGGACTACCCATACCGCCAGCAAAGCCACTAAAAATGCTTTCAAAGATATCGGCAAAACCGCCCATATCGCCGACATCTTGGAAGCCAGCGCCAGCAGCACCTGATACACCCTCTGGACCAAAGCGATCGTAACGAGCGCGGGTTTCTGGTTCCGAGAGTACCTCATAAGCGCGGTTAATTTCTTTAAAGCGATCCTCCGCCCCGGGTTCTTTGTTCACATCTGGGTGATACTTCCGGGCTAAACGGCGATAGGCTTGTTTGATTTCTTCTTTGTCGGTGTCACGAGAGACACCCAGGATTTCATAATAGTCGCGGGCCATATAGCAAAGGTAAAAGTTAGAAGGAAGAAAGCAGAAGGCAGTAGAACGTCACTCACGGCCACTTGCTACCCTACGGGAAGGCGTTTTGCCTATAGCTCTGGAAGAGCAATGCAGTGTCCTTCAGAGGGTGGCTTGCCAAAGGCCAGGTAGAAGATAAAATTAATTTTTGTTAATAACTGATTTTACCCTTTACCTTTTACAAAAATCACCGACAAATCTTGAGCAACAGGTGCTTTCATCGTGGGATACGACAAAAGCTACAGAAGTTAGGATCAGGGCAAGCCTCTGCTCAGACTTCTCACTGCCGAGTCGGCTGTCTCTTTTACAATTGTGCTACGTAGCAGAGGAAAACCCCGCCCATCAACCAGAGGGGCTAGCCGCACTATTAGGTGTGGAAAACCACCCATCTGCAATGGAAGTGCATCTGAACTGGCATACTGCCTAGCCCACAGTAATTTGCTTCTACAATCTAGCAAACGGCTGGGGTCTTGTGAAACTTGACTAAATTTATAATCAATATATTTAGATATATTAAAGTGTCTTAATAAAAATCTGCAAGTTAGGGGAGTGGGGAAGAGGCAGAGGTGCAAAAGGGCAGAGGGGCAGGGGAAGAATAATAATGCCCAATACTTCTCTACAAGAGGCTGCGCCAACGACGCCGGCTCCATCGAGCGACTTGTGCTGAGCGCAGTTGAAGCAAGCCGAGATGCTCAGTACAAGTGCCCAATGCCCAATGCCCAATCCCTAATCTATCGCCTCATAATCAACCTGGGCAGTACTTTCTTCGTCAAAATCAAAGTTGAATTGTGGTATGAGTGTGCCATTCATAGGTGAGTCTATTTCTGGGGTAAAGAGACTAGTTGAAGCCTCCTCAATGTCATCACTTTGACTGTTAGCTCGATTGTAGACATCGGCACCAATTGCAAACAGGGTTTGTTGGAAGTCGTCTAAGCGCTGCTTAAATTCCGCTGTGGAGATGCTGGAGTCAATCATTGCAGCTTGGAGTTGTGAAACTTTTTCACTGGCCAAAGTTTTCATCTGGTCGCCGATAAAGTTGCTATTATCCTTAATTGTGGATTCGTAACTGAACAACAGATTATCTGCTTGGTTTTTGAGTTCAACCAATTCTTTACGTCTTCTATCTTCTTCAGCAAACAGTTCGGCTTCTTGGCGCATCCGTTCGACTTCGTTGGTACTCAAGCCACCTGTATTGGTAATCCTGATACTCTGTTCTCGACCTGTACCTTTGTCTTGGGCAGAAACCTTAAGGATACCGTTGACATCGATTTCAAAGGATACTTCAATTTGAGGTACGCCCCGGGGAGATGGGGGGATTCCTGCTAGCAGAAACTTACCGAGACTCTTGTTATCTCGTGACATCGCCCGTTCACCTTGGAGAATGTGAATTTCTACTGAGGTTTGCCCATCAACTGCTGTGGAAAAAACTTGTGACTTACTAGTAGGAATTGTGGTGTTGCGTTCAATGATTTTAGTGAACACTTCACCCAAAGTTTCAATTCCCAAAGAGAGAGGGGTGATATCCAATAGTAAGAGATTATCGACTTCGCCACCCAACACTGCTGCTTGAATAGCAGCTCCCAATGCTACGGCTTCATCAGGGTTGACAGAGCGATCGGGAGCTTTGCCATTGAAAAATTTAATTAGCGCGTTTTGGACTGCGGGAATACGGGTAGAACCACCTACCAAAATAATCCGATCTATCGCTTGTGGTTTGAGATCCGCATCTTTGAGCGCTTGGATCATTGGTTCGATGGTAGCTTCAATTAAATCAAGTGCGAGTTCTTCAAATTTAGAGCGGCTGAGTTCCATCTCCAGATGCTTTGGACCGATTTCATCGGCGGTGATAAACGGCAAGTTGATGGAGGTATTCACCATGCTGGAGAGTTCAATTTTTGCTTTTTCTGCTGCTTCCCGCAGGCGTTGCAGCGCCATCTTATCTTGGGAAAGATCGATTTTCTCTTGTTGCTGGAAGCGTTCCATCATCCAAAGCACGATCGCATTATCAAAGTCGTCTCCACCTAAATGGTTGTTACCACAAGTCGCCTTAACTTCAAAAACGCCATCCCCAAGTTGCAGGATCGATACGTCGAAGGTGCCGCCTCCTAAGTCGAATACTAAAATTAGCTGCTCTTGGTCTTGCTTTTCCAATCCGAAAGCTAAAGCCGCAGCTGTTGGTTCGTTGATGATTCGCAGGACTTCTAGTCCAGCAATCGTGCCAGCATCTTTAGTTGCTTGTCTTTGGGCATCTGTGAAATATGCGGGTACCGTAATCACTGCCTGAGTGACTTCCTCACCCAAGAAGTTTTCCGCATCCTGCTTGAGCTTTTGCAGGATCATGGCAGATAGTTCTTGTGGCGTGTAATTTTTTGAGCGAATTTGAACATCAACAGTATCGTCTCGACCTTTGACACAGTTATATGGGACGCGATCGCGTTCTGTTTCAGTGTCTTCCCAACGCCGCCCGATGAATCGTTTAATACTGTAAATTGTGTTTTCGGCATTAGTTACGGCTTGGCGCTTTGCCAATTGACCGACCAAGCGATCGCCACTCTTCCCAAATCCCACAATACTTGGAGTAGTTCGTCCACCTTCAGAACTGGCGATCACAAGTGGTTGACCGCCTTCTAGAACTGCGACGCAACTGTTGGTAGTGCCTAAGTCGATCCCAATAACTTTTCCCATATTTATTAGTATTTTTACTGAGTCTTTCTGCTGTACTGTGTCGCGGACTAACTTTTTGAGCTACGAACTCAGGCTAGCTCAAACAACAGCATCTAGAAATGGAGAAGATAGGGGATCAGGAGGAGATGAGGAAGCTGATTGATAATTTCACTCCCTCATCTCCTTCATCCTCTCAATGTCTCAGTAACAATGCTCGTCCTTGCAAGAAACCAGGCACTTTTGGTCAGCGAGGCGAGCAACTACAGCTTAACTGTTGGCTGAACTCGACTGATCCTCCTGTGCAGCAGGTGTATCTTCCTTTGGAGCAGCTACTTTGACCATTGCATGGCGCAGCACGCGATCGCCCAAGTAATATCCGCGCACTAACTCTTCTAACACTGTTCCTTCAGGATGTTCATCCGTAGGTTCCCGCATTACTGCTTCATGGAGGTTAGGATCAAATTCTTGAGCTTCAGGACGCATTGGTGACACACCTAGGCGCTTCAAGCTATCCACTAATTGTTTGTAAACGCCTTGGTAACTTTTGTGCATGGTCATTTCGCCATCAGATTGCGGTTTGAGGTGCGATCGCGCCCGCTCAAAATTATCGACTACTGGCAGCAATTCCAAAATCGTATTCCGCTTTATCTGCACCTCTAACTCTTCTTTTTCTTTGCTAGTGCGTTTCCGGTGATTCTCAAAATCAGCGGCAATCCGCATATATTGAGTACTACGCTCTTCTAGTTGCGTTTTGAGAGACTCGATTTGTTGAGTCAGTTCTGCCAAAGCTGCCGTTTGCACTTCAGTTTTCTCAGTTGCAGCGACGCCATTTTCTTGATTGAAAGTAGTCGTATCCCCCGGTATATTGGTTTGGGCTGCCACTTGCTCTGTAACCTCATTACCAGATTCATTGAAATTAATTTGGGCTGCGGAGTCACTCTTCATTGCTTGCTTTACCTCTGTTGGTTCACCCAATTACTGGCTTGTATTGTTTATCTGTCTATTTTCATCCATCATTGTCTACTCATTCCAGATGCTTTTTATGGCAGTGTATCTCTACAGCTTGCAACCGTCGTTGTCCACGACTTGCTACTGAGGCTGATTTTGTTGCCGACAAGTTCCTGGAAATGATGTCACCGTCCTCTTATTGTGACAAATGGTGAACACGTTAGCGTAGACGCTGCTAAGGCGGTAACCCGAACGAGTAGTGTACCTCTAGGAGTAAGTAATTTGGAAGAGTGGGGCTGAATGTGATTCGCCCCTCATCTTATTCATGAGTCAGTTTTTTCAGGATATTACTACTTAAAATTTAACCATTTATCAAATATTGTCATTCCTTCAAAAGTGCTAAGTGTTGAGTGCTGAGTCATATACTTTGAATCTTGGATTCTACCCTATGAATGAAGGTTTGTTGATTGAGCGAGTCAGGAGTTTCTATTTTCTCTACTATTACTTCTTTTCGACTCAGCATTTAGCGATAACTCTGAACAACCGAAACCACAGATCAGAAGTTTGGTGATTATTAGAGCTTGGCTCAAATCCAGCTAAGTAAGTTGGTGTAAAAAATAAAACGCTTATAGTAAGCCTTTTAGCGTTGAAGCGCTTACTACAAGCAAATTACAGAGCTTTATTTTTCTTTACATAGTTTGCTTTATTTAGGCCAACTTACTTACCATCTCAATTAACAAGACTTGGGGCAAAATCCCTTGTTAAGCCCCTTGTCAAAGGTAGGCAAACTTTTGCCTGCACTAGGACTTTTTGGTAAATGAGAATTCTGTCTCACAGTAGGGGAATACTTTAAGCATAGGTTTCCCAAATCAATTGCTCATTTATGACTTACTTGTCACCACAACGGCGCAGTACCGCTCTAACTACCAGAACAGAGTTTTCGCCTTTCGGCAACAAGCTAGTGCAATCTGGCTATGCCAATACCGAACAGATGAGGCAGGCATTAATTGAAAGCCGCAAATCTGGCAGACCCTTAACGGAAGTACTAGAGTCAATCACTGGGCAACAACTATCACCTGAATTGCTCAGGCAATATAAAAAACAGCAGCTATTTGAACTTAAAATACTATACGGTGTTGAATTCCTCGATCCAGAAGTCAACCAGCTTGGCAACACGATAATCGGGAACCTGATTGAAACCCTCATTCCAGTAGATATCTGTCGTCGCCATCGTTTAGTACCACTGTCAAAACACGAAGACCAAACCCCGCCCTCAGTTTTAGTGGCGATGGTTGCTCCAGATAATCTAGAGGCTTCCGATGACCTGAACCGCATCTTGCGTCCCCAAGGCTTGGCATTGCAGCGCATGGTGATCACACAGGAAGACTACCAGCAGCTAATCAACCAATACCTGGATGAAATGGCTGTTCGGCAAAAGCACCTGGAACAAGCAAAGTTTACAGATATTAATCAGGATTTAGAAAACCTCGGAAATCTCGATCTTCAAGATGCTCCTGAAGAAATGGAGGCTGATCTAGGGGCGGCGATGAAGGGTGCAGAGGATGCCCCAGTCATCAACCTAGTCAACAGAATCCTGGCTAAAGCTTTGCACGAGAAGGTTTCTGATATTCACATCGAACCGCAAGAAGAAAACTTACGCATTCGCTTTCGGAAAGATGGGGTACTGGGTGAAGCTTTCCCCCCCCTACCGAAAAAAATCATCCCGGCGTTGACAGCCCGATTTAAAATCATCTCCAATCTAGACATTGCTGAACGGCGTATACCCCAAGACGGACGCATCCGGCGGATGTTTGAGGGACGTAAAGTAGACTTTCGCGTGAGCACCTTACCCAGTCGTTACGGGGAAAAGGTGGTGCTGCGGATTTTGGATAACTCCTCCACCCAACTAGGATTAAATAAGTTAATTACTGATCCAGAGACTTTACAAATTGTCCAGGATATGGTTAGCCGTCCTTTTGGTCTGATTTTGGTGACTGGGCCAACTGGTTCTGGGAAAACAACCTCGCTGTATTCTGCACTCTCAGAAAAGAATGATCCTGGTATTAATATCAGTACTGTGGAAGACCCAATTGAGTACAGCCTTCCAGGGATTACTCAAGTACAGGTGATTAGGGAAAAAGGGCTGGATTTTGCTACCGCTCTGCGGGCTTTCTTGCGGCAAGATCCAGATGTGCTACTAGTGGGTGAAACGCGGGATAAAGAAACGGCAAAAACAGCAATTGAGGCTGCCTTGACGGGTCACTTGGTATTAACTACCTTACATACCAATGATGCCCCAGGAGCGATCGCTCGTTTGGGAGAAATGGGTATTGAGCCTTTCATGGTTTCTAGTTCGCTAATTGGCGTTTTAGCTCAACGTTTGGTGCGGCGTGTATGTTCTGAATGTCGCATTCCCTACACTCCTACGATCAAAGAACTGGCTCGCTATGGTCTATCAGCTTCTTCAGATGTCGGAGTCACCTTCTACAAAGCTAACAGTTTGACATTAGAAGCGATCGCAGAAGCCAAAGCCAAAAATCAGCTTTGCCCAGCGTGTAATGGTGTCGGCTACAAAGGGCGTTGTGGTGTTTATGAAGTCATGCGAGTTACCGAAAACCTGCAAACTCTCATCAACGAAGATGCACCGACAGAACGGATTAAGGAAGTGGCAATAGAAGAGGGCATGAAAACCTTGCTGGCTTACAGTTTGGACTTAGTGCGCCAAGGTGCTACCACCCTAGAAGAAGTAGAACGAGTGACGTTTACTGATACTGGCTTGGAAGCCGAGTTAAAAGCCAAACGCAAGACTGGTCTTACCTGCCGGACTTGCGATGCCACATTGAAACCAGAATGGCTGGATTGTCCCTACTGTATGACATCTCGGTTTCAAGACTAATCATTGGTCAAGGGGAGCCAGCGCAAGGCGCGTCTTCCCTTCTCACATTGGGAGAGGCTAGCGCCTGCCGTAGGATGCCCGAACGCGAACAGCGTCTCCTTTCTTGAGAAGGGCTGTAGGGAGAAGCATCTGGCGTTCAAGAGTTATTACTTTGAACTATGAACTAAACAAACATCAAAAGGAAGCAGAACTATGGAAATGATGATTGAAGACCTGATGGAGCAGTTGATTGAAATGGGCGGCTCAGATTTGCATTTATCCGCAGGTTTACCTCCCTACTTTCGCATCAGTGGCAAACTCACCCCCATAGGTGAGCATGTATTAACAGCTGATCAATGTCAAAGGCTGATTTTTAGTATGCTCAACAACACCCAACGTAAAACCTTGGAGCAGACCTGGGAGTTGGATTGTTCCTATGGTGTTAAGGGTTTAGCTCGCTTCCGGGTCAATGTTTATAAAGAACGTGGTGCTTATGCTGCTTGCTTACGGGCATTAAGTTCTAAAATTCCTAACTTTGAAAAATTAGGTCTGCCAGATATTGTGCGGGAAATGTGCGATAAGCCCAGAGGACTAATTCTAGTGACAGGCCCTACAGGTTCTGGCAAGACAACTACCTTAGCGGCAATGATCGATTTGATTAACCGCACCAAGGCGGAGCATATTTTAACGGTGGAAGACCCAATTGAATTTGTCTACGAACCAATCAAAAGCTTGGTTCACCAGCGACAACTGAGTGAAGATACCAAGAGCTTTGCTAATGCTTTGAAAGCAGCTCTGCGGGAAGATCCAGATATTATTCTGGTGGGAGAAATGCGCGATTTGGAAACGATTTCTTTGGCGATTTCCGCAGCAGAAACAGGACACTTGGTATTTGGCACGCTACACACCAGTTCCGCTGCACAAACAGTTGACCGGATTATCGACGTTTTCCCCCATGAAAGACAAACTCAAGTGCGGGTGCAATTGTCTAACTCGTTAGTGGGGGTATTTAGCCAAACCTTGGTGTCCAAGAAAAACCCTAAACCCGGTGAGTATGGTCGGGTGATGGCTCAAGAAATTCTGATTGTCACTCCTGCTATTTCCAACTTGATTCGAGAAGGCAAAACATCTCAAATTTACTCAGCTATTCAAACTGGCGGCAAATTGGGGATGCAAACTCTGGAAAAGGTTCTAGCCGATTTTTACAAAGCAGGAACGATCTCCTTTGAAGCCGCGATGTCTAAGACTTCTAAGCCAGATGAAATCCAACGTCTCATCGGTAGTGCTACACCGCAGGCAGCAGGTGCAAAACCCGGTGCGGCTGCTAGAGCGCATTAAAGGAACTGGGGTTAGAGGAGATGAAAGGGATGAAAAACCTTTAACTATTTTGAATTTTGAATTTTGAATTTATTTATGCCAAACTACGTTGCCCGTGTTCGGGATTCTCAAGGAAAATCCCGAACAGAAAAAATTGTTGCCGAATCCTTAGTACAAGCTCGTACTAATCTTAGAGAACAAGGTTTTGTAGTCCAAGAACTCAAACAATCTCAAGGATTTCAGCTAAATTTTGACTTAAAAAAATTCCAGACTTCCTTAGTTAAGGTTTCTGTGAAAGACAAAGCCGTTTTTTCCCGTCAATTTGCCGTTTTGATGAATGCGGGAGTTGCGATAGTTAGAAGTCTGGGAGTACTTTCTGAACAGTGTAGTAACCCTAAACTGAAACAAGCTCTTGTGGAGATTAGCATCGATGTTCAAAGCGGAATGAATCTTTCAGAGTCAATGCAGAAGCATCCTGACTGCTTTGATGGATTATATGTGAGTATGATTCAAGCTGGCGAAGTTGGTGGTGTTCTAGACGAAGTATTGAATCGTTTAGCCAAGTTGTTAGAAGATGTTGCCCGCTTACAAAACCAAATTAAATCAGCATTGTCTTATCCAACAGTCGTGGGTTTTATCGCAGTTGCCATCTTTCTCGGCATGACCATTTTTCTTATTCCCATTTTTGCCACGATTTTTGAACAAATTGGAATTACATTACCACCTCTAACGCAATTCTTGATGGATGCTAGCAAATTTTTGAGAAGTCCGAAGGCTGTCATCCTTCTCTTTATTATTGTCGGACTGAAAATTGCCTATTCACAATTCGGGAAAACTCCTGGTGGTCGCCTAACAATTGATCGTCTTTCCCTAAAGGTGCCCTTGTTTGGCGACCTAATTCAAAAATCTTCGGTCGCCCGCTTTAGCAGAACTTTTGGTTCTTTGACTCGTTCAGGTGTGCCAATTTTAACTTGCTTAGAAATTGTCCGAGATACATCAGGAAACCAAGTGATTGCCAATGCCATAGATGCAGCCCGCCTTGAGATTCAACAAGGAGGTATGATTAGCATTGCTTTACAAGAAAATGATGGCGTTTTTCCAGCTATGGCAATTCAGATGATTAGTATCGGAGAAGAAACTGGAGAATTAGATGCAATGTTGATGAAAGTTGCCGATTTCTATGAAGATGAAGTTGAGCAGGCAGTAAAAGCAATGACCAGTATTTTGGAACCAGTGATGATTGTAGTTCTAGGGGGAATGGTTGGAACCATTTTACTAGCGATGTATCTGCCTATGTTTAAGGTATTTGAAACGTTGGGATAGGGAATTAATAGTTAGGAGTTAGGAGTTAGGAGTTTAAACTCTTTATTTTTTATCCTCATTCTTAACTCTTAATTACTTAATTTTATTTCTAACTCCTCACTTATAAGTATTTAATCAACTATGACTGTGCAAAAATCTCACTACGAAGCAAGTTTGGCAGAATATAGCAATCATCTAGCTGCGATCGCTTTACTAAAGCAATATCGGCCATACTTAGAGATGATTCCCAGTCTGCGCCGTCCAGACGAAAGTGTCATTACTATCCCCTTACCAATTGTTCGTCTTCGCAACACTCCTACAACACCCCCACAAACTATTTGCTTACCCTGTGATGTGGCAATTTTGATGTGTGATCCAGAGTGGAAAATAAAAACAGGAGCAGAAATTTTAGTCTTTATTCATCGTGCTCACGAAGACTTTTCTGATTTGTTAGGACGTTGGCGACAAACCCAAGTTTGGCTGGACAATGATTATGAGTGGCTAATGCCTCTCCGTCACAGTCATATTTTAAGTGAGGGAGGTAATAGTATATATCCTCTGTTTGTAGTTTTTAGTGATACTTTAGAACGCATCCAACGAGGACTCATAGGAGCCGAACTTCCATTTATTATGCAAACGCCAGATTTGCTGCTTGAGGATAATTTCACAGATATTTTCTCTCCACAAATTCCACCAGCTTAAAAAAATTAGCAGTTAATAGTGAGGATTTTGAAGTTTTAAATCGCAAATTTGGAGTCTCTGAATATGCTCCAAATTTACAATTTTATATTTTTAACTCCTAAGTCCTAATTATTACCTAACAAATTGGGGCATAATTTCAGCAGCAGTGAATATTCCATAGATACCGCGTTGGTGCAATTGCTTACCAGCTTTGAGATAACCGAAGGCAGGGCCGCAGACATTAGCTGCCATGCTGGTTTCATCTCCCAGAGTAAAGGTATGGGTGGAAATCTTCCCTTCAAAGGTGCGCCCTGTTACCTTAACGTTGGTGCTGAGGGGCTTTTTAGGATTGCGAGTATCGACTACACCACCAACAGTAACGCGATCGCGCCCCACTATTCCTGCTACCTCTAGCATCACATCATCAGCGTGTTCCATATTCGTCAAAGTAAGCACGCCATTAGTTTTATCTAGTAGTGCTTCTACTTCGGCATCAGTCATCGCCTTAGCAGTTTCTACTGTGTAACCAGGGATATGGCCAATATCTTCCCGAACGGTGGCGCGGTAAGCTTCCCAGTTGGCAATTCCCACCCCAAAGGTAATTTCGACTTGATGAATTTCGGCGTAGCTTTGGGCGGCTAATGCGGCGGCGGCGGTTAACAGTCCGGGTGTTGCACCACAGCCTGTCATGTACGTAATCCCGGCTGCTTGCAGTTCCTCTTTCATCGCCAGTAGTTGTTCTACAGCAGTAGTGCGCTTAATCGCATCCACTAGCACTCCACGCCAACCAGATTTGATAAACTGCTTGGCTACAGAGGGAATAAAATCATTTGGTAGGTTGGGTAAAGCCAGAAAATACCCATCCACAGATTGAGCTATTTCAATTACATCCTGAATACTTTGATTTGTTAATGTACCAACTGGCTCTAAATGACCTACCGAATCTTGGGACTGGTAGGTAGCGATGCATTCTTGAGTATTTAAACCATCAGCAGCATAAGCGTAGCCTTTATGATCTGCTGCTGCGACTAAAATCATTTCCTGTTTAGCAGCAAGTACCTTGGCGGCGGCTTGTCCAAGTCCGCCGAAACCTAGTACTCCTATGCGTATCGCTGGCGAAATATTTGCTGTACTCATAGTCAATTACTTAAGTTGAATCAGAATTCTTCAAACATTAGCATCTCAGCTTGTGGCTGATGGCTGACAGCTTTTAGCTATAAAGGTTAATTATGCTTCATTATCCTGGTTTCTTCCCCAAGCAAATCAGTTTTTTCACCAGAAATTCTTGCCGAGTGATTTAGGCTTGAGCAAATTTTCACGCGAAATAGCATCAAAAATCCAAAGGACTGCGAACACCTCGACCACTACGATTAAGAACATAGGTATAAATCATAGTTGTCCCAAGATTAACAACCTGCTATCCGCTGTAAATATTTAGAAGCAATAGAAGATGACTAAAAATATAATTAAGTTGCTCGATGTAGTAGCACTGACAGTTAATTTGTCTAAATACAACTTGTACCGTGGTCAAGTTGGCACAGGAGTAGAATTATTAGCTAATGGTACTGCATTTGAAGTGGAATTTAGTGATGCCTGCGGCGGGCTACGCCTACGCATGTTACACATCTACCATCAAGCGATCGCCTGCCCATAGGTTGGGTTGATGCAAGAAAGCCCAAAATTTACTTATACTTAAAACTTCTACTATTTTTATATTCTGGCGATCGCAGTCTAAAAATCCGTTTACATCCGATACCAGCTAAAGTCACTATATCAAATACCTAATGCAGCCCACTATCTTACTGTAGGCTTACACTGACATGCATCTAACCTAGCTGGAAAACCTTAAGAAAATAAAGTAAATATAATGCTAATAATAAAGTTTTTCAGTAAATTTTAGATTTTTGTGAATTTACTTCCTGGTTATACTACCTCTAATGCTTATTTTTAGGACTTTTGCAGTTTACTTAGCGAGCTTCAGTTATTACCTTGACTAATCGATGAGGTTAAGAGAAACTAACTAAATACTGATGTATCTACTTCTAAAATTAATAATTTTTGTAAAGATTATGAGATATATGTGTTGTAAGATGGAACATTATTTAGCAAATGGCAAGTTTGTATCTAAGTAAGAATGTTCCTACGGCTATATTTGTAGCCTTCTGCTAAGGCAGTACAATTTAAACGTACTTATCGTGGTTGGCCAAGAGCATGGAGACATTAGAGTTCATAATCTATCCAGACGGTCGGGTACAAGAGAAAGTCACTGGCATTGTGGGTGCTTCTTGCGCTGAAGTTACAGCAGCAATAGAGGCACAGCTGGGGCAAGTACTTAATCATGAGCCAACCTCAGAATATTTCGCCGCTAAGGTGCAGCAATATAATATGGCGAATACACACACCACTTACAGCGATTGGTAAGTTTTCACAGTAGTTTAGTGTTATTAATTCATAACCACCATGTCACACTTTAGCCAAATTAAGACTCAAATCCGTAACCTTGATTCTTTGAAAGATGCTTTGACTGAATTGGGCGTAGACTGGAAACCCGGGCCATGCGAAGTCCGTGGCTATCGCGGTCAAACCCATCCTGCCGAAGTTAGTATTGAGCAGGAAAATGGCTATGACATCGGCTTTAGATGGAATGGCTTGGAATACGAACTGGTGGCTGACTTGCAATATTGGCAGCAAGACCTATCTGTGGACGGATTTTTGCGCCAGGTAACGCAGCGCTATGCTTATCAAACAGTTGTGAAAGAAACCGCTCGTGTTGGTTTTCAAGTCTCTGAACAACAAAAAAATGAAGATGGTTCAATTCGCCTGGTAGTACAGCGCTGGAGTGCGTAATGGCTGATTTTCTGCCGTCGCCGGAAGAACAAGAAGACAACCGTTCCGGTTTGGAACCAGAATTAGGGGGTTTTTTACGGGATGCCCTAGAACGTTCTGGTTTGGAACCGGAATTAGGCGGTGTACTTCGGCAAAATGGTGTTTATGTTGATGAAATCACTTGTATTGGTTGCAAACATTGCGCTCATGTTGCGCGTAACACCTTTTACATTGAACCAGATTACGGGCGATCGCGTGTGGTTCGGCAAGATGGGGACAATGAGGAAATTATCCAAGAAGCAATTGATACTTGTCCGGTTGATTGCATTCACTGGGTTGATTACACTGAACTGAAAAAGTTAGAAGACGAGCGCAAATATCAGGTAATTCCTCTAGTGGGTTATCCAGTAGAACATGCAGTTGTTGCTAGCGAACGTCGGCGTAAAAAGCAAAAATTAAAGACCAAAAAATCCCGTTATTAAGATAAAAACATTAAATTAATATAATAAAGGACTGGTATATCCAGTCCTTTTGTTTTTCGCTATATAGTTAATTTCTGATGTCTATATTACATCAAATGCCAAAAGGTAGTATTGTTTGATATTCCTGAAACAGCTTTTTGGTAAAGTCTTTTAATCCAAAATTGGTCTAACTCCCTTCATTTGAAATTTAGAGGATCATGTTGTGAAAGCAATTTTTCTACTTTCGCCTCGTCTAACCTAGCAGTTAATCTTCTAGTTTCATGCAAGTCTCTAGTAGTTTTCGCCAAAGTAAAAGTTGAGCCAAGAGAAAAAGCTAAACCCATGCCCATAAAGCCTTTCACCCAGCTATCCACAGGCAAGTTTATAATACCGAAAGTGGTCATAGAAATAGAAAGTATAAAAGCTGCCCAAGTTTGAATAATCCAAGCTGCACTATCTTTTTGAGTACCAACTGTTTGCATATTTCCTACCTTTTATCTGAGTGATTTACACCAATTCGGAATGACACTCTCTACGAGACGCTTTTGCGTTCATGGACTCGCTACCGCTACGCTAACGGAATTAAGAGGCGTCAGATTTAATCAGGGTTTCCAGACTTGTATCTGTAGTTTTATTTTGGAGAATTGGTGTTAACAGTAATTGTATTGATTAGTAGGTTTACTGGTATCAATAATAAGACCAGTTTGGTAACTGGACTGCACAAGGTAAGCTCAAGAGCAATTGGAGTAAGTAGAAACTGGCACTATGTTTGTACCAGTTTTACAAGTGGCATTCAACTTAAATCTTTCAGCATTCAGGGTAAGCCAACTAGCCCGCTTCGGATTCCACACGTCCCGCAATATTTTTGTGAAAGGCTAATAGCCCAAGTCCATTGAAGTGGACTAAAACCGTTTACTAGTCGTCTTTAGACAACTTTAGCTATTAGCCTAGTAATTCATTACTAGGCGGTTGTTGGAACTAGTGTAATATCTCAGATGAAACAGATTAGTTTACTTATTCATCTGCAAAAGTCTGTACCTTGCCATCAGGACTGAGAACAACTCGAATTCTGAGATTTTGTCCGCGTGGATTGGCGGAAACAAAAGGTTTACCAACTTCAGGCATCCCAGCGTTATCAAAGAATTCTCTTGCTGCCTTATTGAGGGGAAAAATTCGTTCCACCGTGCCGTCAACACTGACTATCAAACTGTACTCTAATGTTTGTCCTAGTCCAGTAGGTGGTTGCCAACGCTTTCTTAAATATTCTCTAGCTTCTGCTACTTGAGGTGTATCAAATAAGGTGCCAGTAGCCACTTGTGTGGATGTAGGGGGTTTGCGTCCGTCCCCTAATTGATCAATAAAGGGATTATTCTGGGCAGTTCTAGAGGAGGGAAGTTGTGAAGCAGGTTTTTCTCCAGGAGAAAGTTGTTGTAGGGAATTGATTCTTTCGTCTAGTTGTTGTGAGTTTAGTGGCGAGGGTTGGGTAGAGGTATTGCCACGATTATTATTGGGTATGATGTCAAGAGACGGGGGTGGGACTGGTGAGATATTAGTTGGTAAGCTGCCTGCGTTAGAAGATAGTCTAGGTGGCAAATTGCGCCGCAGAGGGAGAGCACCACCTTGGGGACTTGATCCTGTAAGATTCTGTCCAAGATTTGGTAATATGGCAATTTCCTGACCTGGGATTTTGCTGGATGGTGCGATCGCTCGATTGGTAGGAAGGGTTGAAGTCTTGCTCTGAGGTCTAGTCAGTGCATTATTTGGAAATAGAGATAAAGGTGGCGGTGTAGAGAAACTGGAACTAGGGGCTGTTAGAGGTGCTTGGGGCAAACTAGATGTGGGAAGTGGAGGGGTGGAACCCAGCAAATTATCTGATGGAGTGGTAAGTCCGGGTTGAGGCGTAGGGAAGTTTAGTGAAGATGAAGGTTCTAAAGCAGTCTTTACCGCTGCTGAATCTGCTGTTTTGGCTGGTTGCTGTTGCTTTTCCCTAATGTTGTTAGCATATTGCCAAGTAACTGGTAAAAAACCTACACCTAATACTAATACTGCGGCAACAGGTGCCCAAGCAGGAAATCTCAGAGTCGAACTTGTGCTATTGAGAGTTGGGAGTGCCATAACATCAGTCAAGTATCCATCTAAAGCACTTGCCAAATCGAATAGTTGCAGCAGAGTGAGTTGAATTACGGGGCCAGATGAGTGGTTGGCGAGAGAACCGAGAAATAAATTGTGAGTTAAATAGCTGCTTGGTTCTAAGTGGATATTTGCCCCTGGAATCTGGGTACTAAAGGAATTTAATGTTTTTGTTGAGGACTTTAATTCCGGCTCACCCAATGCTGTGCTTGACTCCTGGGTACTGGAGAAACTGACCCAAAAGCTTTCTGGAGACTGTTGGAGGAATTGCTGTACGTAGGTTGTGACTGCATCACATAAGGCTTCAAGTTGATCGCGATCGCCCCGAATTGGAACTCTGTTTTCTTCTGGTAATCGGGGATCATCAAAACGTAGCTCAAAGCTTAGGTGCTTGAGGACAGTTTTCCCCATCCAACGGGACAAAGGTGAGCTTTGCGCGAATACTTCTAGCGTGCAAGTAGGGGGTGTGTAGCGACGAATGACAGAATTTGATAGAGGCATAGCAGGAACTGCGAGGAAGACTATTTGGGATTTTGCAAAAAGTTGAGCCAGTTGCTTGCAAACAAGAGTTGAAACGGCGGATTCCTCCACTCAGAACTTTGTCAGGTTTTTTGCATAATGCAAACTGGGGTGCAAGGAGGAAGCAGTGCTGATAGTGGCTTGCCCAAGAACTAACGACCATCAAAAGGGAATTCTTATCTTGCAAACTTTCATGAGCGAATTTTGGTTGAGGAATTTCAAATTTCAAATCTAAAATTTTGTCGAACGGTCTATAAGTGCTAGCCAGAGACGGCGATGCCCACCAGTAGCACTATAAAAAAGTAAATCTACAAGCAGTTTTAGTGCCAGGTTGGTAAGTAAATCCGTTGAGATTTTCTCGTCCTCTTCCATCCGTTCTTGGTAGGTATTGCAAAAAGCATCAATATAGTCTCCAAGTAAAGCAGCCTGGTGAGGTTCCCGGTTATTTTCTGCCATTTGTTCCAACAAACCGACAGCGCGGCGAATCAATTCCTGGTGCTGTTTGGCTAAATAGCAGATGATCAGAACAAGCGATCGCGCTTCTTCAACATCTAGCTTTTTTCGCCCTCCTTGACCTTTGCGTAGAGGATTTGATTGGCGCAGTCGCCATAAAGCTACGCGGTCTGGCACTCTTGACTCTAAATTCAGATCAGTTGCCGCCGAAAGCATAGCCTCTGAACCAATCCCAGTTAAGGTTTCTAGCGCCAACAGCACCAAGTCTAATTGGGTTTTGATATTGTCCCATTGAACTGTGTTTGGCGCTGGAAGCTTGATTAAATCCTCCCACTGGGAATTTGGAGTGGCTGAGTTGGCGGCCGAGTGCATAACTTTTAGCATAGGTGATCAAGCTGATAGGGGATGTTGCTGTTACCCATTTTGAAACCAGACTCTTAAGCATCAAGCTTGGTTTCCCATAGCTTTGAGCCAGAGGCTTCAGGTAGCTTTTTTCTATGTGGTAAACAACAGGTATCTTTGTCCTACTCTAGATGAAAATTTATTTTTGACAAAGTAGAAAATTATCAATTCTAGTTAAGGTTTACCCGATTTTCGCTGCTAGCTCCGTACAAGAGTATAAATAAACAATATTAAGAATTCTAACCGCGAATTATCGCTAAGTAATTATCTAGAATACCTCCTAATTTATTTGCGGTTTTAAATTTTGAAATTTCTTGATGTTTATTACTTGGTTTTCATGTATACATAATTACTATACAAATCTTTTGCCTGTTTGCTAAAGGTGCTTCTTGCTGCTTTCTAGCATTCCACCCCAGTTTCGCTTTTGTACAGCCTCTTAGGGACTGACAAAATATAAATTATCCAAAATTATTTTTACATTTGTAGGGGTACAAAGACTTGCACCTGGTCAACTTAAGGTGAAACCCGCTTTGTGATAATGTTTTGCCCTCATCTCCTAACCCCTTCTCCCAAAATTGGGAGAAGGGGAAATTAATTAAAGGCTCCCCTCTCCCCAAATTGGGAGAGGGGTTGAGGGGGGATAGAGGTTTCAGGTTTTTAATGCCTAAATCCTGAATTTGATAAAGTCAGCGTTTGAAGATATTGTCTAATTGATTTTGTCCAACTTAGTTGGTACTATAGCTCTAACCGTAAACTACGCATATATCAGAACTCATTTATAAAGTTGATGAGCAGAGGTGATAGTTTAGACATTTACCAAAACCCATGCTTAAGTATGAGTTACAGATAATTCACTGAGTAATAATAGCAACGCAATAATATAATAAATATGAAAAAGCATTTTTTTGCCTTTTCACTGATAGCTTGTGCTGTCGGTGTGACTCTGCCAACTCAAGCATTCGCGGTTAAGCTATACGCTGCTGGTAGTTTGCGAGATAGCCTTACAGAAGTAGCTGAATCTTTTAAGGATAAATATGGGATTCCAGTAGAAACGAGATTTGGCCCATCTGGTTTAACACGAGAATTTATAGAACAAGAATTCTCCAAAACTGGAAAATCCGCAGATGTTTTTGCTAGTGCAGATATTGATAACCCTCAGACATTGTTTGAAGAAGGTTTAAGTGAACCTGTAGTGAACTTCACTAGCAACCGTATGACTGCTGTTGTTAGATCAGGACTTGGTATTACATCAAATAATTTGTTAGACTTTTTGCTAAAACCCGAAATAAAGTTGGGAACTTCGACGCCTGTGGCAGATCCATCTGGTACCTATGCATGGCAAATATTTGACAAGGCTAATCAGATTACACCTGGTAGCTCTCAAATTCTGAAAGATAAAGCTTTGCAGTTAGTAGGTGGTAATCCTAATGCTCCTATAGTTCCTAATGGCAAAAATAATTTAGTCTACTTTCTAGAAGAAACAAAACAAGCAGATATCTTTTTAGCTTATTACACCAGTGGCAAGACTGCCCAAGCAACAAAAGGTGGTGACAATCTGCAAATAGTAGAGTTACCCGAATATTTAGCAACAAAAGCTGATTATGGATTGACTACACTGAAAAACGCCGATCCTGATGGGGAAAAATTAGCTGAATATATTTTGTCACAAGAAGGGCAACAAATTTTGACAAAGTATGGATTCAGCGCCCCCTCTACTACTGTTCCCGAACATCAGGGTGCGGGTGGAATTTTACTGGCTGTAGGTGTAGCTTTAATCTTGAAGAAAAAACAAGCATTGGTCAAAAAGCAATTAGTCAAATTAGACTACCACAGGTAGAAAACTTACCAATCTTGTCTTGTTCTGAATCAACCTGATAGTACATTCAATAAGGAAGCAGAATATGAATAAGCTCAATATATTTCCTTTTTGAGTAGCCAATTCTGACAATTCAACTAAATCGGGCTACTAATTTGCTGTCTTATCCACGCACGAAATGCTTTCATTGTGGCATTTCTGCCATTGGTTTTACTCAGGATCAAATATTCGGGAATCACTTGGCAAATTGAGACATTGGGGAAAATATAACTGGCATTTGATCCTATATATTTACCATCAAAAAGCACGTTTATTTCTAACTTACTTCCATTCCATCGCCATAGTTCCGGTACTCTCAAAGCTTGATAATTATTGAAACGAGTGCGGGAAGTAATATCAATTTCAATAGCCAAATCTGGAGGCGGATCGGTTTCTAAATTGATTCTATCTTTGCCCCTAATTCTAGCTTCATTTTGGATATAGAAACAATCATCGGGTTCTACCCCAGCATCCATACTTTCCTTATCAAAAGTCGTAGAACCCAAACTCCAAAATTCCAGATCAAGTTCTTCTAATAAAACTTTTACCAAGTCGCCAATAATAACTTTAGCTACTTCATGTTCTGGTAATGGAGCCATTATTTCCAACACCCCTTGACTGTAACCTATGCGAGAACTGCGATTGTCTCCCAATTCTGCTAAAATGCGTTTGTATGCCGACCAGGAGACATCTTTAATCAACAACTGATGACCGGCTCTAACAATTAGTTGATTGAGTTCAAGTAACATAGCATTCCTGCTGTTTATTTGATGTGAGCTACAGTAACACCAGTGCCACCATCTGCTTGTTCTGCTGGTTCATAGTTGTTGACTCTGGAATGCTGTTGCAAAAAGGTGTGAACTCCTTGTCGCAGCTTACCAGTGCCGTACCCGTGAATAATCCAGACTGGGCCTGTCGCTTCCGAGATGGCTTTATCTAGAATGTATTCGGCATCAGCCACCCGTTTACCACGCAAATCGATGGTATTTTGGGAAGTCCGAACTGGGACACTTTGCGGTGGTGGCGTTACTACTGCTGGGGCTGGTTTGGATTTGACGATTGATTCTGCTTTTTGACCATCTAGAGATTCTACGTCTTGCAACTTCACCGTCATCTTCATTAGCCCAAAGCGAACGCTTAACTCACCATCTTCATTAGGGGCGGCGATTACATCTGCTATCTGTCCGAGTTTGGGAACGCGGATGCGATCGCCTACTTTAGGCATAAACCCAACTTTTGGTTTTGCTGGCGTTGCTGGCTGATAAAGCTGGCCAATTTGATTCAAAGCATTGGTGGCTTGCTGGGCTTCTTGGGCTGTGGGCGTACCTTTCTGCAAGCGGCGAATCACTTGGGCAATTTCACCTTTTGCCTGAGCGATCGCTTGTTTTACTGCTATTTCCTGTGAAGCCCGCAAACTGCTTTCCCTCTCCTCCAAACTTGCGGCTTTTGCGGATACTTCTTTGTATAAACGTTCCGCTTGCTGCAACAAACTTTGGGCTTCCGCAGCTTTGGTTTCCTGACGGCGGCGTTGCGCTTCTAACCCAGCAATCACCTGGTTAACTTCATCTGTGGCCTCTCCTACTTGAGTTTTCGCCTCTTCTACCACTTCTGGCTTCAATCCCAAACGTAGGGCAATTGTTAAGGCGTTAGAACGTCCGGGTATGCCCCACAGCAGACGGTAAGTAGGGGACAGAGTGCTTTCGTCAAATTCTACAGAGGCATTTTCAAACCGATCGTCTTCGTATTTCAGGGCTTTTAGTTCGCCGAAGTGAGTGGTGGCGATCGTTAGCTGGGCATGGTTGGCTAGATATTGCAACAAGGCGATCGCTAAAGCACTACCCTCAACTGGATCGGTTCCTGCGCCAACTTCATCGAGTAAAACGAGTGCTGAGTTGGAAGTAGGAAGTTCCCCCTCTGCTTCTCCGTTCCCCAATGCTTCTAAAATCCGACTAATCCGGCGAATGTGTCCAGAGAATGTCGATAAACTTTGCTGTAAGGATTGTTCATCCCCAATATCTGCTAGCACCTGATCAAACCAAGGTATTTCCACTGGTTCGCGGGCGGGGACAAATAAACCCACTTTGGCCATCAATGCTGCTAATCCCAAAGTTTTTAAGGTTACAGTTTTACCGCCAGTATTTGGCCCGGTAATCGTAACTACCCGAATTTGGGGACTAATCAACAAGTCTACAGGAACTACTGGTTGCCCTTGTTCGTGCTGTTGTTGCCACACTAACAGAGGATGCCGTAAATTCCGTAAGGTAATGATTTCACTGTCTTCACGCTGGATAAATCGCGGGGGATTCGCTCCTAGCCAGTAACTATATCGTGATCTAGCGGTTGCCAGATCCAAAGTGGTAACGATCGCTAACAACCTCTCCAAATCTGGTTTGACTGCGGCTACTTGTTCCGTTAAAATGCGGCGAATCGTTTCTTCTTCGGCTTGCTCTCTTCTGATGATCTGCCGCAGTTGGTTGCCCAGAGGCACTACTGAATTAGGTTCCACATAGAGCGTGGCACCACTGGTAGAGGTATCGTGGACAATACCGGGGATAGCATCTTTTTGGGGTGCTTTTACGGGGATTACAAAGCGATCACTCCGTTGGGTAATTAGCTGTTCTTGAACTGCTCCAGATTTTGCTTGTAAGATATTTTGCAGCTTTTGAGTAATTTGGCTGCGTAATCGCCGCAAGTCTGTGCGAATTTCTCCTAGTTTTTGACTAGCGCGGTCAGTTACCTGGGCCCGTTCATCAATACAACGGTGAATTTCCTGTTCTAGTTCTGGATAAGTCCGCAAATCGGCAACTAACTCAGTCAGTATCGGCAAATCTTCCTGATTGTCAATGACACGGCGCAAATTTCTGACACCAGCGAGGGTGGTGGCGATCGCTAAGAGTTCATCCCCTGTCAAAATTCCGCTGCGTTCTGCCCGTTCTAGGGAATCGCCAATATCTTGAATTCCCTCAAATGACAGTCCCGTGGTGAGGCGAGTTTCCAGTTGGTAAATTTCTTTGGTTTGCCCTAACAACTGTTCGCTTTGGGACTGAGAATCAGGTATTTTCAGATGACGCGCAGCTGTCGCCCCCAGCTTAGTTGCCGCAAAGGTGGCAAGGTGCTGGCAGAGGCGATGCCATTCTAATAGTTCTAAGGTTTCAGATTGGATCAAGGTTTCAACATCTAATCTGAAATTATCGTAACAATTATAGCTCCTAGATGGATGAATCTTAAAGGAGAAAATTTTGCTTTAGTCAAATTAGCTAGCTAGTGCCTGGTAATAACCAAGTAACAACTGACACATCAAGCTATCTTTCCTGAGAAACTACCCCAACACCAACTGTCATCGAAAACAACACAGGAACTAATTTAAGCAGAGACTATTTCCTTCACCAAAACGTAAGGCTGAACAATGAGGGTATTAAATCGCTTACTGCGATCGCCATTCCATTCTCCTATTTGTACTGTCGTGGGTTTGGTAATTAATTGCTGATCAATCCACTGTTCCACTGATGGAATGTTATCACTAGCGATCGCTACTCCAACATCCAGCAAGTTTAAATCAGGTGCCACCAAAATTACTGCATCTCGTTGTACATGAGGAATTAGCCACTCCCACTCTGCCTCATCCAAAATTTCTGTTAATTCTGCTCTTAAATCCGACATTATTTCCCAATTTGTCTTGGCTAATAAACTATTTTACATTAATTACTACTTCTTAACTCCTAACAGACGCGATTAATCGCGTCTCTACTCCAAATTCCTAACTAAACTTCTGATTTCATTTCATCAATTTCAAATAAAGATACAATTACTCCAGCGATTGGAATAGATATAAAAACACCTAATAATCCTGCTACTCTAGCGCCTACTAGTAAAGCAAAAAACACGACTATAGGATTAAGATTCAGCGCATTTTGCATAATTCTAGGCGCAATTAAGTTGTCTTGTATTTGCTGAAGGACAATACAAGCTATCAAGACTTTTAATGCTAACAAAACACCTTGAGACAAGACAAATAGAGTTACTGTACTTACTGCTAATGTTGCTCCTATACCAGGAATTATATCAACAATTCCGATAAACACTGACAATATCAAAGCAAAAGGTACTTTTAATATTAAAAAAACTAGAAAAGTCATAATTGTGAGAAATGCACTTAATAACAGCTGACCTCTAAAAAATCCCATAAATGAGCGTCTCATTATATTTGTAAATCTATTACGGCGCTGTTTTGGTATTATTTTTATGATAAAATTCCATAGCTTTTCTCCATCTAGTAATATAAAAAAAGCCACAACAGCAATCAATATAAAAGTAAGAAAATTAGTCATGAATCCTTGTAAAATAGCCAAATTAGTAACAAGACTAGATATAGCTTGGTTTCGTAATTGTTCTCGAATAAAACTTAAATCTATCTGCAAATTTTGGTTTTTTAAAAACCCTTCTAGTCGCTCTAATACAGGTATAAAAGAATTTACAAAGCCAGTTACACTGTCAATTAATTGTTGTCCTTGAGATAAAACCGTTAAGCCCACAGTAATTATCAGACTGCCAATAATTACAATACTGAGCAAGAAAACGACACCAACAGCTACACCGTGGGGCAAAAAACGCCGCAGCTATTCTACAGGATAGCTGAGTAAAAAAGCCGAAATTGCAGCAAATGTAAAAATAACAATGACCGCTTCAAAGTAAGCGAAAAGTTGTACAATTGCCCAGCCAGAAGCAACTAAAAGCAAAAAGCGGACTAACGCCAGATTATTTAATCGCTCCCAAAAATTCTTGGCTTCAAAGCCGCTCATATGCTGTTTAGGGTGAAATTGATGGTAGATTTGCCTAGCAACTGCATTTAAGCACAAAGTCTGACTTCATTGCTAGAGCGCGTTGACCTTAAACATACAGAGGCTAAGGGGCGTAGTTTACCGCCGTAGGCATCGCTACCTCCCTAAAGCATATATCTATTGCTTGTCTAACTCATCTTCCTAAATCATGCATCTGGTTAATTACCGTGGCACACTTTTGTGTCAACGCTTCCAATTCCTCTTTATTAGTAGAATTAGGCGCATCAATCAAGTTACCAATTCTTACAGTGATGGGAACTGCGCGAGGTCGGGACGATCCTTTTTCTAAAATCCTCTCAGTACCCCAAACACTCACTGGCAATATTGGGGCTTTTGCTTTCGCCGCTAGCAGCAATGCGCCTCTTTTGGGGTCTGTAATTCGACCATCTGGGGTGCGAGTACCTTGCAAGAAAACACCGATAGCCCAACCATTATTGAGATATTCTAGGGCGGAACGGATGGCATTGCGATCAGTATTTCCCCGACTCACCGGATAAGCACCGTACAATTTAATCGCTTGCGCCAAAACTGGGATATTAAATAACTCTTCCTTAGCCATGTACGCCACTGGACGACGTACACAGTTAGAGACAATTGGGGGGTCAAAGTAACTAGCGTGATTGCTCACTACCAGTAGCGGCCCTGATTGGGGGACATTTTCCGCACCATAAATCTGGCCCCGAAAGTAAGCGTGAAGCATGGGGCTGACGACCGACCATTTAAAGGCGTGGTAAAGTGCCAGACTGATAAACGGTTCGCGGTTTTTGTCCACAGAAGATAATGCAAATCAAACTGAATTTAGCATACGCGATCGCAAGGCGCAGAGCAAACTCAAAAAAGTTGTAGAAACGCAAGGTACTAATTTAGGCAATTTTAGTTGATGCTTGGCGAGCTTTTTTACTACATTCCCTACCTTTGAAAACATCATTTTAGGAACTTCTACTTCTTCTAAAATACAAGGGTGCATCAGGCAAAACGCTGTAATGCATCATGAGCAATGAGATAGATATGGTGCGTTAACGAAGTGTAACAGACTCTACGAATATCGGATAATTTCTTTTTTAGTATTCATTTAAATTATGAATTGCTTCACCCATCTGGGAATACTAAATGTGGAAATCGTCAGGATTTAACAGTATGGTTACCACTCTAGTTACTATTCCCGGATATCAAATTAAGGAACAACTTTATAATGGTTCAAGAACCCTAGTTTATCGCGGTTATCGAGAAACTGACTCCTTAAGAGTAGTGATTAAACTGCTGAAAAATCCATATCCTGGTTTTAGTGAACTGGTGCAGTTTCGCAATCAGTATACCATTGCCAAAAATCTTAACTCACCTCTAATCATCCAAACTTATAGCTTAGAACCTTATCAAAATGGCTATGTGTTGGTGATGGAAGATTTTGGGGGGATTTCTCTTAAAGAATGGGGAATAGGGTCAAGTCTACGAAATCTCACGGAGTTTTTACAGATAGCGATCGCCCTGTGCAATATCTTAGATATACTGTACCGCGATCGCATTATTCATAAAGATATTAAACCCAGCAATATTTTAATTAATACAGAAACAAAAGAAGTTAAATTAATTGACTTTAGTATTGCATCTCTACTACCACGAGAAACTCAAACGTTGATCAGTCCCAATGTGTTAGAAGGGACACTTGCTTATACTTCCCCAGAACAAACAGGAAGAATGAATCGGGGGATTGACTACCGGACTGATTTTTATTCACTGGGTGTCACTTTCTACGAATTACTCACAGGAAAGTTACCCTTTGAGTCCAAGGATATGATGGAGTTGGTGCATTGTCATATTGCCAAACTTCCTGCTCCTTTGGAGCCATTAAAAATTCCTAAATCGATTTCAGATATTGTCATGAAATTGATGGCAAAAAATGCCGAAGAACGCTATCAGAGTGCATTAGGACTGAAATATGATTTAGAAAATTGTTTAACTCAACTTCAGTCAACTGATAAAATTGAGAGTTTTCCAATTGCACAAAGAGATGTGTGCGATCGCTTTATTATTCCCGATAAACTTTATGGACGAGAAACAGAAGTAGAAATTCTCCTCCAAGCATTTGAAAGAGTTAGCCTTGGTGCAACTGAAATTATGCTGGTTGCGGGTTTTTCGGGTATTGGTAAAACTGCGGTTGTTAACGAAGTTCATAAACCGATTGTTCGTCAACGTGGTTATTTTATCAAAGGGAAATATGACCAATTTGGGCGAAATACCCCCTTCAGTGCATTTGTGCAAGCATTCCGAGATTTAATGGGGCAATTGCTCACAGAAAGCGATACTCAAATCCAGGAATGGAAAAGTAAGCTTTTAGAAGCTGTTGGGGAAAATGGGCAGGTAATTAGTGAAGTAATTCCGGAATTAAAAAGAATTATTGGTATTCAACCACCAGCACCTGAATTATCAGGAACTGCTGCACAAAATAGCTTTAATTTATTGTTACAAAAGTTCACCCAAGTCTTTACTATTGCCGAACATCCATTAGTAATATTTTTAGATGATTTGCAATGGGCAGATTCAGCATCATTAAAGTTAATGCAGCTATTAATGACTGATTCAGGGCATCTTTTGATTATTGGTGCGTATCGTGATAACGAAGTCAATCCAGTACATCCGTTAATGTTGACCTTGAGTGAAATCGAAAAAGCACTCTTCACGATTAATACGATTACTTTAGCACCACTGAGTCAAGTGCAAGTGAATTATTTAGTTGCTGACACACTTAAGTGTTCAGAAAATTTAGCTCTGCCTCTTTCTTTATTAGTATCTCAGAAAACTCAAGGTAATCCGTTTTTCGCTACCCAATTCCTCAAAGCATTGCATCAAGATGAACTGATTAAGTTCAGCTTTGAGTCAGGCTGTTGGGAATGTGATATTACACGAGTTACTCAGCAAGCGGTGACAGATGATGTTGTTGCTTTTATGGCATTTCAATTGCGAAGACTACCGTCATCAACTCAAAATGTATTGCAGTTAGCTGCTTGTATTGGGAATCAGTTTGATTTAGGAACTTTGACTATTGTTTCGGAAAAATCAGAGATAGAAACAGCAGCTTGTTTGTGGAAAGCCTTACAAGAAGGGTTGATTTTGCCTACTGATAATATTTATAAATTTTATGTTGGGCAAGAAAGTAAAATAGTTAATCCAGAAATTCAAGAGACTATTACATACAAGTTTTTGCATGATCGCGTCCAACAAGCTGCTTATTCTCTGATTCCAGATAAGCAAAAGAAAACAACTCATCATCGGATTGGTCAACAGTTACTGAAGAACACATCTGAGAGTGAACAAGAAGAACGAATTTTTCAGATTGTTAATCAAATCAATGTTGCTGTCGAATTAATTGAGCAGCCAACAGCACGAGAGGAATTAGCAAAGCTAAATTTAATCGCTGGGCGCAAAGCTAAGAATTCTACTGCTTATAGTGCGGCGGTTAAATACTTTGCAGTTGGGCGCAATCTCTTAAATAGCGATCGCTGGAAAAGTCAGTATAACTTGACACTAAAATTGTATGTAGAAGCAACTGAGGCAGCCTATCTTAATACTGATATAGATGAGATGGAACAGCTTGCTGAAATGGTATTAGAACAGGCAAAAACAGCATTGGATACAGTCAAAGTGTATGGTGTGAGAATTAATGCGTACACATCACAGGGTCAGCTACTTGAAGCTATCAACACTGGATTGATGATATTAAAGCAATTTGAGATTGATCTCCCTGAATCACCAGATTTAGAAGATGTTGCACGGATCAGTCAACAAACACAAGCTCTTTTAGGTACTAATAAACCTACGGATCTGCTAAATCTGCCAGAGATGACGAACCCTCAAATTTTGGCAGTGATGCAAATTTTCAATGAAATATTAGTTCCTGCTTATTTGACAAAACCAAATCTCAATTCATTGATAATCATGACACAGATGAATCTATCAATGATTTATGGAAATGGATCTATTTCTGCATTAGGCTACTCTAGTTACGGATTATTTCTTTGTGCTGTTGCTGGCAAGATTGAACAGGGATATGAATTTGGTCAATTGGCGTTGAATTTATTATCTAAATTAAAAGAAAAAAAGATTGAAGCAAGAGTATTATTTGTAACTTCAACTTTTATAGTTCATTGGAAAGTTCATGTCAGAGAAACCTTAAAGTTGCTGCAAAATGCTTACTCTAGTGGTTGGGAAAGTGGAAATTTAATGACTTTAGGCTACGCAGCTTATGCTTACGGCTTCCATGCCTATTTCATGGGTTATGAGTTATCCGAGCTAGAACAAGAAATGACAGCTTATAGTAAAGTATTGTCACAAATTAATCAGCAAACGCAGCTCAACTACAATGAACTTTATCGACAGTCAATTGTCAACTTGCTAGGTCAAACGGCAAATCCATCTCTGTTGTTTGGCGAAGCAGACAAAGAACAGGAACTTTTAGCAAGATATCAGCAGACAGATGACAAAACAGGATTATGGCATTTCTTTTTGAACAAGTTAATTCTGTGTTATTTTTTTCAAGAATTTGAGGCAGCACTTGAGTATATCGAACAGGCAAAACATTATGTATCTGCGGGAAAAGGAATGTTTAATATTCCTGTATTCTATTTTTATGCTTCTCTGACTTGGTTAACTGTCTTGCCTAAGCATCCTAAATCTAAGCGAGAAAATATCCTGCAACAAGTCGCAGATAATCAGAAAAAGATACAGGAATGGACAAGTCATAACCCGACGAATCATCTACACAAATTTTATCTAGTAGAGGCAGAGCGACATCGAGTTCTTGATGAGTATTTAGAAGCAATGAAAAATTATGATCTGGCGATTTCTCTTGCTAAAGAAAACGGCTATATCCAAGAAGAAGGACTGAGCAATGAACTCGCAGCCAAATTCTACCTCGACTGGGGTAAAGAAAAAGTTGCTCAAGCATACATGCAAGAAGCATACTACTGCTATGCTCGCTGGGGTGCGAAAGCCAAAACAGATGACTTAACAAAATGCTATCCCAAACTGTTGCAACCCATTCTGCAACAGCAAATAATTAACTTCAACCCTCTAGAAACTATTGGCTTTTCTGGGCCTTTTTCATCTATTCACACTTCTAGCACTAATAGCACCA
This sequence comes from Nostoc sp., assembly GCF_036919595.1. Classification (GTDB taxonomy): domain Bacteria; phylum Cyanobacteriota; class Cyanobacteriia; order Cyanobacteriales; family Nostocaceae; genus Nostoc. The sequence goes on along the minus strand of NZ_JBALCO010000005.1, from coordinate 117,038 downwards.
ATATTTCCAATATTCTAGATTTTACCTCTGTCCTCAAAGCCTCTCAAGCTATCTCCAGTTCTCTGGAAATAGATCAACTCATTACTAGTCTCACCCGCATTATCCTAGAAAACTCTGGTGCGAAAAAATCTGCACTAATTCTTCCTCAAGGAGATACTTGGCAAGTTAAGGCAATTAATTTTATTAATCATGGATCAAATTCTCATATTGAAATACAAACTATTCTTAATTCACAACCACTAGATACTTGTCAAGATCTTCCCACAACAATTATCAATTACGTCAAAAATACTCAACAAACAGTTGTGATCGATAACTTGCAAACAGATATTCCTGGTGTAATTGGGGAATATATCTACCGAACGAAACCCCAGAGTGTATTATGTACCCCGATTATTAATCAAGGACATTTGGTAGGTATTATTTACTTAGAAAATAAACTGACTCCAGGAGTGTTTACCAGCGATCGCCTCAGCGTTATTAATCTCCTTTCTTCCCAAGCAGCAATATCTCTAGAAAATGCTCAACTTTATCAACAAGCTCAACAAGCATTACAAGACTTACAACAAGCCCAATTACAAGTTGTCCAAAGTGAGAAAATGTCTGCATTGGGTAATTTAGTTGCCGGGGTAGCTCATGAAATGAACAATCCTTTGGGCTTCATTTCTGCCAGCCTTCAACAAGTTAAACCCAGCCTTGCAGATATTGTTGAACACTTGAAACTCTATCAAGAAAGTCTCCCAAATCCTGATGATGAAATTATCGACCATGCCGAAAAAATCGATTTGAATTATAGCTTAGAAGATTTACCCAAGATTATTGATTCAATGATGATGGCGTGCGATCGCCTCAAAAATATCAGCACCAGTCTCCGCACTTTCTCCCGTGCTGATAAAGATTACAAAGTACCGTTTAATATCCATGAAGGTATCGATAGTACGATTTTAATTCTCAAACATCGCCTCAAAGCAAACGAACAACGCCCAGCAATTGAAGTGATAACTGATTATGGGAATTTGCCCCAGGTAGAATGTTTTCCTGGGCAATTAAATCAGGTATTTATGAATCTTCTAGCAAATGCCATTGATGCGTTAGATGAATCAAATACGGGACGGAGTTTTAAGGAAATTAAGGCCAATCCCAACCGAATTATAATTAAAACCTTCCGGGAAAATGAAAGTGTGAAAATTGCTATTATTGATAATGGCAAAGGCATGAATGAATCAGTGAAACAAAAGATTTTTGACCACTTATTTACTACAAAAGGTGTAGGTAAAGGGACAGGATTAGGATTAGTGATCGCTCGTCAAATCGTTGAAGAAACCCACAATGGCAAATTGAGTTTTAACTCTGTTTTAGGTGAGGGTACAGAATTTTTAATTGAAATGAAGTTCTAAAAAAAATTAAACAGGTAAATCAGCTGCACTCTGGATGTTTTCTAATATTAAGTCAGGGCTACTACGTTTAATCAAGCCAGTTAGGACTTTACCAGGGCCAATTTCGACTACTCGCTGGATACCGTTGGCTGGTAATTGCAGAGAAATTTCTCGCCATCTTACAGAACCAGTCATTTGCTTGTTCAGGCGTTGCTTTAAAATCTCGGCATCAATAGACGGAATTGGTTCTACATTAGACAACACTGGCACAGTAGCCGACTGAAATTCCACAGATTCTAGAATGTCTTGGAATTGGGCTGCTGCTGCTGCTATTAAATGTGAGTGAAATGCTCCAGAAACTTTTAGGGGAATAGCACGCTTTGCTTTTACTTGAGTCATCACCGCTTGTACAGCCTCAGTTGTGCCTGAAATTACCACCTGAGCCGAACTATTATCATTTGCCAGCACTACATCAGGCGTTTGGGCAATGACTTTTTCTAACTGTTCGCGGTCAAAGTTCATCAAAGCTGCCATCATACCACCGACGGCATTATCCATAAGTTCTGCACGACGCTTTACTAGATATAAACCAGTCGACCACTCAAAGACACCCGCTATGTAAAGGGCAGTATATTCTCCCAAACTGTGTCCAGCAACTAAATCTGGGTGGTGTCCTAGTTCTCGGAGAAGGTCAGCGAGAATGCTTTCGACCACATAAAGACTTGGCTGAGTATACAGCGTCTGTGATAACTTCTCTTCTTGAGTTTGACAGATTTCTGTTACAGACCAGCCTAAAATTGCCTCAGCCTGGGCAAATTTATCTTTAGCGACGGGTATATCTAATAAGTCTATTCCCATTCCCAGCGTTTGGGAACCTTGTCCGGGAAACACCCATGCAGTTTTTGTCATTGGTCATTAGTCAGAAAAGTGAGGAGTTAGAAGTGAGGAGCAGAGACACGATTAATCGCGTCTGTACAGGAGTGAGGAGTAGAAACGTGATTAATCGCGTCTGTACAGGAGTGAGGAGTTAGAAATTAAAACTCATAACTCCTCACTCATGACTCTTCATCTTCCCCATTTAAAAATTGCCGCACCCCAGGTAAGACCGGCACCAAAGCCGGATGCAGCAACGATGTCATTGGGTTTAATTTTACCTTGCCGCACTGCTTCATCCAAAGCTAAGGGAATGGAAGCAGCAGAGGTATTGCCGTAGTCGGCGAGATTACTTATAACTTTATGTTCTGGGACATTTAGGCGTTGGGCAACGGCATCGATAATCCGCTGATTGGCTTGATGCAACAGCAGCCAATCTATTTGGTCAACACTGAGGTTGGCTTGAAACAAGGCTTTGTCAATGATTTCTGGCACTTTTTGGACAGCAAAGCGGTAGACTTCTTTGCCATTCATAGTAATGGGTTGGTAAGTGCCTTTAGTGACATTTACACCTGAGAGCAATTCTTGGGAAGCGCCTGTATATGCAAGATTGAGGTGATGGTTTTGAGTGCCATCACTTTTAAGTGCAAATCCCAACAAGCGATCGCTTTTGTCAGCCTGCAAAACTACTGCCCCTGCACCATCACCGAACAATACACAAGTGCGCCGATCTTGCCAATCTACCCAGCGAGAGAGGATATCTGCCCCGATCAAAAGTACATTTCGGTAAACGCCTGTTCTAATATATTGGGCTGCTGTAACTAGACCAAACACAAAGCCGGAACAGGCAGCGGTCAAGTCAAAGGCTACTGCGTTCGTGGCTCCCAATTGAGCCTGTACTTGACAAGCACTACCAAACAAATCATCAGGGGTGGAAGTGGCTAGTAAAATCAGGTCTAGGTCTTCTGGTTTAATTCCTGAAGCTGCGATCGCCTGACTGCTGGCGGCAGTAGCGAGTATACTCAAGGACTCACATGGCTGCGCTAATCGCCGTTGACGAATTCCCGTTCTTGTGGTAATCCATTCGTCTGATGTTTCAACTACTTCACTCAATGTCTGGTTATGTAAGGAAGTTGCTGGTACTGCCGAGCCACTTCCGGTAATTGCTACGCCTAAATTCTGCACTCCTAATCTCCCGAGCTATCAGCTTTTTGCCTTTTTTCCTTTGTCCTTTGTCTTTTGTCCTTTATCCTTTATTACTCGTAACTAATGACTAAGGACTAATAACTAATGACTAATGACTAACCGCTTTCGCGCTCTAGGATATATTGGGACTGAATTCGTTGTAGCACCTGATTGTCAACAGCTTCTTTGGCCATGCGAATTGCATTAAAAATTGAAGGAGCTTGTGAGCTACCGTGACCGATAAAACAGACTCCTGCCACGCCTAACAGCAAAGCGCCGCCATGTTCTGCGTGATCCATCCGCTGCTTTACCCGCTTCAGGTTGGGTTTTAAGAGTGCTGAACCGATTTGACCGTGCAATCCTTGGGGTAATTCTTCCCGCAGAATTTGCAAAATCACTTCTCCAACTGCTTCGGCAAATTTTAATAATACATTACCGACAAAGCCATCACAGACAATCACATCAAAGCGACCAGAAAGCACATCGCGCCCTTCGGCATTGCCAATAAAATTAATTTGGGAATTTTCGCGGAGCATTTGGTGGGCGCGGACGGCTGTATCATTGCCTTTAGAGTCTTCTTCACCGATATTCAATAAACCCACCTTCGGTTCGGTTGTACCTAAGACATACTGACTATAAGCCGAACCCATGACGCCAAACTGCTCTAAAAACTTCGGACGGCAATCTACATTCGCGCCGACATCAAGTACCAACACTGGCTTCCCAGCAATAATCGTGGGAAAAACTGTCCCTATGGCTGGGCGGTCAATTCCCGGCAATCGTCCTAAACGGAGTAAAGCTGATGCCATAGCTGCCCCAGAGTGACCGGCAGAAAATACGGCATCTGCCTGCTGCTGCTTGACTAAATCCATCGCCACATTGATCGAAGCCTTGCGTTTGCGTCTAACTGCATTTAAAGGCTCCTCATCCATAGCGATCGCTTCTTCAGCAGTCACGATCTCTACCTGCCCTAAATTCGTTTTTGGCGGCAAGGCAGCTTCTATTTGTTGGGGATCACCTACCAACAATATATTTACACCCAATTCTTCCCGTGCTCGCAGTGCGCCAGCAACAATTTCACCGGGTGCGTGATCCCCTCCCATTGCGTCAATTGCGATCCTTACACGAGTCGATCCCATTGCTCAGAGCTTTTAGAAACCTTATAAATTTTACCAGATGGCAATGCCCGAAAAAGTTTAACTTTCTGACCGCCAAATTATTTCTGTTACTATTGCAACAATTTTTGCTGGCAAGCTCAAGATAGCACGAATTGTTTGTGACTGGGCATTGGGCATTAGGCAATTCAATTTTTGATTTTAGATTTTAGATTGAAATTTAATCTCAAGTCCAAAATCTAAAATCAAAATTCTTACTCCCCACTCCCTACTACCCAGTCAACTAGTGTCCGAACGCCGTAGCCAGTTGCCCCCGCGCCGTTGTAGCCATTTTCTTTATCTGTCCACACTGGGCCGGCAATATCTAAGTGCGCCCAAGGGGTTTCTTTGACGAATTGCTTGAGGAAAAGGGCAGCGGTAATTGCACCACCCGGACGCGGACCTGTATTCTTCATGTCCGCAATACCAGACTTTAACCCTTCAAAATATTTTTCTTCCATTGGCATCCGCCAAATCTTTTCCCCTGATGTTTCGGCAGCTTTCTCGATCTGGGAAGCGACAGCATCATCGGGAGTGTACAAACCAGCAATATCGTCACCCAAGGCAATGACGTTGGCACCAGTCAGGGTGGCTAAATCCACGATCGCATCTAATCCCAATTTGTCGGCATACACCAAAGCATCTGCTAGGGTCAAACGTCCTTCAGCGTCGGTGTTGTTCACTTCGATTGTTTTGCCATTTGATGCTGTGAGAATGTCTCCAGGGTGCATGGCGTGACCGCTAATCATGTTTTCAGCCACCGCCGAGATAAAGTGAACCTCAACATCTGGCTTAATTTGAGCAATTGCTTTTGCCGCGCCCAAGGTAGCAGCTGCACCGCCCATATCCATTTTCATGGTTTCGATGCCGCTACCAGCACCTTTAATGTTGAGTCCCCCGGAATCGAAGGTTACGCCTTTGCCAATAATTGCTAGCTTCTTTTTGGGTGTACCTTCTGGCTTATAAGTCAGGTGAATGAATTTAGGTGGCAACTCGGAACCTTGCGATACTCCCAAAAATGCACCCATGCCTAACTTTTCACAGTCTTCTCGTTCCAGAATTTCCACTTGTAAACCGTGATCGTTAGCGATCGCTTGAGCTGTTTCTGCCAAAGTAAGCGGTGTTACTGCATTGGCTGGCGCTGCTACTAACTGCCGTGCCAAATTTACCCCGGAAACGATTTTATTGGCGCGGCTGATGGCTGCTTCTTGTCCACCGAAACCTAGTAAATCTACGGTTTCTATTTGTGATCCTTTTTCTTCTGGTTCTGATTTAAAGCGAATATCTTGGTAAAGCGCCAATTCAATACCTTCTGCGATCGCTTGGGCGCTGGCTGCTGGATCGTTATTCCACAATGGAAAACTAAATCCCAGAATTTTGCTTTTTTGCTTTTTTCCTACCCTGGCTACAGCAGCAGCAGCGCGGCGCAGAGTATCTAGTTGTAGTGCATCTGGTTTTCCTAAACCTACCAAAATCAATTTCCGCACTGGGCTACCAGGATTCACACGGCTAAAGATGGTACTGTTGGCTTTACCTTTAAATTCTTCTTCAGCAATCAGTTCTTTTAAGACGCCGGAAAACTTTTGATCCAAAGTAGCCAGTTCTCCGGTTAACTCTACTGCATCTTCAAATAATCCAATTGCCAAACTATCGCCTGTCCACTCTAGCAAAGGCTTATCACTAAGTTGAATTGTCATTTTGGGATTTTGTGTAAATATTCCTTCTTGTACCAGTATTGCTCAAAATTCTTGTTTCAGGATGAGGGGATTGGGCACTTGACATGGGAGAGCAGGGGTCAGTAGCTATAATTTAGCGAGTTAGTATAAATAGCAATCGTGAACGAGTCTTTAATACTCGTCAATCCACCTTAGAACTTCGTTAACGAGGCTTTGATACTCGTTAATCCACCTTATAACTCCGTTAACAAGTCTTTGATACTCGTTAATCCACCTTATAACTCCGTTAACGAGGCTTTGATACTCGTCAATCCACCTCAGAACTCCGTTAACAAGTCTTTGATACTCGTTAATCCACTTCAGAACTCCGTTAACGAGTCTTTGATACTCGTTAATTAAGCTAGGAACTCTACTCTTTTACCTCCTCTGCCCAATGCCCTATGCCCCAATTCCATTTGTGTCAATGTCAAATTTCTTAGCGATCGCTGTGATTATATGTTGCTCAATTGGTGTAATCTGATTGTCAAGCTGGGCAATTTTGTAACACTGAGCCAACAAGGGTATGGCAAAATCACGATTTAGCTGATTGAGCAGTATATCTAAAGACTTAAGTGATTTGATATTTTGAGCAATGGTATCCAACGAGTTATGACTGAGGTTTATTGCTTGTAATTCTGGCAAAATTTCTTTCCAAGTCTTTTCTGGATGGCTAGCTAGGATCATGTGAACTAAGATTTGATCCATGACGGCTTCCTGAGCGATCGCACTTTCCAGATACTTTTCACTCTCTGCTTTTAATGTTGCCAATGTCTGTGGCGATTCCAGGGAAGTTGATTCATCCAGCTTGGCTTCGTAAAATCGACAAGCAGCATAGCCCAATGAATAGATCATCGTCGCATTTGAACTAGCTGCGATCGCTGCACCCGCCAAGGGTACATTTCGCAGCAAGCCTAATCCCGCAGCTTTCAACAGACGACTTCCACCCAAAGCTAAACCAAAAATTGCCAAGATTTCACCTTTACGGGCAGGATTTTTTAAATCTAGCCCGTAGACAGATGCAATCTGATAAAGCATTTCTGACTGCAATTTTGTTGTCGCTGTTAAATCAATTGCCAACAATGCCACTGCTATTCCTGGCAAAATACTAGTGGCTAGTCCAACTGTGCCTGCTTGAGTTGCTTTTTCCACCATGATTCGGTGAGCAATCTGGCTGGGTGATTCGTTTGGATACTGTTTCTTCAGCTTGTTTACCGCAACTTCTGCTTTTTCCAAATCAACAAGATTAGTATCACTAATTAGCCAATTTAGATTTAACACTCCAGATAGTTTTCTAATCAGCCAATTTTCACTGAGACGATTCACAACTTCACCGCTGGTTTGAGTTGTTTGCTCAATTAACTTGTGTGTTTCTTTTGCCGTCGCTTCTCCCACCCCTACTGCTGTGTTTAAAACTGCTTTGCCAGTCTCAGCAACAGTTTTAACAAAAGACTCTAATATAGACGCTTCATTTTCTACTGATGATTGAGCCTGGATTTTTACTTCTGAAGTTTCTCTGGGTGAATTAACTAATTTATTCACCTCTGTTTCTTGGGGTTTGTCTGCCATTGCTTGATACCATCCTGTAAAGCCTCTCTCTTTAAATTTGTAGCGAAGTATGAGCGGCTTGACATCTCCCAATAAGTACAAGTTGCCAAAGCCAATAGGAATTATTTTGAGACTTAACTATAGATGTGCCAAGAGTGACAGGGGTTATGATTTTAAAACTGATAACCTAATGCCAACAAAACTCTACCTTCAAAAATAGTGAGTATTTCTGGAGTCAGAACGCCCACCTTTCTTAGCAATCTTGTTTTGTTAATTACCCGCAATTAGTGGCAAAGAGCAACAGAATCTCGTTCTAATCCACCTTCAGTAATTTGAATTAATAAACAGGTTTGCACAAATATTATTTTAAGGTAACAAGATATTAGATTTTTTTAGCCTCTCTTCTTACCGAACAAGATAAAAGAAACAAGGGTTGTGAACTGCTTGAATTTATGTTTAGCAAACTTTTTACCTTTTAATACCTAGATCAGCATTAGTTTCTAAAAAGTCATTATCCTTAAGAATGTCATAGAGATTAATATCTTGCTCTAACAAACAAGCGTGTCCGCAATTGGGCAACACCACAATTTTGGTATTTGGTAAGATATTCGCGATCCGCTTCACTTCAGTTACAGAAGGTAAAAGGCGATCGCTAGCACCGGCAATCAACAAAACTGGTTGAGTTAAGCGACTTAACTGCTCGTCATCAACATCAAACTCTCGCAGTAAGGACAACCGCCAAAGAACGGTTTCTAAGGGGATAGAACGCATAGTTTTCAGCAGCTCATGGCGATCGCTTCGGGAAATGCGTGGCAAAGATGATAAAAACGGCAATAACACCAGTGCGGCAACATCATACAACCCTGATGGCACTAAGGAAGTAAGTTGGGATGCCCAACTTAACCAAGGGCGAAGATGAAAGGACGAAGCTGGGTTAATTAGGATAATTCGCTTAAATAACTCTGGTGCTTGGATTGCAACTTTCATTGCCAAGCAACCACCAAAGGACTCACCACACAAGTAAACTGGCCTTTGAGAGCTTTTTTCTAATTCGGCATCGATCAAGTCCAATACACTCTTAGTTAGCACATCCCAAGTGTTCAGGTCTTTCCGTGGGAGCGCCAAACAACGGACATCAAAGCCAGCTTCTAATCCAGCGGTTTGCGATCGCAATAATTGACCAGTTCCATCCATTCCTGGCAAATATACTAACAGCGGATACTCTGGCTGTACTCGTTTAGGAGTCAGGAAACAAGGGTTTAGCTCAACTTCTGTTGTAGTCATTGGTAGATGAATTTTGGACTGGTAATTGTTAGTTATAAAAGTTTCGGTGCTTTTGATTCTAATAGCAACCTTGACGCAGTAAATTGCTAATTTCGCCGTGACAGTGTTCTGTCAATTCAGCCACAACAGTTCTGGCTTGTTTCCCATGATATTTTTTCTGGTGTTGGGGCGTAATCCAATAAGGGCGACCGATTAACACAGCAACCCGACGATAAATTACCAGAGGATGCCAACCAGGTTGGTTAAATAAAGGTTCTGAAGGGTCAAATACACTCAAAAGCCTTAAGGGAAAACCAGAAGTGTTTACCTCTTCCAAGGAGGCGATCGCGATCGGTAAAATAGCTAGATCCTGCACATCAGCTCGCAATGCCAAATGGGCAAATCCCCGCTGAAATTCACCCATTTGGTTTGGCACAGTAAATTTCACCATTGGTTCAGTTCCTTCTGGAAAGACTCCCACCATCTGCCTGGACTGCAACAGCGTCTGTGATTGCGAAAAAAAGCTTTGCTGGCGGTTTTGAGTTTCCTCCAAAGGAAAACACCCGAATTGTCCGATGACAATCTCCCGCATTACTGGCACTTGTCCCATGTAGTGATGGCAAGCAAAGCGAATCGGACTCGATAACGCCGCCATTAAAATCAGTGCATCCATAAAGCTGCGGTGATTGCTGACTACCAATACACTGGCATCCTGGGGAATCCGATCCTCGTAATAACGAAACATTTGCGTTGAGAGTGCTGCCATCAAAGCGCGAGAAATTTCCAGGGGACTATTTAGACTCATACCTAATCAATGTATTTTCCGGTAAAGATGGCAGTTTATCTTAATTTTATTTTTACATTTCTTTACTATTGCCATGACTGTCTTAAGATAGAAATGTCTAATCCACAAACGCAGCTAGATTTTCTGCGCTTGGGATTCTGTATTCCTGAACACAATAATATCTAATAGAAAGTATTTAAAAAAATTATGATTAGTTAATTTCCAGATTTTAGGCACAAATTAGCTGAATTGATGGATATTACAAAACAATTATTGACCGGAGAAATTTGCTACACTAAAAAAAGTGTGGGAAAAAATAGAAATAATATTGTATAATTTCATTTTTTGCCGATAGAAGTAAAATGTAAAGCCTTTTAATAAGTTGATTTTTATTTTGCATGAATCTAGTGGATAAGACAGAAAAGACATTTGCACTTACAACACCCCTATATTATGTAAACGATATTCCTCATATAGGCAGTGCTTATACAACGATCGCAGCAGATGTAGTCGCGCGATTTCAGAGGCTGCTGGGGTATAAGGTATTACTAATTACAGGCACAGATGAACATGGGCAAAAAATCCAGCGATCAGCAGAGAGTTTAGGCAAAGCACCACAAGAGTTTTGCGATGAAATTGTCCCTAGTTTCATTACTTTATGGCAGTTACTAGACATTCAATATGATCGCTTTAGTCGGACTACTGCGCCTCGTCATGAAGCGATCGTTGAAGAATTCTTTAAGCGAGTATGGGAATCTGGTGATATCTACCAGGGACAACAAAAAGGCTGGTACTGCGTATCCTGCGAAGAATTCAAAGAAGAACGGGATCTGCTAGAAGGACACCGTTGCGCGATTCATACTAACAAAGAAGTCGAGTGGCGAGACGAGCAAAACTATTTTTTTCGCTTATCCAAATATCAAACTAAGCTGACAGAACTTTATCAATCTAGACCGGATTTTATTCAACCAGAAAGTCGGCGCAATGAAGTCCTCAGCTTTGTAAATCAAGGGCTGCAAGACTTTTCCATTTCACGGGTAAATCTAGATTGGGGTTTTCCCGTACCAGTTGATCCTAAGCACACCCTTTATGTCTGGTTTGACGCGCTACTAGGTTATGTCACAGCATTACTAGAACCAGATGCAGAACCGACTTTAGCAAATGCTTTAGAAACATGGTGGCCAATCAACCTGCACCTAATTGGTAAGGATATTCTGCGCTTCCATGCAATTTATTGGCCCGCAATGTTGTTGTCGGCTGGCTTACCCTTGCCGGAGCGAGTATTTGGGCATGGCTTTTTGACTAAAGATGGTCAAAAAATGGGCAAAAGTCTGGGTAACACCCTTGATCCTGTGGCGTTAGTTCAGCGCTATGGTAGTGATGCCGTTCGTTATTACTTCCTTAAGGAAATCGAATTTGGCAAGGATGGAGATTTTAATGAAGTAAGGTTCATTAATGTTCTGAATGCAGATTTGGCGAATGATTTAGGTAATTTGCTCAATCGCACCTTGAGCATGGTGAAGAAATACTGCGCTGAGAATAATGTCCCATCAATCGGCAATGAAGGAATTCCTGACGAAAATCCTTTGAAAAAAATTGGTTTACGTCTAGGGGAACATGTAAAACATGCATATAAAGAGCTAACTTTCAGTCAAGCCTGCGAGGCCATCCTTTCACTGGCGCAAGCTAGTAATAAGTTTATTGATGAACAAGCTCCTTGGACATTATATAAACAGGGACAGCAGGAGTCTGTGGAAAAAGTTCTGTACGCAGTTCTAGAATCAGTTAGACTCGTAGCTTATCTCCTATCCCCAATTATTCCGAACATCAGTAGCGATATTTATCAGCAACTGGGCTTTGGAATAAACTTTAACGATCAAATACAAAGTTCAGTTACCGCTCCTTTTGCCACTCATGCGACATGGGGAATACTATCGAGTAAACAACAGTTGGGTACACACCAACCAGTTTTTAAACGAATAGAACCTCTGAAAAACGATTAGCCTTTATCAAACTCTGATTTTGTTCAATTTCTTATTCTCTTGTAAAAATTTATCGGGGCTTAACTTAAATTAGCCCCGGAACATTATCATAAGCCACTGTGACTAGCATCTAAAAGTTCGTAAGTATCAAAAATAACAAGGATAAAAATCGAGGTATGAGAACGATGTTGAATAATTTGGAAAACGATTCAATATTTACCCCAGAACAAGTTTTGGAGAATCGGGGCAGGGTCGCCATATTTATTGATGGCTCAAATCTATTTTACGCTGCACTGCAACTAGGGATTGAAATCGATTATACGAAGCTATTGTGTCGATTAACAGGAGGTTCTAGACTCCTGCGTTCTTTTTTCTACACTGGTGTAGACCGAACAAACGAGAAGCAACAGGGGTTTCTGCTGTGGATGCGTCGCAACGGCTATCGAGTCATTGCTAAGGATTTGGTACAGCTACCAGATGGCTCTAAAAAAGCTAACCTGGATGTAGAAATAGCAGTAGACATGATGGCGTTAGTAGATTCTTATGATACCGCAGTTTTAGTCAGCGGTGATGGGGATTTAGCATATGCGGTAAATTCAGTCAGCTATCGCGGCGTGCGGGTAGAAGTGGTAAGCTTGCGTTCAATGACCAGTGACAGCTTAATTAATGTAAGCGATCGCTACATTGATTTAGAAGCCATCAAAGAGGATATTCAAAAAACCCCTCGCCAAAGCTATCCATATCGGCCGTTATCTGGTATAGGCTTTTTGGAAGACCCCAGAACTAGTGAAGGACACCTAGAAATCCAAGAATAATGGCGCATCAATTTCATAAAAGGGGGAGAGAGGGGGTAAGAAAAATTCAAAATTACTCCTCCAATCCCTTCTTGCTGCTTTTTCCTTTGACTTTTTTCTTGGTATTTGGTTTAGTTGCCTGCGGGGGTAAATCCCCCCTAGCTTCTCAACAAAATACTGCGGCTTCATCTAACCAAGATAGCAATTTAACTTTCTTTGATGTCACCCTAGAACAAGCAGATGAAGTGGGAAGACCGATTTGGAAAGTTAAGGCTAAAACCGCAAAATACACCAAAGAAAAACAAATTGGTCAGGCTGAAAGTCCTTATGGTGAACTATATCAAGATGGCAAAGTAGTTTACCAAATTAAGGCAGATGTAGCAGATATTGAACAAGATGGGAAGCAGTTGTTTCTTAAGGGTAAGATATTTGCCATAGATCCTAGTAATGGGATTGTATTGCAAGGTAATGAATTAGAATGGCGTCCCAAAGAAGATTTGTTGATTGTCCGCAAGCAGATTATTGGTAATCATAAACAACTACAAGCAGTGGCGCAGGAAGCGCGAGTTAAAACCCGCGAACAGCGCATGGAATTTTCTGGAGGAGTAGTGGCAAATTCCACTGATCCCCAGATGCAAGTAAGAACTGAGCATTTGATCTGGAATATTAAAGAAGAAAAATTGATTGGCGATCGCCCGTTACAAATTGACCACTACAAAGATAATAAAATTAGCGATCGCGGCAAGGGAAATTCTGCCGAAGTCAACTTAAAAACAAAAATTGCCACTATTCAACAGAATGCTCAATTAGAATTACTAGACCCACCAATGCAAATAGCTAGTAACTCTATGACCTGGAACATGAATGCAGAAACTGTCACCACAAACTCGCCCACGCGAATGTTCCAGCGTGCCGAAAATGTTACAGTGACAGCTAATCAAGGTGAAATGAAAATACCGCAAAAAACCGTTTATTTAACAGGTAAGGTCAACGCCGTTGGTCAGCGTCGCCAGTCTTTAAGATCCAATACACTAACTTGGTATCTAGACAATAAGTTAGTTGAAGCTCAGGGAAATGTGATTTATCGGCAAGTTGACCCCCCGTTAAATTTTGCGGGTGAAACAGCCGTTGGTAATCTGCAAACAGAAAATATTGTTGTCAAAGGTGGGAGTTCTAGCGGTAGAGTAGTAACGGAGATTATTCCTCAGGAAAGAGCGAATCGTTAGTAGTAAAGTTAGGGGGAATGGGGGCTACCCTGACCTATAAATTTTGGGTTTGTCGAGTACTAGGCTAGGATCTTAGTACTACAAGTCTTTTAATAACTCATGAATGGATCAAACCGATTAGGTAAGGAATCCTTGCCAACATCCCAGCAAGCAGAACATTCTCACGATCACAATACAGACCACGAACATACAGATCATGCTCATGGGACTGGAGAGTCGGCTCATTCTCATGTCCATAGCGAAGAGTCTTTACGGCGAATTGTCAATCGATTATCGCGGATAGAAGGACATGTTCGCGGTATTAAGACAATGGTGCAGCAAAGTAGCCCTTGTCCTGATGTTCTACTGCAAATTGCCGCAGTGCGCGGCGCATTGGATCGGGTAGCGCGAATTGTTTTGGATGAACATTTAACTGAGTGTATTGGTAGAGCCGCACAAGAGGGTAATATTGACGTTGAAATTAAACAGTTAAAAGCTGCTTTAGATCGATTTTTACCTTAAAAATGATAAAAATAAAAAATTATAAAGGTTTTTATCCTGGTAAAGTACGTTTTAAAATGACACTTTGGGCGGTTCCAAAGCAGTTACAGGGCGGCAAATAGACCCTCAAATTTGTAGTAAGCGCTTACTAGGAACCTTGTGCATAAGCCATAAAATAATCCGGTGTGCGATCACATTTAATTTATACTGGAGATGAGCGATCGCGCTAACATAATTTATGCCCAACTTCCTAAAATATGATTCTCAAAAATTATCAATTTCATTATTCTTTAATTGGCACTTTAGATAAACCACTAATTCTTTTTTTACATGGCTTTCTGGGTAACATTGATGAATTTGATGAAACTATAAAATTACTATTAGATGAATTTTCCTATTTAACAATTGACCTTCCTGGACACGGAAAAACTCAAGTTATGGGTGGGGATGATTACTATACAATGACAAACACTGCCCATGCCTTAATCAACTTGCTGGATGAGTTAAAGATTGCCAAATGTTTCTTAGTTGGTTATTCAATGGGTGGAAGATTGGCTTTATACCTCACCCTACATTTTCCCGAACGTTTCTTAAAAGTTATACTAGAGTCAGCTTCCCCAGGTTTATCAGCAGAAGTAGAACGATTAGAACGCATTAAACTTGATACACAAATAGGTAGAAAATTAGCAAGAAGTGTTGCTATAATCGATTTTGTTGCTTTTCTATCAAATTGGTATAATCAGACGATTTTTGGTAATCTAAAAAATCATCCAGAATATGATCGCATGGTAGAAAGTCGGTTGCAGAACAATCCACATAAATTAGATAAATCACTGTGCTTTATGGGGACTGGCTGCCAACCATCTTTATGGGAAAAGCTACAAGATAATAAAATATCTATGCTTTTGCTAGTCGGTGAATATGATGAAAAATTTATATCTATTAATACAGAAATGGCTAAACTATGTGAAATTGCCCAGCTAAAAATAATTAGTAATGCTGGACATAATATTCACTTTGAAAATACCTTGGCATTTGTAGAAAATATCAAATATTTTTTATCAGCAGCAAGTTAAAAATTAGGATAACTTGACTGTTTCTTTACTGCCTTGCTAAAAGGAGTTGGAGATGGTGTCAATTTCGGGGCTGTTCGTTGATTAGCTATGGTTAATTCCTCTTGCAACATTTTCTGATAAATCTTAGGCAAAGAGCTACTAACAAAATTAGTTTCTATACCATATCCTAGACTTGTCCAAGTGGGAGAAAGTCGCCGCAAAACATCATTTAACTTTCCCTGACGCAACAGTTGAGAAATATCAGTTCCCCAAACTTTAGAATCACTTAACCAACGGTAAACTACTATATCTTGATATTCTGCTTCAAAACTATAAGTAGTCCAAAACATCATCTGCATCGGCTTTGGGTGATAACGGGGGGCTAAACGATACCAAGTAATGTTGATAATTTGATATCTGCCAGCAGCCGTAGAACAATTACCTGTGTTAGGGCCTGTGACAATTGTGACGCATATTTCAGGATGTCGGCTAAGGTCGTTGACTTGTTGTCCACCATACAACAGCGAATAGGGACGATTGCCGCTGGCTTCACTCGCTGAGATGGTTCGCATTAAAGCGCGGATATACGGATCGCCCTGTTTCATGACCAAAGGCGGCTGTTTAACTGCAAAGATGGGATCAGAAGGCGATCGCAAGTCTCCAATATACCATTGCAACAAATACACAAAGCCAAGAAGCGCAGCTATTGGCCCAATAAGTTTTTCAACACCTTTGAATTCAAAGCCTTTCAGAGTCCGACTCCTTCAAATTCGCTCTCTTTGCTAACAAAAATCATCGACGAACTTATTCCAGTAAAGTTCACACCTGATTGTTAGTTACATGGTATCCGTTATTCCTGAGTGCTGTAAATTAGAACTATATCAACTCATGCCCTATGAGTATGAAGCAGAAGATGCAATGATAATACAGATAAATGAAAAAAAGTTGAACATAAAAAAGAAATATATCAAAACTTATTGAGGAATTTGACGATTATATAACGATTAAATTAGGTGGATTATATGTCTGAACTCACAGATGAACTCGATTATATTTGGGGTTGGTTACAATCTACCAACCTTGATGTTGACTGCTACAATCCGGGCTTGACTCATCAATTGATCAGATTCTCAAGGATTTGCCATTCCAATTATCTGATAAAATCTATGAACTTTATCAATGGCGAAATGGAATAGCCGATAACAATTATTATCCACTGGTCGAATTCTTATTTTCAGAACAATTTCTAAATTATTCATCTATTTCATTCTATCCTTTGCAGGACTAAATTTAAAATTATCATGATTTATGGCAACTTGAACAATCAATTATGATAAATATAAAAAATGGTTTCCTATTGCCTGATTCGAGAATAAAAGAATTCTATATGTAATTGGCGATTTCGATCCATCTCAAATTTATCTTGTCGATTATATTTTTATTGATAATCCATTAAGAGTTTATAAAACTCTTGCAAGCATGATATCTGTGATTGCAGAATGTTATGAGTTGGGTTTATATCAACTTTTTCAGATGAATATGGTGAAGAAGATTTTAGAATACGGATAAATGAAGAAAAGCTAAAACTTGAAAAAGAGATATATCGAAAATATAACTTATAATTAAAGATCATCCTAATCACCGAAAATTTTCTTCTTAATTGGGATAACGAACTCGTATATTTTGATATTGTGACAAAGGCAGTGGAATCGCAATTTATTGTAGGTTAGGTGCAACGAAGCAAAACCCAACTCAACATTAATATTATTTGCCACCAATAATCTAGCGGTTTCCATTCACATGCGGTACAATATTAGATCGCTAAGTGTAAGGACACGGCAGTGCCGTGCCCCTACGGATGTATTTCACGTGAACGAGAAACGCTATACCTTCGCCAATTTATGAGTATTAGCGTAGAAAAACCTGCTTTATACACGCTTTTTTAACTTATGGCAAAAAACTGAGCCAATAAAATCATCCCCCTCAAAATCACACGAGTTATTATTGATGATGAGGCTGAAACTTAAGGTGATCGCTTTTTGCTGATTAAGCAGAAAGAGCAATACCTGCGCTGGAGCGATCGCTCGTCTATCGTGAATAAGTAGGGGTTTAGCAATGCTAAACTCCTACGTTTTGGGTGTGGAATCGAGCGATCGCTTTCGGGAGTGGAATCAAGGGCGGTCGATTTAGATGAGGTCAGCTACTTGACAAAGTGCCGCAGCTACACCCGTCGTAGACATCGCTTTTCCATGAAGATGTGAGCCGATCATTTTGGGAAATAGAATCCAATCGAATATCAGCACTGTTGAAATAGCTCCTTAAAGCTTTTTGAGGCTGCTTCAGGTTTGGCAACAATTTCGACAATTTTATTGCGTGCATCTGCTTCAAACAGTGCCTCAACTGCAACTTGGGCGACTTTTTGCCTGGGGATGCTACCGTCGAACAGTGTATCAACGCTCTGCATCACAATCGCGTCGAGGTTATCTTCATTCTTCAACCCACCAGGTCGCACAATCGTATAAGTAAGACCACTTTTCTGGATATACTCTTCAGCTTGTTTTTTCCACACCAAAATCAGCCAAAACAAGTTTAGCGGATGGAAAAGCTGGGAAGTACACAACGAAGAAACGAAGACAAAATGCTCAATTCCCTTTACCTTAGCAGCATCTACTAAATTTTTACTCCCTTCAAAATCTACCTTATAGGGCCCAGTGGGATCAAAGCTAGGTTTTGCCCCAGTAGCAACCAACAGAACTGTGCTATCTCCCAACCCAGCAGTCAGACTTTCTGGTTGTAACACGTCGCCTACCACTAATTCGACTTCAGGAGACAGAATACCCCTGGCTTTCTCTACATCCCGCACCAAGGCTCGGACGGGAATATTCCGCGCTATTAATTCTTGCACAATCCGACGACCTGTTTCACCCGTTGCCCCTGCTACAAATGCTTTCATGAGAAATGCTATCCTGGGAAACTATTGTGTGCTTGTTCAGTTCTTTATTTTAGTAATTCTATGGAGGTAATGGCAGATTAATGAGGTTTCGGTCAAAATAGGATCTGAATGCGAAATGACCCAGGCGCATGGGGAATTATTAATATAGATCAACGCTAAAATATACAGTAATGCATTTATGCTTTCAACAAAAGGCGAATATAAATCCTGGGAAATAACAGAAACAGTTTTACCTGTAGCGTCCAGCCAACAAGAAGCCGAGGACACATTAACAGAAGCAAATGTAGCGACGCTCACAAAATTTTCCGGTCATTATCAAGATTTTATGGAAATGCCTGCCCCAGTAGAGAAGGTTGCTGAGTATCTCAATGCTCATGCCTCATGGTTTTGTCGTTGCGCTGAACCCATGAAGGTGGAATCACTTGGGAAAAATGGCTATGCTTTAGTAATTGGTCGTTTTGGTGCTTTTGGTTATGAAGTAGAACCGAAAATTGGTTTGGAATTGTTGCCCCCACACGAAAGTATTTACCGCATCCGTACAATCCCCATTCCTGACTACCAACCGCCTGGTTATGACGTAGACTATCGGGCATCTCTACAATTAATAGAAAACGATGCTTCCACTAACATCGGTGAGGTTACCAGAGTTGAATGGGAATTGGATTTAATGGTTGATTTGCACTTTCCCAGGTTTATTCAGCGATTACCCAAGTCTATAATTCAATCTACAGGCGATCGCTTACTTAACCAAATCGTCCGCCAAGTCTCCCGCGGCTTAACTCGCAAAGTTCAGGAAGATTTTCATAAATTTTTGGAAATACCCTTTGCTGCTAATTCTAAGCAAAAGCAGTGATTCAACATTTATTTTTTGTCATTTGTCAAAAATTAGTGACAAATGACAAACTACTACTTAATCTATGCTTGAGTCAGAATTCTTTGGACAATTTGCACGCCAGTAACAGCCTGCCAAGCAAAAAGTCCCAAAAGGATAGAATTCAACAAAATATGAGTTGCACGCGCCCAATTTGCCCCTTTCTGCATATAAGGAGACAAAGCAGCAGAAAATGCAATCAAACTCATCATACCCAGCCCTGCTAGTAGGTGAGATCCGAAAAATAACTTACCATTATTGATATAAGTGACAGCCATTGCAGCGATCGCACCCGCCACCATCAAAGCTAGGAGTATAGACCCGATTTGGTAGTGTCTGACGTTATATCTACCTTTAATCAGTTCTTTCTTTTCTTCCCCTTTAGCATTTCTGGTATGCTGTACTTGCAGCCCCAAGTAGGCAGCATAAATTGAGAGTGCTAATAGTGCCCACATGAGCACCGGATGAATGAAGTTCAGCCAATATTTAATTGATGGAGTAAGTTGCAGACTCATCGTGTTCTCGCCTAATTATTAAATCTTCATAAAAATTAGCATAACTCTAGTTTCTGTGGTTAAAGCTGCACAGAGTAAAAGAGAATAAGAAAAATTCTGTTCTCCCATCTCCCCTACTATTTTGCTTCGCCCTCTTGCCAAAGTGGATAAACAATCTCAGACTGAATTGTTAAGGGTAGACGAACAAAACCCCCTGTGTGGGATCTCATCCATGACTGAAAACAACGATACTTTGCTGCTGAAAGCTGCTAAAAGTGGTGATATTAAGAGGCTATGTGCGCTACTAGGTGCTGGTGCCTTAGTGGACACGTGCGATCGCCAAGGCACGACGGCGTTAATGTTTGCTGCCAATTTAGGCTACACCGAAATTGTGCGATCGCTGCTGTATGCTAAGGCAAATATCAACTTGAAAAGAAAACTCTATGGTTTGACAGCTTTGATGTTGGCAGCTAGTGCTAAACAGTTTGACATTGTGCAGCTTTTACTATCCAAAGGTGCTGATGTAAATGCCACTAATGAAGATGGCAGCACAGCTTTAATGGCAGCAGTACTCAAAGGCCATGTAGATATAGTGCGAGTCTTGTTGGCTGCTGGTGCAAAGGTGAATATCACAGATAAAGATGATGATACTGCCTTGAAACTCGCCGTTAAGCAGGGACAAATAGAAGTTATAGAAGCAATTCTCCAAACTGGTGCCGATGTCAATATCCGAGATGAGGAGGGTGAGACACTCTTAACATTAACAGCAGACTTAGGACATCTGGAGATTGTGGAAGCACTGTTAGCAGCAGGGGCTGATGTGAAGGTGAAAAACGCTAATGGTGGAATTGCCCTATCGGCAGCAGCAGCAGCGGGACACAGTGCGGTAGCAGCAGCTTTATTAGATCGAGGTGCCGAGATTAATCTCCAAGATCAAGATGGTGAAACCGCCCTACACCTTGCCGTTGTGGAAGGCTACATTGATGTCGTACAAGTGTTACTTAACAGGGGTGCAGATGCCCAAATTAGGAACCACCTGGGTGATACACCACTGCTTGTAGCAGCATTGCAGGGACATAGCCAAATTGTCGAGGCACTGCTGCGTTCTGGGGGAGATATTAATGATAAAAATCTTGGTGAACTACCTTTGACGTTGGCTGGATCACAAGGACACACCCAAACAGTGAAAGTGTTGCTAGACTATGGTGCTGATGCCAAGACACCGGGAGATGATGGCAAAACTGCTTTGATCAAGGCAACCGAAGGCAAGCATACAGAGATTATACATTTGCTGTTGGCAAAGGGGGCAGATGTGAATTTTCAAGACTCAGCAAGGGCAACATCTTTGATGTGGGCTGCCTCAGCAGGTTATGACGAAATCGTGCAGGTATTACTCCAAGCTGGGGCAGATGTGAATTTGAAAAACAGTGGTGGTTATACTGCTTTGATGATTGCAGAATTTAATGGTTATAAGAATGTGGTGTGGAGTCTACAAAAAGCTGGGGCGCAAGAATAGCCATCTGAATTCTGAATTTAAAATATTTTTATAAATATCTTGACAAATTATTAAATGAAGGTTATTAACTTAAATACCAAGGAACTTGAAAACAAACAAGTCTAGACCTGAGAAATAAACAAAGCAAAACTCCGTCGTTGCTGTTGTGAACTTGCTACGGCGGAGAAAGGAATAATAAAAACGCCAAAACGGAGCAGGCCAAATGCTTGCGTCACAAGGATAGAAAGAAAGCAAAAATGAAGAAGTAAATTTACCTTTTACTTTTTACCTTGTACATTTTACCTTTTACCTGGTCTCCCCCTCGGCGTTTCCTACTGTGCTAGATGTGCAAAATATATAGTTTTTACTTGAACAAAAAAGTATTCTAAGGATCATTTTTTATGTATTATTCTAAAGGCTAGACACAAACGATTCACTAAAAAAGGTTGATGTGGGGCCATTTGGGCGATCACTACAGAAAGTCAAAGAAAAAATAATTGAAGAAGAATTTACCTATTTAGAATCTAGGAATCAGAATCAAGACGCCAAGGGACTTGCTACCGCTGGCTATCAGTGAGGGATTCAGACACGCAACTACGAAAGTTGGCTACCAAATCATAGATTTGGTGGGGGTGGCAAGAGTAGCCACTGCGTTGGGCGGGGCAATGCCCTTCTCACATTGTCAGAGGCTAGCGCCTGCCGTAAGATGCCCGAACGCAAGAGGTCTCCTGTCTTGAAAAGGGCTGTAGGGAGAAGCAAGTGGCGTCAGGGTGCGCCCTAGTGCGCGTGGGATAGTTTTATTATGGGTAAATGACTATAAAATTTGCAGAACAACTAGTGTCATATCATCAGTGTTTTGCTTATCAGCACCAATGAATTGCTGAACTTGGTCAAATAGGTAATCTACAATCTCCTGTGGGCCGTTGCAGTACTTGCAAGCCGTATTGAAGCCAGTGACAAAGTTGTCTTCATCGAAGCGATCGCCACCAGCGGCAGCGGCATCGGTCAAGCCATCTGTATAGTAAATAATTGTATCCCCAGGCTCCAACTGTGCCTGGGCATCTTCATATTGGCTGTTAGCATCCAAACCGATTAACATTCCTAAAGTATCTAGACGGCTGACAGTTTTCGTGGCTGCGTGCCACCACAAGGGAGGATTATGTGCCGCATTACTATAAGATAAAATTCGGGTATGGGGATTATATTCTGAGTAAAATAGCGTTACAAAACGCTGGGAATTGTCCAAATCTGCATACATAACTCTATTTAAGTTTTGCAGAATTCTTGCTGGGGAATTACCATGTAGCACTTCTCCCCGTAGCATTCCCCGCATCATCGTCATAATCAGCCCAGCGGGGACACCTTTGCCCATAACATCTCCAATAACCAAACCCCAGCGACTAGTTTCCGTGCTGCCTTTGGTCTTGGGCTGAATCTTATTGTGATTGGTAGCAATAAAGTCGTAGTAGTCTCCGCCAACGCGATTGGCAGGTTTACAACGTGCCGCCAGGACAGCACCAGGGATTATGGGGCATTGACGTGGCAGAAGTCGCCGTTGAATTTCTGCGCCAATTTCTAATTCTTGGTCTAGGCGTTCTTTTTTTCTTAGTTCTACAGCTAGTTCATCGTTTTCGATCGCTACTGCTGTTTGGTCTGCTACTAACCTAACTAACTTTTGCCTAGTTTCTGTCCAACTATATTCTGGATCGCGGCTCAAGACATAGAGCCATCCCCGTTCTGTATGCTTCACCAGAATCGCTGTACCAAAGATTTGTACATCTGGCCCCAAATAGCGATGCATCTGGTCTTCCATTATCCCCGTCGCATTTGCTAGAGGGGTAGTATTGGGTATAAGCGTGATTTGACTACTGGCTATTTCTAGCGCTTTGCGGATATTCTTTCGCTGGCGACTATCTTGCCAATGTAACTGCTCTAACCTGACTTGACCATTAGGTTTGTAGAGAAACAGGGCGCTACCATCTGCATCTGTAACTCTTGTTGCCATCAGCGGGATCAGTTCCAAAAACTGATTCAAATTATTGAAACTTCTCAGGGCAAATCCTAAAGAACTTAGCAAATCTTGAATTTTGTTCTGTTCCCGGTGCAACCTTGCCACGAGTTCTTTGAGTGCCACGACTGGTGTGACATCCGTCGCGGTACTACTATTGTTGTCAGTGGGTTGAGAGGGCAGTTGAGACACAGGCACAGGTACTATTGCACTTTATATTGGCAGATTTTAGATTACTTATAAATCTTTTGGCTTTGGCATTGCTAAACCATATTTAGACAAGACTTGTCACTTTAGCAAGAGTATAAAGACGTAACAGGCAACTTTTATGAGTATTTTATTTGCTTATTAGATTTTTGATGGAAAATTAATAATTTAAAATCATGTATTTTTAGTCAAAACCCAACCCGTAAAAATTACTAGTTTGGTGAGAATTAAGAAAGTTTTTCATTTTTTCATAACTTAATTCCCAAAGCATATCTCTAAAGTAATAAAAATACTTTATTCAAAGAATAATTTATAACGTTTTCAGAGTCACTATTTGGGCACAGACAACTAGGAGACTAAAAGTCTTTTTAGTGAAAACCTTTATAAGCGCTAAAATCGAGCTTGGTTTGGGAAAAACAGACTTACAGTCATTCCCAAACCTGAAAATATGTAAATAAGTCTTCAAAATTTGTATCCCATAATTGCCGGAATAATCGCCAATATTGAGCTTTTTAACTTTCAATTTATCGTTTTACAACAAAAATTAAACCCATTGAAACGGGATAAAAGTGAGATAACTTAATCTTTCGAGTCAGCGGTAACAGACTTAAAGCATTAGCCTGTAATTGATTTTAGGTGGGAGTCATTTGGTAAGTGTAAGATATGAATACAAGAGATGACACTAAATCTATAAAAATCTCCTCCAAAAACTTTAAGTCAAAAGCTAGAAAGAGTGTTGTCATTTAACTATCAGAGTTTAAACCTCTCGATTTACTACAAAAAATATTTGTGGATACTTTCGCAAATAATATCTGAGAATGTACCTGGGAGTGTTGAACCAGCTTACTTACACCAATTCGCTTTTTGAGTCCACAGTGGACGATTCTCCGAAGTTCTGATGGTCGGAAGCCGTACTTTTCCTGAGGTCAGCGCTGGGCAAACAGCTGACACTCGTACTCCTACTCTTAAGTAAGTTACGTGCAGCATGCACCTGTTTCGACTCGCTAATGCGGTTGCTTTAAGTCGCCATAGCCAATACCAGTCACTTGCGGAGGAAAACCCTCCCTCAGTGCTGGACTCACCCGCGCTGGCTCTCCAACGCACTACTCATCGCTCACACTGCTGTCCATCCCACAATAGTTGTATTTGTGGGGGTAAGCGTCTCGACTGCCCTTTAAATTGCTGCAACATGCAAATATTACGGGCTTTTATGTGTCGCAAATAAATGCCCGCTGCTACATTTAAAAAGCCCATTCAGGGCATGAAAAAAGGGCAGTAGCTTGAAATTGTAGCAAAAGTCACCCATCTATTGTGACAAACTCATGATTTTAGGACTTGAGCTGTTTCCAGTATTTTGTTTCTAATTAGTTCAAGTGATAATACCAGATCAGTCATCCCTAAATTTATCAGTTTGTCAAGAAAAATTTTTAACCATAAATTTTTCAACTAGCCACTCAAGAGAGCTTCGACAAACTCATAGCTAGAAAAGGGGCGCAGGTCTTCAATTCCTTCGCCAGCACCAATAAAGCGAATGGGTAAACCTAGCTGCTGCACAACGGCAAGGGCAACACCACCTTTAGCGGTGCCGTCCAGTTTGGTTAAGACAACGCCACTTAATTGGGCAGCTTGGGAGAAAACTTCAGCTTGCCGCAGTCCATTTTGACCTAAAGTAGCATCTAAAACCAATAGAGATTCTACTTTGGCATTTGGGGCTTTTTTGGCGATAATTCGCCGGATTTTGCTGAGTTCGTCCATTAAATTTTTCTTGTTTTGCAATCGCCCAGCTGTATCTACCAAAAGTAATTCTGTTTGACGCGCTTGGGCGGCAGCGATCGCATCAAATACAACTGCTGCCGGATCTGTATTTTTCCCAGGATTAGCAATTACTTCTACACCACTTCTACTACCCCAAACCTTGACCTGTTCCACGGCGGCAGCGCGGAAGGTGTCTGCTGCCCCAATCAAGCATTTATAACCAGATTTTTGTCCCAGGTGGGCAATTTTGCCGATGGTAGTGGTTTTACCGGCACCATTTACTCCAGTGATTAACCAAATATTTAAGGTTTCTTTTTCTAGGGTAAAGGTAGTTTTCTGAGATGTTTTGCTCGGTGCATCCAGCATATCCCGGAGGATTTTTTTCAGGTAAGCGATCGCTTCTTCAGGTGCGGTAACTTCTTCTCGAAGTTTTTTCTGTAGGGCATTGATAATAAAATCTGTCGCCTCGACACCCACATCAGCTTGCAGAAGCAATGCCTCAATTTCTGTCACGGCAGCAAGGTTTAGCGGTCCTTGACCAACGATCGCCTTTAGTTGGTTGAGGATGCTACGACGAGTTTTGTCTAAGCCTTGCCGGAGCTTTTTTAGCCAGGTAATTTCTTCAATAGAAACGTCTTCTGGACTTCTACCTTGAGCTGCTAGGACTTTCGCTGACCAGACAAACCCATCATCAAACACCAGTCCAGGAATTTCCTCTTTTGTCTCTGAGGTTGCAGCTACTGGCTGTACTACCTCCGGTTCTGAGATTTCAATGGCGGTGGCTATTAGTTGTTCCAGTTTGGCTTGCCGTTCTGCCGCCGCGCGTTCTAAGAAGGATAAGGTAGCTGGTGCTGTTGGCTGTGTTGCCTCTGGCGTAGCTAGTGGTTCGATGGGCGTTGGTTCAACTTCACTTGCCTTTATTCCTGGGCATTTGACATCTGGCTCTTCAGGAATTGCTGCTACTGAAAAATCTTCTGTACTTTCTTCCTCAGTAGCTGCTTGGATAACTTCTGGCTGTGTAGTGTCTACAGTTGTACTAACAGGTTCCTCAGTTGTTTCTGGTTCAGTGATTTCCGCAATTGCCGTTTCTGCGGTTTCAGGTTGTGCTGAATCAGGTGAGGTTTCTACTACCTCAGTTTGTTGTTTTTGCTGAATATTTTTGTAAGCAGCTTTAGCAAACGCCAACAAATCTGCCGTTGTGTCTAGTGCAGTTTCAGCAGTTGGTGTTGACGTTTCGGCTGGCTCTGGTTGGGGTTCTTGTACAGCAGGAGTTTCTTCCTGTTTCTGATCAGAGGGAGTGTTAGAGGAATCGTTATATTGACGACGGAACCAATTAAAAACCATTGCAGCAGTATTAGTTATATGAGTTATAAGTTATAAGTTATGAGTTTAATTTAACTTTGCACTTTTTCTTGGGGTGAAAACTTCCGGGTTATCCTCACCTTTCAACGCCAGTTTGAGGAGAATCGGTACAACAGAGGATTCCTTCCGTTCGTGCAGCGTCTCCCCTTCTCACATTGTCAGAGGCTAGCGCCTGCCGTAGGATGCCCGAACGCAAGAGCATCTCCTGTCTTGAGAAGGGCTTTAGGGAGGATCTTAGAGGAAGCCGCTTCTGCGGCTACAGACTTTTCTCTACAACAGTATAGGAATTACGAATTACGTAGCGGTACTATGCTGTTTTTTTCTGCTCAGTAACTCGGCGCAAAACACCGTTAATAAACCGATGACCGTCGTCTCCACTGTAGCGTTTGGCTAGCTCCACAGCTTCGTTGATGGCAATACTATCTGGAACTGCTAAGAACTTCATTTCTGCCACAGCGATTTGTAGGATATCCCGGTCAATTTGGGCGAGGCGAGTTACTTGCCAATCTACTAAGGCACTAGAAAGGAGTTCATCTATAATGTGTCGATTTTCATTGACGGTAATCACAAGCTCTTTAGCGTAATTCCGGACTCCCTTATCCTGATTAGCTAACTGAATCAATTCTGGGAAATCAACTGCTGTACCCAACTGATTAATTGCTGTCTGCGTGCAGGCGATCGCCTCTTGAAGCATTGTTCTAGCACTATTGAGGTCGGAGGCCCGAGTTTGGCTACTTAAGATGCGATCATTACTGCGTTGCAGTTCACCTGCGGCATTATCAAGGGTATCTTGCACTTCTGAGGTCAGGGTGCGTACTGCTCCTAGCACTAACTTGGATACTAGTTGATCGTCTGCCAATTTATCTAATTTCTTTGGGTTAACTGGCAATTGGCTAAGGCTTAAAAGCGCTAATTCACGAGCAATTTGCTGGGGTTTACGAGGTTGCATAAAAATGAGACGTGATTGTGCGAGAACTGATGAACTAGGCAGGACAAACTTACAAGCCTATCAATTTTGGCACAGTCCAACAACATTAGGCATTTGCTTGTGACTTTGCCAGATTGATTTTAAGTTTCTTCAACAGGAATAACCTGCTGCTTGATTTGGTCGTGTTTGACTTCCAGTGTGGACTCATTGGGGAAAACCAAGGACGTATTGGGGGCGACAATGCCACCTGATATAACTATTTTAAAGGCGTCTTCAATCGACATGGAGAGGTTCACCACCTCGTCTTCAGGAACGACTGCGTACCATCCGGTAGTCGGATTCGGGGTGGTGGGGATAAAAACACTTAGCACGGGGCGAGACATCTGGGCTTGGATATCACTGCTGATTGCACTAGTAACAAAGGCGATCGCCCAAATTCCTCGGCGGGGATACTCTATCAAAATTACTCGGCGAAACTTGCCATTGGAATCTTTGAGTATTGTTTCTAAAAGCTGCTTCAGGGTTTTATATACCTGTCCCGCTAAAGGAATTGCCTGTAATAACCGCTCACCAAAATCTAGCAACCACCGTCCAGCAATATTGCGAGCCATCAAGCCCATCAATAAGATACTCAGTAGGGGTACAGCCAATCCTACTAATAAATTCAGTAAATTTACTAAAATTGGGTTTAAGCCATCAAAGGGATTCAGCTGCTTGGGAATTTGGATGAGGAAGTTGATTACCCAAGTAGCAATGGTAATTGTCAGCCAGATAGTGGTTGCTAGTGGAATTACTACCAACAAACCAGCAATCAGGTCGTTTTTTAAGTCCTGTTTTAGGCGATCGATTACCAAGCCCCGATTCTCCTGTTTTAAGCTAGAGGAACTTTTTTTATTGGTATCCATACCAGCATATTAGGGACTTCCAGTTAAAAAAACATCCCATCGCAGGGGCACAAGGCCTTGTGCCTCTACAAATGTACAAATAATTTTGGATAATTTATTTTTAGTCCTTAAGTATTACTAATCTACCGCGCTCAATCAAAAGCTGCTCATGATTGTGAAAGGATCACTAGGTAAGCTGAGGAATTATTTTATCTGGTCAGTCACATTTGAGCCGGAGTGGCTTTTATAAAAATATTCTGTTAAAAATATTAATTTATTATGGTGGTTCTCGTTTAGGTGAAACACGCGATAGGAGCGCACAGATAGGCTCCTACTTCTAAATTCTGATTTTGCGATCGCGTACCCGCTTACCGTAGGCGATCGCTGCTTTAAATTGCAGTGCTTAATCCTTCTAAAATTTACACAGAGGAGATCCTCCAACCCCCTTATAAAAGTTAGCTCTTAAGGTTTTCTGTTTTTAAGGAGAGCCAGCTGCGTGGGCGGCGGTCCCACGCCAGTCCTTTAGCGGAGGAACTGCCGCGGCTGGCTCGACTTGAGCAGACTGGCGTCAAGTGGCGTGCGTTATGAGGGATCTAGGTTTCAGGTTTTCAATGCGTAAGTCCTGCTTTGTAATCTCCAATCTTCTTTACACCGCATCAGCCTGTGTAGTTTCAGAATCCGCGCACTGCACTTGTTGTGTACTCTCTTGTGCCAGAATTGCTGTTGCCTCTAAATTAGGTTTTGGTAAATACTTCATTTCCCAAACTTTGAGCAAAATCAGGTATTCGTAGAATGCCTGTAATGTACACCAAGCTAGTCCAGCGCCTCCATCTAAACATCCGCCTAAGATAAAATACATATATACAAAGCGTAGCAACGGTCTGGCGGGTAAACGCAAAGACAAATCTTTTAGGGCACGGCGTTTTTCGATTTCCGATTTGCCAAAAAATAAATCTTGCCAGTTTACCTCTCCTTGTTCTAGTTGATACAATGTTTCTTGAGCTTCGTCTGTAGAATAACGGTTATGTTTTTCAATCCAACGGCTCAAGCCTTTGCTACAAGTGTAATGAGGGTATGTTTCTTTTAAAAAGCTAGTTGCACCCTCACAAACTTCCCGTTCAGTATGACCATAGTCTGTAAACCACACTTTACCGTAGCGGAAGAGGCGCATTTGGTAACGGGGATACTGTGTACTGTAGCGAATCCAACGATTCATGAACATGACACGTTCAGCTACGTAGTAACCGATGTAGTCTGGATTCTGACTTACCTTTTCGCATTCCGCGAAAAGCTCTGGTGTCATGCGCTCATCAGCTTCGAGAATGTAAACCCATTCGTGCTTTGGGGGGATAGACTCTAACATCCAGGTGCGTTGACGTCCGTGGCTTTCAAAAGCGTGTTGAATGACCCGGATGGGATAGCAACTAGCGATTTCCACAGTGCGATCGCTACTGCATGAATCTACAACAATGATGTCATCCGATAGCATCGCCGATTCGATACAAGCAGCAATATCTAGCTCTTCGTTATATGTCAGTATGTAAATTGAGAACATTACCCAGGTTTTATAGCGATTTTACTAATTGATAATTGCCTTTTTATTGTTATTAGCTATTAGGCGCATGGCAGTATGGGCTGTCAACAATTATTCGATAGATCCTACTGCCATACTGATAGTGGATTAGCGGGCGGTAGCTCTAGGTTTAGCACCTTGTAAAGCACCTCTACCTCTTAAGCCTGTCCAGCCGATGATAATGTAACCAATGGACAACAGCAAACTGCTAATCCCAATTCGCAGTCCAGACTTCCAAGCAGTATCTTTAGCTTGTTGCTCTGCTTCGTCTCTGCGCTGGCGAACTTGGCTCAGTTGTTGATTTCGCAGCGTCTGAAGATCTGTTTGTTGTTCGATAGCTTTGTCAAGTACTTGAGGATCTGTTTTAGCCTTCTTGAGTAACTCTTTTATATTTGCGGGAATTTGAGAGCTTTCAAGTGCTTGCTTATATTTTTGCTCATCTTTGAGGATTTCACTAAACTGAGCTTTGGTTTGGTTTCGCAGCTGCTCTAGTTGAGCTTTTCCTTGGTCAGTATTCAGTTGTGCTTGCAATTGCGATAATCGATTGTTCAGTTGATTTTCTGCCTGATCTGCTTCTTGGGTGATGCGGTTGAGTGTTTGAGTCTTAGCTTGATTGACGTTATTGAGGTGCAGGGGAAAAATCAGCAAGAACATCAACCCCAAAATACTTGATAGGATCAGGGCGGGAAATCTTAAATCGATACCTTGGGGGCGATCGGTTGTGGTATCAGCACTATCAATCCAATAGGCAGCAAACAGAAGTCCCAAACCTACTAAAGGAACAATTCCGCGATCAACTAGCGCTGTTGCCAAGTTGATTTGCCATACCCGATCAGTAGGTTGAAAAGGTAACAATAGAATCAAAAAGTCAACGAAAAAGGACAAAATGCAGATTATTCCAACTACCTTAACTGTGAGAGCAGTGCTTACGGAAGCAAAACGGTTAACCATAATTTTTCAAACTTGTGGTGAATACGAGTGATTTTCATATTTCAAGCTACTTAAATATTGTGCCCATGACTGTGACTATTGTGTAGAAATATAAAGCAGATTCAATACTGGTCAAGGCTATCTGCCTCTTGGTTTTCAACTAGACCAGAGTAACATTTGTTATGTACAGTGTCCTCAGGAAATACCTGGTGTTTTAAAATACAAATTTAATGCGGGGCTGGGGAGCAGAATCTCACTGAAGCTAGATTTAGATCCCCGACTTCTTGAAGAAGTCGGGGATGTGAGCAGCAACTTTTGCTTAAGTAAGTACCATTCAGTTCTAGAGTCCGACTCATTTATTACCTTATCTTCCTCATCACCCTCATTTCCCCTGCATGGGCTTGTTCTCAAATCGGCAGATCCTCCGGTCGGTCAACATCAGCTAAAGGCGACAAATTCACATGTGATAAATTAAGTTTCTGGGCAACGTCCACAGTTTTCTGGAATACTTGAGCAGTTCCCTACTTGATGTTAACGAATAACTCCGGGATGGGTTTACGTAAACAAATTAAGTATTATCCACCATTGATTACAGGACTAAATACGAGGTAAAAGGCGTGTAATTTATCGAATGTTATTAGAATCTGGGCATTCACTCCAGGACAATCTGTGCCGATGAGAATTACTTTTTCTGCTTCAGATAGAAAAGCATTTCTAAGCGATCGCGCCATCCGCAAACTGTCGATCCCCTTCACCTTGAGACTGGTAAACTAAATCTAACCGCAGTTAGTCTTGCGTGAGTTGCGAATCGCCACCTGCAAACCACACTTTTACAGATATGGCAATGGATTTTTGCAATTCTTTAACCTGAGATATTGTATGTTCACTCAGCTGACGTTGAAGATTGGCAGCACTAATATATCCTAAAGCAGGTATCAATCAGGTTTTTGTCTTACCTGGTTCTGAATAGCAGGTGAAAATAATCAGGTGTTCTTTTGGGTTTGCTGGAAAGTTCAGCACACAATATTTATTTTAATAAATTAAAAATATCTTAATAGCAATACTTGTTGTCTTTAGCTGTAGCATGATCTTTGCCCATTCGCTTTGCTCCTAAAATCGTAGAAACAATCACACAACGCTTAACTTTACCACCATGTTTACTGGATAGTGTTATCCGTCCTAACGGTGGCTTACTGACATTACCTCTGTAATCAAATAGGATTTGCTTGATGCCATTTGACTCTGGTAGGGTTGTTTCCTCATCATCTAAGTGCACATTGGAATCTAGGTTATTCCAGTTAGCAGCAGATGGGTTCACTGTAGCAGGATGAACCGCCCATTGAACGATACCGTTTTGTTCACGAAAGCTGGCTTGCCAAGTCAATTTTTCCTTAGTAGCTTGCCTTTGGGCTTGGTGCATAGCAAAGTGAACTTTGTTTTGGGCAGTGTTGAGGCTTTGAGTGTCCACAAAAGCTAGCCAGTTGGGTATTTCCAGCGTAGCTAATATACCAATTAATACAACAACTACTAACATCTCTGGTAAGGTAAAACCACTGTTATAGTGCTTATTCAAGAGATTTTTTGCGTTAACTAAAGATCGTAAATGCATCTAAGTATCCATTTTTGTTTTCTAGTCGGTTTTTCGCTACCCAGATGTTGAGCAATGTTTCAGTTTCTTGGCTTCTTACTTCGCGCCGATTAGTAATACTGTAGAGTAAGGTGGGTAAGGTAAAAATTATGATAATTTTCAATAACAATTTTAAGGTGAAATTTATATTCTGAAGTCTTGAAGGGTCGTTAAGAAAATACTTCCACAGAAATCTAGCAGCAGTTAAAGCTTTTTGTTGATTAAACGGCTCTTGTAGGGCTTTGCAGGTCAAGTATTTATATAAATTTGCTAGGCTTATATTCCAACTATGATTAAGTGTCGTTCGCGTAGCGTCTCGTAAAGAAGGTCTTACCTTGTACGCTATCTTAAGCACTTGTAAGCAGGCTTTTTCCTGCCTGACAAGATTGGAAGAAAGTGAATTAGCACTTATGCGATATAAGATTTGTACAGATGGTACACATATAAAATCAAATTTAGAGGCTAATCGCAGCCACATATCCCAATCCTGAGCCGCACTTAGAGATTCGTTAAAGCCACCTAATGTAATTAAAGCTTTTCTACAAATTAAGGGATTGGAACCATTCTCTAAAAAGTTATTTACTAACAAATTTTCATAAACATTTCCATTAACATTAATGCGCTTGCCTGAAAGTAGGAATTTACCATTTGGATTAATATAATCAGCCCAACTGTAAGCAACTTTTGCAGTAACGTCTTCTTGTAAAGCCTTGAACTGAGACTGAAGTTTATCAGGTGTCCAAAGATCATCTGCATCTAAGAAACTAACAAATTCTCCAACTGCAAGATGTAGTCCTCGGTTACGGCTGACGTTGCCGCCAGCGTTGGGATAAGAAAATAATCTTATTCGGGAGTCTTGAATTTGTGTAATAACATCTACAGTTGAGTCTTGTGAACCATCATTTATTATAATTAATTCAAAGTTAGCAAAAGTTTGGTTTAAAACAGATTCAATTGTTTCTTTAATGGTTTTTTCACTATTGTAGGCTGGTATAATTACAGAAATTGCTGTTACATATAAAGTTGAATTACTCATTTTCTATAGTCGTATTTTCTAATATTCTGTCTAACTTCAATTTTAGGGAATAAAAGGGACTTATCATACTAGCCAAGTAAAAATTAATTTCAAAAATTACGATTAAATTACTTTTTAATTGACCTCTATATTTAATAAGATGCTGTAATATCCTGTGTAAATTGCCCAAGATAGTTTTAACCAAAATTATTGGTTTTTGCCAATTTTTAGCATTTATTAAACGTAGCTGGAAAATACACAAGCCACAGCCGCGTGCCAAAGTTAAAAGGTAATTTTTCTCAAGTCGCCAATGTGGTATTTGATGATAAGTATGCATACTAGGGTTATACCAAATTTGCCAGCCTCCATAATGTATATAAAGCAATGCTTCATAGTCATCACCCTGCACAAAAATACCAGGTAGCTTCCCGCTTAAAGTAGATCGTTGTGGTACATTTTCACACCATACTTGTTTCCGAACAACAAGCGCTGCGCCAGGAGGAAGTCTTAAATTAGCTGCATCAAACAAATGTGGATTTGAACCATGTTCTCTGATAGCTAAAAAAGCTTGAATTCTTTCAAAGTTTTCTGGTGGCTTTACTTCAAAATCTCCATGAATCTGTCCACTCCAAGCACCTGCTTGAGGATGCTCTTTGCCAAAATTATAAGATTCTAAAATCCAATTAGATACTAATAAATTATCATCATCTACGAATGCAATAAACTCGCCTCTAGCTTCACTTATAGCCCGCATTCTAGCAAAGGTTATTCCTTGTTTCTTCTCGAAAAAATACCTCAAACAAATATTTTGGCTATAATTTTTTTGATAATGTTCAATTACCTGATTTGTATTATCGTGGCTATTATTATCAATAATAATTATTTCCCAATTTAGCTTTTCTATTCCCGTCTGCTTGAGTAGTAAATCTAAAACTTTAGGTAAACGTTTTGCGCCATTATATGTAGGAATAGCTACGGTAAAATCTACTTTGTCACTCATTGAATTCATGTATTTATTTAATTTAATTTTTAATTTTATCTCTAGTTAAATAGCCGTTTTTCAAAATATAAAAAGGACTAATTAAACTACTTAAAAATAGTTGCATTTCACAAGCTGCAACTAAATCAGTTTTCAATATAGCCCTGTATTTAATTAAGTGAAAAGTTATTTTACGCAGATCATTTATCATATAAGCTAAAAGAGCAACTGGTCTATATACATATTTTACATTTACCATTCTAGTAACATAACGGCTAAGTCCAATACCTCTAAAAAAGGGAATTAAATAGTCCTTTTGCAACCGGAAACTGGGGATTTTGTGATAAATTTCCATTTCTGGGTTATACCAAATTTCCCATCCTACTTTTTGGATGTAAGATAACATTTCTAAGTCTTCACTGGTCAGCATATTGCCTTTAACTCTACCAGTTAAAATAGACTTATCTGGTACACTTTCTAACCAGGCTTTTTTACGAACAACAAGTCCGGCAGAAGGAGGTAGTAATTTTTTGGCTGCTTCATATAATAGTGGGAAATTACCTCGCTCTGTAATTGCCAAGAATGGAGCAATTCGCTGAAAGTTTTCTGGTGGTTTTACTTCCCAGTCAGGGTGAATTTGGCTACCATAAGCTCCCACATTAGGATATTTTTCACCAAAAGCAACAGCTTGGGATACCCAATTTGATACTGGGTAGTTGTCATCATCTAGAAAACCTATGAATCTACCTTTAGCTTCCGCAACTGCCCTTTTTCGGGCATAAGCTGCTCCCTGTCGTGCTTCAAAGCGATACTTTAAAGGGTAAGGACACCGCCAATTTTGTTGATAGGTTTGAACAACTTTAGCTGTGTTATCAGTGCTGTTATTGTCTACAACTATAATTTCCCAAGATAAATTTTCTGTGTGAAGCTGGTTTTGTAGTCGTTCTAGTAGTTCAGGCAAACGACTTTCACCGTTGTAAGTTGGGATAGCTACAGTAATATCAAGGTTCTCAGTCATTTGACAAAAGTTACATTTTGATATTTTGATTATGACGCTTTTTAGATTTCAGCTAATGGCTGATTTCTCAATGCCTCTTAAATAAATTTATCAAACATTAAAACTGCACATGATGTTTCAATTTTGCTATCAATATGCAGTTTTCTGTACAGTATTATTGCGTATTTTTGGATAAATATTGCTACAAAAATTACTTAACCGCATTTATTGTCTTTTGCTGTGAGTATTGAGCCTAAGAGAGTTTTCACAATGACGCATCGCTTGACGCTACTAGCCGATGTAGAATTTGCAGAGCTTGGTACAGCTACCACTATTTTTAACCCAGGTGGCTCTGTACCTGCTGCCACTGTTCCAAAGTTTGGAGTTGGTAAAGTTGGTAAAGCCCCCATATAGTCAAAGGTAATTTTTGTTGGCGTACTTGGAGGAGGGTAGGATACAGGAGAATTAGTGGTAGAATTTGCAGCGTTTTCACTACTGAGATTTGCACCTAGCAGTAATTTATCAGAGCTAACGCCTACATCCGCCCCTAAAGGTTTCCATGTGCTGATTCCAGCAGTGGTACTATAAATAGCAACCTCTACATTTTGAGTTGTGCTATTTTTCCGAAAACTGACACTGTAGCTAAGTTTTTTGTTTTTAGCTTCGCGCTGTGCTGCTTGTAGTGCAGCTAAAACAGCGTCATTAGCCTTATTTACCCCCTGTCGATTTACAAAGCCAAGCCAACCAGGAGCTGCGATCGCTGCTAAAATTCCGATCATTAGCACCACTACAAGCATTTCTATTAAAGTAAAACCAGCATCCTGTTGAGGATGAAATCGCTCCTTGGTGTCTTTATTACACATCATAGTGTGGAATAACTTTAAAGTTAGATTGCCCATAATGCCCCATCATTAGTTGTGCTGTATATTATCAAGTTTATTTACTAAATAAATATCCACGTCCCTGTACGCGGACGCTTGCTGTCGGAAAGTAACTTTGGTTATTTGAAGAGTAATCGAAATTGCTAGTTTGCAACCGAGCTAATGCATTACCTCGTAAAAACACCTGTGCTGTGGTGTTAGCAACATCAACGCAAGTATAAAAGCCCATATAACTACCATAGCTAAGTGTTCCAATGGGGCAAGTAGGAAGTGTTGAACCAATAGAGGTTTGATCGATATAATCAATTAGTACAGAAGCTTGTTGAGTGTAAGCTGTTGAGGCTGTAGCTATCCATGAATTCATTTTTTGAGTTAGACCTGCGGCACTTGCTAGATTCAGGTTAAAACGCTGAAAACCTGCATTGGGGCAGTGGCTGGTGTCAATATATATATCATTGGGATAGCCAGTACAATTCCCAGTAGTACCAGTAGTAGTACCACTAGCAGCCAGAACTCCATCACTAATTTCAAATCTGGCAATACGAGCCGCGTTTGACCAAGTAGAATTACTATCTTTGATTAAATAGTAGGCAACTAGTGAGTAAACAAAAGTGTCATCTGTTGTGTTTGTTGTAGTGCTGTTGGAAAGTGTAATCGCACCTGAGACAAACTTGCGTTTCCAAAACACCAGAATTGGTTGACAAGTAGAAGAATTACATCCAGGAGCGATGTTAGAAGGCGGTATTTGGTCTTTAATTCCTGAGCTTGCTGGGACAGTGTTAGAATTGGTAGTCAGTGCAGTATTATCATATATGTAGACAGCTTGTTGTAAATCATTGGCAATGTAATCAACTGCTGTCTGGATTTCTTGTTCAGAATTTGCCTTGGCTTGCTCCTTCTGATCTGTACTGAGAATATTAACCATGAATCCTAGCAGTGGCGTAAGCACGAGGAATGCCAGTACTAAGGCTACCAAAAGTTCTATCAGGGTAAAACCATTTACTTGCTGAACAAATTTAGAGTGTTTCAGCTGAATGCTGAGAAGAAATTTGAGTACATTCTTCATAACTACGGTTTGCCCCTTATTGATATAAACACATCTAGCCAATAGTGGTCTACAGTTATACTATGTATTCATAAGGTTAACCATTAGGGTTGTTGAATCACCACCATCTTAAAAGTTATATCTTTCAACCCTGACTTTTCACGATATCTCGAAAACCTTTCTCCTCTTAGAAGAGAGGTTTTGAATTTTTCCCCTTCCCTACAAGGGAAGGGGTCTAGGGGGTTAGGTTTCGCGTTAGTTTTTCCACATAACCTGAAAAGTCAGCTTTCAACTTCACTACACAGGATTAATTACAAGTGTTGTTAGTAGTAACAGGAGTGGTGGCAGGAATAGCAAGACGCTGACACAGAGCATTGAAGGAAGTATTTTTAGAACCAATTACAGTGGTCATTTCCACTAATGGGGATTGGGTATTGCCCAAAGTCCCAGTAAAAGTATTTTGTCTTTTATTGTTACTACTGTCGCTAGCATTGACAGTTTTAGTAAAGTCAATATCTGACCGATAAACTCGAATTCCCAAACCGTAACCATCGATTGGTAGACCTGTTGTGGTATTAATTGGGGTACTTCCTGTTCCTATAATTTTTACAGCCTGAATGTAAAATAGGTTACTTGTACAGCTTGGGGCACTAATAGTTAGGTTGTTGTTTCCGTCTTTTGTCACGCAATATAACGATGTTGATGCTGTAGGAACTGCCATATTTGTAGTGGTAAGTAAATTGTCAGCTAAACTCCTGGTTGCATTGGTTGATTGAGGCAATGTAATAGTGATACTGGTATCAGTGTTAGTGGGATCAGGGGTTGTCACTGCTCCGGTTTTCACACCATCAATGAAAGTTCTGGCAGCTTGTGTGGCTAGTTCTACGCGTTTTGATTGGACGCGAGTTGCTGTTGCAATGACGATGGTAGGTGCGATCGCTGCCAGTAAAACAGTAACTACGATTATTGCTACCAGTGACTCGATGATCGTAAAACCAGACTCACCAAATGGTTGACTTACTTGCTGTTGTTTGCGCTTAATCATAGTTACTCACCAGTTTCTAGGAATTAAAGATTAACTACAGCTAGGACGTTGATCGGCATCGACGGCATAACTACTGTCTGAGGCTTTTTTGGCACACAACAACGTTTGCACCCATGTATCATCTCGACCAACTTCCCGGAAGTACTCATTGGGTTTGTTATTTGGCGTTATCGCTAACTTTTGCGAAAATGCATCTGGTGATTGTGAGAGCAAGGCGACATCATAACCCCACTGCCGATTGGGAGGCTGGTAAAAAGGTAATTGACCATTAGAATTATTTATCGGATATGCTGTGAGAGATGAGCCATTTAAGTATGCTAGATATGGTGCAGTAGCGTAGGCACTACGAGTTCTTTGGATAAAAGAGCCGTTAATTGTAGCTATACTAGCTGCGCTTGAGTCACTTGGGTTCCAATTTTCCAAGAGGCGGACAAAGTTGTGTAAACCACCATTGTCTTCTGTAGGACGAGCTGGGGTGTCTGCCCCTGCTGCGGCTAAGTTAAAGGTGGTAGATGTTGCCCATTGAAGCCAATAAGAATTCTGTTGGCTGCCAGGACCCAGTACGTTAAATGCATTTTCATCACTAGTGCTGAAAGCAACTCTAATTTGTAACACTGGCGATAAAGCTGGTTGGGTTGTAGTAGCAGTAAATGTTGTTGGTGAAAGTACTGTTGGAGGATTATTATCACTGTTGTTTGAATAGAACCATAGAGAATTAGCTGTGTTATCTGGGTGGCTAGAACTGAAAGTACTGAATGGAAATGAAGTTATTTTGCCGCTCTTGATACCTATAATGATTGGTTTATTACTAGCATCAAGTGTGAGTTGTCCAGATGCATTACGGAGAAAGGCAACACGACGAGGATAGCCTAGATATTTAGAATTAGTCGGTGATTGTGCTGTTGTACCTGCTAAATGGGTAGTCAGAGAAAAAGTCTGTCCAATACTACCAGTAGCATCCGAGGCTCTTAGACCTGCTGGATATAGAGCAATATCACCGGGTAGTGTTACGTACCAACCACTACCCGGAGTACCAGTACCCGGATCGCAAGTTGAAACAGGTAGTGTCAGACATACTTCCATTAAATACTCTGGGGCAGTTTTCCTTCGCTGGATGGGTGTAACAAAGTTGTTGAGATAAGAACTGCTTTTACTGCTAAGGGGCAAGCCGTTACTACCATACCAAGCAGCATTGATGACATTGGCGTTGTTGGTAGCAAACCCATTGTTCTGAAATGTGGTAATAGAAGCGTTATCTCCTAAATTATTATTCAGGTCATAGTCTCCATCGCTGCGGTAGCCCAACTGAAAGTTATTAGAAAGAAGTGTGATCGCATCTGACAATACGCTGGCAGGTCGCCATGTGTCCCCAGTGGTACAATTTGGTAGTCTAGGGTCACCAGTACGACAAGCAAAGTTTGGATTAAGGTCTGATCCAGCGCGAGAGTAAAAATTGCTCAAATCACTAGCTAGAGCTGTATTAAACTCTTCTTGGCTATGTTTATTAAAGTCGCCTTTAATAAATACAGGCAAGTTAGAAGCTAGAACCAAGCCTTTTTCTGCATCTCTGTAAGCCTGAACACGCAAGATTGGGTTGCCATTGATTAACATAATGGCGTTGGGACGGCGAGTTGGGTCAAGTTTATAATCTACAGGGCTTTGTGATTTTTGAGTATCTTGTTTTGTTTGTCTTTGTGTCGCTGTATCTGTTGCTGTAATGCCAGCAGGATAACTCAAATCCGGCAATGCATCATCACGAGTAGCGTAAATAATACCGCTATTAGGAATTAAGTATTCTTGTGGTGTTGCTGTGCCATAAGTAGTTATCCGCAACTTATTAATGTCTAATACAGTGGCGCGAATTTCTAAAGGTTGGCGGGTTTCTTTAGCGAGTTCATAGTCTGTAGACGGGCTTGCTACTGTCCCAGTTGCATTAATAGTACAGGTATATTGAAAGTAACAAAGCGTTGATGTCCCAGTTCCATTTCCATTTACACCATCAGCGTTGGTAAATGTTTCTACACCAGCTGTTGATACATCTTTATGAATTGCCTTAATCTGTCTGGCATCTAAAAAAGCAGTTTCGTAAATTGCGCCGTGAGGGATGACGCTAATACTTGGAGCGCCGATACTACCATCTAATATTTGGATGGCACAAATAGAAGCATCA
The DNA here is from genome assembly GCF_036919595.1 of Nostoc sp. Taxonomy (GTDB): domain Bacteria; phylum Cyanobacteriota; class Cyanobacteriia; order Cyanobacteriales; family Nostocaceae; genus Nostoc. The sequence goes on along the minus strand of NZ_JBALCO010000005.1, from coordinate 76,387 downwards.
ATAGCAGACTGCTCTGAGATTGTGAGTGTCCCAGAGGCAGCGACTAGCCCCATAGCGGTGTTCAGTGTTGGATTTACTAACCGCCCATTGGGATACATTAAATTAGCTTGGTATTTTAGTAAAGCTAAATAGTCAGAAACACCCTTTGTTGGAGCTGCGTAGACAATACCATTATGGGAGTTACCACCCGTATTCCCGTTATATGGAAGAGCTACAAGGTTCTTAGCTGTAGTGCTATTTGTCGGGTCGTAGAAGCTACTTATACAAGCAATAGGTTTAGGGCTTGTCGCACTGTAGCCACTCGCTTGGTAGTGATAAACTGCTGTAGCCCGCATCCGTAAATACGGCGTGTTAACAGGATCAGGTAATACTATATTAGTCTTGTAAGTATCTAGATTAATGCCAATAGTATTAGGCACGGGCATCATATCTGACCAAATTCTATTTGTAGCTGCTGCCGCTGTGTTCAAAACAGTTTGGGTACTACTAACGGTTAAAAGTGGAGGTAAATAAATCCCTGCACCAGTGACTACCCGTAAGCCACCCACAGGAGCAGCGACAGTAGTTGGTACTGTCGCTGCTGCTGATTCCCAATCTCCATCTCGGTCAACAGTTCCTAAATCAGCCAGTTGCTGTACACGACTGCTGCGAGTGCGAGTTCCACTTCCGCTATCCCAGTTAACATTTTTAATATCTTGAGTATCTTTGATAACATCTTGACCAACAAATGCCGTTCCGTTCCACCACAATGCAGGTAGGTTATTGCCAAGCAAAATGCGATCGCCAACGTATTGTTCTTTACCTAATGCTTGTTGCGTAGTTGGTAGTGTAGCTTTAGGTAACAGCTTAGAACTACTAATATTAAGTGCTAAATTGGAATAATTAGTTTTAGTTTGACCATCACTAGCAAGAAACGGATAAACCCAAGTGTCTTGTGGACGCAGTGACTTACCACTTCCTTGTAAGACAGTAGTAGTGGTATAATCTGTACTAGTAGCAGGATTTATTATTGCATTTCCACCAAAACCAACTTCACCATAGGGTACACGGCGGGTACGTTGTTGAAAGTAAAGTACTAACTGGTTATTACGGACAGTGGATAGTTGCGCTGCACTGGCAGTAGCTGTAGTTAGATTTAATAGTTGTAGTTGCTGTGTAATGGCATCTTGAACTTCCTGTGGGTCAGTAGATGCAGCGTTACCCATCTGTGCTAGCACCAAAAGATTGATCCGCTGTGCATAAGCTAGGCTATTGTAGGCAATATTACTCGTTCCGTCAGTGACTGATATGTTAGCGCTAGTATTACCATTTTGAGTAGGATTAACTCCTTGTCCTTGGAATAAATCCACTAGAGTACCGCTACTTGCATTACCAGTGAAACCACCAGCTCCTAAATTGCCACCTACAAAAATTTTGGCATTGTCCTCACTATAGAAACAGGAATTTACACTACTAACCTGATAAAGTCTCACATTATTGCCACCAGTCAGGAAGTTACTATTAGTCAAGATCCGTCCATTTAGGTTAAATGTGGGTCCAGGGGTAAGTTCTATATCATCGTTATAAACCACCGCGTTGTTAACTAGCGGTAGTTGTACACGGTCTTGTTGATATTCTAAACTTGAAAAACCTTTATTCCCTTTAAAAGCTTCGTAATTACCTGCATTACTACCAGTCGTTGGTGGGTTAGTGATGGGAACATTAGCAGTGTAGACGAAAAAGCTTTTTTGGAGCTGACCAGCAATACTAACCCAGCCCGTACTCCCCACCAAAGCAGCACTTGTTGCTACACTATTTTTACAACTGTTGCTTAGACTACCAGAAGTCATGGGCGGAGTTCTTGCCTCTAGAGGATTTCTAGGACGGCTGTATGTGCCACTAGTTATAGGCGGAGTTCGGAAGTAAATTCCATAAAGAGTATAGGAGTCAAACTTCCCATTGTTATTTGTATCAGTAGGGAACATCCATGCAGTTGTTAGATCTTGTGGCTGACTTTCTCCTGTTGGTGCAGTTGTATAAGCATAATGTAGCTTAAGTGGAGTTTCGTCTCCAAAAGTAAATTCAGGCAAATTAGCAGTACTACTTAAGGTATCCTCTAAAACTTTATCTGAAGGTACGGCTCGTGGTAGTCGGCTGTCACTAAATAGCTTGTCTAATTTGGCTCTAGCTCTGTCAAGGGCTGGTACTGCGGCGTTAAGTACAGCCTGATTCACCCGGACATTACTGGCATTTTTTGAGCGTTCAAAAGACCGAAATAAAATGGCAGTGGTCAATAAGACAACTACTATTAATACCATTGATACTGTCGGCAATAAAAACCCAGCATTCTCTGAGCCACCTCTTCTTCTAGTGCCAGAAATATTCCGCAGTAGCCAAATGATTTGCTTGTTAATTGCAGATAAAAATTGCTTACTAATTTGTCTAAAATTTTTTGGAATTGCCTTGAATAGCTGACGTTTTCGAGACATAGTTGCTTCCCTGTCAATTGATTTATAGTGGATTTACTATTTTTTATACATCTTAATTTGTACCTGCAAAGTATTTTTACAGGCAAAATATGAGATTATGTTTAATGTAACTACTGGATCTGGTTTTGCTAACTTCTAAAGAAAGTGGCTACAAGAAAAGATAATTTACTTCAAGTTATATCATTGATGAATGGTTTATTTTATCCGTGAAACACTGATTTTTTCAAAATTATTTAATTTAATTCTGATAAAGAATAAGAGCATAACTTTACAGTAAAATTGCGGAAATGTATTTTATATAAAGACAAGTTTATAAATATTTTGTTAACAGAATAAGCTTATAATACCCATCTGTTAAAGGAAAGATATCAGTTGGGTGCAAAATAATTAGATACAACTGTTCTCACTTCGGTGCAATACTGTTGTAACCTCACCCTGTCCTGACTTTAATCCCTCTCCTTATCAAGGAGAGGGGATATGGATTAAGCGCTAAAGTATTTTGCTACTGGGTGGTAAGCAATAATCGCAGTGGTAGACTGTTCTGGATAAAGTTGTTCACTTTCATCCATATACAAATTAATCCTGTCAGTCTTCAATAACTCCAGCTGCTTGTACTGATCTTGGATATTTGGGCAAGCTGGATACCCAAAGCTATATCGTGAACCACGATAGCGTTGTGCTAATATATCACGAATATTGTCGGGTTCTTCAGCAGTAAAGCCTAACTCTCGGCGAATTCTGGCGTGTGTCCACTCAGCTACAGCCTCCGCCACCTGCACCGCCATTCCGTGGAAATACAGGTAATCTGTGTATTGATTAGCAGCAAATAGCTTTTGGGCAAACTCTGTTGCAATATCCCCCACAGTTACCGCCTGCATTGGGAACACATCAATAATTCCCGACTCCTTTGGTGCAAAGAAATCTGCTATGCACAGCCGCCTTAAAGACTTTTGTCTGGGAAACTCGAAAGTTGCAACTTGTTGTGATTGGTTTTGTGAGTCATATATATGTAAAGAATTCCCCTCAGCTTGACAAGGGAAATACCCATAAATCACCTGGGGATGCAACAGATTTTCCTCAAGAATCCGCTGTTTCCAATTTTCCAAAACTGGGTATACTTTCTCAGCTAAAAAAGCCTGATATTCTTCCTTAGATTGCTCCTTTGATTTGCGGAATTGCCACTGTCCAGCAATCAAAGCTTGTAAATCTAAATGCCAGAATATTTCCTCAATAGGAATATCATTAGGCTGCAATAACTGCGTTCCCCAGAAAGGTGGTGTCGGGCGTTCAATATCTATCGCTACTGCTTCTGAATGCCGCGTATCCACCTCTTTTGGTTCAGCAGATGCTATTTCCTTAGCAGTCGTAGTTACTGATTCTTTGTGACCATTTGTCGAAACTTCAGCAATTTCAACTTCGTTCAAAAATCCCTGCAAATCTTCCCAATTACCAGCAGCTTTAGCTGGCATTAATTTATCCATGAAGTGCAAGTCAGAAAAGGCATCTTTGCCATAAACAACCTTACCTTTGTAGGTTTTTTGGCAATCTTCATGCACAAATTTAGGAGTCAGCGCCGCACCGCCTAAAATCACGGGGACGGTAATTCCTTTTTCGTTGAATATTTCCAAATTCTCTTTCATGAAGGCGGTGGATTTTACCAGCAAACCACTCATGGCAATACAATCAGCTTTGTGCTGTTCGTAAGCGTTGATGATGTTTTCCACTGGCTGCTTAATTCCTAGGTTAATTACCTTGTAGCCATTGTTGGACAAGATGATATCTACTAAGTTTTTACCAATATCGTGGACATCACCTTTCACCGTCGCAATAATAAAGCTTCCCTTCCCATTGTTGCCAGATTCTGACTTTTCCATGAACGGTTCTAGATAGGCTACCGCCGCCTTCATGGTTTCCGCAGATTGCAAGACGAAGGGTAACTGCATTTGTCCTGAACCGAACAATTCGCCGACAACTTTCATGCCATTTAGCAGGAAGGTATTGATAATTTCTAAGGGGGGATATTCTTCTAGGGCTTTTGTGAGATGTTCTTCTAAGCCAATGCGTTCGCCGTCAATGATGTGACGCTTGAGTCGTTCGGGGATGGGGAGACTTTCATCTAAGGAGCGATCGCGTTTTGTCGTTACCCCAGCAAATACTGTGGTAAGCTCTCCCAAGGGATCGTAAACGCAAACATTACCCTCAAATTTCCGTTCGTCATAAATCAACTGGCGACAGATTTCTTGATGGCGTTCTTCAATCTTGGAAAGCGGTAAAATCTTGTTTGCACTGACAATGGCTGCATCCATTCCCGCCGTTGTCGCCTCGTGCAAAAACACCGAGTTCAGCACCATCCGCGACGCTGGATTTAAACCAAAGGAAATATTGGAAACACCCAAAATTACATGACATCCAGGCAATTCTTGACGAATCCGCCGGATAGATTCAATTGTGGCTTTACCGTTTTCTCGGTCTTCTTCAATCCCGGTGGAAATTGGTAACGCTAGCGTATCAAAGAATATTTCTGTGGGTGGTATACCAAATTCTACAGCTTGACGGTAAGCACGCCCGGCGATTGCAAACTTTTTGTCTGCTGTCCGTGCCATCCCGTCTTCATCGATAGTACCAATGACTACGCCAGCACCGTACTTTTTCGCTAACTCCAGCACCTTCAAAAAGCGCGGTTCCCCGTCTTCGTAGTTGGTGGAGTTCAGCAAACACTTCCCACCAGCAATCTTTAAACCCGCCTCCATCTTTTCCCATTCGGTGGAGTCAAGCATTAAAGGTAATGTCACATTATTGACAATGCGTGAAACTAATTCGTGCATATCGCGCACGCCGTCGCGTCCTACATAATCGACGTTGACATCAAGGATATGTGCGCCTTCTTTTACTTGCGCCCTCGCCATTGAAACGAGTCCATCCCAATCTTCGGCATTTAACAAATCGCGGCACTTCTTGGAACCACTGGCGTTAAGACGTTCGCCAACAATCAAGAAAGAATTATCTTGGTCGTAAGGTTGAGTGGTGTAAATTGATGCTGCCGCTGGTTCTAAGCTAGGATGTCTAACTTTTGGCTTCAGGTCTTTAGCAACTTCTGCCAATTGTTGAATGTGTTCTGGACGCGTCCCACAGCAACCCCCAATCACTTGGACACCCAAATCTTCAACAAAATGCATCAACGACATCCGTAATTCTAACGGTGTCAGGCGGTAGTGTGCTTGACCGCCGACGTTTTCAGGTAAACCCGCGTTGGGAATACAGGAAACGATGAAAGGCGAATGTTCTGACAGATACTTGATATGTGGTTTCATCAAGTCTGGGCCTGTGGCACAGTTTAGACCGAGAATGTCAATTGGGTAATGTTCCAGAATTGTCAGCACCGCGCTGATTTCTGAACCTACCAACATTGTGCCCATGCTTTCCATTGTCACAGACACCATCAACGGACGGCGATCGCCTTTTTTGGCAAACACTTCTTCAATCCCATTCAGCGCCGCTTTAATTTGCAGTACATCTTGGCAAGTTTCCACAATGAATAAATCGACACCACCATCCCACAGCGCCTCTGCTTGTTCAGCGAAAGACGCTTTCATTGTGTCAAAGTCAATGTGTCCCAAGGTAGGGAGTTTAGTTGTCGGGCCGATAGAACCTGCCACAAACCGGGGTTTTTCAGCAGTGGAAAATTCCGCAGCCACACGCTTCGCCAATTCTGCGGCTGTCTTGCTGAGGTAATAGGCTTGGTCTGCCAAGTCATATTCTGCCAGCACTAGGGAGGTACTGCCAAAGGTATCGGTTTCAATTACGTCTGCACCAGCAGCGAGAAAGTCACGGTGAACCTTAGCAACTGCTTCGGGTTTCGTGTGGACTAAGTATTCGTTACAACCTTCATACTGTGGGCCGCCGAAGTCCTCAGCAGTCAGGTTTTGGGTTTGCAGGTTGGTTCCCATCGCCCCGTCGAAGACGAGGACTGGGCTATCTGGACTACGCAAGCGTTCAAGGAAAGGATGAGTCATATTTTCCTAGAAGAAATGAGCAAATTAAGTGAGTTTTGTGATACTCCACTTACTTTATTATTTTCCAAAATTTTGGGAGTTTCGGCAGTATTTAATAGAAAAATTCTTATATACTGAAGCATTTAATGTGCTTATATTGTCAATATACGCGGTGGACTAGTTTATACAGAGGTCGTTCTATGGAAAGAAGGAAAATTTTGATTGCAACTAAAACATACCCTTCAATTAGCACTAAATATCAAGAAACAGTCTGTACAGCAGGAGTTTTATTAGGTGATGATGATAAACCAGTTCACTGGATTCGGATTTATCCCATTCGTTTTCGTCAATTAGATTTTGATAAACGTTATCCAAGATGGTCAATTATAAGTGCTAAAATAGAAAGAAATGACAAAGATTATAGAGAAGAAAGTTTTCGTATAGATGATTCTTCGATAGAAGTAATACGAAAAATTGATCCTCGTAAAAACTGGGAAGAGCGAAAAGCCTTGGTTCTGCCACTAGAATTCAAATCTATTCGGGAAATTAAAGAGCAAGGTAAGTCTCTCGGTATCATTAAACCACAAACTATAAAAAAATACTTCTGTAAGGATACAGAACGAGAATGGAACCCAAAACAGCAAGCAATCTTGGATCAACTAGACTTGTTTGAGCCTTCAGTGCAGTTAGATAAAATTCCTTACAATTTTGGTTACGAGTTTATTTCTCAAGATGGAGATAAGCATCGTTGTACAATAAGCGATTGGGAAATTCAACAACTTTATAGAAATTGTAGAGATAGATCAGATGAAACAAGTATGGACAATAAAGAAAAGGAGGCTTTAGAAAAAGTAGGCCAAAAACTAGAAGACGAGTTTTTAAGCAAAAAAGATTTATACTTTATCATGGGGAATTTAAAAACTCACAAAAATAGCTTTATGATTATTGGGATATTTTACCCACCATTACTAAAAATGTAATATTGAAACTTGATTGGTTCCAGGAATTAAAAATGACAGTTAAAGATATTGCTAAAACAAGATGTATACTTACTTTTGGATATGGCAATCGCAAAGACTACGATGCCTTCTTGGAATACCTGCAAAAGTTTGATGTAGAATGTGTTGTTGATGTCAGAATGGTTCCTCGTGCTTGGAGCCGTAAATGGTACGGCGACAAAATTAAAATATTCTGTGAATTAAATAATATTGAGTATATTTCTAAAACCGCTTTAGGCAACACATCTGGTAAAGAAAATTGGATTCCAGTAAATCAAGAAGAAGCAGATAGAGCTCTACATGAAATTGCACAACTTGCTCAAACGGGTAATATTTTACTCTTGTGTGCTGAAATGAACCCGAATCGCTGTCATCGGAAAGAAGTTGCTGATTGCTTGGTAAACTTAGTATCAATGCCTGTTGAGCATTTGGAGTAGTAAACTAAAATTTTCTCGATACTTAGGGAAAAGTGTTCAGTAATCTCATTTTACAAGAGACGATCGCCTGTAGCGTTGATGGTGACGCAGCTACGCCCGTCGTAGACATCGCAATTATCAGGTGGGCAATATTATAGATTTATTGTAGGGGTATGGCATTGCCCATTGACAGAGGTGAGCTTTCATTGAGTCTACACATAGTCAGATGAAATATTTTCATCAAGTTTCTTATCTTGGGATCATAACTGAGAGTTGTCACTTTGTTCAGCTCAAAGATGGAAAAAACACCAGAAGTATAACTTGAGTCCCACTATGGATTTAATTTCTTTGTTCAACCTAAATACATTTATTGAATTATTACTGGGGATTAGTTTGAGCGCGGCGGCTGGCTTTCGAGTATTTGTACCACTGCTAGCATTGAGTGTGGCTTCAGTTTTTGGACATTTAGATTTGCCGACTAACTTTGATTGGCTGGAAACACCTCAAGCTGTAATTGTATTCGCAGTCGCTTGTTTGCTGGAAATTACCGGTTATTACATTCCTTGGTTGGATCATCTGCTGGATATTGTTGCCACACCTGCGGCATTTATCGCCGGGACAATCGTAACTGCTTCTGTTGCTCCAGAGATGAATCCACTTGTGCAATGGACGTTAGCTTTAATTGCTGGTGGTGGAACCGCAGGATTAACTAAGGGATTAATGAATACATTGCGGATAAGTTCTACAGGCGTTTCAGGTGGATTAACCAATCCAGTTGTGTCAACCATTGAGTTGGTTATGGCAATCGCACTGTCTGTGCTGGCGCTAGCTTTACCAGTCGTAACAGGAATGAGCGTGATTGGTTTTCTAATAATAGCTATTCAAAGAATCTGGAATTTCTTCTTCAATAAACCATCTTCTCAAACTAACGAAACCGTCTCTCCATCAAGAGAATTGGGATAAGTACTCATGCATTTGTTTTAGAGCTGCGATCACTATTATCAGGTGGTCGTAGTCTTCGGGTGTGTTAGCGCCGAGAGGACGGCATCTTCTACTATTCTACTTAATTCATTCTCAGGCGGTTGTTAGGATTGATGCAAGCTCTCAGGTAGAATGGACGATCGCCTGTAGCGTTGGTGGTGCGTAGGCATAGCCCGTCGTAGACATCGCAATTATAAAGCGATAGTAGGTTGCCGATTTTGTGCGCTTACAACCCTAATAAGCTTGGTGCAAGATGTAAGAGAATTATATTCTTATACTTTTTAATGCATATAATTTGTTTTCAGTCAATTAATAATGTTAATAATCTAACTATTTTATATTTAATAAAACAGATAATTTTTTTTAGTCAATTAATCAAGTTAATAATTTCATTATTTGATTTCTCAAAAATATTAAACTTTTGTTAAAAAATAATCTTTGTTTGGACTTGATATTGTAATGTGTCTATAGTGTTAAATCACCTATTATTCATCAATAAAATGGAAAAACTACGATTTGTAGTTGTGTTACAAAAACTTGTAAAAGATAAAAGTTCTGTATAAATTAGAACTAGTTATGCGACTACTCCAAAAATTTGAGCAATAGATTTCACTTGAGCAACAATGTCTGTTTTTTAAACTCTCTTAACTTGTCCTTTACGAATCATGTTCATAGCCTCATATCCACTCAAGGTTCGCTTTACCGTGTTGAACGAAGCAAATCCCGTTCCTGATTTTACCAGTCGCTTGATAAATCGATGAACTTGTTCCACATGATTATTTAGATATTTGACTTGTCGTAATTTACAATCATCGGGCAAAAACTCTGATTTTTTGAGTTGCTCAATCGCGATTGGATAAGCGGCATTTTTATCCACATTCATCACTTGTTAAATTCTGTTATGAGATGTTTTTAATGCTTGGCACAAAATTTGTATTGCAAAAAAAATAAAAAACTTTACTAGTAGGAATTATTTTATAGGATGAATTCTTTGAACTATTTTTTAAATTATTCAAAAGTTATAGGAGAAATACCAACACCTGCAATAATTTGGTCTGAAGAAAAAATTATAAATAATATAAGACTTTATAAATTAGCTTTAGAAAATCAAGAAATTGAAATACGTTATGCAGTCAAAGCCTGTGCCCTCAAACTTGTTTTAGAAACTGTTAGAGCAGAAGGATGCGGTGTTGATTGCCAGTCAGTGATGGAGGCTGAATTATCACTAAAAGCCGGAATTGATTTTCAAAAAATTACCTTAAATAGTCCTCGATTAAGAGAGGAAGAGATTTCATGGGCTATCCAAAATAAAATAAAAGTTATATGCGATTCCAAAAACCAAATTGAGATAATTGATAAACTTGTATCAAAATTGCAGTTTCCTAAAGATTGGCGATATGGAGTTAGAGTATCTTTGCCTATTGAAGAAACAAAAAGATTTCACAGCAAGCTTGGCATGGATACATCAGAGATTTTATTTGGTCTGGAAAAAGTTAACCCAAAAACGCTTTCATTACTAGATGAAATTCATCATCATGGAGCAGCCAGAGAAACTAATTCCTGTCTATTATCTAAAGTAACTAAAGAACTTGGTAAATTGGCAAATTTAATTGAAAATAAATTTTCAGTTAGGTTTCAGAAAATTAATCTTGGATCTGGTTTAGATTCTCAAGATATTATTAAAGAAGCTGGAAATGATCTTCAATTAATTTTACATGAATGTTGTAGCCACCTAAAAGAGCAAATAGATACTAAAAACAGAATAATTGTATTTGAACCAGGAAGAGCAATAGTTCAAAATTCTGCAATAGGATTAACAAAGGTAATTAGTAAAAAAAGGATATGGGGAAAAGACATTATCGTAGTAGATATATCTACAAACGTCTTAATTCCTTCACCGTTAGAAAAGTTTTGTGTCTGGCATCCTAACTTTAACAAAAGCAAAACTGAAAATCTATCAGAGTTTGTTGTAGTAGATGGTACTTGTTCGCCTACTGGAGTGATTGTAGAAAGTGTTAAATTACCAACAATAAACGAAGGTGATATGCTTTGGATAGGTTTATCAGGAGCTTATACTTGGTCATTGGCTCAGAGTTTTTATGACTATATTCCCTCTGCTTGGTGGCTTGATAAACAAGGAGTTATAAAGCAGATTGTAGACCGGGAAAATAATAAAAAAATGGCTTTTTATATCAATGGTTTTGAAAATGATATGATTTAGCCCAATACTTAATAGCATTGACAATTGAGAAGAAAATTCTATCTGACATTAGAAAAATCTAACGATCGCACTTCTGAGAAACACTTTTCGATTTACTGACTCTATTTTATTCCCTGAAAACTTTAACTAACTTTAAATATATGTTTACAAAATGGACAAATGTTCTGTCAATAATGCTTTCTAAAGATGAACTATACCATCAAAACATTCAGCCATTGAAGCAGAATTTTGGAAAACATAAGCTTGTACTTAATACTTATGTAGTAGTTTATACAATTTTTGGATACTTTCTGGGCTTGTATTTGATTTTATTAAATCAGGCGGAGAAAAACTTATTAGGAATGATACTTATTACTCATACAAGTATTTGGTCTGCCCTGCTAACTCATGAATTTATACATGAAACTATTTTTGAGAAACGTAGCATGAATCGTCTGTTCGGTTCACTCATGACACTGATTAGTGGTGCTTGTTATGTTTCTTTTAAGCTTCTTAAACAGCAGCATATAAAACATCACTGTAATAAAGTAGGATACGACGGCTTCTCCATTACCTCCTGGGTACTAAGTTTGCCAGCTAGTATTAGGGCAGTCCTCATTACATTAGAATTCTTTTACATTCCTGTTCTTAGCTTCATATCAAGGTGGCGCACTCTCCTTGTCCCTTTGCTCCGCCCAGATTACAAATATATGCGTTTACGAATAGTTATTGTTTTTCTCATCCGCGTTACATTTTTTAGTATCTTGTATTTAATCAATCCCTGGAGTATTTTATATGTTTTTTTAGCGCATATAGCAATGCTCAATATTTTAAGAGTATATGATTGCTATCATCATACCTTTGACATTATTCCTTTAGGTAGCCCAGTACCAAGATTAACTAATGATTATGAACAAGAAAATACATTTTCCTCACTCATCAACCGTAAATACTACTGGACAAACTGGATATTTCTTAACTATGGCTATCATAATGCACACCATTACAAACCTAACGTACCTTGGCATGAACTTCCTAATTTAGATAAAGCAATGTATCCCTCATCCGAAGTACATTGTATTTTGTTTCCTGATTTAATTATCTATTATCATCGGAATAGAATAAATCGAATTTACAAGGGTCTAGGCTCTCCAACTGTTAAAGAAGGAAAACTACAAATTAATAAGTTTTGGGGAATCATTATGAACATTTCTTTTATTGTTTATGATGTTTAGAGAATGTTAACCCTTGCGAAGAAAAGGTAGAGCAAATTATTTAAGTACACGTCAGCGCAAAAAAGGGTTGGAAATCGAGGAAGATATTCCAGTAAGTCTTTAAAAATGATCTCGAATTTACCAAAGAATTAGCAGCAAAATTACCTCAACTCAAAGAATCTGAAGATTTAGAATTAGCAGAGAAAATTGCTAGAGGTGAAGATTTAGATCCAAAACGCGCTGATGGTGAAGCTTTGCGTGCCTTGCGTCAACTTTTAGAGGAAAAAGATCCATAGCAACACTGGGGTGGACTTAAAAAGGTCTTAACTCGAGAGGGACATAACCTCTGGCTATGCGAAGACCACGCAGCACAGTATAAACGCTAACCATTTTAAATTTGAGATAGCAATCTTAATTTTTAGAGACACAATTCATCAACTATTCCCGCAGTAGTAATAGTTTTGAGAGCATTTAAATAGCTCCATAGATAGAGAAAGCGTCTAAAACAATTACCTAGCATTGCAACATATACTAGTAACGTAAATTTAACTAGAATTAAGGTATTATAGCGATTATTATTTGGATACCATCTGCGGTAGGGGTTTACAGAAGTACGCCTCTATGAAAAACACGCCAGTTTAGCTATAAGTTAATATCTACCGTTTTACGGGTATTAGAAAAATGAGGTTTACAGACTGGGCGACTAGGGTGCTATTAATCTCGCTGATGTTCATGGCTCTAATTGTAGTGCTGCTAATTGGACGAGCGACAAAATTACACAATAATCCGATAACATACCATACATCCAATCCACGGGTTACAGCCTGGAGTCAATATCCTCAGGTGCAATTTCAATCAGCGAAAGAGCCGGAGAAGAAATCTCAACGTGTTCTCAAATCCCCAATTAAGATTAACAAGAAGCCTATAGCAAGGTACGTAACCACTCAAGCTTTTGCACAGTACAGACCTAATTATCAAGTCGCTTCGGTTGACCAAAGTAACTATGGAGAACGGTACGCCCAAGATGTTAACGGCGTAACTCTCAACAACCAACCGATTATCGTCCTCCATGAAACTGGTTATTCTGCTTCCAGCGCGATTAATTTTTTTCAAGTAGCCCATACCGATGAAACTGTGCAAGCAAGTTACCACGCCTTAATCAAGCTAGACGGAACGGTGATTTATCTAGTACCGCCAGAAAAGCGAGCTTTTGGTGCAGCTAACTCAGTATTTGAGAGTCCAGAGGGAGTGGAAACTGTGCAGACTAATCCGAATTTGCCTGCGTCTGTGAATAATTTTGCTTATCACGCTTCTTTGGAAACACCGCCAGATAGTTATGACAGTAGCAGCCAACAAACCCATAGCGGCTACACGGAAGCTCAATACAATTCTCTTGCTTGGTTAATTGCTCAAAGTCAAGTGCCAGACGATCGCATTACTACCCACCATCTGGTAGACCGTTCCGGTAAAAAAGTTGACCCGATAAATTTTGATGGGAATAAATTTCTGAACTTACTTAATACTTATCGTCAGGTCAGACCAATCTATAGAGTAAGTAAATAAAAAGTGGTGCCGTACTCTCGGCGATAACACCCCCTTGCATATTGAAAGAAAATTATCGAAGTTATTTGCTAAAGCTATAAATTTGCTGTGTCTCCAGGCGATCGCTAATCGATGAAGGCAGTGTACTATCCGGGAATGTCTGTCGATCTAGTTGGACTTGTAAATTACTCAAAGGATCGCAACCAGAAGAAATCAGAAATTCTAGTTTCTGGATGTAAGGTAAAGTTGCTAGGTTGTCCAGAATTTGGAAGATAGCCTGGATATAAGGATGACCATTTTGCTGATACCAATCACAGCTAGCGACTTTTGCCTGATCAAAACCCAAGTGTACTGTTAAAGATGGCTCGTCAAATAAAGCGATCGCTAAGGGACGCGCTTCTTCCTGTAACAATAAATCATTACTTTTCGCTAAGTGTCGTAGTTTTTCTAAGCGTTCATAACGTTCCGTCACAGCTTCCGGGTCATCTTGCCAATGAATTGCTACTGTTACCAGATAAGTCTGTAACAGCATATGACCCAGCTTTTTCGCTTTTGTCGCCAGGTAATAGGAATTGTAGTCATTGGCTTCAATTAATAATGGCACGCGATCAACTACTTCCATGCCATAGCCCTTGACTCCAGCAATTTTACGGGGATTATTGGTAATCAGACGAATCTTTTTGATGCCCAAATCCATGAGCATTTGTGCCCCCATCCCGTAGTCTCGTAAGTCAGCTGGAAATCCTAAACGCTCATTGGCCTCTACTGTATCCAGTCCCATATCCTGCAATGAGTAGGCTTTCAGCTTGTTAATCAAGCCGATTCCCCGTCCTTCTTGCCGCAGGTATACAACTACACCTTGACCAGCAGACTCAATCATTTTCAGTGCAGCTTCTAACTGCATCCGACAGTCGCAGCGCAGAGAACCCAAAGCGTCGCCAGTTAAGCATTCTGAGTGCATCCGCACCATCACTGGTTCATCTCTGAAGTTAGCTGGATCTCCCTTGACAATTGCAACGTGTTCTGTATTATCCAGAGTATGGCGGTAGGCGTAAATTTCAAACTGACCAAATTGACTAGGCAGCTTGGTAATCACCTCACGATACACTAGGCGATCGTGCTGTAGGCGATAACTAATTAAATCAGCAATACTAATAATTTTTAAATTGTGACGTCTAGCGTATTCAAATAATTGTTGTAACCGCGCCATTGAACCATCGGAGTTTTGAATTTCACAAATTACCCCAGATGGGTATAGCCCTGCTAGTCTAGCTAAATCCACAGCAGCTTCTGTATGTCCGGCACGTTTGAGTACGCCTCCAGCTTTAGCCCGAATGGGAAAAATATGACCAGGACGACGTAAATCAGTAGGTTTTGTGGTCGGGTTGAGACTAACTTGGATAGTGCGGGCGCGGTCTTCCGCTGAAATGCCAGTGGTTACACCCAATTCTGGGCTAGCATCAATACTAACAGTGAAGGCAGTTTGGTTAGTATCTGTAATGTTGCTTACCATCAAGGGTAAGTCTAGTTCGTCTAAGCGATCGCCTGTCATTGCCAAACAAATCAGCCCTCTAGCTTCCACCGCCATGAAATTAATCATGTCAGGTGTGGCAAATTGAGCAGCACAGATTAAGTCGCCTTCATTTTCTCTATTTTCATCATCTACCACTACAATCACGCGACCACCTTTTAGGTCTGCTAAGGCGGCATCAATCGAATCAAATTTAAAAGCTTGACTAGTATTAGGCTGTGACACAGAAAGATTTCCAGTTCCCAACGTAAATTTTTTTAACAATTTCTTCTTTTAGATTGTAGCTCCTTTATAAGACTAGAGAAGTAGACTAGCATTGACACTCTCAGGTCTAAAGATACGCTCCTTTCTCCAAGCAAAGCATGGAAGGGATAGTCAAATATACCCCTAGATGCTCAAAAAAACTACTATTACTAAAGGTATTGCAATTGCGCTTAATTATTGTTTTTCTTAAAGCTTTCAGAGTCCATTACCCTTGCCAAAACGTGGTAATATACACAACCTGCTTAACGGAAAACCCTTCTCCTAAGGGAGATGCTACGTGAACAGGACTGGACTCACCATTATTTGCTCTTTCAAGTCATAGTGCCGTTAGCTCTTATTACTAACCGTTGTTTGATGAGAGCCGGGATTTCTCCGTACTAAGATACTTCAAAACGTAAATAGTTTCTTCTATTCACAATTGAATTTTAACACAGACTGATTGATTTGAAAACTGCCGTAAGAGTTGCTCTTTTATGATTGAGTTGCTGCCGGTTTTGAGAGCTGTTGTTGGTAAAAGCGGACAACTTTTTGCACATAGTCAGCAGTGAAACCTTTGTTGCAACCTGTATAGTTACCAGTCATCCACCAACAAGCTGCGCCACGCACAGATGCAATTTCATTATTATTGGTGGCGCCTAATTGATTGCTTAACTCCCGGCGCGTAATACAGGATACAACTTGGTGGGCGATCGCAGGGCTGTTTTCAAACTGCGTCGGTGTTAGTTCTCGTTTGAGACAAGTTTTTGACCAGCCTTTGAGAGTTTCTGGTTTAACTTGCCATTCACTGTAAAGTCCATCATTGGGATTTTTTGTCTGCGGTGCAGCCTGTCGCAACGCCTCTACCATCGCCGCAACTTGGGTATCAGAAACCGATTGTTGTGCTTGAGCTAATAATGGCAATAGTCCGAAGGTGACAATAACTCCATTGAGTAGTAATCCTATGGGGTTTTTGATCATGAATTTGGAATTATTTTAGATATCACGAGGTAGAATACTATGTCTTTAGGATACCAATTACCAAGGCTTAAAATAGTAACATCATAGATATTCCCTGATTAAATGGTAATTAAACATAATTAATTACAGTCATTGCCGGCAGAGTATATTTTTACCCTACGGGATGCTACGCGAACAAAGAAGCAAGCTACGCGGTAGGGTCTCCAAAAGTTGCAATCCCAGCCGCAAGCGAATTGCTTCATTTCGCTACCCGTCTCCTGACGTATACAAGTAGCGAACGGGAACATCAAGGGCAAACGCTGCATTCGCAATGCCATTGTGTAATTAATTATGTTTGTTTACTTATTTTTTAACAACTCACTAAATTTTCCACAGCACTAGCACTATTTGGTAATGCGGCTGTTAAAACTTCGCTACCTACTTTAGTAACTAATACATCATCTTCAATGCGGATTCCGCGGACATCAGCAAATTCGGATAAACGCTGCCAATTCAGCACATTATGATATTTTGAGCGAACATTGGTATCATTCAAAATTGCTGGTACTTGATAAAAACCAGGTTCAATTGTGACTAACATTCCTGGACGCAAAGGACGATTTAAACGCAGGTAGCTTAAGCCAAAGCGATCGCTCCTTTCCCGCCCCTCTTCATACCCTGCTAAATCGCCCAAATCTTCCATATCATGAACATCTAAACCCAGTAGATGACCAATACCATGAGGGAAAAACAGCGCGTGGGCATCCATTTCTACTAAATCTTGGGGATTTCCTTGTAGAATTCCTAACTCTACTAAACCTTCAGCCATCACCGTGGCAGCTAGCAAATGAATATCTCCATACTCTACACCAGGGTGTATTTTGGCAATGCAAGCATCATGGGCTGCTAATACGACATTATAAATATCTCTCTGGGTGGATGAAAACTTACCGGAAACTGGCCACGTGCGAGTGACATCACCTGCCCAACCCATCTCAGTTTCAGCGCCAACATCGGCAAGCAATAAGTCACCTGGTTGTAAGGGATTGTGATAGTGTTCGTTATGCAAAACTTCGCCGTGAACTGTAACAATACTGTTGTATGAGGTGGTCATGTTATGGGCAATAATTACCCCTTCCATCGCTGCCCGAACTTCTGCTTCCAGCTTCGCTTTTGGTGTTGCTGCCATACCAACTTTGTGCGCTTCTACAGTGACAGCCGCCGCTTTTCGCAACTGGGTTATTGCAGCATCATCATGAGTGAGGCGCAGAGAAACGATCGCCTTAGCTAACTCCAAATCAATTCCTTGGGGAGGACTTTGTGGTAAAACCCATCTATTTAATAGCTGCGATTGTTGCGTCCAAGTAGCTGCATCTTGTACAGCAACTGTGGCGGCATCTTCTACCCAAGATTCTAGTTCTGCCATCGGCCCTGCCACATCTGCCCCAATCTTCTGGGCTATTTCCTCGCGCGTTGGCGTTTCTCCATGCCAAAGGGCGCTGCTGGGTGATGGATCGTCGATGAATAGTTCTAGCCTACCCGCTTCTAGACGAATTGCCGCCTTTGATAATGGCAGTCCGGCAAAATAGAGGAAATGACTGCTAGCGCGAAACGGAAGAAGATTTGCCAGAAAGTTGCGCGGATTGTTGCTACCTGACCACAGAATTACTGGAAAATCAATGAGGTTGGCTAGTTGTTGTCGTCGGAAACGTAAAGTATCCACGAGGGAAGTAGAAGTTTGTTGGATAAGCATAAATGGAAACTCAAGGTTATAGTTTTGCCTTTATTTAGTCGTTATCTTCTTTATCGTCATCGTCTTTATCATCCTTGTGATCGCGATGTTTGTCGTCGCCATTTTTGTCTTTGTTGTTAGTCTGGTTAGGCTGTTGGGTAGGTTGTAGGACTGGTTTTTGTTGCTCTGTTGGAGCAGAGCGCTGTGGTACCTTAACAACACAACTAACTAATCCTCCAGAAATTAGCGCTAAGTTGACAGCTGCAAAGATGCTTCTGAAGATTTTTATCCTCATGTTTTCGTTTTGCTTGAACATTGACCCCAGTTTTGGGAG
The DNA here is from genome assembly GCF_036919595.1 of Nostoc sp. Lineage (GTDB taxonomy): Bacteria > Cyanobacteriota > Cyanobacteriia > Cyanobacteriales > Nostocaceae > Nostoc. Next base: position 57,779 of record NZ_JBALCO010000005.1, on the reverse strand, counting down.
ATTGTATTCCTAATTTATAAGGTACTGTATATGGGGGTTCTCATTTTGATGTAACACGCGCTTTAACACGGCTGTGCTAACCTACCAACGATTAGCCGTCTGAGAATAATCGTAACGGTCGGCATAAATCTTTAACGCACTCCTGAGAAATATAATGCTGTCTAACTTTTAAAGCGACTCTAATGAGACAAATCATTACTCAGGTTGATGCTTTCACCAATATACCTTTCGCAGGGAATCCTGCTGCTGTCTGTGTTTTGCCTACTTTCCAAGACGAACGCTGGATGCAGAACGTAGCGCAGGAGATGAATTTATCTGAGACGGCTTTTTTAGTTAGACGGGATGATGGCTTCAATCTGCGTTGGTTTACGCCCACGGTGGAAGTACCGCTTTGTGGTCACGCAACTTTAGCTAGTGCCCATGTACTTTGGTCAGAGGGACATTTGTCACCGAATGAGGCTGCGCGTTTCTACACCAAAAGCGGAGTGCTGATTGCTAAGTTGCAAGGTGAGTGGATCGAGTTAGATTTTCCTGTGAATCACTCACAAGAAACGATCGCTCCTCCAGAACTGAGCAAGGCTTTGGGTGTACCATACAAATCTGTCTTGCAGAATTCACTAGGTTATTTAGTGGAATTGGAATCGGAAGACTTGGTGCAGCAAATACAGCCTAATTTTCAATTACTAAAAACGTTGCCTGTTTCTGATGTTATAGTCACCAGCGTTGCTTCTTTAGATTTAAATTATGATTTCGTCTCTCGCTTCTTTGCACCAGGAGTAGGTATTAATGAAGACCCCGTTACTGGGGCTGCTCATTGTTGTCTCGCTCCCTTTTGGCGCGATCACTTGTACAAAGATGAGTTATTGGCTTATCAGGCATCCAGTCGCGGTGGGGTAGTGAAAGTACGCTATACAGGAGGCGATCGCGTCTTTCTCGCCGGACAAGCTGTAACTGTTATGCGAGGTGAGTTAATTACTGCATAAACCTAATATTACAAATCAATCGCATCCGGCAAAAACTCAGCATCGAGAACTTGGGCAATGGGATAAGGACATTCCACTATGAACGAGCTAGATTTGAAATCTTTTACACCCATCTTAACGTTAGGGGGCGAAGCGATCGCGTCTTTCTCGCCGCACAAGCCGTAACTGTTATGCGAGATGAGTTCATTACCGCTTCATTTTAATAAGCTAACATGGTGAAATGTTATTGTTAATCGATACAATTGCATTGTCAGTTGATCCAATCGCATTGTCAGTCGATACAATCGCATTGTTAATTGATCCAATTGCTTTGTCAGTCAATACAATTGCATTGTCGGTCGATCCAATCGCATTGTCAGTCAATACAATTGCATTGCAGTAGATTGCATTTAGATGTATGTTCATGAAACATTCCCACAGGGTAGCAGTAAAACAATGCCAAAATTGAAAGGCTCAGATCCCCGACTTCTTAGAGAAGTCGGGGATCTTGTTTCTACGCCTTTGATTTAAGATTGCTATATATGTGATTAAGTTTTTTTTATTTGTCAGAATATTAAAAGAAGCCTATATTTAGTTTTAAAAATGTCTGCTAAAAATACAAAGAGTCGAAATCTGCTCATATCTGGTGACTGGCCAATCGAGCAATTACCTGGACTGAGCCACGAAGAACAATCTCAACTACAAAATTGTAGGATTACTAGCACAGTAGCGTTAGTCAAACAAGGCAAGACTCTTGAGGCACGGCTGGCGTTAGCAAATAAACTACAGATTCATCTTCAGTATGTAAATAAATGGATGGCTTTAGCTGACTTGGCGCGTATTCCCAGTGTAGGCGTCCAATATTGTGGTTTATTGCTCCATGCAGGTATTGGTTCTGTAGCACAGTTGGCTCAGACTCCGACTCATAGATTGCACCAACAAATTATGCGTTTGCAAGTAGCAACAATCAGCGACGAGATTTGTGTCCAGCGATTGAGCTAGTACAACAGTGGAGTCAGCAAGCCAAAGCAATTATTAGTTAAGAATAAGGAGTAAAATTCATAATTCATAATTTATAATTCTTTACTCTTTGGCTAAGACTCCATTAAGGAAGATATCAGCGAGTCCTTCAGCCATTTGCTGCATTTGTTGGGGGGAAGCGTCAGGTTCTATAAGGGTGTTGTTAGAAAAACCTGCGATCGCAAACATTCCCAAGAAAACTTTAGCAACCAGCTTGGCATCCATTTGGCGATAAATGCCTTTGTCCATCGCTGTTTGAAAGAACGCTTCACCCACATCGGTCATTTTAGTAATCACTTCTAATTGGATGCGATCGCGCAAATCGGGGTGAAACTGCACCTCCATAAAACAAACACGCATTAAATCGGCATTTTTTTGGAAATTCCACATCCGGCGACGCATCACTTGAGCTACGGCTTTATAGCTGCCCATTTCACTCAATTCTGTCAGCAAATCTGTAAGAATCTCTACCCAGCCACTCGTAGCTACTTCCACCAAAATTGCCTTCTTATTGGGAAAATGACGAAATAGAGTGCCTTCAGCTACACCTGCCGCCTCTGCTAAATCACGCGTGGTAGTGCCGTCAAATCCCTGAGCGGCGAACAATCGTTGTGCTGCCTGTAAAATCCGGGTGCGCGTCTGAGTCTCTGAGGGTGGGGAAGAATTAAAAACTCGCATAACAGTTATGGTGAAATTTGCAGAACACGATTTGTAGCATTATTGTCTAACATCAAGTTAAAAAGCCAGTGAAAGCTTAATACAAGATTAACGTCCTTTTGCTAAGTATCCTGTTTCTTAGGTAGTGTAACTTTATCTTAATTTTCGCTTATGAACCAGATCAGTCGGTCAATTTTAGATTTTAGATTGGGGACTTTCCTGCAAAACGTTACGCGTAGCTTGCTTCTTTGTTCGCGTAGCGTTCCGCAGGAAAGGAGTACGACTTCTCTACCAGACGCGCAAGGGACGCTCAGTCGAACGATTTTGGATTGCTTAGATAAAGTATCTGTCAGATTGCGGCGGTTGTTTGTCACTTTGTTGGCTTTGATTGTTCTTTGGTGGGGATTACTGCCAGAAATTGCTCTGGCTAAAACTCAAACGGCACTTCCTCAAGCAGCCAAAACTCAAACCCCACCGGTTCAAAGTTCGATCCAACCTTATCTGGATCGAGTGATTAAGCAGTTAACAGAGTTTCGCCTCGACAATGGTCTAAAATTCATTGTCTTGGAACGACATCAAGCGCCCGTGGTTTCCTTTCTTACCTATGCCAATGTCGGTGGTGTGGATGAGTCAGATGGTAAAACTGGCGTAGCTCATTTTCTTGAGCATTTGGCGTTCAAAGGGACAACGCGCATTGGCACACAAGACTACAAGGCAGAAAAACCTTTACTAGAGCGCTTGCAGCAGTTAGATACTCAAATTAAAACAGCCAAAGCCGATGGCAAAAAAGATGAAGTTGCTCGGTTAGAAACTGAGTTTAAGCAAGTAGAATCACAAGCAGGTAAGCTAGTCAAGCAAAACGAACTGGGGCAAATTGTGGAACAAGCGGGAGGCGTGGGTTTAAATGCCAATACTTCTACTGAAGCCACCCGTTATTTTTACAGTTTTCCTGCCAATAAGCTGGAACTTTGGATGTCGCTGGAGTCGGAACGATTTCTCGATCCTGTAATTCGTCGTGAGTTTTATAAAGAGAAAGATGTAATTTTAGAAGAACGCCGGATGCGGGTGGAGAATTCACCCATTGGACTGATGGTGGAAAAGTTTATTGATACTGCCTACAAAGTTCATCCATACAGGCGTCCAGTGATTGGTTATGACGAAGATATCCGCAATCTGACACCAGAAGATGTCCAGAATTTTTTTGATACTCACTATGTACCAAGTAATTTAGCGATCGCTATTGTCGGAGATGTTAAGTCGGCTGAGGTGAAAAAACTGGCGCAAACTTATTTTGGCCGCTATCAAGCAAAAACCAAAGCTGTTGAACAAATCCCGGCGGAACCGCCACAACAACAAACACGGGAAGTTACTTTACAGCTACCTTCTCAACCCTGGTATTTAGAAGGTTATCATCGTCCGGCAATTACCCATCCAGATAATGCAGTCTATGAAATCATTGGCAGTTTATTAAGTGATGGGCGCACGTCGCGGTTGTATAAGTCTTTGGTAGAAAAGCAGCGTTTGGCGCTAAATGCCCAAGGTTACAGTGGATTTCCTGGAGATAAGTACCCAAACCTGATATTTTTCTATGCTCTCACAGCTCCTGGTCATACAGTTGATGAGTTGGCGGTGGCTTTGCGTCAAGAAATTGACAAATTAAAAACTGAGCCTGTAGAAGCGGCTGATTTGGAACGGGTGAAAACCCAAGCACGGGCGGGTTTGTTACGTACCCTCGACTCAAATATGGGGATGGCTCAACAATTGTTGGAATATGAGGTGAAAACTGGCTCTTGGCGGAATTTGTTTAAGCAGTTGGATGACATTGCAGCGGTAAAGACGGCTGATATTCAACGGGTGGCGAAAGAGACGTTTACGGCTGAAAATCGCTCGATTGGTAAGTTGTTGTCGAAAGAAGGATGAAAAACGAACCGCAAAGGGCGCAAAGGAAGAGAGATATGCAGAGGTACAAGGTGAAGGGTAAAAGGCGGATGGTGTTCAAGATTCAAAATGGCAAGGGGTTTATTTATGCTTTGGTTGCAGTTTTTGCGTGTCTAGTTTTAACTTGTAATTTTTCTCTGGCGGCGACGGCGCAAGCAAAGCATTATAGTGAATTGCAGTTGCCACCGCTACCTGAGATTAAGTTACCCAAGTATGAACGGTTTGTTCTCCAAAACGGCTTGGTTGTCTATTTAATGGAGGATCACGAGTTACCGTTGGTGAATGGGACGGCGTTTGTGCGGACAGGTAATCGCTTAGAACCACTGGAAAAAGTCGGTTTAGCTGGTTTTACAGGCGCAGTAATGCGAACTGGGGGAACTAAGAAGCATTCGGCTGATGAACTCAACGAGATATTGGAACAACGGGCGGCATCTGTAGAAGTTGGTATTGGTGAAACTTCTGGTAGTGCTAGCTTTGACGCACTTAGTGAAGATTTAGAAACAGTGTTTGGGCTGTTTGCCGAGGTGATGCGATCGCCAGTATTTGCTCAAGGAAAGCTAGACTTAGCTAAAACACAAGCTAAGGGTGGCATTGCCCGTCGCAATGACGATCCAGATAGTATTGCTAGTCGAGAATTTAAGAAATTGATTTATGGGAAAGATAGTCCCTATGCTCGCACGATAGAGTATGCAACGGTAGATCAGGTTTCCCGTGAGGATTTGCTGAAGTTCTATCAGCAATATTTCCACCCCAATAATATGATTTTAGGGATTGTGGGGGATTTTAATGCCAAAAAAATGCGATCGCTCGTTCAAGCAAAGTTTGGCGACTGGAACCGCAACCCAGGTATTGCTAAACCCAAATTACCAAAGGTTTCGCCAGCTAATACAGGTGGAGTATTTTTTGTAAATCAGCCACAACTAACACAAAGTAGTGTGCTTATCGGGCATTTAGGCGGACGGTTCGACAATCCCGATTATGCGGCGCTGGATGTATTAAATGGGGTGTTAAATGGGTTTGGTGGACGCTTATTTAATGAAGTGCGATCGCGTCAAGGTTTAGCTTACTCTGTCTATGGCCAGTGGAGTCCCCGCTACGATTATCCTGGCATGTTTATTGCTGGTGGACAAACGCGATCGGATGCTACGGTGCAGTTTGTCAAAGCTTTACAAGCTGAAATCAAGCGCATCCAAACTCAAAGAGTAACAGCAAAAGAACTGGTTTTTGCCAAAGAGTCTACACTCAACTCTTTTGTGTTCAACTTTCAAAACCCCAACCAGACCTTATCACGGTTGATGCGATACGAATATTACGGCTATCCTGCTGATTTTCTCTTTCGCTATCAAAAGGCCGTCGCCGCCACCACCGCCGCTGATGTGCAACGGGTAGCACGAGAATACCTCAAGCCAGAAAGGATTGTGACTCTAGTCGTGGGGAATCAAACCGCCATTCAACCGCCATTGACGCAGCTAGCAGCACAGGTGACACCAATAGATGTAACGATTCCTGGTTTGCGACCACAGGCGAAGAATTAATCAAAAATTGCGAACAAGAAATTCAGCCTGCTTTTAGATGGCGAATGCGGATGATGAATTTGATAGTGTTTCGTTACTTGAGCATCCTTACTAGGTCTACCACGTCCTTTGTATTGTAAAACTGCAACAGCTTTGATATCAACAAGCTAATCTAAATGCAACTGACAATTTATGACTTTAGCTGCTCTCTCAAACTCTGATTTCTCCGTGTCCTCTGCGCCTCTGCGGTTCGTTATTCCGTAACTCGTGCGTAAGTCCTATAACTACTCAAATCAAATAATTTCCTTCATTATCGGGAAATGACTAAGGACAAGTTGGAGTAACAAGTAGAAACTAAATCAGGAACCAAAACCTCTGGAGTTTCCAGAGGTTTTTCTTTAAACTACGCTTTTCTATGTAGGAGCGATCGCCCCTGTATACACTTCTATAAGGGGTTTTTTAAGCAACTGATGTTCGAGGACAAGCTGCTGTGTGTACAAGCATCTAACAATTTTAGTGATGAAGCAGCAAAAATTGTCGTAGCGCATTAGTCAACTGGAGTAAGCTAAATTTAGGTTTGAGCTACTGGGAGTGGAGATGATGTTGTTGGAATTAAAGCGCATCCATGTTCCACCAGGACAAAGAGTGCTACTGCGAGATGTAACCTGGCAGGAATTGGAAACAATTTTAGAAGATTTAGGGGAACATCGTGCTGCACGAATTGCTTATGACAGGGGAATACTGGAGATTATGGCACCACTGCCAGAACATGAATATGACAAAGAAATTATTAGTGATTTAATCAAAGCGCTTTTAGAAGAACTAAATACTGAGTTCATCAGCCTTGGTTCTACAACTTTCAAAAACCAAGCAATGGTTCAAGGTATAGAACATGACCAGTGTTTCTATATAAAAAATGAATCTAAGATTCGCAAGAAGAAGCGACTAGATTTAACAGTAGACCCTCCTCCAGATTTAGCTCTAGAAATTGATATTACTTCTCGCACTCATCCTAATATTTATGAAGCTTTAAAAGTACCTGAGCTTTGGCGTTTTAATAAAGGAAATTTCCAAATTAATGTTCTGCGAGATGGGCATTATATAGAGTCTCCGCAAAGCCTAAATTTTCCTCTATTCCCACTAATTAAAACGATTACCCAATATCTGGAGCAAAGTAGAATAGCAGGTAGAAATGCAACACTCAAAGCTTTTCGTCTTTGGGTACAAAAGCAGATACAAGAGAAATAATTCATAATTCGTAATTAATAATTAATTAATTTTGGGTACTGAATCGCCTAATTTCAGTCCTATTTTGGTAGGGAAGCAGGATAAGCAGCGGCTTTGGCCGCTTATCCTGTTTCTGCTACATAGTTTTAGGTTATAAATCCACCTTACTTAGTAATGATTCAGGTTGATACCAGCTTCTTTTGCCATCGCTTCTAACCCTTTACTATCTAGGGTTTTAATTGCTTTGGTAGACAGCTTTAATTTTACCCAGCGATTTCCTCCTGCCCACCAAACACGCTTGCTTTGCAGATTGGCGTGCTGAAGGCGTTTAGTACGGCGGTGGGAGTGAGAAACAGCAAAGGCGTTATTTGCCTTCTTACCAGTTAGTTCACAGCGACGGGACATAGCAAGTATCTCCAGATTGTTATTTTAATACAGCCTTTCCATTTTAGGTCTTAGGCAACAGAAGTAGGAAAGGGAGGAGAGGGATAAGGGACAGGGAGAGAAATAACTCCTAACTCCATGTAGAGAGGCGATTAATCGCCTCTCTACTCTTAACTCAGCACTATTTACTAGCTTGTTCCGTCAGCTTAGTGAGTACCTCATTCGAGCGCTCGACAAAAGATTTCATCCCCTCAGCGTCAAATCCTTTCTGAGACATCAGCGCTAAATCGTAGACATGTTGGCAAATCAAGTTTACTAACTGATCTGTAGGCGATTGACCGTCACCTTGAATAATACTACCTTGGTTAAGATTTACCAGATTTTGAATCAGCGGGTGAGCAGTATTCACCAGCAAAACGTGATCTTCAGGAAAATCTACTGTTTGTTGCTGCATCATGGCGTTCATTTCTCGCATCCGGCGGAGAATCTCTGGTAAAAGCACGATCGCAGGTGGTGTCCCTTGGGGATCGTCTGATTTCAAAGCTTCGGTACGGATGTTGAGTTTGGGTTTTTTGAGAGATTTCTCAAATAACTCTTTGATGCTCTCACTCCGGGTTTTGTTCGTCTTGGGATCAACAATTTCCGTAGCTTTGTCTTGTTCCAGCAGGGTATTATCCAAATCTGAGTCCACCCGCGTAAATTTGACATCCTGATATTCCCGCTCTAGGAAGTTGATAAAGTGGGTGTCGATGAAGGAGTCCATAAACAGGACTTCCAAGCCTTGATTTTTGTGTAGTTCTATATAGGTAGCTTGGGTTGCGGCATCGGTACTGTAGAAAACCCGGTTTTCGTGACGTTCTTTGTTACGTTCTAGATACTCTTTGAGCGTAGTATAGGGAGCGCTGGGTTCTGAGTTCTCAGAACTGGCTGAAGCAGGAGTGACATCTTGCCAAGCATCTCCGTCTGAAGACTGTACTTCGACTACTGGAGTTTCAGCAGCAGGCTTTTCTGTCAGCTTGGCGGTAGTGCGGAAGACGATGATATCTTCAATTTGTTTTTTGAATTTCTCGTCGTTGAGAACGCCAAATTTTACAAAAGTACCGAGGTCTTTCCAGGCGCTAATGTATTGTTCACGGTTGTCACGGAAAAGTTCTTTGAGGCGATCGCCTACTTTCTTAGCAATGTAATCACCAATTCGCCGCACGGTGCGATCGCCTTGCAAAGCGCTGCGCGATACGTTCAGAGGAATATCGGTGCTATCAATCACACCCCGCATTGGAGTTAGAAATTGCGGAATAATTTCTTCGCAGTTGTCGCTAACAAAAACTTGATTACTAAATAGCTTGATCTGCCCTTTAGTAACATCTACATCCGGCCTCATTTTGGGAAAATACAGAATCCCGTTGATGATGAAGGGATAGTCAGTATTTAGATGTACCCATAACAGCGGTTCTTCCTGAAAAGGATACAGGTAGCGGTAAAACTCTAAATATTCTTCTTGACTGAGATTACTCGGAGACTCTCGCCACGGTGCTATTTGCTTATTTAGTACTTCACCTTCTAGTTTTATCGGTACTGGTAAGAAATCGCAGTATGTCTTGACAAGATTCTTAATTCGTGCTTCTTCTAGAAATTCCTCTTCTTCTCCTTGCAGGCTGAGAGTTATAGTAGTACCGCGAGTTGTCCGGGGCGATTCTTCTAGGGTGAATGCTGGGGAACCATCACAAGTCCAGTGAACTGCTTGTGCCCCTTCTTGGTAGGATAGAGTATCAATTTCTACCTTTTGCGCCACCATGAATGAGGAGTAGAAACCAAGACCGAAGTGACCAATAATCGGTTGATCTGATTTGCCTTCATACTTATGAATAAATTCTTCAGCACTAGAGAAGGCAACCTGATTGATATATTTCTTAACTTCTTCTGCGGTCATCCCGATACCGTTATCGGAGATGGATAGGGTTTTGTTATTTTTGTCAATGGCAATTTCAATTTCTGGTTCGCCAATTTCTCCAGCGTAATCTCCAGCGCGGGATACCATTTTCAGCTTTTGGATGGCGTCTACGGCGTTGGATACCAGTTCCCGCAAGAAGATTTGATGATCTGAGTAAAGCGACTTCTTAATGATCGGGAAAATATTCTCAGTATGAATACTGATGGTGCCTTGTTCTAGCATAATTGGTAATCTTCGACGTTAGTATCTGAAATGATGATAGTGGCTAATACAGCCTAACCCTCTGTTTTCCAGGATAAACCCGGATAACACAGAAAGGCATGATACCAATTAGGATTTTAAAACCATAACTTAGGCGATCGCTCCTTTTTTGAGCATTGTTTGCCCCCATTTTCTGATTCGGATTTCCCTACTCCCGATTTTCAACGCAGGTTTATTAGCCCTCATCCTCCGACCAAGCTGTAAAAATTAGACTGGGATTAGACGCTGACTTAATGTCTTTAATATCAGCGCTGACAGAAACATTATTCTAAGCAACTTTTGGAGATATATCACCTTCTCACTTCCACTTAAAATACTAGTTTAAATTAACAGAATTCTCGATTTTGGATGGTGAAGACTGAGAAAGTGAAAATCACAACATAATTCATGTAGAAGCAGGAAACTGATATGATGATCGCCTTCTCACTTTACGGCTTCTGCGATCGCACAGCGTCTCGTAGAGAATAAGAAAAATGAACCTACGGAGGTGGATTTCGTCTGGGTAGCCGCCATTTATAATCGCCTTCTTAGACTATGTAGCAATTTGTGATACTGACACCTTTACTGGCACTTTTTTGCTAAAAGACAGACCGTTTTCATTTTTGTCAATCATAATCGTGTCTCCAGAGATAAAAGTATTTTCCAATAACTTGGTAGCCAAAGGATTTTCTACTTCTCGCTGAATTGCCCGTTTCAGTGGACGGGCACCGTAAACTGGGTCATAGCCTGATTCGACAAGGTAATCACAAGCAGATTGGGATATCTCAAAGAAGATTTTTTGCTCTCGGAGGAGATTTTCTACCCGTTTGAGTTGAATGCGGATGATATGCCGCATTTCCGTGCGATTTAAGGTATGGAAGAGAATAATATCATCAACGCGGTTTAGAAATTCCGGGCGGAAATGCGATCGCAAAGCTTCCATTACCCTGACGCGCATTTTTTCATACTTGGAATCATCACCAGCTACATCCAAGATATGTTCGCTACCAATGTTACTGGTCATCACAATAACGCTGTTGCGAAAATCTACTGTTCTCCCCTGAGAGTCAGTAATTCTCCCATCGTCTAGCACCTGCAATAAAATATTGAACACATCGGGATGCGCCTTTTCCACTTCATCCAACAGCACCACTGAGTAGGGACGGCGGCGAACCGCCTCGGAAAGTTGACCGCCTTCTTCATATCCTACATATCCTGGAGGCGCTCCCACAAGGCGAGAAACTGAGTGTTTTTCCATATACTCAGACATATCCAAGCGCACCAATGCATCATCAGAATCAAAGAGAAACTGAGCTAAAGCGCGGGCGAGTTCGGTTTTACCCACACCAGTGGGGCCCATGAACAAAAATGAACCAATGGGACGAGAGGGGTCTTTCATCCCCGCACGGGCGCGACGAATCGCTGCTGCTACTGCTTCTACAGCTTCTTCTTGCCCAATGACTCGTTGATGTAAATGACTTTCTAGTTGCAGTAATTTTTGGCGTTCTGATTCCAACAGGCGATTTACGGGAATTCCTGTCCATTTAGCGACAATTTCGGCAATATCGGCTTCAGTGACTTGTTCTCGCAGCAACGTGGAACCTTGGTTTTGAATTTCTAAAAGGCTCGCTTCTTTGGCTTCGCGATCGTGCTGTACTCCCTCCAATTTGCCATATTTCAATTGGGCAGCTTTATTTAGATCATAAGCACGTTCCGCCTGTTCAATTTGCACTCGCAGCGCATCTTCTTCTTTCTTTAAGGCGCTTATCGCCTCCAATATCTGCTTTTCACCTTGCCATTGCTCATTAAATATTTTCTGTTTTCCGGTTAAACTGGCGATTTCTTGCTCAATTCGCTGCAAACGTTCTTTAGTTTGGGGAGTACCCTTTTCTTCGCCAGCTAATGACAGCTTTTCCATTTCTAACTGCATGAGGCGGCGATCAATGGTTTCCAATTCTGCTGGTTTGGAGGTAATTTCCATTTTCAACTGTGCTGCTGCCTCATCCACTAAATCAATAGCTTTATCTGGCAAAAAGCGATCACTAATGTAACGTGCTGACAGAGTTGCTGCTGCTACCAAAGCCGAATCAGAAATTTTGACGTTGTGATGGACTTCATAGCGTTCTTTCAATCCCCGGAGAATGGAAATAGTATTTTCCACACTTGGCTGATCCACAAATACTTGCTGAAAGCGGCGTTCCAAGGCAGCGTCTTTCTCAATGTGTTTGCGGAACTCGTCGAGGGTAGTCGCGCCAATGCAACGCAGTTCTCCCCGCGCCAGCATTGGTTTGAGCAGATTTCCGGCATCCATTGCCCCTTGTTGAGTGGAACCGGCACCGACTACAGTATGCAATTCGTCAATAAACAGTACGATGTCACCGTTAGATTCTGTAACTTCCTTGAGGACTGCTTTCAAGCGTTCTTCAAATTCTCCTCGCAATTTGGCCCCAGCAATCAAACTACCAATATCTAAAGAAATGAGTTTGCGGTTTTTCAGAGATTCGGGAACATCACCGTTTACCATCCGTTGTGCCAAAGCTTCGGCGATCGCAGTTTTACCTACCCCAGGTTCACCAATTAATACCGGGTTATTTTTGCTCCGACGAGACAAAACTTGAATTACCCGCCGAATTTCGTCATCCCGCCCAATTACCGGGTCAAGTTTTCCAGATTTTGCCTGTTCTGTCAAATCTCTGCCAAATTTTTGTAAAGCTTCATAGCGGGATTCTGGGGTTTGATCTGTCACTTTTTGGCTACCGCGAATAGTTTTGATGGTAGCTTCTAGTTTTTCTGTATCCGCACTAAAGCCTTTGAGTATCTTTCGTCCAATGCGATCGTCTTCAGCAAATGCCAAGAGGATGTGTTCCACAGAAACGTAGGAGTCTTTCATCCTGGTTCTAGCTTCCTCGGCTCGGTCTAGTAAAACATCTAAATTGCGGCTAAGGTAAAGCTGATCACTTTTACCAACTTTGGGCTGACGTTGGGTAAAGGCTTCTAACTGCTGTTGCAAGCGGATTGGATCGACCTCAGATCGAGCCAGAATACGTATTGCTAGACTAGTGGGTTCTTCTAACAGGGCAAGAATTAAATGTTCAACATCTAATTGCTGTTGTTGATAAGCACGGACTATATCCTGAGATTTAACAATCGCTTCCCAGGCTTTATCAGTAAATTTATTCGGATCTGTAGGTTGCATCTTTAAAATTTTGGAATTTTGATTTTTAGTTTAGGGATTGGGGAACTCGTAGTCCCCTCTGGGGATAAAGAGTAATGGGGATTGGAAAAACTCTTCCCCAGTCACTAATTATCCAAACATTCTCAGCGTATATCCGCGTGTATCGTCGGTGGCAATTTAGGATTGGTAATTTGGTGATAGTTTACTCTATTACCTATTTTCTAATTTAAAACGAAAACACTGTTCTGAGCTGACTTTGCCAAATGGTAGTATTGGAGCAATGTTGACGACGGGCTATCGGCATCGCTATTAGTGTTGCTCATCATGACAATATGGGGATAATACTAATAGGATTTACGCAGAGGAGATCCCCTAGCCCGCCTAAAAATGGGAGGCAAAAAGCGAAAAGTCTCGCGCGTCTGGGTAACAAAACTGCGAGACGCCAGTGTGCGGGAAAAATTATTTTCTCCGTATCTAGCTCAACTTTTTCAGACATCGGTGTGGATTTTCTTATCCCTTTATTGCCTTTGACAGGGTTTTCCTCCCCACTCAAAATTCAGCACTACTGAAGCTTAGATCCATCACCTATATTCTTAATTATAAGAATTACTGACTCACAAGTTGCTCTTGTGATTCCTGTTTGACTGCTGACCCTTGAGTTCCCAGTTGAATCAATTCAATTTTATACCCATCTGGATCTTCCACAAAAGCAATTACTGTCGAACCATGTTTCATCGGCCCTGGTTCACGCACGACTTTACCGGCTTGATTGCGGATTTCTTCACACATAGCGTAAATATCATCAACGCCAAGGGCAATGTGACCATAAGCATTACCCAATTCGTACTTTTCTACCCCCCAGTTGTAAGTTAGTTCTATTACCGTATTGTTGCTTTCGTCACCGTAGCCAACAAAAGCCAAGGTAAATTCTCCCCCTGGATAATCTTTTCGGCGCAGTAATTTCATTCCCAAAACTTCACAGTAGAACTTTAAGGACTCTTCGAGGTTGCCCACCCGCAGCATTGTGTGTAGTAATTGCATGAGCTTTTCTCTGTAATTGATTTAGTGTTCTCTGCCAATATTTTACCTAGCTGAAAGTCTGAAGGTACAAATGCCATCAGGGAAAGAATTAAAAGGTAAAGGATAAGATAAACATTCCCTGACCCATTTTTGGCATTGCTCCCTATTCATATAATGGAAATCTTCTTTAATCTCAGCCAATAAAGTCTCTTAAACGCCTATGCTAGCGATTGGGTTAGGCAACTGGACTGTATGCGTAACAGACTCGAATAAAGGATAAAGTACAGATGAGTAACATTCTAGATACAGCCATTGAGGCGATCGCATCTCGTGAAATTCTCGATTCACGCGGTAGACCAACAATTGAAGCCGAAGTGCATTTAGCCAACGGTGTTGTCGGACTAGCGCAGGTTCCGAGTGGTGCCTCTACTGGCACTTTTGAGGCCCACGAACTGCGTGATGGCGATAAAAGCCGTTATGGGGGCAAAGGCGTACTCAAGGCAGTACAAAACGTCAAAGAAGCACTTGCACCCCAATTGTTAGGCTTGGATGCCCTCAACCAAGAACTGCTAGACCGGACGATGATCGCTATAGATGGTTCTGCTAACAAATCCAATTTGGGGGCTAATGCGATTTTGGGGGTTTCCCTAGCAGCAGCTAAAGCTGGTGCTGAATCTCTAGAAATTCCTCTATATCGCTATTTGGGTGGGCCTTTGGCGAATTTGCTACCAGTGCCGTTGATGAATGTGATTAACGGTGGGGCACACGCATCAAACAACGTGGATTTTCAAGAGTTTATGATTGTCCCAATTGGGGCAACTTCCTTCCGGGAAGCATTGCGCTGGGGTGCAGAGGTGTTTGCCACTCTCAGTCAGGTGTTGGATGAAAAGGGTTTGCTCACTGGTGTAGGTGATGAAGGCGGCTTTGCCCCTAACCTAGAATCCAATCAGGTGGCTTTGGAATTGCTAGTTGCTGCCATTAAGAAAGCTGGTTATAAGCCAGGGGAAGAAGTAGCTTTGGCGTTGGATGTGGCGGCTAGCGAATTTTACAAGAATGGGCAGTATGTTTACGATGGTAAACCTCACGCCCCCACGGAGTTTATTGATTATTTAGGACAACTGGTTGATCAATACCCAATTGTGTCAATTGAGGATGGCTTGCACGAAGAAGACTGGCAAAGTTGGCAATTGCTCACCCAGAAGTTAGGTTCGCGGGTGCAGTTGGTAGGAGATGACTTGTTTGTTACTAACGCCACACGTTTGCAAAGAGGCATCCAGGAAAAAGCTGCTAATGCAATTTTGATTAAACTCAATCAAATTGGTTCTCTCACCGAAACCTTGGAAACAATTGATTTGGCAACTCGCAACGGTATTCGTTCAGTAATTAGCCATCGTTCTGGTGAAACAGAAGACACAACGATCGCTGATTTAGCCGTAGCAACCCGTGCCGGTCAAATCAAAACAGGTTCCCTCTGTCGCAGCGAACGCGTAGCAAAATATAATCGCTTGCTGCGAATTGAAGATGAACTAGGCGATCGCGCCGTTTATGCTGGTGCTGTAGGGTTAGGGCCGAAGTAGGTGCTGGGGGCTGGGGACTGGGGACTGGGGACTGGAGATTGAGCGCAGAATTCTTCCCAATGCCCCATGTCCAATTAAGGATAAAACCCCAACTTGGGCAACCCCAAGGTTTCATCCCAGCCCATCATCAGGTTTAGACACTGAATCGCTTGCCCCGCCTGTCCTTTAATTAGATTGTCAATTGCTGACATGACAATCACGCGACCTGTACGCGGGTCAACTTCTACACCGATATAACAAAGATTGCTGCCGTTAGCCCACTTCGTTTGGGGGTAAACGCCGCTACCGCAGATTCTCACCCAAGGAGAGTTGCGGTAGAAGGCTGAGAAAATTGTAATTAAGTCATCTCGCACTAGACCAGGATCGCGCAGCGTGGCATATACCGTTGCCAAAATACCGCGCACCATTGGGATAAGGTGGGGTGTAAATTGGATCATGAGTTCGTGACCAGCTAAGTCACTGCAAATTTGCTCAATTTCTGGGGTATGACGGTGACGGCCGACATTGAAAGCTGTTATCGAGTTGTCCGCTTCAGCTAGTAATAAGTTGGTTTGAGCTTGCCGTCCACTGCTAGATGTGCCGGACTTAGCATCGATAATAGCTGTTTCTGGTACGATTAAACCTTGCTTTAAGAGTGGCGAAAGTGCAAGGAGACTAGCAGTGGGATAGGAACCAGGACAACCAACGAGTTGAGCTTCGGCAATGCGATCGCGATACAGTTCTGGCAATCCATAAACCGCTGTAGCAGCAGTTGAGCGATCGTTTCTCTGTGTCCCATACCAACTTGTATAAGTTGCCAAATCACTAAACCGATAGTCTGCACTCAAATCCAGTATTTTACATCCTTTTTCTAATAGTTTAGGCGCGATTTGGCAAGCCAGACCATTTGGTAAAGACAGGAAAACTACTTCACAGCGGTGAGCAATTATTTCTGGTTCTACTGCCTCTATTGGCAGGTTAGCTGCATGAGCCAGATGCGGGTAGATATCTCCAAAGCATTTCCCGATACTGCTCTCACCACCTAAATAAACCAGTTCGACTTCTGGATGATCCATCAGTAGTCGTACTAACTGTACTCCGCCATAGCCCGACGCGCCAACAATCCCAACGGGTACGCGTCTAAATTTGCCCATGATCTGAAATCCTTATCCCATGAATGATTAATTCGTTCTCAGCTATCAACAATATCAGCGACTAGACTCACAGCGTACAAAACATCTGAAACCCCTCTACTTTTTTCGGACGCAAACAGGGAAGAGTACGTGGCGAAGGGGTGAGGTAGTGAGCAAGTCGGAGTCTTGTGTACAAGACGCTGTGAGAAGGGGTTCCCGTCGAGTCCCTTAGCGCTAGCGATAGCGCAGCGTTAGCGACGTAGGAGCGTCGGAACGAGCGTCCGCAGGAGCGTCACTTCCCAACCCGAAGGGTGAGGCGGCGAAATTATCAAATATTCTATTTGTCTGCCTTGTCCCCCTTGTCCTGTTCATCCTTGACGCTGCACTCTATTACTAAACGCCGATTTTAAGGGCAGAAATTTTTGCCATGTTATCAAATCATAAAATAACTCGGTAAGTGGGAAACTCAGTCCCTTCAGTGTGGGGGTGCGATTGGTTCACTCGAAATGAATAGAAATATTCAGGGATGAGTGACATTTGAGAGATAACCCTCAATGGGTGGAGTTTGCACTTTAATCTCTCTCAGATGATAACTGAATAACCATGAGGGTGATTCCAAGGAAACGCTCCGAGGAAAAGTCCCTCTCCGTAGGTGCAACGGTAACAGCATCATCCCTACGGTAGCGACTAGCGAGCAATCCGTAAAGCGGGATGAAAAGGAGGTAAAACTGGTAGCCTAAACTGGTTCCCTTCGAGGATGAACCGATGAATAGCGAAAGCAAAGATGCGCCGAACCATCGTGATTGAAAACCAGCGAAATAAGGCTTAATGCGTTGCAGCCAAAAGGCAAAGAATAAAGGGGCTGGCAATTCTTTGCCTGACCAGTTGCACTCCCAATAAACCCGGTGGTGGGTTAAAGCAGTGTATTGCTAGTCATAGCGATATGTAATGTAGGTTCTCGCTGTACAATAGCCATTCTTACCTTCACTGTACTTTAATACCGATTACATCTGAGGTTGCTCCAAAACTTCAAGCTTAAGCCCCAAGTCCTACCAAGCTTGATTTTTTGCAGTTCGATAAAGAATTGGTATAAGCTCAATCTTTTTTCATATTTAATAAAGGTAGGTATCTGGTTGCTACAGTCGCGGTGAAAACTACTAAGCTGGTAAATAGCACATTTAAACTTTAGCGGAAATTCAGAATCGCATTCATCGGCGGTTCAAACTTCCTTATTGGCGAACTACCTGTAATTACATTATGTTTGATGCATTATCTGACCGTTTAGAATCCGCCTGGAAAAAATTGCGGGGACAGGACAAAATTTCTCAATCCAACATTCAAGATGCATTGCGCGAAGTGCGCCGCGCCTTGTTGGAGGCAGATGTCAATCTCCAGGTAGTCAAAGATTTTATTAGCGAAGTCGAAGCCAAGGCACAGGGAGCCGAGGTGATTACCGGTGTGCGACCTGACCAACAGTTTATCAAAATTGTTCACGATGAGCTGGTGCAGGTGATGGGAGAAGAAAATGTTCCCATAGCAGAAGCCCAGGAACAGCCTACCATCGTGCTAATGGCTGGGTTGCAAGGTACTGGTAAAACCACAGCTACGGCTAAGTTAGCCTTACATCTCCGTAAATTAGAGCGTAGCTGTTTGTTGGTAGCGACAGACGTATATCGCCCAGCAGCGATCGACCAGTTGGTGACGTTGGGTAAGCAAATTGACGTACCAGTATTTGAACTAGGAAGCAACGCAGACCCAGTAGAAATTGCAAGGCAAGGTGTAGAACGTGGCAGGGCAGAAGGTGTAAATACAGTAATTATTGATACTGCTGGACGCCTGCAAATTGACGAAGATATGATGGCGGAATTAGCCCGCATCAAAGCAACTGTCCAACCCCATGAAACTCTGTTGGTGGTGGACGCGATGACTGGTCAAGAGGCAGCTAATCTTACCCGCACCTTCCATGAGCAGATAGGAATTACTGGGGCGATTCTCACCAAGCTGGATGGTGATAGCCGTGGCGGTGCAGCGCTGTCTGTGCGAAAGATTTCCGGAGCGCCGATTAAGTTTGTGGGTGTGGGTGAGAAAGTCGAGGCACTACAACCGTTTTATCCCGATCGCATGGCATCGCGGATTTTGGGAATGGGCGACGTTCTCACCCTGGTAGAAAAAGCCCAGGAAGAGTTTGATTTAGCAGATGCTGAGAAAATGCAGGAGAAAATCCTGTCAGCGAAGTTTGACTTTACTGACTTTCTCAAGCAGTTGCGGATGTTGAAGAACATGGGATCTCTGGGAGGCTTCATCAAGATGATTCCAGGGATGAACAAGCTCTCAGACGATCAACTCAAGCAGGGAGAAACCCAGCTCAAGCGCTGTGAGGCGATGATTAACTCCATGACTCGCCAAGAACGCCACGACCCCGATTTATTAGCCAGTTCACCCAGTCGGCGGCGGCGGATTGCTTCTGGCTCAGGCTATAGAGAATCAGATGTAACTAAACTGGTGGGCGATTTCCAAAAAATGCGATCGCTCATGCAGCAAATGAGTCAAGGTGGCTTCCCTGGAATGCCGGGAATGTTCGGCGGTGGCGGTATGGGCAACGCCTTCGCAGGTGCAGGTAATCGTCCTGCCGCCCCAGGATGGCGCGGTTATGGTGGTGACGCCACAGGCACGAAAAAGAAAAAAACCAAAGATAAAAAGAAAAAAGGTTTTGGGAATCTTTAAGCATTAGTTAACGTGAGTTTGACAAATCTCTCCCACTCCCAGATGGACAGTTTTTACGTAGTAAAACTTCTTAGAGGTCTTTTGATTCGATTAACTAGGTGGACACCACATAACCCATCGAACTCACGTTTAGTTAGTGACTAATAGCAGCAAATGCTAGGCAGTGCTAAAATTAGCATTTCGACCTCATAATTTATCAGCAGAGGAAACTAACCCTCAATTTCTCGGCAACAGCCAGATTTAGGCTACTTCCTCAGCAACTAGTTACTAACTAATATCTAACAACCAACAGGAGAATGATTCTTCAACCATGATCAAACTGCGCTTGAAGCGATTCGGTAAAAAGCGGGAAGCAAGTTACCGCATTGTCGCTATTAACAACCTCGCTCGCCGCGATGGCCGTCCCCTAGAAGAGTTGGGATTCTACAACCCCAGAACCGATGAAGTGCGACTAGACGTTCCCGGCATCGTCAAGCGACTACAACAAGGCGCTCAACCCACTGACACCGTCCGTCGCATTTTAGTAAAAGCCAATGTTTTTGAACAGGTCAGTGCCACAGCCGCATCATAATTCCGGAACAATATCCCCAACAGCTAGTCCCAACTATCTTGGGCTGGTTCAGTTTTTGGTGGAGCCGTTTTTAGAATCTCTAGAGACTTTAAGCGTCGATTGTGAAATTTCTCAAACCCTCAATCGGGTTTGGGTTCGCATCGCCTTTGATAGCACAGATAAAGGAAAAGTGTTTGGTCGAGGGGGACGCAATATTCAGGCGATTCGTACAGTAATTGCCGCAGCAGCTGCTACTGCTGGGCAATCAGTATACCTGGATATCTACGGCAGCACCACGCCGGGCCGCGAGGGTATGTCTTTTGATGAAGACACAGAAGAGCGATCGCCACCGCCGACTAGAAGAGAACCGCGGACAAATGATGGGCCGAAACCCATTGTTAAACCCCGTCTCCGCTAGGTTAAAACTACAGAGCAAGTCTGAGCGGTTGTGATCACCTCCGCTCAGAATTTTTGTAAAGATGGAAAGTAGCAAAAAGATTTTTGGATCTTTTTTTGAACTCTTCACCAGTACCATACTGCTGATAGTAGGGGCGTACAGTTGTACGCCCCTACAGCCGATTCATTTGTTGCCAATATTTTTCCAAAATGTAAGTAATAAAAGCCTAATTTCGCCCTTGGCGAGAAAACATTAACCTTTGTCAAACACAGATCCTCACCAATTAAAAAATACTATGGCAGGTGCCTTAACAATTCAGCTGCCGAATATTCCCAGTGCGATCGCCCTTGCAGGAGAAGGAGAAGAAAATCTCAAAACCCTATCTCAGCAAACAGGAGCCAGTTTAGTGCTACGCGGACAGGAATTACTGATTTGTGGTACCCAAGGGCAAATTGATCTGGCTTCTCGATTAGTGCGATCGCTTGAAGACCTCTGGATTAAAGGCAATACCATTTCCAGTGCCGATATTTCAACAGCCCGTCAAGCCATAGATAGCGATCGTCAAGGAGAACTGCAAGATTTACAGCGAGATGTCCTTGCTAAAACTCGTCGGGGTGAAGAAGTCCGTGCTAAAACCTTTCGCCAGCGTCAGTATATCGACGCACTCCGTAGGCGTGACCTCACCTTTGGGATTGGGCCTGCTGGTACCGGCAAGACCTATCTCGCCGTTGTTGTTGCTGTGCAAGCACTCCTTGCTAACCAGGTTGAAAAGCTAATTTTAACTCGTCCTGCCGTCGAAGCCGGTGAAAAACTTGGCTTTTTGCCTGGAGACTTGCAGCAGAAAGTTAATCCCTATCTTCGCCCACTTTACGATGCTATTTATGAATTCATCGACCCAGAAAAAGTACCCAGTTTAATGGAACGTGGTGTGATTGAAGTCGCACCACTCGCCTATATGCGGGGACGCACCCTGAATAACGCCTTTGTAATTGTGGATGAAGCTCAAAATACTACACCTGCTCAGATGAAAATGGTTTTGACTCGTTTGGGCTTCCGTTCTCGGATGGTGATTACAGGCGACATGACACAAACTGATTTACCACTTCATCAACAATCGGGTTTAGGAGTGGCTTTACAAGTTTTAAAACAGGTTGAAGGCATTGCCTTTTGCGAATTTTCCCAAAAAGATGTCGTGCGCCATCCTCTAGTTCAGCGCATTGTCGCTGCTTATGAACAATACGAAAAATAGACATAGGGCATCAACAAATAACAATGGATAACAATTTATGACTACTACTTTGAAAGAATTTTTAGCAGCTTGTGAGACTCTTGGAACATTGCGTCTAATTGTCACTAGCAGCGCTGCTGTATTAGAAGCAAGAGGTAAGCTAGAAAAGTTATTTTATGCAGAATTAC
This sequence comes from Nostoc sp., assembly GCF_036919595.1. Lineage (GTDB taxonomy): Bacteria > Cyanobacteriota > Cyanobacteriia > Cyanobacteriales > Nostocaceae > Nostoc. The sequence continues at coordinate 35,915 of NZ_JBALCO010000005.1, read as the reverse complement.
CAAAGGGGAAGTATGCGAATATGCATACCGAAGGCTTTGAGTTTCACTTGAATATGGACAAAATTACTCAAGTGAAATTTGAAATAGGTGAAGCGAAAAGGGGTAATTTTACAACCTATGCCATTCGGTTTTTAGATGAGAAACAGGAGCCTGCTTTAAGCCTATTTTTGCAATGGGGGAAACCGGGAGAATATGAACCAGGTCAGGTAGAAACTTGGCAAGCTTTACAGAAGCAATATGGAGATATTTGGCAACCTTTACCAGCAGAAATTTAATATAGCTAAACTGATAGGGGTGGAGGAAATCGGATATCTGCACTGAACTGCTCCACATTAACGCTGCGATGAATCGGTAAAACATATTCTAAATTTTCGTGGGGGCGGGGAATAATATGATAAGAAATCACCTCGCCGCCGTTAACTCGCAGAACCGCCTTTAGTGCTGCTGTTATCGCCACATTTACCTCGCCTACAACCCCCCGAATTAACACGGTAATTCGCCCCAAATCAGTATTTTCATAACCAACAAGGGTGATCCGGGCAGCTTTACACATAGCATCTCCCGCTTCCACTGCTGTGGGAACGCCATATACTTCAATCATGCCTAATGCCAATGTCATGCTATTACCATAATTTGGGATTCTGGGGTTAAGTATCTTTAACTATGTTGGCTCTTTGTGATGATAAATTAGTGAATAAACGATATTCTGTGGGTGAATAGCTATCAGAATAATACATAATAGCTTAAGTGCATTATTATCTCATAGATTAAGTAAATTGGCGCAAATAAACTGAAATAGAAAAAATAAAACTCTGTGATTAGTTTTTAGTCAGCACTTGAGCGTTAAACCAGTTACTACAAACTTTTAATTTTTACAAAAACTTACTTAATTTTTAATCGATAAATACAAAACAGCTAATGCGGACAATGAAGGTAATTTGGAGTTTTTGCTTGCTGATGTTATTCCTCTTGTGGGGTGGCGAAGCTCTTGCAGGAGATTTGTCTAACCGATTAGCAAATTTTCCCCAATGGGAAAAATTAACTTCAGTGCAACCGGCTTCGGGTGATTTGGTTTACCCTGAATGGATGGCTGGTTATTGGCAGGTTACAAGTACGTTGGTAGATTTAGTTGCGCCTTTAGCACCAGATATCGTAACACCAGGGTTTGAAGGTAATCGCCGACAATTAAATCAGCCTGTGAGTTTTGTAGTAAGATTTGTGAAAGAGCAACCACATTTTCCTGGGTTAAAAATATTTCCTCAGACAGATTACAAATCCCCAATTTTAATCGCGGATAGAGCGTTTAATAGCTTGAATTTGGCACGGGCTTATTTAGGGGATGAAGCAGTGTTATTAGTTAAAATAGATCCAGATTCACCTAATCGTCAGATTACATTTTTGCGTAACAGTCACCAACTAGTTTCCATTGTGACTGCACGGGCCACAGAAACTGCCCCTAATGGCAAGTTCATCACTACAGAAGTGTTTCAACAACTATTTAAAGGCGGTTCACACCCCTATTTAAACTCTGTAGAATCTACCACCGCTTATCATAAACTTCCAACAGCTAATCTGGCGATTGAGGCAGATCAAGTTACTGCTGTCTATCTTTCACCCCAAGATCCAGATTACTTTAAGGCTGGTTTTCGACCTGTTGCCCTCTATCGCTATCGCCTAGAATTTGTTCCAGCGCAAATGCCTACTACTTCAAAGGAGTCATTTAAACCTATCAGCCCTTGACTTGTTTGTATTACATTCGTAGTATATAAAATTCCAAGCTCACGATCGCGCTCTTGGACGGTGTGCATCATGGCCAAATTTCAAGATATTATCAATTACTTTCGCTCTGACTGGAAGCTAGGTCTTTTTAGTGTTGCGACATCCGGCATTTACGAAATCATTGATTTGGTTGTCCCTTATGCGATCGGACAGATTTTAAATGTTTTGTCTGGTCAACCTTTGGATAAACCACTTGAAAGTACGATCGCAATTGTTTCAGACATAACCAATTACCCTGTTAATAAACTTCTATCTTTGGGTGTATTACTGGGTTTAATTTTCGTTGTCACCGTAGTGAGAGCGCCAACACAGCCCTGGTTGACTGTTTGGTTTCACTGGGATATAACTTTTAGGTCGCGTCGAAATAAAACTGAAGCAGCCATCGCCAAAATTCTTACTCTCCCACTGGAATTTTATGACGAAAATAATCCCGGACGCATCGCTGGAAGAGTAGCTAGAGGTGTTGAGAACTTCACTTGGGCGTATCCCGAAATCGCCGGACAATTGATTCCTAAACTGGTTCGTTTACTGGGAATTTTTGTGTTCATTTTGGTGATTGAGTGGCGAATTGCGATTTTATATCTAATTTCCTTTGTAATTATTCTCAGCTTCAGCTTGAAGGATTTACAGCAATTGATTAGCTACGAAAGTCGTCTGAATAAATATGCAGAGAATACCGAAAGCCGCAATTCTGAACTGATCACCAATATCAAAACGGTAAAAGCATTTGCTACAGAAGCTAGGGAACTGAAACGGCAAAAGCAACGTTTAGATCGTGAATTAATGATCCTTGATTATCGCATCCACAAAGGTTATGTGAAACTGGCTACTTGGCAAAGAACCATAATTCAGTTATGCGTGTTTATTATCCTAAGTTTGACTTTAGCAGCAACAATAGATGGGAGAATTTCTCTTGGTCACTTTGTGATGACCTTAACTCTTTCCAGCATGGCATATGCCGAATTAGAACCTATTACTAACTTGGCAGAAGTTTTCGCCCGTCGTTACTCTTCCATGCTGCGGTTTCACGAATTTCTCCAAGAGCCAACTGTATCTGATTCAGCTAGTCTTTTAGAAGAGAGCAAGCAGGCAGAATCACCTTATAAATTTACTGGAAAAGTTGAGTTGTCACACCTCAGTTTTGGATATGATGCCAACCGTCAAGTTTTGCAAGATATTAACTTGTTGATTGAGCCATATCAAACAGTGGCATTAGTGGGGCGTTCCGGTTCTGGGAAGTCTACTTTAATGAAATTGCTATTGCGATATTTTGAACCTCAAGAAGGTCAAATTCTGATTGATGGTCAAGATATTTGCACTTTGGATGTGGGTAAATATAGACGGAGATTAGCGATCGTTCACCAAGAAGTAGACGTTTTTAACGGTACTATATTGGATAATCTCACCTACGGTAGACCAGATGCCAGCTTGGAGCAGGTTCAGGAAGCCTGTAAAATTGCCAGAGTCGATGAAGTAATCCAGCACTTACCCCAAGGTTATTACACCATCGTAGGAGAACGAGGTGTCAGGTTATCTGGAGGACAAAGGCAACGCTTGGGAATTGCCAGGGCGTTGCTAATGAAACCAGACGTACTAGTTTTTGACGAAGCCACCTCTAGCTTAGATTATGAGTCTGAGCGTTCGATTCAGCTAGCGATGCGATCAATTCAGGGCACTTGTACCACCATTGTGATTGCCCATCGTCTAAGCACAGTGCGAGAAGCAGATAAAATTGTGGTTCTTGAGCAAGGAAAGATTGTAGAAGTAGGTAGCCACAATGAACTCTTGGGTCACGAGGGTATTTACCGCCGCTTGCACTCCCTGCAAGAAACAGGAGAACTTCTGAGTTAACTTATATCTTGCACCTGCTCAATCTCCAGCCAAGAAATTTATTTCTTGGCTGATAGCCTTAGTAGACTTTAGTGGACTGAAATCCATGCTATCAAAGGGTTAAAGTCCTTTTTAGAGAAATGCAAGTTATCAGCCATAGGTTAGAAAGCTATGGCAGTTTTTGATCCTGTTGCAATATCCAATACCATTTCTTTGTGAGGCTGCGCCAAATTTTCTTGGCTTCTTATTTCTTTTTTTCTTTGTGTCCTACCCTGCGGGAAGCCACTTCGTGTCTATGCGTCCTTTGCGGTTCGTTCCTCATGTAGTTTGGCGCATCTTCATACAGAATTGGTGTAAGTTAAAGGACTTGCAAATAGCGTTAAAGAACTGCTGAAATCCAGCAACCAAATAAGATGCCAGGAGTTCAATTTCGCACCTATTATGCGGCACAATTAATATTACTAAATGGGGAATTTGCTCGCATTCCCCAAGAAAAGCGTCAGCTAGAATCGAAGCGGTAACATATTGAAATTCGTTTTAAGCGCTGAGGTGAAGTGCGAGAAGTAAATAAAATAAATAATCCATTCACTACTGCTAAAATACTAATCAGTAATCGAAGTCTTCCAATAAGAAAAAACTAAGATTTACTCTTATCTGCTTCTTTCTGCGCCGCCTCACTGTATTTCTTATATAGTTGAGTCCGAATCTTAGCTTCCTGATAACGGCTGTTGTTTTGTGGTACCGTACCCATTAAATCTGAAGCTCGTTGCCACTTAGCAGCTATCTCTAACCACTGAGTTGAGGTTGTGGCTGTTTTACCGGATGCAGAAGCAAGGTTGGCAATTCGCACAGATATTGCAAATGGGTCATCAGATGGCTCAGAAAGGCTATTGTTAGCAGCACGGGATGGTGTCTGGGCTTTATTATCGTTAATATTTTCTGTAGTTAATTTGGAAGTTTCTAGTTGCATTAGGTTTTTCAGGTTATTACCTAATTGGGCATAAACAACCCAACCAAGCAACAAAAGTGAGCATAAACCAGCCGCTGCTAATATCTTTTTTTTCGGTTTATTTTCGTGTTTTTCTTTATTGATAAGTACTAAAGGACGAGAGACTGGAGCTTTAGGGAAATTTGGTTTTCCTAGTTCAGCTTGAGCTTCTGTGAAATCTTTAATTAGTTGCTTTAGAATATTGGGCTGAATTAATGTAATTTCCTGTGACCAAAGCAGTTGGTTATCGCGATCGCTATCTATTTCCTTTAACCAAAGTAATTGTTGTTCCCGAACAATCCGACTGTTGATATTGACTAGGCGAATGTGACGCGGGGCGATGGACTCAAGAATTTGCTGGATTTGTTCTACTAGGGGAGATTGCTCAAGTTGCTCTACCCTAGCCGCCTCGCACAGAAGTTGTAGGACACCATCAGAAAAAATGGCTCTAGTTCTGACACCAGACTTGGCTAGCTTTTCATTCAATAGCTGAATAATCGCAGCAACGCTACCTTGATGAGCCTGCCAAACGATATCATTTATCCGATCTACCATCTGAAATTTAATGATAGATCTTCCACCGTGACTGATTAACGTACTCATTAATTTAGAGACTCTTTTCTACTGACCTTGATCTTGTCTTCGATTTTACGAGTAAAAAGATGAGTTGCCAAATAAAATCATAAAAGTAGAGCCTCCCTTCTCGGTTCGGCAAAGACGGTTGATCACACTAAGTTAATTGGACACTCTCACGCCTTGAAAGCGTGGGATTCTTGGGCTGAAACTGTGCTTTTAGGGTAACGCCCATGCTGGCGAATGAGCTACCTGTTTGACATAATACGTTATGATCTTTTTTAGCGATCGCCTTTGCTCAGGTTGAGGTAGGTAAATGGACTCTGCGATCATCCGAGGCACCCGTTAAGAGCGATCGCAAATGGCTAGATAGTATCAGGGTCAACACCAAGCGCTCGCAAGTGTTCCTTCAACCTTTCCACTTGCGACTGTGCTTGTTCCTTGGCAAATCTTTCCTGTTTTAGCGCCTCTACCAACTCCTCTGGAATCAGCAACTTTTCCCCAGTGTCTTCTCGATAAAAACCAATCAATTGTCCCTCTATTTGCAAACGCAGCTGCAAAGGTTCACATCGACTATCTGTAATTGGCTCATACACCTCGCCTTGCAGCCGATACCCTTGCAATTGCTCCTTAATCCACTCTCCCTTAGGGTCAAATAACCAGTATTCCAGTACCCCTAACTGCTCATACAGCGTCTTCTTGAAACCCGTGTCCTGGTTTTTAGTCCCCTCCGAGGTCATTTCAAAGATTACTACAGGCACTTGTCCTTCTTCCCATATCTTATAATTATCCCTACCTCCGGGAGCAACATTAAAAATCACCATTACATCTGGAGCTACTCGTAACTTCGGAAAACCCTGAGCATAGTAGAGAAACTGGTTACTCAAAACCGTTGCTTGCCTACCCAGCAAATATTGTCTCAATACTTCTAAAGTTGCCAATAGAGCATATAAGTGAACATAACTTTCTGCCAAAGGTTCACCATCCGAGCTTGGGTAAAAAACTTCTGTTGGTTGAGAACTGGGTAAGAGGCTAGTCATAATTAGCCAACTAGTTAAGAGGATGAGTGCATGATTATATTATCTCAGAGAACTTTCGCTGATATTTCTGGAACTGTTGCCTGTCAGGTATCGTTCACAAACCAAACAAAATAGCTGTATCAAGATAACTTTCTGAGTAACTCTTGTTTTTTTTGCTATATTCCCAGAATGACAAGACTATTTAGCACAGCGATCGCTACATTAGAAGATATATAAATAAAAATCATTGTTGATTTTTATTCATCCGCAGTTCACACAAAACCATGAGTGCAAGTACTATTATTTCCGACAATCCCCTACTCCAAGGCGTTGGTTTACCTCCCTTTGCAGAGATTAAACCAGAACGAGTAGTACCAGCCTTCAATCAGTTGCTGGCAGAACTTGACCAGCAGCTTGCCACCTTAGAGGCTAATGTAGAGCCTACTTGGAGTGGTTTAGTAGAACCTTTAGAAAAGCTAACTGAACAGCTTACCTGGAGTTGGGGGGTGGTGAATCATTTAATGGGTGTTAAAAATAGCCCCGAACTGCGCGAAGCTCATGAAATCGTACAGCCACTAGTCGTACAGTTTATCAATAAGCTCGGTCAAAGCCAACCCATCTACAATGCTTTTAAGGCACTCCGTACCACTCATAGTTGGGCAAATTTAGAATTAGCCCAACAGCGCATTGTAGAAGCCGCGATTCGAGATGCTGAACTTTCTGGTGTTGGCTTAGAAGGAGAGGCAAGAGAGCGTTTCAACGCCATACAGATGGAGTTAGCAGAACTTTCTACCAAATTCTCTAACCATGTACTTGATGCCACTAAAGCCTTCAACCTAACCCTAACAACACAAGCGGAAATTGACGGTTTACCACCAAGCTTAGTGAGTTTAGCAGCCCAAGGTGCTCGTGCAGCTGGCGAAAGCAACGCCACACTTGAAAATGGCCCGTGGCGGATTACTTTAGACTTCCCCAGCTACGGCCCTTTCATGCAGCACAGCACCCGTCGAGATTTGCGCCAAAAGCTCTACAAAGCTTATATAACCCGCGCTTCTGGTGGCGATTTAGATAACAACCCCTTAATTGAGCGCATTTTGAAGTTGCGCCAAGAACTCGCAGATATACTAGGCTTTAAAAGTTTTGCTCAATTAAGCCTGGCTAGTAAAATGGCTCCCAACGTTGAGGCAGTCAACGCCCTGTTAGAAGAACTACGCCGCGCTAGTTATGATGCTGCTGTCGAAGACTTGGCAGAACTCAAAGCTTTTGCAGCGGCACAGGGAGCAGCAGAAGCTACGGATTTAAAACACTGGGATATCAGCTTTTGGGCAGAACGCCAACGAGAAGCAAAATTTGCCTTTACCGCTGAAGAATTGCGTCCCTACTTCCCCCTTCCCCAAGTGTTAGACGGCTTATTTGGACTAGTCAAGCGGCTGTTTGGCGTCACTGTCACCTCTGCTGATGGTCAAGCGCCAGTATGGCATGAGGATGTCCATTATTTCCAAATTGCTGATGAAACTGGTTCTGCCATAGCCTACTTCTACTTAGACCCCTACAGCCGTCCAGCAGAGAAACGCGGTGGTGCTTGGATGGATGTATGCATCAATCGGGGCAAAATCACTGAAAATGGTGTCACTGCCATCCGCTTACCTGTAGCTTATTTGGTGTGTAATCAAAGTCCTCCCGTAGATGGTAAACCTAGTTTGATGACTTTCTATGAAGTAGAGACTTTGTTCCACGAGTTTGGTCATGGATTGCACCATCTGCTCACTAAGGTTGACTATCCTGGAGCCGCAGGCATCAATAACGTGGAGTGGGATGCAGTGGAACTACCTAGTCAGTTTATGGAAAACTGGTGTTATGAGCGACCCACTTTGTTTGGAATGGCGAAGCATTACGAAACTGGTGAAGCCCTACCGGAGCATTACTATCAAAAGCTGCTAGCGGCGCGTAATTATATGAGTGGTACTGCCATGTTGCGGCAGATCCACCTGAGCAGTCTTGATTTAGAATTACACTACCGCTATCGCCCTGGTAGTAATGAAACTCCGTCAGATGTGCGTTATCGCATAGCTAAGACTACTATGGTTTTACCACCACTTCCAGAAGATTCAATTTTATGTGCTTTTGGACATATTTTTGAGGGTGGTTATGCAGCAGGTTACTACAGCTATAAGTGGGCCGAGGTACTGAGTGCTGATGCTTTTGCGGCTTTTGAAGAAGCTGGGCTAGAAGATGAAGAAGCTATAAAAGCTACAGGTCAGCGTTATCGGGATACGGTGCTGGCACTCGGTGGTGGTCAGCATCCAATGGAGGTGTTTAAAACTTTCCGAGGTCGTGAACCAAGTACGATCGCTTTGCTCAGGCACAATGGTTTAGTCAGTGCTGCTGTAAACTAAACAACACCTCTGTAGGGACGTTGCAATGCAACGTCCTTACTCAGATCAAATCTTTGCAAACAATCCTTAGCCTCTGGCAATGTAATAAGGGGAGCCACTGCGGTCTTCTCTCAAGGGGAGAAGGGCGCAGTGGCTCCCCAACCTACACAGTTTAAGGTTTTTGGTGCTAGCCCAAGCGTATTGACTTATATTGCACTTTCTTGCGTGGATGTTGGCTTAATCTCAATAAGAAACCCCCTCTGCTTTGATCAGAGTAAAGTGATTACAAGGCAGAGGGGTTTCATTTTTTATTTTTGTACAGGCAGATTTTAAGGATAATCCTGGCAAAAAACCAGTTTCTCTGATGTTCTGTTTATTTTAACCTGCCTACTCAGTTGGGCCTATTTCCAATCGGGAATCTCGGCATCTTCTCCACCAATCCCGATTCCAGTGTTAAATATTTCGGCATCAGTGAGATTGAGATCATTCATTGATGCTTTATACACATTAGAATCGTGAATCGTCGCGCGAGTAAAATTTACTCCGTTGAGATTGGTTTGCTTCAAATTCACATTGGTTACGTAAGCTGATGTTAGGTTAGCACCTGCTAAGTTTGCACCAGTTAAGTCAGCACCTTCAAGGTTAGCCCCTACAAGGTTAGCTCCTTGCAGCTTTGAGCCTCTCAAGTCAGCACCAATTAAATGAGCGCCACTGAGGTTAGCTCCCGATAGATTACACTGGACACATTCCCCAGTTGAAAGCAGTTTTTGTAAGTCCTGCGGATTCTCGGCTCTAACCGAGCTAGCGAAAAATAGGGGAGTTGCTAAGGCCATGGCCGCTAATAGCTGGAGTTTCATAATTTTCCCCCTTTAATAATCAAGTTGCGTCCGTTCTGTCCCTCACAACTCTATTATCTCATTAAACTTTGTGAGGTCAATCTATGCCTTCACAAGTTGGTTGTGATATGAAACAGGGATAAAAGTGAGATCACAAATGCCATTGATTCTGATTTTTGGCGATTTTTACTCGATAAACCCTAAAAAACTGCCAGTGTTAAATCACTGTTAAATCTTTTTAAAAGCTTGCACTACTCGCCATAATTTGGCTAATTTGATAAGTATTTATACTTTTATCAAATACTATTAGCTTAAATCCTCAAAAATTCTCGCATATACTGATTAACCAATTCAGGTTGTTCTTGCTGCACCCAATGGCCACAATTGGGAATATACTTGATTTGAAAGTCCTTGACATAGGCTGCGGTATCGTAAGTTAGTTCCTTGCCGAGTGCAGTATCATTTTCTCCCCAAATCATCAGTGTTGGCACTTTTAAAATGCCCCAATTTGGATTTAGCATTCTCTGTTGAAAAATATTGCGGTAGTAGTTCAACATTGCTGTAAGGGCACCGCGTTTTGCAGCAGCATCTTTATAAGCGTCAATATCCGCTTTGGTGAAAGCACTCTTGTTAGCTGCTGTACCTTTAAAAGCTGTTTCGATAGCTTGGTAGTCTGAAGATTGTAAGAGTAATTCTGGTAACCACGGTAGTTGAAAAATAAACATGTAGTAACTACGCAGCAACTGTTGGGGAGTGCGTAAGCCTTGGGCAAATTTGGCAGGATGAGGCAAGTTAAGGATAATTAATTGTTCTACCATTTCCGGGTGAGCATAGACAAAATTCCAAGCGATCGCACCACCCCAATCATGTCCAACTAATACACATTTTTGGTATCCTAATGCTTTAATTACTCCTTCAACATCTTGGATAAATTCATCCATTACATAAGCTGATTGCTCTGTTGGTTTATCACTATCGTTGTAGCCACGCAAGTCAAGGGCAACTACTTTAAAATCTTGGGCAAATTCTGGTATTTGATGCCGCCAAGAGTACCAAAACTCAGGAAACCCATGCAACATCAACATTAAGGGGCCTTCACCTTGGGTAACGTAGTGTAGTGTCACCCCATTAGTAGTTATATAATCGTGTTTCCAATAACTTTCTATTAAAGACATAATTAATCAAATATCAACATTATCAAATACTAGATAATCATACTGCACTTAATAAGTGTAATATTATTTGGAGCAAACTCACATCTATTGAAAGACACTATTAAGATAGTGATGTACAGTAACAAACCCTGTGAAACCTTACGCACTACATTTATAGTGTTGCATGGGTAACCTCTACAGACTTTCGTCAGTTAAAAACTTTTGTGTTAATTTAAATACAATTATTTTTCATCAGCCACCAAGAGCGCAAATATGCGATCGCTTTTTCTTTTTGTTTGGCTTCGACTTCAATCCACGGTGCTTGGTGGTAGACGTTGGGCATATCGGTAATCAAGTCGCTGTGTTTTCTGTCATTGAAAGCTTGCTCACCATTGGAAATATGGACTAATTGCCAATCTGGATTTGTCCAAGTTTCTTGCGCTGCATAAAACATGGATGTTACACTCGGATGATCGTAGCTATCTAAATTTTCGTGGCAAATATGGTGATGGGCATCAAATACCATCGGCACGCCAGTTTGCTGACATACTGCTAAAATTTCATCGGCGCTATAGGCATATTCATCATTTTCTAGAGTCAAACGGCTTTTGATATTTTCTGGTAGTGAGGAAATTACTTTTACTAGTTGTTCAGCACGTTGAGATTTGCCACCATGAATATTCATCAATGACCAAGGCGATTGCGATAAGCCCAGTAAGTCAAGTGTGCGGGAATGTCCTGCTAGATTATTGATACTTGCTTGTACCACTGAGGAAGAATCAGAACTCAACACTACAAATTGATCTGGATGCAACACCATTCTTATACTCAATGCATTTGCTCGTTGACCGATTGTTGCTAAATTAGCGCTCATTGCCTCTAATATATTTGCACCGATTTCGTCTTCTAAGTCACTTAGAGGAAATAAATTAGAAGACATCCGATACAGCTGAATTTGATTCTGCTGACAAAACGAGAGAGCGTCATGCAAGCGTTGTAAGTTATGCTGATACAGTTCACTCAGAGCGCTTTCACGTTCACTATGGGAAAGTTTTAAGTAGCGTGTGCGCGTCATTGTCCGAAAGCGCACTTGTTTGTCAGAGGTGATGCAAACTAGCCCTAAGTTAGACAGTGTAGTTTTTTGACACTGCTGTGGATTCGGTAAATTTTGGAACTCAATTATAGTCATTAACTATATTTACTAACTGTTGTTTATTTTGAAGATTTTTTAATTTAAACAAGTTCTGCCACTGACTTACGACTACCTAAAGAATGAACTCTTAAGTCACGGCACTCCACTGATTTCACTTTGGTAAATAAAGTCCAGTGCTATCATTGGGACAAGCATGGCTTTTGGGTATTGTGACACTAGGTTTGGTTGCCTATGGGATTTACACAATAATACAGGCGCGGTATCGTTGGCTAATCAATGTTTAGATAGTGCAGCGCCGAGAATTTAAATTTATAGAAATGGCAATAATAGAAACACGTGGTATCTGGCTGACCACTACTGATAGTAAAGTTCTCAGGTCAAAACAACGCATTGCTGAGGCGATGGATTTGCTTGCCGAGACAGGATTTAATGTGGTATTCCCCGTTGTTTGGAACAAGGCAGTAACTTTGTATCCCAGTCAAACAATGCAGCAGACCTTTGGAATCGAAATTGATCCTATGTCTGTAGGTCGCGACCCTTTAGAAGAAGTGGTGGTTGAGGCGCGGCGAGTTGGGTTAAAAGTCATCCCTTGGTTTGAATACGGTTTTGCCAGTTCCTACAATTTGAATGGTGGTGTACTTCTACAGAAAAAACCGGAATGGGCCGCCTATGATTGTAACAGCAACTTACTAAAGAAAAACGGCTTTGAGTGGTTGAATGCACTCGACCCACAGGTACAGGAATTCTTGTTGGATTTGGTGCTGGAAGTTGTGAAAAATTATGATGTGGATGGTGTTCAAGGTGACGATCGCTTTCCAGCATTACCCTGTGAAGGTGGCTATGACGTGGGAACTCTCACCCGCTATCGCCAGGAATTTGATCGCAATCCGCCACAGAACCCTAAAGACAGACAATGGTTACAGTGGCGGGCAGATATTCTCACTGAATTCTTGGCGCGTCTGTACCGGGAGGTGAAAGCAGTTAATCCTAATTTACTGGTAGCGATCGCACCTAATATTTATGATTGGGCATTCCAGGAATATCTGCAAGACTCACCCACCTGGCTGAAGCGGGGAATAGTTGATATGATTCAGCCGCAGATTTATCGCCGTGACTTTAGGAGTTATCAGGCGATCGCTGATAAACTAATAAACCAGCAGTTCACAGATGCAACATTGCCAAAGTTAGCACCGGGAATATTGATGAAGCTTGGTAGTTATTGTATTAGTCCAGAATATTTAGTGCAGGCAATTGAATACAATCGCCAACTTGGTATTCAAGGAGAGGTATTCTTTTTTCACGAAGGTTTGCGCGAAAATAATAATACCCTAGCTAAAGTTTTGCGAAATGGTCCTTATGCTAAGTCTGCATCATTTCCTACTCTGTCAGATTTGAATAAAGGTGGTGTGAGCAACAAGAAGACATATTCTATTTGGCAAAAGTTGTTAAAAAATACTTTTTAATGGAAAAGGCGCGTGGAATCTCAATTATCAGTGGAACAGGTAATTAAGACTTTAAAAGAGGATTTACCAACACTTTTTGAAAAAGATATTACATATCACATTTATACAGATGATATCTACTTTAAAGACCCGGTAAATACATTCAAATACAAATTTAACTATCGCATTATATTTTGGACTTTGCGATTTCATGCTCGGCTATTTTTTACCCAAATTTACTTTGATGTGCATGAGGTTTATCAGTCAGCCGAAGATACAATTTTAGCAAAGTGGACAGTGCGGGGAGTGTTGCGCGTTCCTTGGAAAGCAAGGTTGCTTTTTAATGGTTATTCAACGTATAAATTAAACCAAGATAATTTTATATATGAGCATATCGATACATGGGATCGCAAACCAGGGGAGATTTTAAAGCAGTTTTGGCAAAGGGGAGATATGGTTAATTAGCTGTTTTTCCCAAAAAAACCTCCATTGACAATTATTCCCAAAATCTTTGCCTGCACTGCCTCCTGGCGTTTTTTAGTCTCCTCAAACTCACGTTTATTTACATCTCAACGATTTGCCTAATAAAAATTGTAATATCTGTAATATATAATAAATTACTAGAGCAATTTTATACTTGAAGAGTAACAAAAATGGCAAAGGACAATCTAAAGGTCAGTTTAGATGCACTTGTACCAAGAGAAGCATTTGAAGTACAAGGACAGCAAGGCCAAAATATAGCAAGAATGACTATATCGATTCGTGATTTAGAGGAAAGTTATTTTTTCTATCCATTTTTACGTAAACCTGATTTTCAACGAGAAACTAATGAATGGGATGCTCAGAAAATATGTGAGTTTATAGAAAGTTTTTTAGATGGAGATTTAATACCAGCCGTTATTCTTTGGAGAAGTTCTAGTAGTTATTATTTTGTAATTGATGGTTCGCATCGACTTAGCTCTTTAATAGCCTGGATAAATAATGACTATGGTGATGGTAAAATTTCCAAAAAATTGTATAATGGAGATATAGATGAGCAGAAAACCGCTGATCAGGAGGTAAGAAAACTAATAAACGAAAAGATAGGTTATTACAAGGATTACCAATTCTTAACACAACATCAAGGGCAAGTAAATCCAAAAATTCTTGAAAGAGCAAGAAACTTGGGTGCTTTGGCTATTCAGCTTCAGTGGGTTGAAGGTAATTCATCTAAAGCAGAGGCTTCATTTTTTAAAATTAACCAAAAAGCAGCTCCAATCGGAGAAACAGAGATGCGTTTGCTACAGGCTCGAAAGAAGCCTAATGGTGTGGCTGCTCGTGCCATTATGAGAAGTGGTAATGGTCACAAGTATTGGTCTGAGTTTTCGCAAGAAAAACAGGATGAAATTGAAAAATTAGCCTAAGAAATACATCAAATTATTTTTGAACCTAAACTAAAAAATCCTATAAAAACTACAGATGTGCCAATAGTAGGAAATCTATCAAATTCACAAAAGCATGAATTTATATTAGAATTTGTCAATATAGTTAACGGTATAGAAGTAGTTAACGAATTGGAAATCGAAGACGATCTTACAGGAGAAAAAACTGTAGATTTCTTAAGAAATTGTAGAAAAGTAGCCCAAAGGATAAACAGTAATCATCCTTCATCTCTTGGTTTACACCTATTAGTATATTTTTATACTCATGATGGTAGATATAAAGTTAGTTCATTTTATGGTGTGATTACCTTAATCTTAAACTTAGAAAAAACTAAATCATTTTCTACATTTATAGATGTTAGAAAAGATTTTGAATGGGTAATTTGGTACGACGACATAGTGCCGCAGATAGTAAGTAAGAGCAGTGCAGTCAAGGCAAGAGACAAAGTTAAAGATTTTTATCTAAAAAGCATTGAAAAATTATCACAAGAAATAGATAAGAAAAATATCATAAAAGAGATAGTAGCCGAAAAATCTTTTGGATCATTAAAGATGAAAACTAGAGCTAATATCAGTGAAATCCAAGGTAAAAATTTTTCACGGGAGACAAAAGCGGCAGCTTTTATCAGAGATACTTTACCTAAAGTTCAACGATGTAAAATTTGTGGTGGCTATCTCCACAATCATTCTATATCTATTGACCACAAAACAAGAAAAGCAGATGGTGGCTTAGGTTCTTTAGATAATGCACAGTTGACTCATCCATATTGCAATACAACAGTCAAAATTAAATATTTTTAAACCAGACATAAAGTCTAGATTGATGGCGCTTTACCGCAAAGCCTAAACTTGGCATTCTCAACAAGCTTTGTCAGATGCTTTACCTTTCACTTAAGCACCGTGCTACTTCTTCACCGCCGGATACTGTTTCAAAACCTGCTGCAAATATTGCCCAGTATAAGACCTGGGATTTTTTGCAACTTCCTCCGGTGTACCCACAGCAATCAATTCTCCCCCTTTGTCGCCACCTTCTGGCCCCAAGTCTATCACCCAGTCAGAACAACGAATTACATCTAAGTTGTGTTCAATTACTAATATTGAATTACCTTTATCTACCAACCTTTGCAGTACATCTAATAATTTATGGACATCGTAAAAAGATAACCCTGTTGTGGGTTCATCTATTAAATAAAGTGTCTTTCCTGTGGCGCGTCGAGATAGTTCTGTTGCCAATTTCACCCGTTGCGCTTCACCACCAGATAAGGTAGTCGCAGGTTGTCCTAGTTGGACATAACCCAACCCGACATCAAATAATGTTTGCAAGCGGGCGATCGCTTTCGGAATATTTTGGAAAAAGTCTAAACTTTCCTCAACTGTCATTCTCAGAACATCAGAAATAGACTTATCTTTGTACTTAACTTGCAAAGTTTCACGGTTGTATCTTGCACCTTTACAAATTTCGCATTGCACGTAAACATCTGGGAGAAAGTTCATTTCAATAACATTCACACCCTGTCCACTACAAGCTTCGCAACGTCCACCTTTAACATTGAAGGAAAATTGTCCAGGTTTGTAGCCCCTAGCTTTAGCTTCTACTGTTTGGGAAAATACATCACGAATGGCATCAAAAATTCCTGTGTAAGTTGCAGGGTTAGAACGTGGTGTGCGTCCAATTGGGGATTGATCGATAACGATCGCTTTATCAATCGCGTTCAATCCCTGAATCTTATCCAAATGTCTCGGTAAAGGAACTTTCTTAGTTAAATGATGTTGCAGAGATGGATACAGTAATTCGTTAATCAGGGTAGATTTGCCAGAACCAGACACACCAGTAATAGAGACAAGTTTACCTAATGGAATTTCTACATCTATATTTTGTAAATTGTTGCGATGGGCATTTTTAATTCCCAAACTGCGCCCATTTCCTTCTCGGCGTTCTGCTGGTGTGGTAATTACCCGTCTTCCTGATAAATATGCACCCGTCAAGGAATCTTCTGCTGCTAATAATGCCTGAAAATCACCTTGGGCAATGATATTTCCACCGTGAATTCCTGCACCAGGGCCAATATCAACTATATAATTAGCTGCGCGAATTGTTTCTTCATCGTGTTCAACGACAATTAATGTATTACCCAAATCGCGCAATTTTGTTAAGGTTTTAAGCAACCTGCCATTATCTCGTTGATGCAAACCAATACTCGGTTCATCTAAAACGTAGAGAACTCCTGTTAAACCAGAACCAATTTGCGTTGCTAGACGAATTCGTTGGGCTTCGCCACCAGAAAGGGTCATGGCTGGACGGTCAAGGGTGAGGTAATCTAAACCTACATCTAACAAAAACTGCAATCTAGCTTTGATTTCTCTCAGGACTAAATCAGCAATTTGTAACTGGCGATCGCTCAACTTGAATTGCTCAATTCTCTCTCGACAATCCCGAATTGATACCCCAGTTAATTCTAAAATTCCATATTGTCCCAACTTCACCGCTAAGGCTTCCGGTTTTAACCGTTTTCCCTGACAAACTTCACACGGCTGATCAATTAAAAACTGCTCTAATTTTTGCTTAATTAATTCAGAACCACCCTCATACTGCCGTTGCAAAATTGGAATAGCGCCTTTAAAACTCTGTTTCCTCTGTGCCTCTGCGGTTCGTTCATCTTTCTCTCCATACAGAACAATTTGCTGTTGTTCTCCTGTCAGCTTGCTCCAATTTGTCTGTAACTCAAACCCATAAATCTGTCCCACGCTATAGAGTAATTCCAAGTAATAAGAATTATCTTTTTCTGACCAAGGCGCGATCGCAGCATAAACTGGCGCTTCTGGGTCAGGTATAATCAAATCTGGCGCAAATCTTCTTAAAGTCCCGATTCCATGACAGTGCGGACAAGCACCATAAGGTGAGTTAAAGGAGAATAATCGCGGCGATAGTTCCTCCATTACCGCCCCATGTTCTGGACAAGCAAAGTTTTCCGAAAATACTAATTCTTCTTCTTTTTCTTGTCCATCGTCACCAAGTAAACTCACCAGAATCGCCGCAATACCACCCGATTGCTTGAGACACGTAGACAGGGAATCAACCAAACGCTCCTGAATATCAGCCTTTTTCACCAAGCGGTCAATTACTACTTCGATGGTGTGGGTAAAATTTTTATCCAATTCAATGGAATCTGACAGTTCACGGATCTCGCCATTGATCCGCACGCGGACAAAACCTTGAGAAGCCAGACTTGACAAAAGCTTACGGTGTGTGCCTTTTTTTCCTCGGACAACGGGTGCAAGAATTTGGAAGCGGGTACGATCTGGTAATTCCATAATCCGATCGCACATCTCATCGATTGTCTGGGGTGCAATACAGCGATCGCATATCGGACAATGGGGTTCACCAGCCCGACCAAACAATAGCCGCAAATAGTCGTAAATCTCCGTCACTGTACCGACAGTGGAACGGGGGTTATGAGAGGTTGACTTTTGGTCAATGGAAATTGCTGGACTTAAGCCTTCAATCGCTTCCACATCCGGCTTATCCAGTTGTCCTAAAAATTGCCGTGCGTAGGCGCTGAGGGATTCCACGTAGCGACGTTGCCCTTCAGCGAAAATGGTATCAAACGCCAGGGAAGACTTACCAGAACCTGAAACGCCAGTGAAGACAATCAGGCGATCGCGTGGCAATTCCAAGTCAATATTTTTCAGATTATGCTGCCTAGCACCCCGAATCCGAATGGTATTCTGGCTGTTGTGGCTGGGGTAGGCAAGATGTCCATTCAAGGATGCTGCTAGCTGTTTGTCTGACATATTGGGCGGCGAAGAGGGAGTTTCCTATGAAACAGTCCTTAATAATACTATCTTTAATCAGTTTATAGTAGAACAATCGTACTGTTTTAGTTAGTTCTTCCTCCAGATTCATCCCGCAGACATCCTTAAGAGTCTGCTAATTTGGAAGCATCCCGATTTAAATCCTTCTGAGGGCGAAGCTATGGTATTGCAAATCCAACCGCCGACCCAGCTAGAGGTCATCTACCCCGATAGTGACGGACAACCAGTGGCCAATAATACCATACAGTTTGGCTGGATTGTAGAAATTAAGCAGAACATAGAGTGCTTATTTGCTAACGATCCAAATTTATTTGTCGCTGGGGATTTGTTTTGGTATCCGGTAGAGGGACGCAACAAAATTGTTAACGTCCCAGATGTGATGGTGGTATTGGGTAGACCAAAAGGCGTAGGCGTAGCCCGTCGTAGACATCGCTTGTGCTACCAACAATGGAAGGAGGAGGGAGTTGCACCACAAGTAGTGTTTGAAATTCTTTCTCCCAGCAACACCCAAACTGAAATGGACAAAAAATTACTTTTCTACGATCGCTATGGGGTAGAAGAATACTACATTTACGATCCTGATCGGAATAATTTGCGTGGATGGTTGCGTGGTGAAGACGGTTTAGATGTCATCCCCCTAATGGAAGATTGGGTGAGTCCTTGGTTAAAAATTCGCTTTGCTCCATCATCAGAGGGTTTGCAGCTATATCGCCCTGACGGAGAACGGTTTTTAACTTATACAGAAATTTCCCGCAACGCCGAGCAAGAACGACAACGGGCGGAACTTGCAGAACAAGCCAGAAGAGATGCTATACCCCGATTATTACAAATGAATTTGAGCATCGAACAGATTGCCCAAGCTTTGGGATTGTCAGTGGAAGAAGTGTGATCGCTTGCTCAGGAGTAACGCCCTGTGCAATTTTTTGATCGGGCTATTAAAAATTGAAGTTGTAATTGAGATATTCTGATTATGCTAGCCAATGCAGCCACCTATGAAGTTACTTGGGAAAAGTTACCTGGTGATTTTGTTTTAGACGACGAGCCAGTGGATAACATTAATCAGCCAGCCTTGGCCGCAGCTTTAACAGAAAGCTTAGAACTAGCTGGAAGATTGCCAGTCAACGCCTTAACCATGACTAACTATGGTATTTGTGCCACCTTGAATCGCCAATTTGTGGTCAAAGCACCAGATTGGGGATATGTGCCCTCAATTCGGGTGTCAAGAAAGGAAATTAATCGCAGTTATACTCCTAAACTCCAGGGTGATATTCCTGTAATTGTGATGGAATTTCTCTCAGACACTGAAGGTAGTGAGTATTCTATTAAACCAACCTATCCTCCTGGAAAATGGTTTTATTATGAGCAGATTTTACAAGTACCAAACTATGCCATTTTTGAACTAGAGGGCGGAGTTTTAGAAGTTTATCGGTTGGATGATTCAGGACATTATCAACTAAAATCCGCAGACGTAAATAACCGTTACTGGATTGCTGAAATGAACCTGTTTTTAGGCATCTGGGAGGGAGGGCGAGAAAATCGTACAGGTTATTGGTTGCGTTGGTGGGATGAAAATGGAGAGTTATTGTTGTGGGGTTCGGAGTTAGTAGTAAAAGAACAGCAAGAGAAAAATGCTGCTCAAGAGCGTGTAGAACAAGAACGCCAGCGTGCAGAGCAATTAGCAGCCCAGTTAAGAGCCTTGGGAGTCGAACCGGAAGTTTAAGATATTCTTAGCCAAAGCAATGTCTACGACGGGCTACGCCTACGCATTTGCAACTAAAAAAAGTAGTAATATAGCGGTTCCTATTCAAATGCGGTACAACATTACATCGCTGGAACGGCAAAAGCTGTTTGGATTAGTCAAAACCAGGCGTCAGCATCACCCTTTAGATTGACGCTTACACCCAACAAATTTGGGCAAAATCTTATTAAGTTGACACCAATGGATATTATCGTGTCCCTACGCAAGATATTTGTGGTAGCTTTAGTTTGCAGGTTTGTGAAAATGGGATAGTAAGGTAAGTATTTGCCTTTTAATCACCATCATTTACCCTTGGATCTCGGTTGTTGCAGTTCAGAGGTCGGAGTTTCAAGTTCAAAGGTCGAAGTTTCAAGTTCAAAGGTTGAAGTTTCAAGTTCAGAGGTTGAAGTTTCAAGTTCAAAGGTCGGAGTTCCGAGTTCAAAGGTCGGAGTTCCGAGTTCAGAAATCGGAGTTCCGAGTTCTGAAAGTGAAAAGTGGAGTTCTAAGCCTCAACATTGAAGATTAGGGGTTTATTTTTCCTGTTTTCTTCTCATTAATCCCCGCTTTTAACTTCTTCTTCACTCCAAACATATTTGCGGCAGACTTCACAGGCGGCTTTTGCTTCCTCTGTTTGCGGATTGGTGAAGATGGGATGATAGCGGAGGCGGTTACAGCAAACTTCCAGACAGATACGCCAACCAACTCGCCATAATCGTACTGTTTTGTCATGGCTACCACTAATAATTGTCTGTCCATCTGGGCTAAAGGTGACTGCACGAACACAATTTGTATGTCCTCGCAAAGGTTGGCCAATGAGGCGACCCTCAATATCCCATAAGCGTACTGTATTGTCTCTGCTACCACTAACAATCATCTGTCCATCTGGGCTAAAAGCTACTGAATTAACATAATCCTCATGACCTTGGAAAGGTTGACAGATAGGGTTGCCTTGCAAGTCCCACAATCGTACTGTCTTGTCCCAACTACCACTGACAATCATTTGGCCGTCTGGGCTAAAAGCTACTGAATTAACATAATTCTCATGACCTTGTAAAGGTTGACCGATAAGGTTGCCTTGCAAGTCCCACAATCGTACTGTATCGTCCCAACTACCACTGACAATCATTTGTCCATCTGGGCTAAAAGCTACTGAATTAACTAGACATTCATGACCTCGGAAAGGTTGAGCAATGGGATTGCCTTCTAAGTCCCATAACCTTATTGTTCCATTATTATTGCCAGTGACAATCATTTTTCCATCTAGGCTAAAGGCAACTGCACCAACAGAGTTTACATCTCCCTGGAAAGGTGGAGCAATTAAGTTACCTTGGAGATTCCATAACCGTACTGTGCCATCGCAACCACTACTGGCAATAATCTGTCCGTTAGGACTAAAGGCAACTGTCAAAACATAATGTTCATGTCCAAAGAATGAATCACCAATAGGGTTTCCTTGGATGTCCCATAATCTTACTGTGCTGTCGTCACTAGCAGTAACTATCATTTGCCCGTTAGGACTAACGGCAACAGAGGTTACATAATTCTGATGTCCCCGGAAGGGTTGACCAACAGAGTAGCTTTTGATGTCCCACAACAGTACTTTGTTGTGATCACCGCTACTGACAATCTGCTGCCCATCTGGGCTAAAGGCTACCGACCAAAAACTATTTTCTTTGAAAATTGAATTATTTTGCCCGCTCAAAGCTTCGCTGTTCAGCTGTCCTTGGAGGTTCCACAATCGGATCGTGTTGTCATTACTGCTACTAACAATCTGCTGCCCATCTGGGCTAAAAGCTACCGAGTAGACAGTATCCTCGTGACCCCAAAATGGTTGACCAGTGGGGTGTCCCTGGATTTCCCACGACAAGATGTTCTCTAAATTCCACAACCGCAATGTTTTGTCGTTACTACCACTGACAATCATCTTGCCATCTGGACTAAAGGCTACTGCACAAACATTATCCTCATGCCCCTGAAAGGGTTGACCAATCGGTTCACCATGCAAGTTCCACAACCTTACTGTTTTGTCGTTACTACCACTGACAATCATCTTGCCATCTGGACTAAAGGCTACTGCACAAACATTATCCTCATGTCCCTGGAGGGGTTGACCAATCGGTTCACCGTGCAAGTTCCACAACCTTACTGTTCTGTCGCTACTGGCACTAACAATCATCTGTCCATCTAGGCTGAAAGCTACTGACCACACAGCATTCTTATGTCCTATGAAGGGTTGTCCAATGGGCTTGCCTTGCAAGTTCCACAAACGTACTGTCTCATCATAGCTACCACTAGCGATCATCTTGCCATCTGGGCTAAAAGCTACTGACCATACAGAATTCTTGTGTCCGCAAAAAGGGTTACTTATAGAGTTACCCTGTATATTCCATAGCCGTACTTTGTTGTCTAAACTGCCACTAGCAATCATCTTGCCATCTGGGCTAAAAGCTACTGAAGTTACAGATTTTTTATGTCCTTCGAGAGGAATTGGTACTCTGACTATTTCAATTACTCTATGCAAGCAAGTCAGAACTGTGTTGAGAACCTTGTCAGGCATTTGTTCTCGATTTTCACCCATTGATTGAATAGCTAGCAATAGACTATCTAGCGGTTTTACTGTTAGTAAATTTAGTACTCTTGCGGCTTTCTCTCGCAATCGTGATTCAGTCAGTGCCTTTTCTAATGTGGCAATCTGGTGCTGTTCATAAGCAACACTGCGCTGATAAAATTTCTGGGCTGGAGATGATAAATCAGGCTTTAACTTTTCCCAATTTTTTTGCACCTCTGCTAACAATCCTCTTGGCATGAGGTATTTTTCATCTTCTTCCTTGTGCAACCATTCTTGCAAAGCATCTGCTAATCTATCACTCAACTGCCGCAAGTCTCGGTCTTGTTGTCGCCATTCTCGTAACCTCCGCCAACCATCAATTAAGGCTTCATGGGCTAAATCAATCCAAACTTCTTCTTTGGCTTCTGTGTAAGTTACTATTAAGCGTCCTTGGATTAGCTTTTCTATAACTTGTTTTATGACTTGCTCCTCATCTGGTTTTTCACGAGCAAGACTTAACAATTCCTGTTTTGGTTGTCGCTGTCGGGTATCCTTACCTTCTGCACCAGTACGCACCAATTTTAAGAAAATTCGCTTTACCCACGCTTGCGGCTGCTCTGTGAAACTTACATACAGCTTTTCTGCATGACGCTCCAATGCCCCAATGACTCCACCAAGTTCCTTAAACTTAGCCACTGTCAACTGATGTGCTTGCCGATCGCGCTGTTCCCAAAGTTCAGTCAGCGCAAACTGTAATAATGGTAAGCAGCCTTTCTCTTGTCCCACCACTTCTTGCTGGATGGTTCCGAGTAAACCTCTTTCTAACTGATAACCTTGTAAGTTGGCTGGGGATGCGATCGCTTCTTCTAATTCTGCCCCTACTAATGGCGGCATATACACAGCTTGTTCCTGAATTAGTTGCGTCAGCGATTTATAGTTTAAGCAGTATTCTAGAAAATCAGCTCGCATCGTGGTGACAATTGCTAACTGCCCTTGAGAAACTTGGGTTAACAACTCAATAAATCGCTGTCTTTCTTCTTCCTGAGAACCAAGGGTAAAAATTTCTTCAAATTGATCTACCACCAATAAGCAACGCTCAGAACCAGTCAGCCTATAAATTACGGTAGATAAACCTTCTGTGTCAATGAAAGCCGAGATTTCCCTAATTTCCGTACGTTCAAATAACTGCGTAAAGGCTCGTTTTAACTCTGCTAAAGGTTGAACTCCAGGCAAAATTGGTTCTAAGATTCGCCAACCATTTTTTTCTAACACTGGAATCAAACCTGCCCGTACTACGGAAGATTTACCACTCCCCGAAGCGCCAATGATGGGAAGAAAGTTAGCTTGAGTGAGTTTTTGTTGAATTAAGCTAACTACTTTTTGCCGACCAAAAAAGAATTTGGCGTGTTCTTTGTCAAAAGCTTGTAATCCCCGATAGGGAGATTCTTCACTCACCACACTAAGCGCTACCGGATTCTTCGGTGGATACCAAACCAAAGAAATTGACCTACCGCCACCCATGTAAATTGCTTCTTGTCCACTTCCCTTGAGTTCCCGCGATACGAAGCTCATCAAGTCGTTGGCATTGATTTCTCCTGTAGTCTCATCAGCTTTATCCTCAGCAAGTCCTTTGATGACGGCTTTGGTGAAAATCCCACCTTCTGCATCTTCCCGCGCTCTTTCAAAAGCGCGGGAGGCTGTAATTAAGCAGTAGTCTTGTTTGCTATTGAAAACGGAGAAACCAGACCTGATAAAACTTCTCTCTAATAAAGAGCCAGCATAGCAGCAATCCAGCAGTACTACCAAACTGCTGAGTTGAGATTCACTGATTAACGTGTTGAGTTCATCAAAGGTGATCGCATTTTGCCCCTCTTTATTGCAATCTGAAGTAGCCAAATATCCCTTCTTTATACCTGTCAGGCTGGGTGCTTCAAATCCATGTCCGGCAAAATAAATTAATGCCTCCGCACCTTTGGCTTTTTCTAACAAAAATATTCTCAGTGCTAGTCCGAGTTCTTTACCAGTTAACTTTTTATCAGGTGTGATTTCCCAGCGATTCTCACTCTCGATTAACTTGCCAGGTAAAGGCTGAACATCAAATCTACCTTGTTCGCGCAGCAGTTGGGCGATTTGTTCAGCATCATTGACAGCTTTTGGTAGGTTGGTGAAATTGTCATATTTAGCAATTCCCAACACCAGTGCATATCTAGCCATATAATCTAACCTGGCATCCGTTTTAGCCTAATCTTACTAAGAATAACTTCAAGAGTAACTGAGGCTATTATGTCAGAAGTGCAACGTTTAATTATTAAAGAAGACGATCAAGAGTACGAAATCTACGTAGAATCAAATACCGCTTCTGAAGTTCCAGAGGAAGAGGAACCGGGATACCGTGATGGTTTACCCACGCTAAACATTCAAGAATTTCAGGGCAGAATTCGTAACTATGCCAAGTTAGCTGTTGGTGCATTCAAGAATTTACCTGATGCTGAGGAGGTAACAGTTAAGTTTGGCATCAAGCTGGGTGGAAAAACTGGCATTCCGTTTTTAACTGAAGGGTCGGCGGAAAGTAATTTTGAAATTGAGGTTAAGTATAAGTTTCCTGAGAAGAAGCAATAAATAGCGATATAGGGCTTTTCGTTTGTATGCAATACACTTTGACCTCTCTCCAAGCCTCTCTCCTTTTAGGAGAGAGGCTTTGAATTTACTCCCCTTCCCTTGTAGGGAAGGGGCTGGGGGTTAGGTCTGTATTGGACTCAACCCAGAAGCGCAATAGTTGGATTATCGTGCTTACCCATATCCCGCCTGGAAATTTATTTCCGGGCTCATAGCGCAAGTCCACTCAAGTGGACTGAAATCTCTCCTTAGTCTTCTGAAGAGGACTTTAGCTATTAGCAGAGGAATTTAATTCCCCTGCGGGATGACAACAAAGCTGATGATTTGGGACATCTTTATAGTGTCGGCTAGCCTAATTATTACAGAAGCGATCGCTTTTGATTCATCATCATTCACTCATAGAACACGAACTTCCGAGTTCAAAGGGTGAGCGATGTCTTCTCTACGAGACGCTACGCGAACGACGGGCTACGCCTACGCCTTTTACTCACGATCATTCCCCCTTGGATCTCGGACGTTGCTGTTCTGAGCCTAAAGTTCCGAGTTCTAATCTCGAAATTTCATGTTCTGAGAGTGAAGCTTCGAGTTCAGAACTCGGAACGCCGAGCAATTTACTTCAACATCCGAGTTCTGAGCCTCAACATTGCACCTTAGAAGTGCAATCACCAAGCTATTTTCTACAACGCTGCTGCTTGAGGCTTGGATTTCCGAGATTTACGGGCGAACCTTTGCCCCATTTCCTCAACTACTCCATCTAAACCAGCGCCTTGTCCACTAGCTTTGGCATAATTATACACCTGCAAGGCGGCTGCATAAGCTTCACTACCCACTGCTAGCGAAGTATCATCTAGCAACTCTTGTAATTGTGACAAAGACAGCAATACTGGATACAAAGCTTCAAATAATTGAACGTCTTTCCGCATCTCATTAAGGTCAAACGATCGCGGTAAAAACTCTGGATTCTGTGTCGCCACCTCCAATGCTTTGCTTACAAAGGCGCGGCTTTTATCTCCCATTTTGGGTAAAGCTTTCCGCTCCTCGTTACTTAAATCAATCAAAAATGGTAACTTTTCTTTAATTGTGGCGATCGCTTGTAACACAGCATCTCTCTCTGATTGTGCTAGTGCTGCACTAATTGGGGCTGTGGACATAGAAATTAGTCTCCAGTAGGTTGCTTAATTTTAGAGTGCCCACATATACAACAAAAGTACCAACTTCAAAGGGTGAGCGATCGCCACGCTTTCAACAATCAAAATTCTTCTTCCTCGTCAACTTCCTCGCCTATCAGTGGAGCTTGCGAACTATGACGTACATGAAGCACAAAAACAGTATATTCTCGAATAACGAACAAAATTCGGTGCTTATTTCTTGACTTACCGTAAATAAGTTGACGGATTTATTCAGAAAGTGCATCATTTTCTGGAGCTAGAGCGCAACGTAGAGGCTTTTCTTGCAGAGTAGCAATAGTATCCATCAACTCCCGAAACCATTTATCTGCATAAACTGGGTTACGCTGTCTCAACCAAGAGTAAGCATTATCAATTTCAGCTTTTGCAGTCTGAGTCACCCTAACTTGAAATGCCATACTTTTGCTGCATTTCTTGCTCAAATTCGCTAAGGGTAATGGTTCTACCAGCCTCTACATCTTCAAGTCCCTGCTTAATTGAGGCAATCGCTTCCAATCTTTCCAATGCATCCAGCAGTTTTTGGTAAGACTCTGCATCCTGAACCACAAGTTCGGCTTTGCCATTAACCGTCAGCACTACAGGTTTTCCTGTCTGCTTCATTTGCTGTAGGAATTCCAACGTATTGCGTTTAAAGCTAGAGAGCGAATGGATGCCTCGACTAATGTTTAGCATATAGTTGATTATGCATTAAACTTGCACTTCATTTAACCCTATCTCAAAAGGTTCCGTCCAGTACAAAGTTAATTATTATGCTGTCACCGCGTTTTACTTGAGAAAAATCGCACATCGCGCTAGTCTTCATTGACGTAACTGCACGCTGTAACATTAGGCGATGACAAATCAACTCTCTCCAGAAATTCCCTCTTGCACTTGGAGCCGTCCCATCGGTTTAGGCTGGGATAAACCTTATACCGTCCGCTACGCAAGTAATATCGATGATGGCCCTTGGCATGGTATGCCTTTAGGTGGCTTTGGTGCAGGTTGCATCGGTCGTTCTTCACGAGGAAACTTTAACCTGTGGCACATCGACGGTGGTGAGCATACCTTCAAAAATGTTCCCGCTTGTCAATTCAGTGTGTTTGAATCCAATAGCACATCTTCCCAAGCCTACGCTTTATCTACGCAAGCGCCCGAAGATGGCACTCTCAAGGCTTGGCAATGGTATCCGACACTTACCGCTACAAAAGGGACGGGCAATTATCACGCGCTCTACCCACGTAGCTGGTTTGTGTATGAAAATATCTTTCAAGCACAGTTGACATGTGAGCAATTTTCCCCAATCTGGGCAGGTAATTACCAAGAAACTAGTTACCCTGTGGCAATATTCCTCTGGAATGCTCACAACCCTACAGATGCACCGATTACTCTCAGCATCATGCTCACTTGGCAAAATATGGTGGGCTGGTTTACAAATGCCCTTAAATCTCCCCAAGTGCGAGTGCGCGATGATGGGAGTCCGGTTTACGAATACCAACCGCGCTGGAGCGAAAGTCAAGGAAACTATAACCAAATAGTTGAAAATACACAACAGTTTGGCTGTCTTTTAGGTCGGGTTGGTAGTGATCAACCTTTGAAGGAAGGAGATGGAAGCTGGTGTATTGCAACGCTGAAGCATCCCCAGGTGGAAGTATTTCACCACACCCATTGGAATCCTGATGGTACGGGTGATCAGGTGTGGCAAAGCTTTGCTAAAGATGGTTCTTTGCCCAATAATATAGATGTAAATCCAGTAGCAGAAGGTGAACAATTAGGGGCTGCGATCACACTCCGTTTCACTCTCCAACCAGGGGAAACTCTGGAAATCCCCTTTGTCCTCGCTTGGGATTTGCCCATTACAGAATTTGCCGCTGGAGTCAACTATTATCGCAGATACACAGACTTTTTTGATAAAAGTGGAAATAATGCTTGGGCGATCGCATCCACTGCGCTACAAGAATACCAAACCTGGCGATCGCAAATTCAAATTTGGCAAAAACCCATTCTCGACCGGGAAGATTTACCCAATTGGTTTAAGATGGCTCTATTTAATGAGCTTTACGACCTTACCAGTGGCGGTACTCTCTGGAGTGCAGCATCGGAACTTGACCCCATCGGTCAGTTTGCAGTGCTAGAGTGCTTAGATTACCGTTGGTATGAAAGTCTAGATGTGCGGCTGTATGGTTCTTTTGCCCTGCTGATGCTGTTTCCAGAAATAGAAAAGTCGGTGATTCGGGCATTTGCACGGGCGATTCCTGAAGGTGATGACACACCCCGAATAATCGGCTATTACATGACAATTAAGGCAGAAAGTCCGATCGCCGTTCGTAAAGTTCTAGGTGCAACACCCCACGATTTAGGCGCACCGAATGAACATGTTTGGGAGAAAACCAATTACACCAGCTATCAAGACTGCAATTTATGGAAAGATTTGGGTAGCGATTTTGTCTTGCAAGTATACCGCGATTTTTTGCTCACGGGTGCTGACGATGTAGAATTTTTAGCAGATTGCTGGAATGCGATCGTTCAAACCCTCGACTACTTGAAAACTTTTGACATTGATGGCGATGGGATTCCGGAAAATTCTGGTGCGCCTGATCAAACTTTTGATGATTGGCGGTTGCAGGGTGTCAGCGCCTATTGTGGTGGGTTGTGGTTGGCGGCGCTAGAGGCTGCGATCGCAATCAGTGATGTTTTGTTAACGAACCGCAGAGGCACAGAGAACACAGAGGTGCAAAAATCCATCTATGAAGCTTGGTTGGAACAATCTCTTCCTATTTACCAAGAAAAACTTTGGAATGGGCAATATTACAAACTCGATAGTGAAAGTGGTTCCGATGTGGTCATGGCAGATCAATTATGCGGACAATTCTACGCGCGACTACTGGACTTACCTGATATTGTACCGAGCGATCGCGCCCTCTCTGCCCTAAAAACTGTTTATGATGCGTGCTTTTTGAAATTCTGCAATGGTGAATTTGGTGCTGCTAATGGTGTTCGTCCTGACGGTTCACCAGAAAACCCCAAAGCTACTCATCCCCTGGAAGTCTGGACGGGGATAAACTTTGGGCTGGCAGCTTTTCTTGTGCAAATGGGAATGAAAGATGAAGCGTTTCGGTTGACGCAAGCTGTGGTGCAGCAAATTTATGACAATGGTCTGCAATTTCGCACGCCTGAAGCTATCACCGCAGCTGGTACTTTCCGCGCTAGCACTTACTTACGGGCAATGGCGATTTGGGGAATTTACTTAGTTATTAGTTGATTGGCTATCAAAGCGCTTCTCGTTTTGATGCAACACACGTAGGGGTGCACAGCTACCCCTACTAACGGTCATATTCCACGTATGGTGTGTGGGTTGCCAAATTTAGCCCATCTTCATCTGAGAAAGCAGAGTCTAGATTTGTGATTTTATTTTCCGAGTATTTCCGGAAGTCAAGGAAAATTTCAGTAATCGTAATAGTTGAAGGATTGAGAATTCAAGACTACTGTTTCAAAAAATGCAAATATTACTAGCTTTAGTCATAAATCTTGCTAATA
The DNA here is from genome assembly GCF_036919595.1 of Nostoc sp. Taxonomy (GTDB): domain Bacteria; phylum Cyanobacteriota; class Cyanobacteriia; order Cyanobacteriales; family Nostocaceae; genus Nostoc. The sequence continues at coordinate 5,930 of NZ_JBALCO010000005.1, read as the reverse complement.
TTTCCCAGACTACGTTCACAATCAAAAACTAGGCTATGGCGTGCCTATCCTTTTATACTACAACAGCAAAGTTCATCGGATTGTGGCGCTGCGTATTTGGCAATGATTAGCCAATACTGGGACATACGCTTAAACCGCTACAATTTGCGTAACTTAGCACGGGGAGATTGTAGAGGTGGATCTCTCCAGGGTTTAGCAGAAACAGCCCAAACTTCGGGATATGAAGTGCTATTAGTGAGGGCGAGTCTTAGCAAGCTGGACTCGTATTATAACCCGTGGGTAACTCATTGGCAAGGAATTGATTATATAGTTGTCTGGCGAGTTAAAGGCGATCACATATTGATTAGTGATCCAGCCATAGGCAAGGACTGGCTTTTGCGTCCAGATGAAGCTAGCTGGACAGGATATGTCCTACTTTTATACCCTACGGAAAACTTTAATGCCCCCAAAGGTGAGAAACTCTTCTTAGGTTGCTATTGGCAAACATTGTGGCATTACCAAAAATTACTCAGAGAAATTATTCTTACTTCATTATTAGTAAAAGTTTTTAGATTGGCGACTCTCCCATCTACTCAGGTCATTATCGACCAAGTAATGAATGTAAAAAGCTTCTTTACCCTGAACATCTTTGCGATCGGCTTCATACGGGATGAAGCAACTAGCGCCCTCGATATCGAGTCGGAACGTCAATTTCAACAGAACTTAACCCAGATTAATCAAGCTTGTATCACCTTCATCATGTCAACTATATCCTTGTTCTAGACCGAGGTATCCTCGTTAAGCAAGGCACTCATCCATGACTTATGGCAATTGGTGGTTTTTATTACCACTTAGCCCAACTGCAACTACATCTTTAATCTCATTTATATAAATCTGTTAGATGTTAATACACATACAAATTCTTACTGAATAAACTTAGCACTATTCACTTTTAATTAACTTTCACTCTATTAAAAAAATATTTAAAGTTATACAGATTTAGCAGGCTAAATTGTTGAAAACAGTCCATTACGAGTGTTTTTCTAACTTATTTTCTGATAATTAGATGCTAATTATTTTTCAAAACTAGGCTATTTATGACTATTAGATTATGCTCATGAATATTTCATGAGCATGATTTAGCGATTTCATTTATACAAGCTAAAGCTGTAATTTTTATAAATCAATACATCCAAAGGTAATAAATTAAATTGTAATTCCATTAAAAAATTTTAAAACCCTTTCAATGTTTCTAACTACTCAAATTTTTCCAGCCTCTATATATTACTATTTTTATAATTTGTTTTATTTTCTGGTTAATGGTAATATTTTTTAGTGACTCGACAATAATAAAGGTTTTAAATTGATATTGTGTGGGGGGTCAGACCCCTCATTAATTAGCAAAGAAGGACAAAATTAAAAGTTGCACAATCCACAAATAGATATCGAAATATATTCAGTAAATTTAACCTATAAATCTGTTAATCTTGGAAATGACATTAACAGCAAAAAATAGTATATATACAAATAGTGTTGTTAATGCCCAAAGATAAATTTTCTCTACTAGCCCAAAAAAATATGTAAAATTCCCGGAAAATGCTTAATTAAACAGTAGTAAGAAATACAAGCAGGTAAACAGATAAAATTTCTTGAATTAGGAGTTAAAAAAGTTTAAAAGGACAAAATTGTATTTAACAAGAGCCACACGAGAATTTTGTCCTACCAGTTATATAACAAGACCAAAGGTAAATTATTTACCTTTCACTCACTGACAAGCAAAAGCTATAGTTTCCTCTTTACTTCATCCCAGATACCTAAAAACTATGATGAACCAAGACATTGCGAGCATTAGTAGTAACATAGATAAGACGGTGAAAGCTCAACAATTTGACAAAGTAGTTGAAGCAATTCTTGCTGGAAAATATTCCTGGGCATGTGTTTTAATGCTGCGATTTGCTGGCTATAATCCTCTCCATTACATTCCATATCGTACCTATAATCGATTGCTAAAAGAAAACTCTAAAGCCAGTAGGACAAATCAACAGCAAAGTGAAAATATCAAAATGCTGAAACATGCTAATGATTCAATTTCTGATAGTAATGGCTCATCAAGCTGCTTAAGCAAAATCAAAGACCGAGCTTATCTAGAAGTAGTTGGAAAGCAACAAACAGAAATTCGTGGTGGTAGTTTAGATCACAGGTTAGCACAGTAAATTAACGATTATCAATCAATGAAATCGCAATTAAAATCAGAAATCACTCAAGATATTTCCTTGAAACGTTGTGGATCTAATTAAAAACTATTTGGAATCAAGAGATTCTCCTCTAAAGTTGATTGAGAGCCTGCTATGCTAATTTAAAATTTTTAGCATAGCAGGTTTTCTATAGCAGTGATTAATTTAATATTTTTGTTCAAAAATCTGCCAAAATGGCAAATATATACTGATAAGATCGGTAAACTAATAAAAACTACAACTTCAACAAAAATAGAGGTGATTGGCAAGCAAGTTAATTTTAAAAAATAAAATCAATGATTAGTTCTAACTATGAAAGAAATCAAACTGATTACAAAAGTAGTCAGCATTTGATGGAGTAAATAACTCCTACACCAAGACTGATGATGCAACCGTTGCTACTGGTGGTTTTATTTTCGAGGAAATCTGAGCAAAGAGAATTTGGAGCGGTAGCTTCTCCCAATCCAAACTTCACAGAGCTTTCACTGACTGCAGACGGTGGAAGTAATGCTTATAAAGCTTTCTATACTGTGGTTGGTGTTGCTTTAGTTAATAAAGCAAACGCTTAACACCAATACCAGAAACGGAAATAGAAAAGTTTCGGTGAAATCGTTGTCATGGCTGGTAGAACTAGTAGCTCATACGCTTCTCTTTCGACTATTGTAATCCTAGTCCTCCCAACCTGGATTATCTCTGCTTTCTAAACTTTCAATTTATATAGCAACTACTGGAAGTTCAAAACTTGAATAGCTTCCAGTTTTTTTATGTGTAAATAAAAATAAGGTGGGCAATTTACCCACCTTATTTTTTCTGAAGTACAGTTAATCTAAAAATGAATTAAACCTTGGCTAATTCTGGCGTAGGACGCTTGCTGTTGCGAATTGATGTAATAGCCTCAGCATAATCCTTAGCGTTAAATACAGCTGAACCGGCGACAACTGCATTAGCTCCCGCTTCTAAAACTTGCCAAGTATTATTTGCCTTCAGTCCTCCATCCACTTCAATCCAAGGGTCAAGACCACGTTCATCACACATTTGACGCAGCTTGCGGATTTTGGGTAATACACCAGGGATAAAGCTTTGACCACCAAAACCAGGATTGACGCTCATAATCAGTACTAAATCGCACAAATCTAAAACGTATTCAATCAGTTCTAGAGGGCTACCAGGATTAAGTACAACTCCAGCTTTCTTACCAAGTTCTTTAATTTGCCCTAACGTGCGGTGCAGGTGTGGGGAAGCATTATGCTCGCAGTGTACGGTGATATGATCGGCACCGGCCTTGGCAAAATCCTCTACATACTTTTCTGGCTCCACAATCATCAAGTGGACGTCTAGTGGCTTGGTCGTAATCGGACGAATAGCCTCCACAATCAGAGGACCTATCGTAATATTGGGTACAAAACGACCGTCCATTACATCAACATGAATCCAATCTGCTCCAGCCGCGTCTATGGCGCGAATTTCGTCACCCAGACGACTAAAATCGGCTGATAGGATAGATGGAGCAATTACAATGGGCTTTTGAGATCGGTTTTGGGTCATGGCTAGTGGGTTTTAAGCGTCCTCGTCTGTACGCATTGTAACAAAACATTGAGCAAGACTCATAACTTTGATCCCGGCTTTTTTGGGGAGATGGGGAATAGGGGAGAATAAAATTCCTAACTCAACTCCTATCTCCTAACCGGAACTTCGGAAGCCTCCGGCTGCGCTCTTAACTTATAACTTTTAACAACTGACAAATGACTAAAAAACTAACCTGGATAATTTGGGGATTAAGTGCTTCTTGTCTGAGTGCGCCGGTAATTGCTTCAGCTTTAGAATCTACTCTGGGAACTAACGGTATTGATGCTCTGAAGCTACACCAATCTCCTTATAATTTAATTGGTCGTAAGATTGCTATTGGTCAAGTGGAAATTGGCCGACCTGGAATGTTTGGTTGGGATAAGGCGGTGTCTAAAAATCGTGCCATATCTTTAGCGGCAGTATTTTTACGCGATGGCCCAGCTAAATCCAATACTGGTGTTGACCCCCACGCTTACAATGTCGCTGGTGTGATGGTGAGTCATGACAAAGCTTTGCCGGGAGTTGCTCCGGGAGCGCGACTGTATTCATCTGCGGTGGGTTCCACTAAAAACATGGGTCAGCCAGAAGAGTGCTTATCGGCCCAGCACATAGCGCTACAAAATAGTGGCGATGTCCGTGCGATTAACTTTAGCTTTGGTGAACCTCTAAGCCGCGATCCTAGACCAGAGGCGACTTTAGACGGCAATGCTTTACTAACTTTATGTGTTGACTGGTCTAGTCGCGTTCATGATGTTTTGTATGCGATCGCAGGTAATCAAGGCAAGGGCGGTATTCCCATTCCTACAGATAATTTTAACGGAGTGAACGTGGCTTTTTCATCCCGTAGAGGGGGAGTTTTTAACAAAGTAGACGTGGCTAATCTGGCGGGTGCTAACCAAGGAGTGAGTGGAAAGCTAGCTGGAAGAGAATTTGATCTTAATGGGCGTCGCGCTATCAGTTTAGTTGCTCCTGGTAATAACATTCCCTTACTCAATCCAGATGGCAAATTGAATAAGGTCACGGGGACAAGTTTTGCAGCGCCTCAAGTTACAGCTACTGTAGCTCTGTTGCAGGAATTTGCTGACCGACAGATGCGGACAAAACAACCCCACTGGAGCATCGATTCTCGGCATCATCAAGTGATGAAAGCTGTATTGCTGAATTCAGCAGACAAAATCCAAGATAGCGGTGATGGCTTGCGGTTGGGAATGAGCCGGACGCTAATTGATAAACAAAATCAAAACTGGCTAGATTCTGATGCTTATAAAGATCCTAAGATTCCCTTAGATGCCCAAATGGGAGCGGGTCATTTGAACGCATTTCGCGCTTATCAGCAATTTAGTGCTGGTCAATGGCAGCCATCAGCTGCGGTGCCAGCTATTGGTTGGGATTATCATACAGTCGATGCTGGAGCCTCTGTTGACTATCTGTTAGCAAAACCATTAAAGCAGGCAAGTTTTGTTGCTATTACCCTAAGTTGGGATCGATTGGTAGAACTCAACGATAAAAATAAAAACCAGCAATATGACGTGGGCGAAAATTTTCGCGATCGCGGTTTGAATAATCTCGACCTATACTTAGTAAAAGCTGATACTCAAAATTCAGATGCTGGTGCTGTTTGCTCCTCAATCAGCCAAATCGATAGTGTAGAACATATTTTCTGCCCGGTTGCTGCTACTGGCAATTACAAAATCCGCGTCCAGTTTCGGCAAAAGCTCAATGAAGCGACTCAACCCTATAGTTTAGCTTGGTGGAGTGTACCTATCAATTGAAATAGGGGCGCACAACTTTTATTTGTGTCAACTTATAGTCTTTTTCATCTATTTGAACAACACTCCCCTATTGGGGCGCATAGTTGTGCGTCCCTAAAAAAATTGGTATTTCGTGAACTGAGAAAGGTGATTTTATCTTTAAAAACAAAAAAAGGTGGTTATTTTGTGATTAGGTAATCTACAATACTTTTATTGATAAATATAAAAATTTCTAAAAATCGAGATTTTTTCTAAATCGTCTGCATAGCCGCCTAAATTAGGAATTAGCAGCTTTAATACGTTGTGTTTAATAGACCTCTTGCAAAATAAGTTTTATGTTATGGTGGGGGTTTGGAATTTTGAGACAGCTAAACTTAACTCGTAGTTGTAAATTGCTGCG
>NZ_JBALCO010000004.1:0-2886 GCF_036919595.1 Nostoc sp. | reverse complement strand
TGCGATAGAGGAACTGGTACTCAACGCCAGCCACTTAATTTTTCCATTATCAATACTGCTTAATTCTTAACCGAAAAGTATTGCGTTGCTACTACTTCCGCGACACTTCAATGCCCTGCAATAAGCGTGTTCCAGGTTCAGGTTGTGCAGCAATTGAAGGTTACAACCGCATTCACGCGATTCTTGGCGGAAGCGATCGCTGTATTGCCACTCATCCTTCCGACATGGCTGTGGCAATGATCGCACTTGATGCAGTTGTGCAAACACGCGGCCCGAATGGAGAGCGCAGTATTCCGCTGGTAGATTTTCATCTCGTACCCGGCAATACACCAGAAAGAGAGACAGTTTTGCAACACGGAGAGTTAATCGTTGCCGTTGATTTGCCTGCTTCAAACCTTGCGAGGCGATCGCACTATTTAAAAATCCGCGATCGCGCCTCCTATGCTTTTGCAATGGCATCAGTGGCGGCAGCGCTGGATATTCAAAATGGGATCATTCGCTCGGCACGCATTGCCTTGGGTGGGGTAGGAACAAAGCCCTGGCGTGCCTTTGAAGCTGAAAAAGCCCTTTTGAACAAGCCTGCAAATGAAGCAACATTTCAAGTAGCAGCGTCCGCAGCTGTCGCCGGAGCTAAACCTCAAAAATACAACGGGTTTAAGGTTGAACTGGCTAAACGCACAATTGTTAAGGCGCTCTTCACGGTGGGAGGAATGGCATGAATACAGGGGATACAAATACAGTTGTCGGTAAACCGCTAAACAGAGTTGATGGATATCTCAAGGTAACCGGCGGCGCACGCTATTCGGCAGAGTTTCCGGTAGCAAAAATGACTTATGGTGTGACGATTCAAAGCACGATCGCCAAAGGTAAGATTACCAAAATTGATACAAAGGCAGCAGAGCAAATACCGGGTGTATTAACAGTTATTACCCACCTCAACGCGCCCAAAGCTTCTGGAGAAAAGGGCGGCGGTCGCAAGCTGCAAGTGCTGCAAGATAACGTTGTACTTTATAGCGGTCAGCACATTGGTGTCGTCGTTGCCGATACTTTTGAACGGGCTATGTATGCTGCCTCATTGGTGCAAGTTCGCTATGAGGAAGAGAAACCAACCATTAATATGCGGGACAATCTCGCTAAGGCATACTTGCCTAAAGGTAAAATCCCTAAAGAAGAGTCGCCCGATTCAACTCACGGCAATGTCAACCAGGGACTAGCGGCTGCGGCTGTCCGCGTCGAGCAAACCTACACTACACCGATCGAAAATCACAATCCGATGGAGCCTCATGCTACAACAGCGGTTTGGCAGGGTGATCAACTGCTGCTGTATGACGCAACTCAGGGAATCTTTTCGGCTCAACAAAAAGTTGCGGGAGTATTAGGAATTGAGCCAGAGAAAGTCCGCGTTATGTCTTACTTTGTTGGCGGTGGCTTCGGTTGCAAAGGGTCGGCTTGGTCGCATGTGCCTCTAGCGGCGATGGCAGCACGACAGGTTAAGCGTCCAGTGAAATTAGTTCTGGGACGGATACAAATGTATGGGCCTGTCGGCTTTCGACCAGAGACAATTCAACAGGTTTCTCTAGGTGCAACCCGTGAGGGCAAATTGACAGCTCTGCGACATGCTGGGACTTCGCAGACTTCAACTTTCGATGAATTTATCGAACCTGTTGGTAAAAGCGCCCGCATGATTTATGCTTGCCCGAATATTGAAACTAGCCACCGTCTTGTGCAGCTGGATGAAGGAACACCAACTTTCATGCGGGCCCCAGGAGAAGCTTCAGGATCGTTCGCCTTAGAATCGGCAATGGATGAACTGGCTTATGCGCTGAATATCGATCCGGTAGAGCTGCGACTGCGTAACCATGCTGATGTCGATCCTAGTAAAGGACTGCCTTGGTCGAGCAAGTCGCTTATCCAGTGCTACAGATTAGGAGCAGAAAAGTTTGGCTGGCAAAAGCGCAATCCTAAGCCCCGTTCAATGCGAGATGGCAATTATTTGATTGGCTGGGGTATGGCAACAGCAACTTATCCAACCAACCGTTCTCCAGCATCAGCGATCGCCCGAATTATGGCAGACGGTACAGCCGTTGTGCAGAGTGGTTCGCAAGATATTGGCACAGGAACTTATACTGTAATGACTCAGGTTGCAGCTGAGGCGCTGGGTTTACCAGTTGACAAAGTTAGCTTTGAACTAGGCGATACTAAGATGCCAGAAACCCCCGTTTCCGGTGGTTCGCAAACTGCCGCCAGTGTCAGCTCGTCCGTGCATTTAGCGGCAAATCAAGCTCGCACTCAACTTTTGCAACTAGCACTTGCCGATCAAAAATCGCCGCTTTATAGTTCAAACGCTGAGGATGTGATTGCCGAAAATGGCAGCTTTTTCTTAAAAAATAAATCGTCTGCAACCGAAACATATCAGGCAATTTTGGCCCGGCATGGAATGAAAATGATTGAAGCGCGTGCAGATGCCAAACTCGGAGAGGAACAAAAGAAGTTCTCAATGCATGCATTTGGATCGCAATTTGCCGAAGTCCGCGTTAATCCTGATTCTGGCGAAGTGCGAGTAACACGCTGGGTGGGAACTTTCGGTGTTGGACGCATACTCAACGCTAAAACAGCCAACAGTCAGCTAATCGGTGGGATTATCTATGGTATTGGCATGGCGTTAATGGAACACACGGTGACAGACCCCAATCTTGGACGCGTTGTTAACCATGATTTAGCTGAGTATCACGTGCCAGTGAATGCAGATGTTCCTGATATTCAGGTATTGTTTGTTGATGAACATGATCCACATAGGGAGCAATGCGATTTTGTGAGGTCGGACAAAAAAAGTGCGATGCCTTCGGCGGGCTGCGCCTACGCTAAAAGTTATATTTAAGTACGGAG
>NZ_JBALCO010000003.1:0-9990 GCF_036919595.1 Nostoc sp. | reverse complement strand
CTTTGAAGGTGCTGTGAACATGGCACGTGATATGTACAATGCCATTTACTCCCCATTGATGAAATTGGCTCAAATTGATATCCGTGGTGACCAAAATCCGGTAAGTACCAATGGTAATGGTAACGGTAAAGCAACCAAAGAGGTATCAGAGGAAGTCGTTTCCTTAATTCAACAGCAAGTTAAGGAAGCCACCTCAGAGGTCAAACAGCAAGTTAAAGAAGTCACTTCAGAGGTCAAACAGCTAGTTAAGGAAGCTGCGCCACAGGTTCAAAAGCAAGCTAAAGAAGCTGCACCACAGGTTCAAAAGCAAGCTAAAGAAGCTGCACCACAGGTTCAGCCACAAGCTAAGGAAGCTGCGCCACAGGCCAAACAGTTAGCTAAGGAAGCTGCACCACAGGTTCAGCCACAAGCTAAGGAAGCTGCACCACAGGTTCAGCCACAAGCTAAGGAAGCTGCACCACAGGTTCAACAGCAAGCTAGCGAAATCGCGGTATACATTCAAGAGCGAGCTGCGGAAGTCACAAAATTAATTCAAGAACGGTGTTTGTGGCAGTTTCACTCGCGTGCATGGGATCGGGAAGAAAACATCAATGGTGTTCTCAATAAGGCCGCCCAAATCTTGACTGGAGAAAAGGTGGTTCTGGACACCTTGATCGAGAGAGGTTTTTATGCAGATGCGAAAATCCTTTCTGCTGACCTAGAAATTAGGTTTTCATGGTTAAGTAAGATGGAGAACTCGCAAAAGAAGGCAGTACTGGAATCTGTTAAGGCAATGCTGGTCGATATTGTAATAACCAAGTCGAAGAATGGTGAATTGCATTATTCGCTTTATTAAAGCAATTAGATCGGTAGTTCAACCCTCCGGGTGACGCTCCTGCGTCGCTAATGCTGACGCTAACAGCAGTTCCTCTTGGGGGAAACCCCTTGGCGCTAGCCTCTCCCCTTGGGAGAAGACCGGACTGCCTCACTAAACGAACAGTGTTGCTGAATTAAAGTAGGAAATAGAGTTTTGTCATTCTGTTCGCGTTGGCGTAGCTTCTGGTAGAGAAGCCTTCATGTAGGGTTAGATCGCTTTTCGCTTCTCCCCAAAAGGAGAAGCGATCGCCTTCATCAATTCCTCAAGAGTAGCAAAGTGTTTGCGTAGCATCTCATTTAGTTTTCAAGGCTTTTCAGAAATTCAATTCTATCCTTCTGATGTAGTCGATGCTACGCATCCCTTACTTCGATTTAAAGGTACGAAAACGCCTTCATGCAGACACTTTACTCCGTTATCTATGCCCTGACGCACCTACCACAGAACAGGATGACAATTCATTCTTTCTTTCAACAACGTCAAACAAATACAAGCACGAGTTTCTCACTATCTAGGAGTCAATAGGATGTCTTTAGTTGTAAAACAAAAAGAACGCAAGGGAATAATCAATCCTATATTTACCTGTCAGCCTGCTGGGGCTGAGTACGCTGCAATCGGAGTAAAAGATTGTATTCCCCTGGTGCATGGAGGACAGGGGTGTAGTATGTTCGTTCGTTTGCTATTTGCCCAGCATTTGAAGGAAAATTTTGACATTGCTTCTTCTTCACTCCATGAAAATAGCGCTGTCCTTGGAGGACAGCCACGCATTGAGGAAGCCGTACACACTTTAGTCGCACGATATCCCGATTTACGGATTATTCCAATTATTACGACTTGTTCAACTGAGACGATTGGGGACGATATCGAAGGAACCATTAACAAGCTCAACGGTCAGTTAAAGGAGGCCTATCCCGATCGCAAGATTGTCCTTGTTCCCGTGCATACCCCCAGTTACAAAGGTAGCCAGGTCAGTGGCTATAATGTCGGCATACATGCAATCATTTCTAGCCTGGCAAAAAAAGGCGAACCAACTGGCAAGTTGAACCTGATTACTGGGTGGCTTAACCCTGGAGATGTCACGGAAATCAAGCGCATCTTAAAAGATATGGATGTTCCAGCAAACATCTTAGTGGATACAGAATCCTTCGATGCGCCTACCATGCCCGATAAGACAAGTTTTGCCTTTGGGAATTCAACCATTGAAGAAATTGCTGATTCTGCTAATGCGTTGGGAACTATTGCCTTATGCAAATATGAAGGAGGCAGCTCAGCTGAATTCTTACAAGAGAAGTTTAAGGTTCCTGCAATCATTGGCCCAACACCAATTGGCATCAAAAACACTGACGTCTGGCTGCAAAATATCCAGAAACTGACTGGCAAACCAATACCAGAATCTTTAGTCAGAGAACGTGGAAAGGCTATCGATGCGATCGCCGACCTCGCCCACATGTTCTTCGCTAACAAGAAGGTAGCTATTTACGGAGATCCCGATCTGGTAATTGGCCTAGCAGAGTTCTGCTTGGAATGTGAGTTAGAGCCAGCACTGATGTTGTTGGGAGACGACAACCGAGCCACCAGCAAAGACCCAAGAATTGCTGCGTTAGAGAAGCAAGCAGCCTGTGATATCGAAGTCATCTGGAATGCAGACCTTTGGGAATTGGAGCGCCGCATTAAAGATAAATCCATGCAAATCGACTTGATTTTGGGTCATTCCAAAGGTCGATATATTTCTATCGATCACAAAATTCCAATGGTTCGGATTGGCTTCCCCAGCTTTGACCGGGCAGGTATGTGGAAATACCCCATTATTGGCTATAAAGGAGCAGAATGGCTCGCAGACACCATTGCTAACACCATGTTTGCAGATATGGAGAACAAGCACGAGCGCGAGTGGATCTTAAACGTTTGGTAGAAAGCTGATGTATATGGGGGATGGCATCTATCCGCAGTGATATTTCTGTCATCCACCCCCAACTGATTAGATGGTATTTCCATCATAATTTTTACGATACTTAGCAATACTATGTCAATTGTAAACCAGGCAGCACCCGTTTAACTGATTAGTTTCAGAGGGCGGCTTAGTAGCCTGGTTTACAAATCACCCTTCGGATTCGGCAGTTCCTCCTGGGGGAAACCCCCAAGACCAGACTGCCTCACAGGGTACTGAAGACAGAAGCTATACAAAGACTGGAGAGTAATCATGACTGCAACAAGTATAGATAAGAATGTCGTATTTTACGGAAATTTGAGCGAACTGTATCGTTTGGCAAAAGAGGGTAAAATTAAGACCACTTTACAAGGTAGTCATACCCGCCCCTGTAAATTTTGGACTGCAACGAAGATTTTAAGTGGGATTAAAAATGCGATCGTCATTTCTCATGGACCAAGTGGCTGTGCCTATGGTGTAAAGCGGGCATATAAGCTAACCAATAGCCGCAATAGTGGTTCACCTTATGAACCCGTGGTGACTACGAACATGAGTGAGAAGGCGGTAATTTTTGGTGGAGAAAAAGAATTAGCAGGCGCGATTCGAGAAGTAAATGAAAAATACCATCCAGATGCGATCGTTGTTGCCACTAGTTGTGCGTCTGGTATTATTGGGGACTGTGTTGATGACGTCGTGAATAAGGCGCGTGGCGAAATCCAGTCTGAAATCATGACGATACATTGTGAAGGATTTGCCGGGGAATATCGCAGTGGATTTGATATCGTATTTCGGCAAATCGTAGACTTTATGGAGCCGCCAACTCCAGAGCGGAAGGCACAACTAGCTGATGCTGTCAATATTGTGGGCGCAAAGATGGGCCCTGAAAGAACAGAAGTCGAAACTGATGTTAAAGAACTGGTGCGATTGATAGAAGGAATGGGGGCACGAGTTCATAGCGTCATCGCTGGTGACTGTACTTTAGAAGAACTCAAGCAAGCACCGAGTGCGGCAGTCAACTGTACTTTATGTTTGGATCTTGGCTATACCATCGGCAAAGCCATGTCAGACAAGTTCGGTACTCCGCTAAACTCTACTATCCTTCCCTATGGAATCGCTGCTACAGAAAAATGGCTCGAAGGGGCGGCAAAATATTTAGGCATGGAAGAACAAGCGGCTGCCCTAATGGAAAAGGAATATGCCGCAATCAAGACTGAATTTGAAGCAGCTAAGGGTTATATAGAAGGGAAGTTAGCGATTATCGAAGGACATGATGCTATCAAGTGCTTATCCCTTGCTCACATGTTGGATCGTGATTTTGGGATGCGTGTAGTAATCTATAATTTCCATCCCTGGAGTACAGAAGCACGAGAAACCAGTGTAGACTACCTATTGGAAACAGGGTTAGACCCGGAAATATTGATTACGAAAGGGACGCTGGCCTTTGGCAAGTACGAGTCCATGAAACAAACGGAAGATGAATTACTGGATTTCATTGGTGGCCTTGATGCAGAATCGGTAGTTTATTTTGGTTCTTCCTTGAGTTTCCCCCATATTCCCGTAGTCGATTTAAATGCTATCTTAAATCGTCCCAGATTTGGCTATCGCGGAGCCTTAAAGGTCGCAAGGTGTATTGAAACAGCACTCCAATATGCCTTTAGACCTCGGAGTGCTTTAACCAAGCAAATGGTATTCCCTAAAGATTCCGGGTTGGCATCTACTCAATCACTAAGCGGAAAATTAGCTCAAGACATGCCTGACTGTACTGTATATGCAGAGAAGAGACGGGGAAAATGTATGAACGAGTAATAAATGAAATGTGACTTTGCTAAATAAAAGTATGGATTTGTCTCACGCAGAGGCGCAGCCAAATAATAGGCTTCTTCTTTCTTTGTGTCCTTTGCGTTCTTCTCTACGAGACGCTGCGCGAATGCGGTTCGTTCCTCATATAGTTTGAATTTGGCGTATCTTTATACCGAATTGGTACTAAGCCAAAAACGTCAAGGCAGAAGTCGCTACAGGCTGCGCGAAATACAGAAACGTCAAGACAGAAGTCGCTACAGGCTGCGCGAAACACGGAAACGTTAAGCCAGAAGTCGCTACAGGGAAGACAGAAGCCGTTACAGGCTGCGCGAAACACAAAAACGTCAAAGCAGAAGTTGCTACAGGGACAACAGAAGCCGTTGCAGGCTGCGCGAAACACGGAAACGTTAAGGCAAAAGTCGCTACAGGCTGCGTGAAATGCATTTACCATAGTCAAGCCTTATAAAAACAGGAGGAAAAAATGTCTGCTGAAACAACTTTTGACAATTGTAACCATAGTAAAGACCCAGTAGTTGGCTGTGCCCTTGAAGGTATTGCAACTACAGTTGCTGGTATTAAAGATGTCAGTATTGTAATTCAGTCTCCACAGGGTTGCGCGTCCACTGTTGCAGCTGGGTATGATGCTCATGAGGTTGATTTCACCAAGCGAAAAGTAGCTTGTACTCGTCTTTTTGAGTCAGACATTGTAATGGGAGCGTCTGAGAAACTCAAAGGGATGATTAAAGACGCGGATAAATCTTTTGATGCTAAGGTGATGTTTGTCGTTGGTACTTGCGCGGCAGACATTATTGGTGAAGATATTGCGGGATTATGCAACCAGCTTCAGCCAGATATCAAAGCCAAACTCGTTCCTTTAATGGCTGGTGGGTTTCGGGGCAATGCTTATGATGGCTTGGAGATGGGTTTGGAGGCTTTACTTCCTTTTATAAAAAAAAGGGAGACCAAGAGAAAGGGCAGGAAGCCAAAGATTGTAAATATCATTGCACCACAGGCAAATCTGAATCCTACTTGGTGGGCTGATTTGCATTGGGTAACGCAGACGTTAAAGTCTTTAAGAATTAAAGTGCAGACGGTATTTTCTCATAATACCTCTTTTGAAGAACTAGAGCAAGCTGGTGAAGCAACCGCCAATATTGTTCTCAGTCATGATGTTGGGTATAAGTTTGCTCGGAAAATGCAACAGACTCATGACATCCCTTTGATCCTTGATGATATACCTTTACCAATAGGTGTAAACAACACTACTCGGTGGTTAAAGGCATTGGCGGCACATTTCAAGATAGATGAAAAAGTGGAGCCAATCATCAAACAAGGCGAAGAAATGGTCGTAGATACACTTCGCAAACGAGCATTGATGATTATTCCCCGATATCGTAACTGTAGAATTGCCGTATCTGCGGATGGGACGCTTGGTATTGGACTAGTCAGAATGCTTTTTGAAGAATTGGAGATGATTCCAGAAATATTATTATTTCGCTCGGCGATACCTGATTCTCGTTCAATTTTGGAGCGAGAACTGTACAGCCTCGGTCTTACTTCCCATATAGTATTTTCGGCAGATGGCTATCAGGTAAAACAAACCTTAGAAGAGTTTGGTGTTGATGCTGTGATTGGTTCAGCATGGGAAAAATACATGGCAGAGGAATTGGGAATCAAAATTGCTTTTGATGTATTTAGCCCCACTAACAGAGAAACTTATGTTGACAAGCCATATTTTGGCTATGAAGGCATGATCAATATCATGGAAGTGATTGCTAACGATTGGGATAGAGCTTTTCGTTCCAAAGAAATTAATTGGACATAGAGAAACAAATATACCTCAATATGCTTAGTTTAAGCTTTTTTCTCTCTCTGTTCTTACTGTCTTCCCCAACAGATAAAGGTTAAAAATATAGGACTTACGCATTGATAAAAAGTTGATTCATGCGGCTAAGTCCCTACTTCCTCTTAAAGGGCTGTACTATATTGTTCTAACTGAGAGTTTCAGTTTCATCAACGACAAATAGTCTACCTGCGTGACGAATAGCTTCGGGTTTGTGAATTTGCAACAACTTTAACACTCCGATGCCCAGCAATAGCCAAATCAAAACGACAATTGGTGCTAAGTTAAGCGGTGCTGGTGGAGGGGGATAAAGGTTGCCAACTAGGACACTACTAATCGTGATTATTGAGAGCCAAGGTAGCAGAACATAACGCAACCAACCAAAGCGATTCGTAAAGTTTTGCTCCAACTGAGTGCGGCGTTTTGTCGAGAAATATCGAAAACACGATAAACTAGTCAATCCATAGATCGCTAGGGCAGCCAGCGTTATGACTGTTCCCAGAAAGGCAAAGGCCTGAATCGGTGTCCACAGCATTCCCAACCCTAGCCCTACAAACGCAGAACTGCCACTCAACCCGAAAATGGCATTTGTCGGTGTACGATAGGTGGGATGAATGTGCGCCAACCAACGGGGAAACAGTTCTTCTCGACTGATGGCATAGATAATCCGAGCAGCACCATTGAGAAAGGCAACGGCGCAGGCATATCCTGCCATAATTCCCGCAAAATCAATCAATAAGGCGAACCCATTTCCCCAAACGTGACGTGCGATCGTATCGAAGGGGGCAGCATCTTGGGCAAAGGCTGCCATGTTATGGATGCCATATCCCAGCGTTGCCACATATGACATCAGCACATAGAACACGCCGACTAAAACTAGGGTGATCACCGTCGCTTTCGGAATTGACTTTCGGGGGTTTTGAACTTCTTCGCCCGATGTAGTTGCAGATTCAAACCCGACGAAACTGAGGATGGACAAAATCACACCCACAAACAGGTTGCTATGCTGTGGTAGCCCCGTCAGCCTGAAGGGTAATAGTGTCAATTGTCCGGTTTTGCCAGCTTGGATAAACACGATGAGCGCAAGCAATAGACAAACGCCGAGTTCAAACATCAATAGTGTCAGATCTAATTGCAGGGAGAAGTGAATGCCGCGATAACACACTGCCCCGACGATCAAAGCGAACAAGCAATACCATAATGTCCAGTTTAGGTGTACGCCAAACCAGTGCAGTAACAGTTCTTGAAAATTCGCACTCATTACTAGAAAGACAAAGGCAATAGCCGCACCGAAGGAAATTAAGCTCAACCAACCAGCGAGAAAGCCCCAGCGTACTCCTAATCCTTGAGTCACAAAGGTATACAACGAGCCACTCGCGGGGAACTCGGCTGCAAGTATGCTAATTTGATCAGCAACTAGCAGAGCCACCCCAAAACCAATGATGTAGCACAATGGCATCGCTGCACCGACGAGTCCCGCTTGGGGAATGGTATTAAAAAAGATGGCTCCCACCGGAGACATCGCAGCGACTGCCATAACGACTGCATGACGCAATTGCAGCGTATTGCGTTGCAGCTTTGGGGGTTCGCTCGAAGAATTTGTAGCAGGTGTCATATCCAAGGGTGGTTTATTTGCTGATACTGCTTATCATCCATCAATGGAAAAATGAGCGCAACTTATTGTCCGATCGCTATGAGTAGATGACACCAATTTTAAGTAATCATTTCGGTGACGGGCGGCGTCTAATAAATCCGCTGATAAAGCTTTGCGATCGCACTACCGTTTTACTTACAAAACCTTTAAAGAGTATTGTTGTGATAGATTTGGTTATAGTCGGCAAAAGTCACATTACTTGATTGCGGCGGCTAATGTCTTCAACAATTCGACAACCATTGGTTGTCAAAATGTGCCAAATGACAATTTGACAACTAATAGAACAAAAATTCTGCCCAGCGATCGCATTAACAGGCTACGCGACGACGGAAACTTTGAATAAGTTGCCTATGCTGTGTTAAACCATCTATGAGAGTTGAAACGCCCGTATTTGACTAAGTTTTAAGAAGAAATTTTGAGTCTTATAGAAAAAAATATCAGATTACAGATAAATCAAGAAACTACTCGACAATATTAAATAGACATTTTAGGGACTTCCAGTTAAAAAACATCCCATTGTAGGGGCACAATGTCAATATCTCCTACAAATGTACAAATAATTTTGGATAATTTATTTTTTGTCAGTTTTTTATATTGAATCCAACGTTGCACTTGTTGGTAACTAATAAATTAATAAAGTTTTTTAACTCAATTTTGTATCTAAAATTAAGTCTATAAGCTAATTGTTTCACCAAGAATACAATGACTTTCGGCATACAAATTGTAATTGTGTCTTAATGATTTAAAGTTGGCTTTTTGCCAGCATTTTCACGTCTTCTTTTCCTCGTGTCCAGTTTTAACAAGAAAGAATTCAAGAGTCAGAAGCCAGAATTGAATTCTGTATAACTCAAGTAGCAGAGTCTTCTCCATATAGCCCTTCTCCTAAAAGAGACGCTACGTGTAGCTTGCTTCCACGGGAGCAAAGCGTCTCGGAGAAATAGTGTTACGGGCATCCTACAGCAGGTGTTAGCCTCTCCCTTCGGAACAATATGAGGCGTTTTAGCGTATAGGGCAGTGTTAACGAGTCTGTGTAAAGAGATATTCTTAAAATCTTTAAAAGTATAAATTTTAGAAAAAGGATTATCTTAACAAAAATTTATTAAAAATTAGGAATTAATTAATTACTAAGAAATTTAATTCTCCATCAAATAAAAATATTGGAGATTTCAAGATAGGGTGATAGTTTTAGATAATACTTATGGCATAAATCTTCTGATAGAGAGACAATTACAAGATGAAATTGTATTCTGTTAATCATGTCATATTGAGGAAAATACTTGTAAGAAAGAGTGCTTCTTATAAAAAAGTTAAATCCAGAAAATTACCAACTATTATTACCAACAAAAACAGAGTGGAGTAAACAGATGAAATTTCGGCTAAGACGCCGTGGTTTTGGTAAATTGATGATCGTTAGCACAGTAGCGGCTACGATCAATAATTTTGTAGAGAAAGCTGTAGGACAAACTCAAGTCCAAAAAACTACTCCAATACCGCAAACTTCGACACCTGAAACTATGAAGGTGACGCTGCAAGTAAACGGAACAGCACACAATTTACAGATTGAACCACGTGTTACCTTACTTGATGCACTGCGGGAATACATAGGGCTAACTGGTAGTAAAAAAGGTTGTGACCACGGTCAATGTGGTGCTTGTACGGTGCTGGTTAATGGGCAGCGAATAAATTCCTGCCTAACATTTGCGATCATGCACACTGACGCTGCAATTACAACCATTGAAGGGCTAGAGCAAGGAAATAATCTGCACCCGATGCAAGCTGCGTTTATTGTCCGCGATGCATTTCAGTGTGGCTACTGCACCAATACTTTTCGGTTAAGCCTAAAAACGGGTAAATTAAGAGTTGTACCTGAAAATCAGCAGCTAAATGCAACTCAAAAAATTTTCGTTGGTCGC
>NZ_JBALCO010000002.1:0-13571 GCF_036919595.1 Nostoc sp. | reverse complement strand
TTGATCTTTTTCTTCTGGATTCATGCTTGAACACTACCATCTTTCTTCCCTCATGGGAATATTCCTGACATTCCTACCTGGGCAGTTACAATCAGTCACTAAAAGCAATGAAACCGCGATATTCAAGGGACACGATAAAAAGTGTGTTAACAAATGCTATGGTAGTCAAATAACAAGAAATGCAAGCTTGAGACAAAAGTATTGTTAAGTACAACCGATATTGGCACTCTAATTAGCTCTTAAAAAAGAAAACTTACCATTGATACCGTTTGGTTCCATCTTGAGTTGTGCAACGTAAAACTCTTTTTGAATTACATCACCTACTGGTGTAAAAGTAATTTCACCGAGAGGAGTTTGATATTTTCCTCTTAGTAACTCTTTATTCAATTCTGTACGCAACTGTGGCAGTGTCAATTTGTTAATGTTGCTTTTTTTATCTAAAGATTGAAGAGTTTCTACATATACCTGTAAGGCAGCAAAAGCTTGAGCACTTACTTGGGGTGGTTCTCTATGATATTGTTCAAGGTAGGCTTTGCGAAATGCTGTGTTAATTTCACTGGCATACACAGGGCTATAAGCTTGAGCCACAATCACGCCATCACAAAGCGCTCTGCACACAGAAAATATATGGGATGTGTTAAAACCATTGCCACCAACAATTATTCCTTTATAACCAAGTTCTCGTAATTGTTTAACTAAATTACCTCCATCTACAGCTAACCCGGATATAATCGCTAAATCTGGTTTTAAATTCATAGCACTGCTGGCTTGAGCTTGAAAGTCGGTATCTGTAGTTTGAAACTTTTGGACTGTGACTAAATCTAATCCTAAATTTCTAACTGTTTTCTGGAAAATTTCTGTTTCCGACTTATTGAAAGCGTCATTTTGAGCGTAGAATACAGCTACTCTTTTAAGATTAGGATTTTGCTTTAGTGCAGCTTTCACCGAATAAGGAGCGACGACAGCAACAGATGAAGAAACACGAGTTACATAATCACCAATTTCGGGAATGCCTTTAGCAGTGTTTGATGCTCCAACAACTGGGACTTGATTGCGTTCTGCTACGGGATCAGCGCTAAAAGCTTGTTGTGATAAAGTAGGGCCAACAATGCCAACAACTTTATCTTTACTAATTAAAGTTTGAAAAGCGTTAATGGCTCCAACTTCATCGCCACCAGTATCTTGATAGACTAATTTAATTGGTCTACCATTGATACCTCCTTTGTCATTAAAATACTTCTGGGCAATTTTTACTCCATCAGTTCCCTCTTGACCAAGTAATGCTACATTGCTCGTTTGTGCAAAGGCGATACCGATAGGAATAGCATTAGTTACACCTATTATCGCTGTTGGATTATTTGCGGAATTTGCATCATTACTACCACTTTTACCACAAGCTACCAGCAGCATAGAGCATGTAAATAGTAAGGCAGTTTGATGTGTAAGCGCTTTTTTCATAAATACATGACCATGATGTTTATTAAGATGATACTGGGTAGAAAATATCTGAGTAATATATTACTCATTGTTCAGTAGGCAAAAAACCAAACTCAGATTTAATATTCCAGCGCTTACCGTCGTGAAGCAGTAGCGTTAGTTTGTCGGCAGTAAACTCAAAATGCAACTGACGCTTTTCAAACTCTGGCCAAGCAGCTTTAAAGTTTTGCTTTGTTAAATCCCGAAACGCAACCGTCATGTGGGGCGCAAAAGGGCGGGTTTTAGAAACCTTGTCAACAATTCCCAAGTTGCTTTCTGTATAAACCATTAAATCAGCTTGCAAAGTCAAAAGTTCTTGACTTCTGACTACATTGATGTATATGACACGAGGTACAAAAGCATCAAACCCCCTGAGTGTAATTGCTACTGGCTGTTGTTCACTAGCAAACTCCTTCAAGGATGCTTCTAGCAGTGGCAAGTTAGCATCTGCCCATTCAAAGGGCGGTTGCAGGGTAATATGAGGCGGAGACTTTAGCGCCCCGCTACTAGCATAGTGATCAGCAAAGTACTGCTTAATCTGGTTGGCATAGTCTTGAATGTCTTGCGGTGGTAAAAGAGCGACAAAAAAACGGCTCATCTAATTTTATTCCTTAGTAATTGGTAGTCAGTGGGAAAACTTAGAGAAGGTGGAGCGAGTTGACGCTTGATCCGCCATGTTGTCTTAACGAAAGAGAAAACTAAATGAGCGATCAAATTATTCTGTCCGATGAGGATGTTGTTTCTATAGCTCAGGATGCTAACTTTGCTGAGGCTTCAACATTGACAGGTGAAGAATTAATGGAGACTGTGGCGAATTTGGTATTTCAGAAGACCAGGTTAGAAGAGGATGAGGCTAAAGGCTGGGCTGCAAATGGCGTGAACTGTAAAGTTTTACTAACTCAGGGTGGCGGCTGGCAGAAAGGTAAAATCCGAATTCGCTTTGAATTTGTTCCTGACAAGCCGACACCAACAAAACCACTGATTCCCATTAACTCGACATCTCCCCTGGATGATCTGAGATCGCACTTAGAGGTTTAATAGTCACAGATGCGTCGCTAGCAGTAGGCGATATATCCATGAGAAAGCCGTCCTTGCCAGAGCAGGTAGGATGGCTTTATTCGTCTTGACCTTTAAATCTTCAGTAAATTACTATAGTTCGTGTATATTGCTACTCAAATGCTACTCAAAAATAGTAATAACTTAAGCAGGATGTCTGTTGCAACTGGAGTTAAGAAGTAAATGCCGTGGTTTGTGAAAATTGAAGAAGGCAAAGTCGATAAACCTACCTTTGACCAATATGTACCTGCTCACAAAGCCTACATTCAGGACTTGATTGCTAAAGGACACAAAGCGCGAACAGGCTACTGGGCAGAGCAAAGAGGCGGGATGTTGCTGTTTGAGGCAGCCTCAAAGGAGGAAGCAGAAGCAATTGTAGCTGATGACCCATTGGTGCAACATGGCTGCGTCAACTATCAGCTTTACGAATGGCGAATTGTTATGGAATAACACACACTTACTGACTTTTAATGTTATGCTTTTAGAAGACCTGGATCTATGCGATTGCAACACCCAAATCTTGTCAGAACCGGAAGGTAGCAGCAACACGGGAGGCTTGTGATAGGCGTAGTCTCCGGGTCGCCCTATTTTTAGGAGCGTTCAGCAACAATGGCTGGTTTTGGAGATATTGTTCAAAAAGCTTTTTACCTCGGTGTTGGATTAGCTTCTTACGCAGGTGAGAAAGCAGGGGGGAAATTAGCCCAAGTGCGATCGCAAGTCCAAAAACTGGCAGATGAAATGGTGGCAAAGGGCGAAATGAACACAGAAGAAGCCCGCCGCTTCGTTGAAGATATGATGAAGCAAGCCCAACAGGCCCAAGCATCTGGCGAAACCTCACCGGAAACACCCCCTTCTGAACCTCGCCGCATTGAAATTTTAGAGGAAGATGAAGAACCAACGGTGAAAGAGGGAGCAAGTGATCAGAATGTGGATAAATTACGCCAAGAAGTGCTAGACCTGCAAAATGAGTTAAAACGATTGCAACGCGATTAATAAAAAATATTCTTTGATCGAAATATTAGTAATAAGTGGTACTTCAGATAGAAACTTGAGTAAGATACATTGCTTAATGTGTACTCTAGTGCTTACAGCCAGATAATACAAACCGTCCTGTTTATAGCCTGTAAGGATGTCAAGTTTATGGAACAGTGGCAAAAAGATTTAGCAGAAATCGTCGAAACAGTGGCTGATGAAGTAGAGCGTTTCTTCCTAGGAATGAGTGAAATGGTAGACGCTTTTTTTGAGTTAACGGAAGAAATCACCGAGCAAGTCCCTAACATTGTCACTGAAGTCGATCAGTATTTACAGGATTTGGCTGAACCAATGTTGGAAGCTTACTGGGAACTGGAAGAGATTGTAACAGATGTAGATCCGGGCTTTCCTTATTCAGTTGAACCCACAGCCGAAAAAAATCCTGCCTGCATCGGTTGTACTCACTACCACGGTCAGGTTTATGGTGGTAATTTATTAGTTTGTGCCATGCATCCCCACGGTTGTGAAGATGAGAATTGTCCAGACTGGGAGAAGGAAGAGTATTGAACTGAGTAAGGATTTACGATTTATTAGTCTCTCCATTTTCTCGTTTACCCAAACTAGCAAATAATCATATTTAATAACTTATGAGTAATTCCTTACCTGAAACTGTATCCCAGGCAAGCCTAGAAATGAAGTATGGCGAACGCGACATTGCCGAAGGTAAACTAATTACCTTTCCGAATCCGCGTGTGGGTAGGCGATATGACATTAATATTACTTTGCCGGAATTTACTTGTAAATGTCCGTTTTCCGGCTATCCTGACTTTGCAACAATTTACGTTACCTATGTGCCTGATGAGCGGGTAGTGGAATTGAAGGCACTCAAACTTTATATTAACAGTTACCGCGATCGCTACATTTCTCACGAAGAATCTGCCAATCAAATTTTGGATGATTTTGTAGCTGCTTGTAATCCGTTGGAAGTCACGGTGAAAGCAGATTTTACGCCTCGCGGTAATGTACATACTGTGGTTGAAGTGCGTCACCAAAAGTAATATCATCACTGATTAGCGTTATTCAGCAATTTTATTGACAGCAGATTGCACTTGAAGCACAACTTTTTTAGACAAAGGAATATATCCGAGTTCCAAACTGGATTTTTGCCCCTCAATCACAACCCAATCAACAAACTTTTTCAGCACTTGAGCTTTGACTCGGTTTGGATATTGATGATAAGTTAAAAGCCAGCTGTAAGTGACGACGGGATAAGACTGGGCATCTGTAGGATCGGTGATAAAAGCAATCAAATTATTGGCGGGTAATTTCACTTTTTCTAAAGTTTGAGCTACAGATTTTGGTGTCGGCGTAATATAATTACCAGATTTATTTTCTAAAGCAGCCACAGGAAGTTTATTTTGTTTGGCGTAAACGTACTCTACATAGCCAATAGCTCCTGGTATCTGTTGAATCAGGGCGGTAACACCTTCGTTACCCTTTCCACCAATTCCCACTTGCCATGCTACAGCTTTACCAGCCCCAAGTTTCCTTTTCCATTCTGGACTTATAGCACTTAGGTGTTGCGTTAACACGCTCGTAGCCCCACTCCCATCAGTTCGGTGTACGACTTGAATCGGTAAATCAGGCAAACTTACTCCTGGATTAGCTGCGGCTATTCTAGGATGATTCCAATTCGTAATTTTTCCAAGAAAGATATCTACGTAAACTTGGCGTGGTAGCCTTAGAGTAGTTGGCACATTGACTTGAGGCGACTGTTGTGCAAATTGTCTGAGGTTATAAGCCAGTACAATAGAACCGGCAGTTATTGGCAAAGCAATTACTCCCCGTTTTATCTTGGCTGCTTGTTCACTTGTAATTCCCACATCACTAGCTGCAAAGTCCACAGTACCTTCAATGAGTTGTTGCACTCCAGCACTGCTCCCTATAGCTTGATAGTTAATTTCCACATTGGGATTTTTCTGGTTGTAATCTGAAAGCCAGCGCTCGTACAAAGGCGCGGGAAAACTTGCCCCAGCACCAACGATAGAAATATGCTTGATGTTTCTATGATCCCCAGTACAAGAAGCAATACTTAACGAAACAGCGATTAGGGGTAGAAGGTAAACGCGTCCCTTGGATTGAACTTGAGCAGACATAGAAATCTTTTGTTCCAATGTTTAATAAACACCTTTAATAATTTTTCAATTTGTAGCTATGTAGGGGTAATTAATTGTAAATAACTTTGAAACGCATAGGCGCTTCGCCTTCCCGCAGGGTAGGGGCGCAAAGGTTCACGCAAAGGTATACAAAGTTATCACTTATGCTCTGCGTTTGTCTACGATTTACTTTGCACCGCTTTACTTTTAAACTTTAATTGGCGTCTCTTTCTCCTCACCTTTTGGCTGTGAACTCAGCCGATCTAAAATCTCCAAAACCTCTTGTTCAAAAGCAACTTGGGCGCGATTAGTTTTACCACCCACATACAAGCGATCGCCTTTTTGCAATGCCCATATTTGCGAGTGGGAAAAGTAACTCATCACCACACCCAGCATTAGCAAGCCAAACCCTGAGTAAACAATTGGTATGCCTGGGTCGGCTTTAATTTGTAAGCCAGTGCTACCAATCACATCCAGAATTTTCAGCTTCACGCCATTGACTTGAGTGGACATCCCAGCGCGGACAGTATCAACGAGTTTGCCAGTGGGATCATAAATCAATACCATCCCTTGCAAGTCTTTGGCTAACAGGGAGACACCCTCACTCAAATCAGGTTTAGTCGGAACCCACGTTCCCCAAATGCGCCCGTTACCGTTCGTGTTCAATTGCGCCATCGGTAGCTGAAAAATCGGACTGTTGTTAAATTGGACGCGAACAGCTGCAATTCCCCAATCAGTTTGGTAGAAAGTGACGCCATGATAGCGCAGAGGCTCGTTGACAAAAATCTTCTTGTGCTCAACTTCCTTTCCCTGATTATTCAAGACAGACATATCCGAATAAAATTGATCAATGCCGCCAGATGGAGTGTAGTCAATCCAAAAACGATTGACTCGCACAGACCAATCTTTCGGGACTTGGGCTGCTAAAGGGCCAGCATCTACAATATTTCTCACCTGAAATGTATCACCACTGGCAACCATTTCCTGAGCAAGAAACCCAGTCATCGCCCCCCAAATTCCGCCTAGCAGAATAGCTACGATGCCAATATGAACGATAATTGGGCCGATGCGTCCGACTATTCCCTTGCGGGCATAGAGAAGATTTTCTTTTTCTTGATCTGGAAAGATTTTATAGCGGCGCTTCTGTAATATTTCGCACAAAGAATTTAGAGAACCAGTATCTAGTTCTGCACTCAAAGCTAACTTTTGAAATTGCCGTGGTTCTTCGTAATATTTCCAGCGCTGGGCAGCTTTTAAGGCTGGTAACTGACGAGTAAAAGAACAAGCAGTTAAGCTAGTGCCAAATAAGATGAGTAATGCTAGAAACCACCAGGTACGATATACGTGGTCTAACCCAACTACCTGAATTACCTTCCAAGTTAAGAAACCAAATAAAGCTGGATGTTCTGGGTAGTTAGCCTGGTAGAATGCGGGTGAGCGACCTTGCTCAATTACAGTTCCGGTGGAACTAAAGATTGCAATCAATAGTAGTAGTGCGATCGCTAGTCGTAAGTTGGTCAGTACAGGCAAAAGCTCCTGCCGTAAGAATTGCCCAGGTACTGCCCACCATTTTAATTCTTTGTCCGCTGAATCTTCTCTAGTCATTATGTGTAAAACTTTACAAATGTATTGATAATATAAATCTGAATCATGCACTATCAAGGATTGAAATTAAAAACTGCCAATGGGAATCCGAGAAATTAAGGAAAATACACCGAATCCTACCAACAGCGCCCCGCTGACTGGGTTAATCCAACCAGACCAGCGACGCAATTCCAGTAACTTTTTAATTGAAGCTGTAAAAGTACCCGCCAAAATCAATGGTGCTACATAACCGCCTGTGTAAGAAAGTAGCAAAACAGCGCCTAAAATTAAGTCTTGTGTATTGGCAATCCAACCTAGTAAGCTAGCTAAAACAGGTGTGCTACAAGGGGATGCGACTAAGCCGAAAGTCAGCCCCAGCAAATAGGAACGCAATCCTGCTGGTAAATCTGGCGAAATCCAATTCGTTTCACCCAAGGATGGAAATTGCAGAGGTAGTGCTTCCAGTAAGTTCAGCCCCATGAGAATGGCGATAATGCTGACGATAATCGGCAAACCAATTCCCACTTGACCGTAGACTTTTCCCACCAAAGCTGCTAGAACGCCTAATCCTGCCAATGTAGTTGCTAATCCGAAAGCAAACCAAGTTGATTGAGCAGCTGCTTGCAAACGGCTTTTGGCCTCATAACCACCGATGTAACCAATGGTAATTGGCAGCATAGAAAGCATACAGGGTGTGATACTGGTGAGCAAGCCAGCTGCAAAGATGATACCAATACTCGCCACACTCAGGTGTGTCAGTTGGTTAGAAACGAGGCTGTTGGCAAATTGTTCTAGTTGGTAAATTTGGGTTTGCAGGTTATCAAGCATGGGAAGTTTATGAGCGGGAAATGCTTACTATGCTTGAATTTTAGCTCATTTCTTGTTTGTAAGTCAGCAGAAATAATTATTCCAACCTGATATCATCTAAATTTCATCTGCCCAAGGAAATGTATTTAAAATACAATTAAGCTCGGATTATCCCTGAAGAAGTACGCCTGGAGTATTTGGCATGATGATTGCATTACCTGGATTTCAAATTGTCGCTTTGTTAAAAGCAGGGGTAAAAGCAGTCATATACCGTGGAATTAAGGTTAAAGATCAGTGTCCGGTAATTATCAAAGGGCTACGTCCAGAACAGTGTATACCCGATAATATTGAGCAACTTAAACATGAGTATGCGATCGCTCAAAGGTTAAACATTGCAGCAGCAGTCAAAGCCTACGCCTTAGAGATGCACCAGGGAATCCCTTATCTAATTATGGAGGATTTTGGGGGGCGATCGCTTGACCTATTGCTAGACCAATTTCAACAGCCTGTTCCATTTTTGAAGATTGCTATTGAAATCACCAGCAGACTTGCACAAATTCACAGCCATCACATTGTTCACAAAGATATTAAGCCACAAAATATTTTAGTTAACCTCGAAACTAATCAGGTCAAAATTGCCGATTTTAGAATTGCTGCTTTCATTCCCTATGAGCAGAAAAGGGTTAGCAGTTCCAGTCGCATTGAAGGCAGTCTACCATATCTGTCACCTGAGCAAACCGGGCGGATGAATCGAGGGATTGACCATCGCAGCGATTTGTATTCACTGGGAGTCACCTTCTATGAAATGCTCACAGGTGAGCTACCGTTTCAAGGCAAAGACCCCTTAGAGTGGGTGCATTGTCATATCGCCAAATCTCCGCCATCCCCGAAAAAGCTAAACTCTGATATTCCCGAAATGCTTTGTGACATCATCATAAAATTGCTGTCCAAGGTTGCAGAACAGAGATATCAGAGCGCTTTAGGTCTGCAATTTGATCTGGAACGGTGCTTAGAGCAATTGCAGACAACTACAGAAATCCAATCCTTTGTTTTGGGTGAGCAAGATATCTCAGAGCGCTTTCAAATTCCCCAGAAATTGTATGGACGAGAACAAGAAATTGCCAAGCTTCTCCAAGCATTTGAGCGAGTTGTTAGCCAAGGAAAACCAGAGATTGTGTTTGTCTCTGGCTATGCTGGGGTTGGGAAATCTTCTCTGGTGAAAGAGATTCACAAGCCCATTGTCAAAGAACACGGGGTTTTTATCTATGGTAAGTTTGATGAGTACAAACGAGATATTCCTTATTCCACTATTGTTCAAGCTTTTCAAACACTTGTTCGGCAAATTTTAACTGAGCCTGAAGATAAACTTGCTCCCTGGAAAAAGCGAATACAAGCAGCATTAGGGAACAATGGTAGACTAATTGCTGATCTAATTCCAGAACTTAAACTAATCATCGGAGAACAGTCTCATATACCAGAATTGGGGCCTGCTGAATCTCAAAATCGATTCAACTTGGTGTTTCATAACTTTATCAGCGTCTTTGCTCAAAAAGAGCATCCACTCACTGTTTTCTTAGATGATATGCAGTGGGCAGACAGCGCTACTTTAAATTTAATTCAAACTATTATTACTGGCTCTACTATTCAGTATCTCTGCTTCATTCTGGCCTATCGAGATAACGAAATAGATGTTGTGCATCCCTTCAATTTGATGATGGAGAAAATTCACCAGTATGGAGCAAAAATAACTGAAATTATACTGACCCCCTTGAATCTTATTTGTGTAAATCAGTTGATTACTGATACATTGCACAGTTCAGCAGAACGAGTAGAACCTCTTGCTCAATTAATTATCCAAAAAACTGACGGTAATCCTTTTTTTGTAAATGAATTTCTAAAAACACTGCATCAAGAAAATCTGCTGAATTTTGATCGCCAACATGGTGTTTGGCAATGGAATCTAGCTCAGATTGAAGCCCAAGGCATTACAGATAATATTGTCAGTTTGATGATTGGGCGGATGCAAAAACTGCCACCCCCAACTCAACAGGTGCTGAAGTTAGCCTCCTGTATTGGTAATCGCTTTGATTTAGAAGTTTTAGCGATCATTGGTGAACAATCTATTCAAGAAACGGCAAACGCACTTGTTGAAGCAATTTTAAGAGGATTAATTATCCCCATTGAGTCAGATGAAAGTACCCAGAAAAACTATCGTTTCTACCATGATCGAGTTAAACAAGCTGCTTACGCCTTAATTGCCGATGAATCAAAGTCAGCAGTTCATCTGACAATTGGGCGACTTTTGCTCAAAAATGCTAGTCCTGAACAAGTGACAGAGCAAATTTTTGATTTAGTCAATCAACTCAATCTCGCTGTGAATCTGATTAGTGAACAGACAGAAAAAGATGAATTGGTACGATTGAATTTAATCGCTGGTAAGAAGGCAAAAGCCTCCACAGCCTACACTCTTGCTAAAAGATTTTTTAGCGTTGCCATGAATCTTTTAGCTGAGAATGCCTGGATTCAACAATATGAGCAAACATTTACTCTATTTAAAGAACAGGCTGAGTGTGAATTTTTAACAGGGAATTTAGAGCCAGCGGAAGAATTATTTGAGCTACTATTCCTCAAAGCAGAATCTCATGTGGAAAAAGCCAACATATATATGCTGCAAATTCGACTCTACCAAGTTGTAGGTAGGTATGAAGAGGCGCTGACACTGGGATTAGAAGCGTTAAAACTTTTTGGGGTGACATTCCCTGATCCAAATGAGCAAGTGCAAGCTGCGATCGCGAAGCGCAGCAGCGAAGCGCTGATCGCAGTTGAAAAAAGCCAGATGGCAGGAAAAGCCACACATATGAGTGGTATTGTGCTTGATATCACCGATCGCAAACAATCTGAAGCCAAACGTATTCAACTGATTCAAGAGCAAACCGCCCGTCTGGAAGCAGAAGCCGATCAGCAACGAGCAGCGTTTATGGCTCAAGTCAGTGCAACACTCGCCTCTTCCCTCGATTACGAAAGCACGCTAACAAGCGTGGCAAACCTGGTTGTGCCTTACTTTGCCGATTGGTGCAGTGTTGATCTCCTGCAAGACAATCAAGCAATTAATCAAGTAGCAGTTGCCTACCGAGATCCAGAGAAAGTGAAAGCCTGGGAACTCTATCAGCGTTATCCCAGAGATTTGGATGCGTCTGAAGGTGTAGCTAAGGTGCTGTGTACAGGACTTGTAAAAATGGTAACTGAAATTTCAGATGCAGCCCTAGCAACAGCTATCCAAGATCCAGAACATCTGCGAATTCTGCGTGAACTTGGTTTAAAGTCATGTATAATCTTGCCCTTGATGGCACGTGAAAGAATTTTTGGTGTAATTTCCTTTGTGACTGCTGAATCAGAACGTCGTTACAGCATAGCTGACTTGTCACTGGCAGAAGATGTTGCCCATCGATCTGCGATCGCCATCGATAATGCCCGCCTTTACCAAGAAGCGCAGCAAGCACAAACAACAGCAGAGCGAGCATTAGAGCGAATTGCCCGTCTCCAGTCGATCACAGCTGCCCTTTCAGAATCGCTGACACCAGCTCAAGTGTCTGAAGTCATTGTCGAGCAGAGCATGGCTGCCTTGGGAGCTAGTTCAGCCCTCGTCGCTTTGCTGAATGAAAACAAAACTGAACTGGAAATTGTGCGTGCGGTTGGCTATAACCAAGATTTGCTGGACACTTGGCGGCATTTTGCCATAGATTCACCCTCTCCTTTAGCAGAAGCCGTGCGGACTGGGCAACCGATTTGGGGACAAGCGAGACAAAATCAGATAGCTCGTTACCCTCATCTAGCTGAAATTTACGCCCAATATGACATTGATCCCTGGATTTGTATTCCATTGATGGTAGAAGGTTGGGCAGTTGGAGGTATAACTTTGCGATTTGCCCAGCCTCAACTACTTAGTGGAGAAGATCAAGCGTTTATCTTGGCTGTTGCTCAACAATGCGCCCAAGCGATCGCTCGCGCCCATCTTTACGAAGCCGAACGAACGGCACGAAACGCTGCTGAATCAGCAAACCGCATTAAAGATGAATTTCTAGCTGTGCTGTCCCATGAACTGAGAACACCGCTTAACCCAATTCTGGGTTGGACAAAACTGATGCGAACCCGCAAACTTGACCAATTAACAAGCGATCGCGCCCTCGAAACCATTGAGCGCAATGCCAAGTTACAAACCCAATTGATTGAAGATTTGCTCGATGTCTCCCGCATCCTTCAGGGTAAACTTAATCTCAACTTCTACCCGATTAATTTGGTATCAGTCATTGAAGCTGCGATCGAGACAGTGCGTTTATCAGCACAGGCCAAGTCCATCGAGATTCAGACAATTTTTGAATCTGGTGTCGGGCAAGTTTTAGGCGATGCCAATCGATTGCAACAAGTCATTTGGAATATCCTTTCTAATGCCATTAAGTTTACTCCCACTGGGGGACAGGTAAAAATTAAATTAGAGCAGGTTGGCTTAGAGGTACAAATCTGCATAACTGACACAGGGAAGGGGATTGTACCTGAGTTCTTAGCTTATGTCTTTGATTATTTCCGTCAAGCAGATAGTGCCACAACTCGAAAATTTGGCGGTTTAGGTTTAGGATTAGCGATCGTCCGGCATCTTGTAGAACTTCACGGGGGAACTGTTCAAGCAGAAAGCCTGGGCGAAGGACAAGGAGCAACTTTCACCGTCATACTTCCATGCTTACAGGATGAAAGCGAAGGAATCAAGGATACAATAGATAACTCCTCACTTCTGGCAGATCAATCCTCACCCTTGTCTGGCTTACAGATTCTCGTGGTGGATGATGATGCAGATATGCGAGAATTTTTGTCCTTCATGCTAGAGCAGTGTGGTGCAACTGTGACCACTGTAACCTCAGCCATTGCAGCTTTAACTGCACTGAGTCAATCCCAACCAAATCTGATCATCAGCGATATTGGGATGCCAGAAATGGATGGTTACATGCTGATGCGACAGGTGAGGAGTCTAAAACCAGAGCAAGGCGGGACAATTCCAGCGATCGCCTTAACTGCCTATGCTGGTGAGATGGATCAGCAGCAAGCGATCGCTGTCGGATTTCAACAGCATATTTCCAAGCCTGTAGATCCACAGAAATTGGTAAAGGCGATCGTGTTATTAGGGACTGACAAAAAATAAATTATCCCAAATTATTTGTACATTTGTAGGGGATCTTGGCCTTGCGCCCCTACGATGGGATGTTTTTTTAACTGGAAGTCCCTTAAATTTCAATACGGTTCAGTTAAGGTTCATTCGTGAGAGGTTAGAAAAACGCGAATTTTGTCAATCAGTAATCATTATCAGAAAGATTTTTAGTTTTCCCTGCTAAGTTATTTGAGCGTGTATTTAAAGATTTACTACCTCAGTTACAACGTAACCGTTCATGGGGTTCGCAAAGGTTACCGGAGAAAATACACATTGATGGTAGAGTCAGAGGCATGGATGTCTTGTGCCTCATTTACGGGATT
>NZ_JBALCO010000001.1:0-6324 GCF_036919595.1 Nostoc sp. | reverse complement strand
GTATCCAGGTACTGTGGCGAGGTTGGTTAAAATTACACGATCTCTGTGAGGGTTGGCAGCTTGCAAAAGAGACTTAACGGGAAAAGTCAGATTAATGACAGATCCAAACTGGTCTACTGACTCAACTTGTTCAATCTACATTAATCCAAACCAACCATCATTGGCACTCATCATTTTTTTTAGAGATAAAGTCATATACCGAAGCAATCTTCATCTATGTCAAGGCAAATATCTTCACTACTCAGGCGATTGTTATAACGAGCGTCT
Organism: Nostoc sp.; assembly: GCF_036919595.1. GTDB lineage: Bacteria > Cyanobacteriota > Cyanobacteriia > Cyanobacteriales > Nostocaceae > Nostoc. Next base: position 6,057 of record NZ_JBALCO010000001.1, on the reverse strand, counting down.
TGAGGTTAAAAAACGTCCAAGTGTTAGAACACAAGCTACAAAGATTATGCAAAAAGTTATAGAGGATTGGGAACCAAGTAAAATATTTATTGGAACCGGAAATCATGATAAACCATTCTTGATAAACTGTTTTGATTTGCCTCTTTGTTGGGAGAAGCGCGTAAGGTAAATCTAACTCCTGATAAGGATACAAAGTATTCTGCGGCTCAACTATCCCGTTAGGCTTGCAAATCAGTGACTAACAAAGGATGTCTGACGACAAGCCGTTAGCGTCTACACTTTGTTTTTGAAGTTTTCTGTAAAGCGATCGCATTTGCTATTTCGGCGATCGCATTTGTGACTTCAGCGATCGCTTATGGTGCTTCACCAGAGTAAAGGGCTTACTGGCTAGGGGATACTGTTCAGACAGTGATTATATACTACTGTCACCCAGATATTACCAAGTCAGAAGCCCTAGATTTTTGAGGCTACTCATTTGCTACTCAAAAATCGCTCAAAACCCTTTAGGAAAGCGATTATTGTACTTGTTGTATGGGAAAAGCACCAGGTTGTATAGCTACGTTAAGATTCTGTCCATTGCGACGTAATTCCATCCGTAAATCGCCCCCGACTTGGCTATTTTCTACTGCCTTTTGGACACTGCTGGCATCTGTGACTGATTGTCCGCCAAGCTTTTGGATCACATCACCAGCACGTATTCCTGCTTTAGCAGCTGGCGAATTTGGCATAACTTTTATAACTAATACACCTTTATCTTCATTCACACTCAAACCGCTATTGGGATCTGAATTTATATTTTGTTTTAGCTGAGGCGTTAACCCTACCATCTGAATTCCCAGGTAAGGATGTTCTACTTTGCCTGTAGCTATCAGTTGACTGGAAACGTGTTGTGCTGTGTTGATAGGAATAGCAAAACCTAATCCTTGTGCGCCCTGGATAATGGCTGTATTCATCGCAATCACCTGACCACGGGAATTTAGCAACGGGCCGCCGGAGTTACCGGGATTAATAGCTGCGTCGGTTTGAATATACTCTACTCGCTTATCGGGAGCACCGATTAGATTGCTACTGCGTCCGGTAGCACTGATGATTCCGGTAGTTACTGTATTATCTAGGCCAAGGGGGTTACCGATTGCGATCGCCCATTCTCCAGGTTGCAGTTGATCTGAGTTACCCAATGCTACTAACGGTAGATTGTCTGCCTGAATCTTGACAACAGCAACATCGGTCAACTCGTCTTTTCCTAGCACCTTACCTTTAAAGCTACGTCCATCCTTGAGTGTTACTGTTACTGTATCAGCACCATCGACTACGTGGGCATTGGTGAGAATACGACCATCAGCACTGATAATAAAACCTGAACCAGTACCCCGTTCTACGCGATTCTGTTGTTGTGGTAGTTGAGAACCAAAGAAGCGTTGGAAAAATGGATCGTTAAATTCATCTGGTACCTGGGTTTTTACGGTTCGGGAAGAGTCAATTCGCACCACAGCTGGCCCGACCTTTTTTACTACCTCTATAACAAAGTTAGGATCTGTGGCGGCTGGTAATGGAGGAGCGGCATTTACTCGACTCACTGCCAAATTAGATGCACTTTCAGACACCTGCTGAGGATGTCCAGCCATATAGCCGCCTGCCAATGTCATACCTGATCCCAGCAGCACCAACGATAGAGAGGCAGCAGCCTTTTTCCAGGGTGCTCGATTATGGTATTTAGCATCAGCAGTGTTATGTAAAATGCTATTTGATGGGTGTTCTCTGTCGCGAGATTCGTTTTGCATTGCTGTCTGGAAGGATATTTAAATGTATTACTAATGTAGATATGATTTGTGACAGTTTTGTTGCAGGGATATTGCGTTGTTGTGAAAGGTTTGGTATTTTACTTATCGCATCTTAACTCAACTGTATTGGAATATAGTCATTCGTAGGGGCGCACAGATGTACGTCCCGCTTGCGTATTATCTCCATGTCTGAAGAAATCAAAAGGAATCAAATGGCACAGGGTAAAATCTTACTTAAGCCTGGCACTTTATGGACAAGTGTGAAAGAACAGACTGAACATGCTTTACAATGTGGGGCGTTGCTGTCGATACCGACTGAATTTGAATTTGTCGAACAGGATAACGTGCGCTTTTTAGTGCGGATTTTGTCTAACTTGAATCGTAAAAAAGCCGCCAAGGAGAAACAGGTAAAACAATCTGCTACCTCTGGTCAAGAGTTTAATCCTTTTTTGCCCTATGAAGAGGATTTATTTGTGACGGATATCTCCGATACCCATGTATGTATTTTAAATAAATTCAATGTTGTTAATTATCACCTGCTAATTATCACCCGTGCTTTCGAGCAACAGGAAAGCTTACTCACGCTGGAAGATTTTGCGGCTATGTGGGCTTGTTTGGCTGATTTCGATGGTTTAGCATTTTACAACAGTGGCAAAATCGCAGGTGCTAGTCAGCGACACAAGCACTTGCAATTATTGCCGCTACCACTTGCACCTTCAGGGCCACAGATACCTATTGAACCTCTGTTAAGGGCAGCACAATTTCAGAACTCGAACACAACTTTACCAAAACTTCCTTTTGTCCACGCTTTCGCACCACTAAATTCCAATTGGGTGCAGCCGCCATTCACAGGGGCGCAAGCAACAGAGCAACTTTATCGCACTTTGCTACATGCTGTGGGTTTAGATGCAACGCAATTGGGTGCTTACAATCTGCTAGCGACACGAGAATGGATATTAATTGTACCGCGATCGCAGGAGCATTTCCAATCTATCTCTGTAAATTCATTAGGATTCGCTGGTGCTTTGCTAGTGCGGAATCCAGCAGAAATGGAGATTCTCAAAGCTCAAGGGCCGATGACTATCCTCAAGAATGTTGCTGTATCCTAATTAGTTGGTGTGATGTTACATTTTATTGCGATTTGTGGCTATAGTTTTGATGCTGATTTAGAAGCGTTACTAAATAACCAAGATAAAAGATTAGCAACCGTAGCAGCCCCAAAAGAGAACAGCGCAATAATTGCATCACGAGGTAAAACACCATCTAACCAGCTACCCTGTATTCTCGAAACTGGAAAATCTGGATCTATACCGATTTGAATCTCTTTAGTTTTCCCAGAAAAGCGGGCTTCTATGCCCTTTTTGGAGACAATTTCCAGATTACGTATTTCTTGAATGTTTAGAGGAGTATTAGCGGATTCTCCCATGAGAAACTGATTTTGTTTTATATCTCGTTCCTGTTCTGCCATGCGGATTTTGCCTTCCACAATAGTAGATTTTTTTAAATCGTCTCTAACATCTTTACCAGTTTTATCTATATCTATAAATTGAACATTTTTGGTTTTTATCTTTCCTCTAAACCATTCTTCTGATTCATATTTGGGAGTTTTGGCTACAGTAATATCAATACTGGTTTTTTGGGTTATTTCTAAGTTAATTTTTTTATTATTTGGGTTGACAATAAATTCTAATGGTATTTGGTTATCTGGTCTATTTAGGAATTTTGAATCTAGTAATTCATAGCCTTCTACTATAACTTTGATTGGTTGTCCACCTAAATCTAGGTCTAAGGTATTTGGGTTAATTTTTTGGTTTAAATTAGAGTTAGGTTGCAGAGAAAAAGCCAGTTGATTACGATAAAAGTCATAACTGAGTCCAGTTATTTTTGTATTTGGTTGTACCCGTAGTTCATCAATGCTGATTTCACTCGTGTCTTTAGGATTAGCCGACGCAATAATCCATCTACTATCTCCGTCTTTAAGTTGGATTTTTAAAGAGTCTAACTTATTAATTTCTGGCCAAGTTTCACTTTTAAAAGTTCCTGTGAAAGTTAGGGTTTGTCTGCCTTCATTTTCTAGTTTATTGATGCCGCGAATATTTTGAAGAAACAGTTTTGATTCTTCTCCGTTATAGATAAAACTCATTTCTTGAGCAATAATATTACCTTCAAATGTATGAGTACCAGGTAAAATAGCGGCAAAGATAAGAAGAGTAAAAAATAAAAGTAGCAGCAGGACAAAAAATGACTTTTGATGGTTTGAAATAGTTCGTAGTAAGCGCTTTAGCGTTGAAGCGCTTACTACGAACAAAGCAATTAGATTTATTTTCAGAAAATTCAACCATTGATGAATCTTGATGAAGTTGGGAAAATTTTGTTTGGCTTTTTGCCGAGATGCCATGATTTATTTCAACCAATTTGGGTTATGTTCAAATATAATTCGGCTTTCGATGCGATCGCTAGGTTCATCTCTTCGTTCAATATTAGCAACGTAGTGCAATTCATAGCGCCCTGCTGGAGCGTTACGTCCATCCCAGGTAAAAATAGTTTCATCTTTTTTCGGGTTAGGTTGGGAAGCGCTATAGATTGCTTTTTTACCTTGGGGGAGGATTTCAAAATTCGTAAATCTTACTCTGTCTTGAGAATAAAAGACGAATTCATACTTGCCAGAAGTTTGCCCCAGGATGACTGGAACATACACTGGTTGGGAATCAAGGCTATAGGATGCCAATGCACGGAGTTTATTTGCTGGTATTTTTGCTTGCCTGAGAACGTAAGTATCCCAGTTAAAGCTGAAATCTGAACCATTCTTAGACAATAACAAGTCATCCAATTGATAGTGATATTTCTCATCTAATGATTGCACTCTTACTTGAGGGTTTTTTCCACCATTTATTTGCGGAATTTGTAGAGTGAGAGTTTTGCCAAAACTGGCAAGGTTGCGGGTAGCAATAGAAATTAGGCTCAAGCTATTGCCGCTTAAAGGTTCTTCTTTAATACCTTCGCAGCGGCTGGGTGGTTTGCGGTGGATATATTCGGTAGATTGGGGCTTGCCTTCTGGGCAAGAAGCAGCAGCGGGAAGATGGCTGAGGCTGAGGATTAATAGGCTGGCAAGAATAATTTTATAATTCATGGCTTGTTTAAAGTAGTAATTTTCCAGGTAGACAGTTGTTTTTGAATCTCAGACATAGGATAAGCGATATCTCGTTCTTCACCTTTTTTGCGTGCAAAGACAATGCCTAAAAGTTGATTTTGCGAATCAAGCACAGGACTGCCAGAATAACCAGGTTTGAGTGCAGCTTGAGATATTTCTAATTGCTGATTGTTATAGCTGATGTTTCCTGATTTCATAGACCAAGATTTATCTTCTCCCCTTTGAGCAGAATGACCGATAATCCGAATGCGCATTTTCGGGGTGATGGCAGTTGAGGAGATGGGTAAGGGTTGGATATCTTCTGGCAGATTAGCGCTAACTTCCAAAACAGCTAAATCGATTTGTTCGTCTGTGGAAGTCACTTTAAATAGCTTGGCATCTCGCCGCATTCGCACTCGGTTTTCTGGTGGTAAACTGAAAAATTCAACTTGAATATTTTTACCCTGTTCATAGCCATCAAAAATTACATGACGATTGGTGAGGATGAATGTCTGGTTGTCTTCTCGTTTAATTACTACACCAGTGCCAATCTCTATTCCCTGGCGTTCACGGGTAGAAAATTCGGCAGTGATACGTACTACAGAACGCTTAATGGGTACGGTTGGATCATTCTTAGGCAACCATTCTCGATCATCAACTACGCCCTTAGCTTGGGTATCATCTTTCGTTTTCCATAACTGCCTTGCTTCTATATTGTTGTTACTGGCATAGATATAATTGGGGTCAATCTCTTCTGACTTGTCAAACTGTTCAATGGCTTCTTCTAGTTTTCCTTGCTCTTGGAACATTAAACCCAAGCCATTATGAGCAAGAGTATGAGCGCTGGCAGGAGTTCCAGAATTGTCTTCTGGCAATATTAGGGCTTTTTTGGAGGCTGCAACTGCTGCATCTAATTTCTTCTGGTCACTCAGGGCATTGCCGAGATTGTTGTAAGCAGTAGCATAGTTGGGGTTGAGTTGAATTGCTTTTTCGTAGGCGGCAACTGCTGCATCTAATTTCTTCTGCTCTCTCAGGGCAATGCCGAGATTGCTGTAAGCAGTAGCATAGTTGGGGTTGAGTTGAATTGCTTTTTCGTAGGCGGCAACTGCTGCATCTAATTTCTTCTGCTCTCTCAGGGCATTGCCG